>CAZJZI010000071.1:2399-3790 GCA_964550435.1 uncultured Chitinophagales bacterium | reverse complement strand
AGAGTCATGAGCGACTGGCTGGAGCACGACTACAACGAATTCGAAGTCCGACAAGGAAGGTTTGTCACAATAAACCCAACAGATGTACTTCGTATTTTTTGATTAGATTGTCGCTTGGAAACTGGTCTATTTTAAAAATTAGTTTTTTGTTACAACCCAACCATGTCCTCAGAATCTCATTTAATTGTCGGTTTACAGAATTTTCGGGAACACGATACGTCGTTGAAGTGCAATCGGATTAATGGATGGGATAATGAGCAATGGATTATGAATGAAAATGCCCTTTTTCATCTTAAAAAGGGATTCTTTCAGGTGATCGGAATGCGTTCTGAGCAGACTTCCGAAGAGAAGTTGATGCTTTATCAGCCTCAAAGTGCACTAACCGGACTCATTTTTTCTCACATCGACCATAAACCGGTCGTGTTGCTGCAAATCCGGTTCGAGCCGGGAAATCCGAATTTTTATCAGTATGGACCCACGATTCAGTCAACGGCAGCGAATTATCTGCGTGTACACGGTGGAAAAGCAACGCACTACTACGAGTATTTCTCTGGATACTCTGCTGGAATTTTACCGCTCTACACCACGGCCCAATACGATCTCGAGCATCGCTACTTCCAAAAGACCAAGGTGCTGAGCTATCTGTGGGCAGAAGAGGCTTTCGAACCGGAATCAAATTTTGTCTGGGCATCGGTGGAGGAGCTGTCTCAGCTGATGAGTGAGTCTGAGTGTTTGAATCCGGACCTGAGATCGTTGTTGATCCTGTTTGACTGGAGTCGGATTCCGGGTGCTTCGAGGCCTGGCTCTGCATTTCAACCCGACTATGGAATTACCGCCCAGGCAATTTCACCATCTGAAGACTGGAACATTGTTCCCATCCAATCGCTTAAACGATGGAAAGTGACGGACGAAGGTATTATTGATTCCGAACCGGAGGGACTGCATGTTCGCATGTATGACATCTACTGTCAAAGTCGCGAGAATCCACACTGGATACAGCCGCTCATGGAGGCCTCATCCGACGGACTTGTCCAGCTGGGTATCCGTAATCATGGCCCCGAAACCGAGTATCTACTCACACACCAGAACTGCATGGGAGTGGGTCCGCAAGGCGTGATGCTTCCCTCCTTTTGGCGTTATCCTGGACAAACTGATCAATATGGTTCACCATTGACAGGTACCGTCATTCATGAATTCACTCAAAGTGACGAAGGTGGAAGGTTCATTCGTCATGCCAATCGATACCAGGTCATTCGGGTCGACCAGGACTTAGCACTTCAACCCGGACAATCATGGGTCACCGATTCACAACTCCGTAACCTCCTGCGAACCTCAAACCTGGTCGGATTTTCGTTGAGGATTGCGTTATCTACTTTTTTGAGGGAGTGGGT
>CAZJZI010000071.1:0-2299 GCA_964550435.1 uncultured Chitinophagales bacterium | reverse complement strand
TCAATAATTCCATTAGCTTTATCGAGTTTCATACCGACTGTTCTTGCTAATGTTAGCATGTCCTGTTTGCTGGGATTCCCATTACCATTCAATGAAGTAGTATGTTCACCGTTGAATCCGGCACTAGGTAACAAATCATAAGCGGGCGACAGCTTCCACTCCCCGCCAACATACTGAAACGAAAAGTTTTTAGCATGGTCATCCATATTTTTAATGGCCACATTGAATACCATGATCCGGAATAGTTTTTCAACTTCTTCCATGTTTCGGGTCAATCGTAGACAGGCATTCAACAGTGCCTCATAATCCAAAGATGGTTCTCGGTAATTTGCGTTTAGAAGTCCTGCAGCACTAATGGTATGTATTTTACCAGTTTCTGATCGGTCAAAACGTTTGACCCCAAAGTATTTGTCTTCAAACAAACGAACGTCTGGCATATCAATTCCACATTTTTTTGCCAATAAAGCGTATTCGTACTCAACTTTACCGATATTTTGTGGGTCATTGGTCGATTTAAATTTCACCAACCATTCGCTATCATCCATATTGACAAAAACCTTAGGTCTGGCTCCTCCTGGCGATCCTCCAAATTTATACAATGTATCTATTCCACCGCCTGAGTATTCTGTAGCCAATATTTTTTCCGCTTCCTCAGCAAGGATATCGAAATTGGCGACATCATTTGGATTATGATCACTAAGGTCCGGACGAAACTCAAGTGCTCCTCGCCCCGAAGATCCAACCAGTGCCAAACGTTGAAGCAAGGACAGAAGTTGACTATCTACTCCCTGACGTTTGAGAAATCGATCCAAGATTAGATTTCCCCAACCGTCTGGAAGACAATCGTCAAATACACCAAAACCACCATTGAAAGGATCCCTTTTTGCTACATAAACCTCTTTTTCTAGTGGCAAAAAGAACGGAGATATTGAAAATCCACGTTCAAGCCAGTTCGAACTGTACTCAAACGCACACAGATGATTTGAAGTTAGAGCCAACCTACCCACCTCCACATCATTCATCAATACCTGAATTTCGTTAATCCTGTTCATTTTGAAGATGCACGTTTGCGAGTTTTGGATTCTTTTTGGCGGATTATTTCGTCTATGCTTTGGTAGGATTTCTTGGTAAAAATGGATTCAAAAACATCTTCGTCCCCTAAAACAAAAGCGATCAGTATCAGGTTTCGAAGCGATGTATCGCCAGTCGACTCAAACGATCTATACGCATCGTACCCAACTCCAGCACGCTTTGCAAATGCCTTTTGCGTAAGATTCTTCTCAAGTCTTCGAGTCCGAACCCTTTGAGCTATACTTTTATAAACCGATTCAACAGACATCATACTAATTGTGCTTATTACCATTATTAAAGGACAAATATACACTTTATTATGGTTTTTTACACAATTATATGAATAGAAGCGGGGAGCAGAACCTGAGTGCGATTTCGCCATGGAGAGTGTGGTTTCACCACGGAGAGTACAACTAACGTTGTGGAGAGTGCGATTTCATCGCGGAGAGTGTCCGCTTCGCGGCCAGAATAGAGATAAGAGCGTGGAGGGATGTGAATGAGGCCATGTTGTCACTTAAATCTCAACCCTTTTCAGTTTTCTGCACGCAATGCGTGCTAGCTTCTAACAAAAAATACAACCCCAGTATCCTACTTATCGTCCCGGACAAAATCGGATGTCCCAGATCCCCGGTTTTTCTAAATCCTTTTTCCCACTCAACTACCAACTTGCCAAACGCCCCGATATCGATGTATCTCCGAATCGAATGATTCCCGGGAATAGAGTCGATCAAAGTGAGAAATTGTGGAATTTCATGGCTGAAACGGATCATCCAATCGGAACTTTGTCGTCCTTTGAGTTTTTTGAACAGCACTTCTTTAGGAATTTTGCCATCAAAGGCCCGCCGGACCAGATTTCGTCCACCGTTTTTGGCAAAGTAGCTTTCCGGTAGTCGCAGACAAAACTCAACCACGTCCTGATCCGCCGTTGGATCCCAATGATACATCCCGTAATCGATGCTCATCATTTCCCAGAAGCTTCCGATTGCAGCTGCGCGAAAATTCAGCAACTTCAGCCGATCTGCATGTACCCAAGACGGACAGTGATCATCTATTGCATCCACGTCACTCTGATGAAGCTCTTTCAACGTGTGCTTTTTCAAGAGATTCGGATGAAGTAATGCCTTGGTACTTGGATCAAAAAAAGTAAACGGAAATACGTCCAGCTCCTGAATAGTCTTGTTTCGAACAAGGATTTTCATCTTGATCGTATCAATCAGGTGCAGCACCT
>CAZJZI010000070.1:0-4416 GCA_964550435.1 uncultured Chitinophagales bacterium | reverse complement strand
ACAACAAAGACATCAGTACTGGCTTTGATCCATAAAAAAGCAGATAGTACAACCAGGTCAAGTAGCAGAGCTGATATTAGGATTACCCCATTGGCTTTTACATCTTTTCGGAGGTGCTTAAATACACCCCAATGAACGATAATGTCCATGACTAAGTAAAAAATGGCACCCATCGATGCGATACGGGATAAATCAAAGAATATGGTTAAGGTGATGGCAATTACCACAATATAGACCAGCATGTGTTTTTGGATGCTACCCGACATTCCAAAATGGCTGTGAGGTATAAGGCTCATGTCTGTCAGCATGGCGGTCATGCGAGATACTGCAAAAATACTGGCAATTACCCCGGAAATGGTAGCTATGATGGCTATACCCACTGTAAAGTACAGTCCGTAATTACCAAATGCGGGTCGTGCTGCTTCAGCAAGGGAATAATCTCTTGCACTCACTATTTCCGAAATTGATAGACTGCTGTTCACTGCAATAGCGACTAGAAAATAGACTCCTGTACAAATGAGCAGGGAAATAACGATCGCCTTTCCAACATTTTTGTGTGGCTCGGTTATTTCACCACCGCTATTGGTAATGGTCGTAAACCCTTTGTATGCCAATATTGAAAGAGCTATGGCTCCTAAATAACTCGCAACCGAATAGGTGGCATCGCCGGAGGGAACAGGGATCAGGTCGGCTAGTGCGAAGTTGGCAGCCCAAAGTCCACCTATGGCAAACACTACAATACCTGCGATCTTAATGAATGACATGAACTGGGACGTTTTACCGATTACCTTAGTACCAGACACGTTGACGATGTAGGCAAATATCAATAAGGATACACCTAGAATTGGGACCAGTATGGAATTCTTCTCAACATCAAAAAGCTGTAACGTATAGGTCCCGAACGTTCTGGCCACCAGACTTTCATTGATCACCATCGAAAGCGCCATCAGTACTGAAGCAGCCGCGGTTAACGTTGTTTTACCGTAGCATTTCATTAAGATCATGGCTATTCCTCCGGCGGAGGGATAAGCATTTGATACTTTGATATAGGAGTAAGCACTGAATCCTGAAATAATGGCCCCAACAATGAAAACATATGGGAACCACGTGCCCGAAAGTTCAGCGACCTGACCTAGCAACGCAAAAATCCCAGCTCCAATCATCACTCCAGTGCCAAGCGCTACAGCACCTTTCAGGGTTAAACTATTTTCTTTGTACTTGTCCATGCTCAATCTATCCATTTAGTGATTCCAGCTGTAAGTGGCCTAAATCGTTCAGACGCATTGCGGGAAATTTCATGTATTCGCATTCTGACAAGTACGGCAAATAATGGGTACCACGCAAGCGATACCCATTATGTGTAATTAAATCAATGGTATGTGGACCGAAAATCAGTTGGTATGACCAAAGAGATAGAAGATGCCGAGTTGGATTCCGCGGTTATACGACTTGAAATTGTCGCTTTCGTTGATGTTGCTCAGGCCCATATTGTATCTCACGTCGAATCCCAGTCCGGTGGCTGGATTCACGTAGCTGGCGCCCAGGGCTAGTCCCAGATCGATGGGTTTGGTTTCGTTCTTGATGTCGATGGTGAGTCCGCTGTTTTCGGCTTCAGCATTGATCAGGATACCCAGCTGTGGACCCGCTTGTAATCGGAACCCGTTGTCGAACATGTACTGGAACAGTACGGGAATATTGACATAATCGAGACTCAGTTCATTACTTCCGCGTTTGGCACCCTGCATAGAGAACACGAGCTCCGGTTGAAGTCCCAGCTGATCATCCAGGTGGAAATGTCCCAACACTCCGATATGAAATCCAAGCTTGGAATCGAAATTCGTGTTGTCGGTCTCAACCGTGTACGAGTTTAATCCGCCTTTGACCCCGATATTCATGTGTTGCGCGCTAACAGACCCTACGGTCATCAGCATTACGAGGATTGTAGTATAGAAATAGTTCATAATGTCTCCTTGATGGATGTAAGATTGCGAGGTGATTTCATGCCTATGAAAACCCTCTAGTGTCAGCCTTACAACATACACCCAAAATTCGTATAAACTATTATAAAATAATTATTTATTATTGCATCAATCGCATAGTTTCTTGTTGCGATTACCATCAATTTATAATGGGTCAGTGCCTTTACGAATAAAGATTTACTTACGATTTCATTTAATGGTTGGATAAACGTTGTACATTCTCCAACTTACGACCATAAATAAACTATTTAAGTGCTGAATGGTTCCTGACGATGTGCACTTTCATTAAACCAGGCATCCATTCGCTACAATCGGATTGTAAATGAATACCTCATCGTAAAGTATCCCAATGAGTGGAAAAGTTTACATCGTATCTGGTAACATTTTGAGAGAAGATCCACTAATTTATAATTTTTCCCAAATCGGGAACTTTGTATATTAATCCATGCGAGTATTCTCACGAAAAACACTTGTTGAGTTTTGGACAAAACACGCAGATTCAGAACAGCCTTTGAAATCATGGTTTTCTGAAGCGGAAAAAGCAAAATGGAAGACACCGACAGATATCAGACTTGTTTATCCGACTGCCAGTTTTTTAGCAGATAATCGAGTAGTGTTTAATATTAAAGGGAATACTTACCGCTTGATTGTCAAAATTAACTATGATTACGGGCAAGTATTCGTTCGTTTTATTGGTACACATGCACAATATGACAAGATTGATGCTGAATCGATCTGAGTTACAAGGATTACAACTATGAACATTTATCCCATTCATACCGAAGCTGATTACAATTCTGTGCTAAACAGGATCGAAGAAATCTTTGATGCAGAGGCTGGAACACCGGAAGGAGATGAGCTTGAAATTTTAGGAATTCTAGTCGATGAATATGAAAAGCGGAATTTTCCCATAGATGCTCCGGATCCAATAGAAGCCTTAAAGTTTCGGATGGAGCAATTAGGTCTTTCGCAAAGTGATCTTGCTCAATTGGTTGGATCAAAATCAAGAGCCAGTGAAATTCTATCAGGCAAAAGATCAATGTCACTTAGAGTTATTCGAGTGTTAAATCGAAAACTAAATATTCCCGCTGAAATTCTCATTCAACGAAAAGAATCGGTTGTATAACCGGGCTTATTTTCAATGTAGTTAGACCCTAAATTGTAACCAGCAATCGAGCTGTAGCAGATTAAATAGTAGGATTTGGCACATTGAGAGTAAACTATTAGAATAATTATTCTCAATTTCATATCGAGGGTAATAATTGTCGAAATTTACCCTTGTAGATAGTCAATTTTAATAACTTCCTCTAATCGGCTCAAAAAGTAGTACAAAATGAGCCGAATAATATATATATTCGGCTCATGAGTATGTACAACTGGCAATATTTCGAGTGGCCTCGATTTTCGTATTCTCTGGATCATCTAGAGGATCGATTGTTAGCGTTTGTGCAAAAATCGGGTCATTTGTCCGGAAAGCTGCAAGCTCTGAGTCCATCTGATAATCTGGAGAGGGTTCTCCAACTCATGGTGGTTGAGGCCGTTACTACTTCTGAAATCGAAGGAGAGGTCGTTTCCAAGCTTGACGTGCTGTCATCGATTCAACGCAATCTGAATATTCATCCTGCTGTTTCATCGAGCGGTGACAGAAAGTCGGAGGGCGTTGGGACTCTGATGGCCTTGGTTCGAAATCAGTTTAATGAGCCGTTATCACACGAAATGCTATTCGAATGGCATAAGGCTCTATTGGAGGGTACGACGGATCTGGATGTTGGAATGTATCGTTCTGATCCAGCGCCCATGCAGATCATTTCCGGACCCATGGGACGTTTAACCGTTCATTTTGAAGCCCCACCGGCGTCTAATCTCCATGCGGAGATGGATGCATACATCAATTGGTTCAATACTCCGTCACGAGAGCTTCCAACTTTGGTCTGGGCACCCGTCAGAGCTGCAATTGCCCATCTCTACTTCGAGTCCATCCACCCGTTCGATGATGGAAACGGAAGGATAGGCAGAGCACTGGTTGAGAAGTGCTTGTCCATGGACCTCGGATATCCGGTTCCTATCAGTATGTCCACGGTAATTATGGAACGCCGAAAAGAATATTATGCCCAGCTCGAACGAGCGCAGCATTCGCTCAAAATCACAGACTGGATTACCTGGTTTGTGGATGTCCTGCTGGAGTCGTTTGACGCCTCGGAAGCATGGATCGATTTCACGTTACAGAAACGTCATTATTTCGATAAGTTTGGAGCTCAGTTCAATGAGCGCCAGCGAAAAGCCATTCTCCGCATGTTCGAAGCGGGTCCTGGTGGATTCACAGGAGGGATGAACGCCCGAAAGTATGGCGCTATCAACAAAACCTCGAAAGCAACTTCAACGCGGGACCTACAAGAACTCCTTGAAATCGGCGCCATTATCCGCCTCGGCACCTCCG
>CAZJZI010000069.1:0-5347 GCA_964550435.1 uncultured Chitinophagales bacterium | reverse complement strand
CACCGTATTGTGAAAACCATTCTTTAAGTCCTTGCTCGTCAGTGGAGTAAGGCAAGTTACCAACATAGATATTCATATAATCCTCAACTTAGAAAATAAATGCTTTTGTAACATTGATGACTCAGTCGTTGAACCATACATTGGTGTATTGCAAGCATTTTTAATCAATACATTTTTAAGATACGATAAACTTTCAGATAAATAACAATTTTTTCTAAATAATTAATATTTCAGTCTTTTTCTGAGATTGCTACAAAAGAGCTGAAAAATTAATACGTAAAAGTGCAAAGGGTATATAGTTTAGAGAATTTCTGATAGAACCATACATTGTCATATCTGAACTTACTGAACGCTGAAACTATTTTAATCCCTAACGTACAGAGATTCACTTTTTTAGCAATTAATTTCTCGAAGAATTTGTTTAGTATAATGGATTAATTAAATACTTTGGGGTAAATTGGGTAGATGAATTCAAGTCAGGTAAATTCTACATCTAATCCGGGAAGCACTACTCCATCAACTAGTAGTCAGATTGATTATGCTCTTGTGCAACGCGCAATAGGTGGAGATCAGATTGCATTCAAAACGCTCTTTGATAAGTACAAGCAACCATTATATTTTCATATACTTAAGCTGGTCAAAGATCGTGAGATTATTGAGGATTTGCTTCAGGAAATCTTCTTGAAAGCCTTTGATAACATTGCATCGTTCAATCCTGATTATGCGTTTTCGACCTGGTTATATCGGATAACTACGAACCATTCCATTGACTTTCTGCGCAAGAAAAAGCTAAAGACATTTTCGATTCATGACCCAATACGGACTAAAGACGGTGAAATGTCTATTGAACTTGAAGATGAAGGGCGATCAACTGACGATCTTATTGTTAGAAAGCAGCGCTCCCAGATTCTTAGAGAAGCCTTAGACTCTTTACCTGAAAAGTACCGCGAGATCATAAAAATGAGACATGTTGAAGAGTTGAGTTATCAGGAGATTGCCGATATTCTTGATTTACCACTTGGAACTGTTAAAGCTCACATTTTCCGTGCCCGTGAATTGCTTTACAAGTATCTGAAAGACCGGCAGGGCACTTTTTAAGTACTATTTAATCAACGTTTATTATGCTGACGGTTGTTGGAATAAAAAACTGTAACACGGTTCAAAAAACACTCAAATGGTTGGATAACGAGGGGCACAAGTACTCGTTTAGGGATGTAAAGAAAGTTCCCCTTAATGATGACGAATTATTGGACATTGTAAATAAACTCAGTGTTGAAAGCGTCATCAATAAAAAAGGAACTACTTGGCGAAAGTTGGATGTTTCTGATAAAGACCTGAGTGATCAGGAATTGTTTGAATTGCTCCTTGATAACCAGTCAATGATTAAGCGTCCGGTTTTCTTACTGGATGGAGCTGTCATGATAGGGTTTGATGAGGAAGCCATAACTGAGTTTCTCGCTACAGACTAATTAGAAAGATTTTTTTATGAAATCCCCGATGCTAGGTAAGTTCACAATGTTAGGGTGGACAATCCTGCTTGTTTTTGGAATAGGGATGCTACATAGTGTAGCTCAACGCGCTCCGAGAACCCAGCCCACCATGCCGTCTTTAGTTAATTCCGATGAAACCCTAGTCTACTCGGTACACTATGGATTCCTAACACTTGGTGAAGTAATTCTGGAGCCGGTTCGTGACACGGTTTATCAAGGTGAAAAAGTACATTATTCACGAACGATTATCCGATCTAATCCTTCGATTCCGTTTGTTGGAAGAAAAGAACGTCATTTCCATTCGATATTTGCATACAACGACACAATAGCATATGGATTGAATTTCTGGACTGATTCTATCCATGATAATGAGTATCTGGACTCCAGATATATTTTTGACTACGATAAGGGTAAAGTATTTATCTCCGAATTTGAGGAGCCGACAGACACTCTCGATTTAAATGGTCCTGCCGATAGTGGTCCGACATTGCATCTAATCACCCGCCTTTATGCAGGCATGGACGCAAGACGTACTTATCCAATCTACATCAGCAACGAAAAAGGCGATGTCCAAATGACCTATACATCAAAAGTTGATCAAATTGATTCTGAGGCTTTCGATGGTAAAGTCTCCGCTTATTATAGTTATGGCGACGCTAATGTTAAGGGTCCGTTTGGGTTTTCGGGTGCTTACAAAGCTTGGCATATGACCAATGATTCCCGGATTCCTCTTGAGGCCCATGTACGAGTATGGGTTGGAAACGTTAAAGTTAAACTGAAATCATATTCCAATAAGTAGCAACACGATGAAAGTAGCTTTCAAACGACTTCCCCATGCCAATAATTTGCCACTTCCGACGTATGAAACTCCATCATCAGCGGGTATGGATCTGCGTGCTGCACTTTCAGAACCCATTGTGCTTCATCCTGGGCAAAGAACTTTGATTCCGACAGGGCTGCAAATGGAGCTACCCCACGGGTTTGAAGCCCAGGTCCGTCCCAGGAGTGGATTAGCTATTAAACATGGAATTACAATGCTTAACGCTCCTGGTACGATTGATGCAGATTATCGGGGGGAAGTTAAAGTAATTGCAATCAACCACGGAACAGAGGATTTTAAAGTGTCCCATGGTGATAGAATTGCACAGTTGGTTATTGCACCTGTTGTTCAGGCTGAAGTCACGGAAGTTGAAGACCTCGGTGATACACAACGAGGCTCTGGTGGATTCGGTAGTACCGGAATCTGACCTATGCATACCTTTCGTCCCTATCTGCAGCTTGTACGGTACAATCACAACTATCGACGTTTATGGCTGAGTCAGGCTATTGCCAATTTTGGTGATTGGTTTGGGATGCTGGCTATATACGCCCTTATTCAACAGTATTCTGATTCTGAGATACTCATCGGACTCATTATAGTAGTCAAACTCACAAGTTTTGCTGTTTTTTCACCATTTGCTGGTTATTTAACCGACAGATTCGACCGTCGTCAACTCATGATCTGGTGCGATATTGGTCGTGCAGTGGTGATAACAGCTTTGTTACTGGTAAGTTCTGAAGACCTTATTTGGCTCGTTTATGTGTTGATTTCACTTCAGATGATGATGGCTGCTGTATTTGAACCAGCCAAATCGAGCTCCATTCCTAATATTACTTCCAAAGAAGAGCTCATGATCGCAAATATCATTTCGACTCTATCTTGGTCTGTAATCTTTACAACTGGTATGGCGATAGGAGGTTTTGCGACCGAGTATCTGGGAAAAGATACCGTCTTTGTTTTAAATGGTGTTACGTACATTGTTTCAGCCTGGTTTATATGGAAAGCAACTATTCCGCACTTAAGAACAAAAGAGCACTTAGCGGCTATTGCCTCACCATGGATCGGAATCGTTAAAGGGGTTCAATTTCTACGTGAAAATCATCAGGTGTTGAGACCAACATTAGCTAAAGGATGGATTGAAGTGTCTTTGGGAGCTTTGGTGTATTTGTTAATTCTGGTTTCAGATGATGTGTTAATGATGGGTAGTGTTGGTCTAGGACTGCTTTACGCTAGTCGTGGGATTGGCACTGCTATTGGTCCAATAGTGATACGGCGCTTTTTCCCTGATGAAAAAGTCTGGATTAAAGCGCTTGGAATCTGTATGTCGTTGGTTGGGGTTGGATACTTCTTCATGGGATTTACTGACTCATTATGGGTGATGATGGGTTTGGTCTTATTCGCGCACGCCGGATCAGGTGCGAATTGGGTAAGTAGTACCGTTCTCATTCAAAAACGCACACCAGATGATTTCCGTGGAAGAGTTTTTAGCACAGAGTGGCTACTGTTGACTCTGACCGAATCAGTATCGGTTATGATTGCAGCAGCATTATTGCATTTTGGCATACTCTCGATCTCACAATCCCTCATTTTTTTCGGTGGACTGCTTATCCTGGTTGGAATTATTTGGTACTACACAATTGCCCGGCAAGAAGACAGATGGCTACAGTCTGTAGTTGTTGATTAGGGTAATTAGCTTGTAATTGGCGAATAATTGCCAAGTCTTGTGCAAGATTTGTCTAAATCTCTTTCTTTAATTAGGGTTGTATCATTTTATTAATCCGAAAGGGACCCTAGTATGGAAGAGACAAAGTGGATGTACACCTTTGGTGGAGGAAATGCCGAAGGTAATCGTACAATGAAACACCTGCTTGGTGGAAAAGGAGCAAATCTTGCCGAAATGTCCAGAATTGGTTTACCCGTACCTCCGGGATTCACACTATCAACGGAAGCATGTAAGTATTATTCAGATCATGATGGTGTATGGCCAGCGGGACTAAAAACACAGGTTGACAAAGGAATATCATTTATTGAATCACTAATGGGATCATCATTTGGCGATCCAAGTAATCCATTATTAGTATCTGTAAGGTCTGGCGCCGCTGATTCAATGCCAGGAATGATGGATACTGTATTAAATCTTGGTCTTAATGATAGAGTCGTCGATGGTCTGGCTACCAGGACCGGAAACGAACGCTTCGCGTACGATTCTTACCGCCGGTTTATAGATATGTTTGGGGACGTAGTAATGGGAGTTCCTCATGAGTTATTTGAAGAGGTCATGGAGGCATTAAAAGATGAAGCTGGGGTGAAACTAGATAATGAGTTATCCACAGATGATCTACGTGAACTCGTTGATCGATACAAAGCCGTCTATCGCAAGGAAACCGGATATATGTTTCCTGAAGATCCCCGGGAACAACTCATTTTCGCTATCAATGCTGTATTTCGTTCTTGGAATAGCAACCGCGCTGTAAAATATCGCCAGATTAATAAAATTTATGGCCTCATCGGAACCGCTGTGAATGTCCAGGCAATGGTGTTCGGAAATGCCGGAGATGATAGTGCCACTGGAGTATGTTTTACCAGAAATCCATCGAACGGAGAACACAAATTATATGGTGAGTTTCTTATAAATGCTCAGGGTGAGGATGTTGTGGCTGGAATTCGAACTCCAATTTCAATTGATCATCTTAAAGATATGATGCCTGAGTCGTATTCTGAACTCATAACTCACACACACAGGCTGGAGCAACACTATAAAAACATGCAGGACATTGAATTCACGATTCAACAGGGACGCATGTTTATTCTGCAGACCCGAAATGGAAAACGTACAGGTCCGGCAGCGATTAGAATAGCTGTTGACATGGTCGAAGAAGGTCTGGTTACTAAAGACGATGCCGTAATGAGACTCGTTGAACCCTTACATTTAGACCAATTACTACATCCCCAATTAAGTCAGTCCTCTTTCAGAGATGATGAAGTACTTGGTCGTGGATTGCCTGCATCGCCGGGTGCTGCAGTTGGGAAAGTGGTT
>CAZJZI010000068.1:0-6744 GCA_964550435.1 uncultured Chitinophagales bacterium | reverse complement strand
CCATGGTCGATGAAACGATTCAATCTACCATTCTGGAAATTATATGCCGAATCAAGCAAGAGGGACAAGATGTCGTGATTGTGCACGGCGGCGGACCATTTATCAAGGAAGCACTGCACAAAGAACATATTGACTCAACGTTCATCGATGGACAGCGGGTCACTTCTGCTGAGGCATTGTCGCATGTCGAACGGATTCTAAAAGGTCAGGTGAACTCAAAACTGGTCGAAATCATCAACAAACATGGACAAAAAGCAGTTGGACTTTCCGGTAAGGATGGAAACATCGCAATTGCCAGAAAGCGATTTGGTAACGCCCGAACCGAGGAGAATCCCAAGCCTGTCGACCTGGGTTTTGTGGGTGATATAGACCATATCAACACGGACCTACTGGAGATTTTATTGACAAAGGGCTACTTCCCTGTGATTACCTGCCTGGCTTCGGATGAAAATGGGGTTACATACAATGTAAATGCGGATGTTTTTGCCGGACATATCGCAGGTGCGCTGCAGGCAAAGGAATTTCTGCTTTTAACGGATGTTGACGGACTCTTAGAGGATGTAAACGATCCAAATTCATTGATGCGAAGCATTACCGTCAGTGAGATTCCTGTTTTAATAAAACGACAGATCATAACGGGCGGCATGATTCCAAAACTTGAGGCATGCACCACTGCTCTTGAACAGGGCGCCGACCAGGTACGCATTTTGAACGGAACCAATCCGGATCAACTTCTTGCATTCCAACGCAATGAGCCCGTTGGTACCCTTGTAAGTGCCTGAATACATTGAAATTGTAAACAACTGAGAGAATTGAATCCAATGAGCACATCATTAAACGAACATTATTCCAAACTTGACCAAAAGTATTATCTACCTACGTTTCGACGGTTTCCTGTCGCACTGGAGCGTGGTGAAGGTTGTTATGTATGGGATGTGGACGGGAAACGATACCTCGATACACTGGCCGGAATCGCTGTGAACGCCCTCGGACATTGTCATCCGGCAATCGTTAAAACCATTCAGGAACAGGCTCACACCCTGCTGCATGTATCAAATTTCTTTGTAAACAAGCCCCAGGTGGCACTTTCTGGAAAATTGACGCACATAAGTGGTCTGGATCATGTGTTTATCACAAACAGTGGTGCCGAATCTCTGGAGGGTGCTTTCAAAATTGCCCGCAAGTATGCGCATAGTATCGGTCGTGGTGGGAACATCATATCGTTTGAAAACTCCTTCCACGGACGAACATTGGCCACGATTGCCTCCGGGAAAAAGAAATACCAGCAAGGATTTGGACCCATGCCCAGCGGATTCTCCCAGGCATCGTTTAATAATCTTGAGAGCGTAAAATCACTGGTCAATGATGATACAGCCGCCATAGTCATTGAACCGATCCAGGGTGAAGGCGGAATCAACGTGGCTGACAAACAGTTTCTGAAAAATCTGCGAACGTATTGCACCGAGAATAAGATCGTGCTGATCTTTGATGAGGTCCAGAGCGGAATCGGTCGAACTGGACATTGGTTCGCCAAGGATTATTTTGGGGTCCAGCCTGATATCATGACCCTGGCAAAGGGACTTGGTGGAGGTGTTCCGATTGGTGCTATTCTTTCACGTGCAGCGATCAGCGACTCCATCGATTTCGGTGATCACGGAACAACATTTGGAGGGAATCCACTGGTCTGCGCAGTAGCGTTAACCACGATCCAGGTGATCGAAGAACAGGGACTCCTGCAAAAAGTACAGGAAACGAGCGCATGGTTAAGACGCAAGCTTGAGCAGATCGATAGCGAACATATCGTGGAAATTCGCGGCGTCGGACTGATGCTGGGGGTGGAATTTGACTTCGAAATTAAGCCTGTCATACTGGATATGTTGCAGGATGGTGTAATTGCCAATGTCGCTGCAGAGAGAGTCCTTCGCATTGTGCCACCATTAATTATCACTCAAGAAGAGCTCAGGGAATACATCGATGTCCTGCAGAGTTCTCTGAATAAACTCAAGACCCATGCCTAAGAAACAGGTCGCAGTAATTGGAGCAACCGGATTTACAGGATCAGAATTATTACGCATTCTTGTGCATCATCCAGGTGTAGATATCGCGTTAATTACCTCAGAGTCCCGTGCCGGGGAGGCGTTCTCAGATGTTCACCCTTTTTTCAGGAATATTCTGGACTCAACACTGAAATCGATCGACGAAATCGATAACCATGACATAGATATAGCGTTTTTGGCCCTTCCCCATGGAATTTCAATGGAGTATGTTCAAAAACTGGAAAATGTGGATTTCCCGATCATTGATTTTTCAGGAGACTTCCGGTTGAGCGATCCCGCCATCTATGAGCAGTGGTACAGCAAAACGCACACGTACCCAAAGGGATTTGAAGGCGCCATCTATGGTATTCCTGAACTGTACGCTTCCCAGATCAAGTCAGCCAGGCTAATTGCCAATCCGGGTTGTTATCCAACCAGTGTGATCCTCGCAGTAGCTCCCCTTCTGAAGGCGGGACTCATTGATCCATCTCAGATTATCGCCGACAGCAAGTCCGGAGTCACGGGAACCGGCGTAAAAGCCAAACCAGTCAATCATTTTTCCAGCGTGAATGAGAATTTCAGAGCCTACGGACTAAAAACCCATCGTCACTCCATCGAAATCCAGCAGAAAATGCAGGAATTCACCGAAAATCGGGTATCGGTACTTTTCACGCCACATTTATTACCAGTCGACAGGGGTATTCTTTCAACCATCTACCTCAAACCTTTGAAGGACGAATGTAGTGTCCAGCAGTTGTCTCAAGCCTATTCGATGTATGACGGATGCCGGTTTATCCGCATGGTCGATCAACCACCCTCGATCAAAGACGTGAGAGGAACCAATTTTTGTGATATCTACGCCACTTACGATGAACGCACACATACAGTCATTGTCATCAGCGTGATCGACAACTTAATGAAAGGCGCCGCCGGTCAGGCAGTCCAGAACATGAATATCATATTCAACTGGGATGAAGATTACGGTCTTCAGCACGTTCCCATGTACCCTTAACAGAAAATCAGTATCAGAATGATCAAAAACATTACCAACGTCAGAGGAATTAAATGCTGGGGAACCCATTCTGGTGTAAAATCACTGCGCAGGGATTTAGCCATCATTTATTCAAAAGTACCTGCAAATGCGGCCGCAGTGTTCACGCAAAACGAAGTGGTGGCTGAGCCGATCAAACTCTCCAGAAAGCACATGCAGGATGGATACATACAGGCCATCGTGGTGAATGCCGGAAATGCCAATGCCTGCACAGGGACCCAAGGCTACCAGGGTGCAGTGGCAATGGCAAAAGCAGCGGCTGAGTCCCTCGACATCGATGAAGAACTGATTTTAGTGGCATCCACCGGACTCATCGGTGAGCCCTTCCCTACCGATGAGGTAGTCAGAGGAATCAAAGACTCGGCGCCCAAACTCACTTCGAAATCCAGTGCCGGATCTTTCGCAGCCAATGCGATCCTGACCACCGATACCTTTCCAAAGGAAGGATTTCTGGAGTTCGAACTGGATGGCTTTGAAATCAATATGGGTGGCATTGCAAAGGGATCAGGCATGATTCATCCCAATATGGCAACCATGCTCGGATTTATCGTGACCGATGTGGCCATAGAATCCAGGCTATTGCAGCAGACTGTCAAGGAAGTCGTTGACCGTACGTTCAATATGATCACCGTGGATGGGGATACTTCAACCAATGATATGGTGGCGGTACTCGCAAACGGTTTAGCGGGAAACTCGATGCTGAAGTCAAAAAAAGACAACGGTTATGAGAAATTCAGAAACAAATTGGAAGAACTGATGACCCATTTAGCCAAACTGATCGTTTCGGATGGAGAAGGTGCCTCAAAGTTCATTCAGTATACGGTGTCCAATGCTCCCGACTATGCTACGGCGCGAAAAATCGTAAAAAACATATCGGATTCCACCCTGGTAAAAACGGCCATGTTCGGACGGGATCCCAATTGGGGCAGAATCCTAAGCGCAGCTGGAAATGCCGGTGTACCCTTTGATTACACCAACGTTGATTTGTCCCTGGGCGACGAAAATGAACAGATTCTGGTCCTGAGTAAAGGTGCTCCTGTCGATTTTGACCGGAATTTCATGAAAAAGCTACTTCGTGAATCTCATATTTACATCAATCTGGACCTGTGCAACGGCGAAGAATCCGCCACCGGATGGGGTACCGACCTGACCACAGATTATGTGATGTTCAATTCAGTTTACTCAACATGACGTTGAGGTTCTAACTGAGCAATGAATCACACCAATTTAATTAAAACAATCATCACAAAATCCAATAATGACCTCCCATTTCAAAGGAGCTACCATTCGATACGCTAGACGAATACATACAAATACTCACGAATAAAGAGAGATTATGAATAAAGAAGAATTCAAAGCAAAAGCTAACCAAACCATCGACGAAGTTTCGGCCAAGATCAACGAATTGAAAGCCAAACGTGCGTCCGTAAAAGAAGATCTAAAAGCTGATTACGACAAGGCTCTCAAGGATCTGGAATCTAAAAACAAAGATCTGGACAAAAAGTTTGCCGAACTCAAAGATGCAGCTGAAGACAAATGGGATGAAGCAAAAGATGCAGTTGATGCTGCTTCTGATTCCGTACAAGACGGACTCAAGAAGCTAAAATCCAAGTTCTCTTGAACACTACTCAGGGCTTGTAAGTTACTTACAAGCCCTTTTTTTATGCTAGTAATAACAGTCCATGCTCATCCTGAAAAAGGGTAAATAGACAGTCACTTCGTCGCGCCGACCAACAAACTTAACAATTATACGTATAAGTAGGTTCTCATCTCACACTTAAAACAACTCAAAAGTAGCAATGGAAAACCTACCAATTTACATCACCCTACTGTTCGGACTGACAGTAGTTGCGACCATTATTTGGTTCTATGTAGCCACTAAATCCAAAACCTTTTTGCTGATTGCAGTTGGCTGGACACTGATACAGACCGCTCTTGGACTAAGCGGAATTTATCAGGACACCCAGGCAATACCGCCAAAACTCTTGCTATTCGGAATGTTTCCCGCATTGGTGTTAATCGCTATCACGTTTCTGACAACCAGCGGAAGAGCGTTCATAGACAGCATCAACCTGAAAGCACTAACGTATTTCCACACCATTCGAATACCGGTCGAAATTATTTTGACGTTACTTTTTTATCAAGGTGTACTGTCTGTATATATGACATTTGAAGGGACCAACTTCGATCTATTTTCGGGTATAACTGCTCCAATCGTAGCGTATTTTGCTTTTCGTAATACCCAGGAAAACAAGAAACTGTTGTTGTGGTGGAACATTATTTGCCTCTTGCTCCTTTTAAATGTTGTCGTAACCGCAGTTTTTTCATTTCCATCACCGTTCCAAAAGTTGGCATTTGATCAGCCTAATATTGCTGTATTGTACTATCCTTTCAATTTATTGCCGGCATTAATCGTACCGACCGTATTGTTTGGACACTTAGTCGCAATCAGACAGCTGACGAAAAAGAATTGACTTAAAAAGGAAAAATAGCTCCACATATCATTGCATATAGCTTTTGATGGGTAAAATGCTCCTCTCTTAGGTTAACAGGATGATAACCAGAGGCGTTTTAGACTGATAACTAAGTAAATCAATACCTCCAATAGCTATATGCAATGTCGTTTTTGGTTGATTGTCCCCTATTGCGTAAGACCCGAAATTTGTCGTATTTGTCGCGGTGCATGCTTCTGTGATTTCATGCAATACGGGTTCTAAGACGGAATGCCTCATCATGACCAACCAATACACCAATGATAAAATTCTTTAGATCTATTCGTCAGAATCTACTGGCTGAAAACAGAATCAGTAAATATCTATTGTATGCGGTTGGCGAGATTGTCCTTGTGGTGATTGGGATTCTGATTGCGCTGGCAATAAACAATTGGAAAGAAAACAGGGCTATTGCTAAAATCGAATACGGATACATTCAAAACCTCAGAGAAGACCTACAGGTTGATATCGATTTATACAACGATTATCTCATAAAAACTGCCGAAATATTCGAAATTATTGACTCACTGGTGGTCCAATTGTCAAGCGATAACTTCCAGGCCACAAGCGACGAATCCGCCTTTAAAAGTCGAATTATGACCACAAAATGGAACCGAGTTCGTCCGGTTGAAAGAACCTTCGAGCAAATGAAAAGCTCTGGACAATTAGTCATCATTCGCGAGCAGGTCGTATCGGATAACATCTCAGACTATTACAATAGCATTTTTGAACTCGAAACATACAACGAAGCACTACTGGTTTGGCTGGATAACTACATTTCATTGATGGGAAAAGTATATGATGGTCATGTGTTATTTGAAATTCTGAAAACAAAAAACAGAGTATCGACCAACAATCAAGCATTAATAACTACCGACAGACAGACAATAAACGAACTCATCACAAGTGCTCAATATGTTTACGGTGCAATCAGCCTCTCACAAGATTTAGTCATCAAACGAAAAGAAAAAGCAGAACGATTGATACAAGAGATCGATACGTACTACCTGAAAAATTAAACCAAGCTCGACTAAGGTATACCTCATTGCATAGGTTCACTGAAATCTGTTGGTAATCAGAAGTTATGGTCCTTTGCATCCTCTTTCCGTTCCCGTCTCAATTTTCCATTTAAGTATTGGGTAACAATGTGTATTTGAGTCTGTAC
>CAZJZI010000067.1:0-7389 GCA_964550435.1 uncultured Chitinophagales bacterium | reverse complement strand
CAGCAGCAATTAACATCGGATACTCGGCAACTTTAGAGAAATCTGCTCCGGCACCGATAACGCCTATAAGCATATAGAGCATGAGTGTTCCCAGCTTTGAGGCGCCAGCACCTTCATAATTTCTGAATTTTGTAAACGATAGCGCCACCCCTGCAAATGTGATAATGATGATTTTCCAGGAGAAAGCACTCAAAATGCCACCAAAAGTTGGTAGATACACACCTAATTCACCAGCAATCCAGGTCAGTCCAAAAGCGACTCCCAAAAGTATCATAAAGTCTGAAGTGGATGACACACGAGCAGTCTGATTCTGAAAGGCTTCTACTTTATGTTTTAACTCCTCTACGCTTGAGTTATCAGCATTGAGTTTTTTGTCGATTTTCTGGTAACTACCCGCCAGATACATAAGAATCCCAGTCCAGGTATATGCTACAATTACATCTACAATAACCATCATCCCCAGCATAGTTTCGTCGGCTTCGACCATTTTCCCCACAGCAACAAAGTTAACACCTCCCCCTGTCCAGGATCCGGCTAAGGCAGCAAATCCCTTCCAAATATCCGGTGGTAAATAATCCTGAAAAACGAATAGTGATATTGGCCCACCAATTACAATTCCTGCAGTAGCAGCAAAGAATAAAATCAGCGCTTTCGGACCTAGATTAATAATTCCCTTCAGGTCAACTGCAAGTGTGAGTAGCAGCAAACTTGCAGGTAGTACGAAAGTCATAACTGAGTCATAAATTGGCGCCGAAGTTGGAATTATACCAAACGATGACAACAAACTAGGTACAAAGTATGCAAACACAAGCAATGGAACTTTCTTGAAGAAACCTGCAAGAAACGTCTTCTCCGCCAGATAAAACAGTACTGCCGGGATGATTATCAGGACGGCAATTAGCCCATATGCATCGTTGATTAATGTTGCTGATTCCATGTGAAAATTCGTTTAATTAGTGACGATAATTGGTAGCCAATAGGTTAAGAGGCTCAAAAGTAATGAAGACAACGGTGAAATGCTGTTGAATTTTGGTTACCTCTTCGATAACCAGTGAATAATATCATGTAATACAACCTGTCCTTCCGGTTCATTGAGCAACTCATGAAACAATCCGTGGTATATCTTCAGAGTTTTATCTGGACTTGCAGCCTTCTGATTGAGCATTTTACTGCCTTCAGGATCTGTAACTCGATCAAGAGAGCCATGTCCAATCCATACTGGGATAGTGAGTTGATGTAACTTGCTCTGGAGTATTAAAGTTAGGCGTTCAAGTTCTACTGCAGTTCTAGCCCTAACCTTGTCTGAATAGACCAGAGGGTCTTCTTTGTATATTCTGACTACATCAGGATCTCTGCTGATAAGGTCAATGTCGATGGGAACAACCGGTAAAGCTGGGGCTACTTTTGCAATTATGCGTCCAATGACCTTCATCCAGCCAGGTACTGTGTCAGGGAGTTTGATTAACGCTCCGGACAACACTAGTGCTTTGACATCTTCCAGATGTTTCAATGTAAGGTCAAGAGCGATACCTCCACCCATGCTATGGCCAAAAATATACCATTGGAAGTCCTGATTTTGAGTTTTCAACTCATCAAACCACTCAGAAACATCATTCAATACGTGGTTAATGTCCATTATGAGGCCTTTTGTTCCCTCACTACGTCCATGTCCGTAATGATCAATTGCAAACACGTGGTATCCCTCTTTAGAAAAACGATCAAATAAAGAACGATATCGGTCTACATATTCAGCATAACCATGAATGACAAGTATTGCTTTTTTTGATTCCGGTATAACAGACTCTTTGGTATAAAATGCCAGTTTCCTATTTCCAGCGGACTTAAAATTACTTCTTTTGAATAACATAGACTTACATTGGCGACGGTTTCTGTTTCCCCACAACTTTGTTCGAAATGAACACTAATCCACACATTGTAGCACATGAATGCGTATATTGACCAAGATAATGTAATGATGAAAACACATCAAAACACGACCATTTTTCATGCGTTTATTTAAATTTTTAGCGGTTTTCGCCATAGTTCTGGGACTGGTCTACATTGTAGTAATCGGTCTTAATATGAATGTTTTCAAATCCGTTTTCACAAACCAGGAAGCACTGGCTGATGGAAGTGAGTGGGTTGAGAAAACATATTCTCTTGCAGGCCTGGTAGATTTCATCCAGGCTCATCCAGATTTAGTGTCGGTAACATTATCTGACACAAGCTATACCAGTAATCCAGATTCATCCATTTCATTTAAATCAGACCAGCCAAGGGTTATGGCCGGTACCAGTCATCTGATTCTACTGGCTACATATGCCCAAATGGTTGAAAACGGGGAACTCAGCCCGGAGCAAATAATAACAAGGAATCAGATTAACAGATTTGTGATTCCCGGTTTCGAGCCAAGTAAACACCGTGAGACACTTCGGTTATATGAAGAGATAAACTCTCACAAGACAGACTTCACCCTGGATTCAGATGTACAAGCCGTTATTCAACGAAATCATCAACCCTCAGCCGACCTTCTTTACAGCCTGTTCGGCACTGCTAATATCGATTCAACAATTTCACGCTCGAAAATTGACTCCATCCAGAGTCCATCGTTATGGTCTGCGTTTCATATCGCATACGCAATCGCTGGGGCCACTGAACGCTATCAGGCAGAGTATCAAATCATTTCGGAACGACTATTATCAGATCAAACAATAGTAGCAGAAGTACTTCTTCAGGCAGCTGGTATTGAAGAAATTGAATATAGTTTCAATGAAGAGAAGATGGCATACAGGGTGCTTCCGAAAGCCAAACCAAGCTCTATGGCATCGTTTATGATTTGGATATTGGATGAATCCCGTTTTGGTACTGGTGCGACTGAAATTGCCAAGAATGTATTAGGATGGCCAATGAACGACAGCAAAGTCGCCCGAGATTTCATCGAACTTTACGCGATTTATGATAATAGAATTTCAATATCGCATGGTGTTGCCCTTGGAACATCGGCGTACACCAGTCGTACACAGGTGTCGACGGTCAATTTCGACCAGTTACCGGTCGGATTCTGGATGCACATGTCGAGTAATCTCATCAATCAGGACTATCAGATGCGTCTGATGTATGATCCTGCCCTGTATGAGCGTTCCTTTACAATGTTGCAAACTGGACAGTCGTCTACATCTCAACCTGAAACGAAATAAGGAGATCATCAGTTATGAAAAGTTCAACTAAAGCCGCCAGCGGAGGCATTACACTCGGCACTCTAATCGCAGTAGTAATTTCATGGAGTGCCAACAAGTCCATTTTATGGGCTATCATTCATGGCTTCTTCGGGTGGTTCTATGTTATTTACTATATACTCTTCAAGTAAGAATACTTTCAAGAAATGATTTATAAGATCCTGAAATGGGCCGTTTGGCTATTACCTTTGTATCTAACATACCAATTAGGATATCAGGCAAGTGTACTTTACAGCATGCATGACACCTATAATAGCGGTAGTGACATTATAGCCGAGGTGACCGATTTCAGGATCAAACACATTGCATCACAAACAAATGGATATGTAGATCTGAAATTCACTACTCCTGAGGGAGAACTCATTGAGCAAAGACTTTCACTCCCTGTCCAACTTGCAGCTCCAATTCAAAGCAGTGCTCGAATCCCGATTAAATACAAAGCCTCAAACACTCAGGATATTGTGATGACCCCAACGTTCAAGTTCCATCAGAATATGGTAATTGTGAATATCGGGGTGTTGGCCTTGAGTGTATTTGTGACTATGCTAATTGCAATTTGGGGGTACCGAGTATCTTCAAGAAAGCTAAGTGATCCGGATGAACCGAATTTCGTCCGAACGGATGTTCAGGGAACATTATGAAAGGTAAATTAGTACTCATCCCTTCCCTGCTTGGTAATCACGATCCGATTATTTCTCACCCACCAGCCGTGTTAACTCGTGTTCGTGAAATAGAACATTTCGCTGTCGAAAAACTCCCTTCCGCAGTTCACTTTCTGAAACGAATTGATCATCCGATTCCGGAGTTTAAGCTGAACTTCTATCAATTGGACAAGCGTGTTCAGGCGGAACAATTGAACGATATTGTCAGAGTTCTGGACCAGGGAAATGACGTCGGCGTGCTCAGTGAAGCAGGTTGTCCGGGTGTTGCTGATCCCGGAAGCGAACTGGTTTGGATGTGTCATTTAAGGAATATTGAGGTGGTTCCTTTGGTCGGTCCATCTGCGATTCTGATTTCAGTGATGACTACCGGTTTAAACGGACAATCATTTTCATTCAATGGTTATCTTCCAGTCAATAACGACCAACGCTCGCTGCGTATCAGAGAATTGCAGAATCGTTCAGCTCGTGAACAACAGACACAGGTTTTTATAGAAGCTCCGCATAGAAACACAGAGTTAATGCAAGCATTAATCCAGGAATTAAATCCCGAAACACGACTTGCAGTGTGCTGGAATTTACTTATTGAAGACCAGTGGATTCAATCTAAACCAGCTTCTGATTGGAAATTGGGTCAGTTACCTGAGAATTTCAATCAGAAGCCTGCTATGTTTCTGTTCCTATCGGCCGGATTTGAGTCAGGGCGATCGGAAAGTGCATCAAATCATTCGTCATCTGTTAAGAAGAAACGATCCGGAAAACCGCGGCCTTACAGAAAATAAAAAAGGCGGACCTTATGGATCCGCCCATCACAATTTAGAGAGATACGTTAAATCACTATGCTACAGGTGAAGCAAACGTGTTAATTGCTTGTATAATTGCTGTATTGTTTTTGGATTTGGCATGGTCAATAGCGGTCCATCCACGATCATCGTGTAAGGATAAATCCGCTCCGGCTTTTAATAAGAGCTTCGTTATTTCAATATTTCCTACCAATATTGCCCAGTAGATGGCATTAGTGCCTCGATTATCAACGGCGTGTACGTCGGCGCCGTGCTCAAGTAGTAGTTTAACAATGTCGATTTGTTCATGTTTAGCCGCTTTCAATAGAGCTGTGCGGTCGTGCTCGTCTTTAGTGTCAACCGGAAAACCGTCGTTTAGAAAAGATTTAACGACGTCGATGTCTCCATCTTCAGCGGCTGAAAGAAATGTTTCTTCCTTCATAGGCCTGCCTCACTTTTTATGAGTTAGAATTGCAGTGATAGGTGAAACCTGCAACACTACCCGGCGAATTTACGCGGGTGCCGGTCACATCGTTCACCCTGATATCAACGTAATATTTTTGGGTCACGGATGCAAATTAAATACGTGGAAATCAGAGACATAATTTGTCATAGTGTGGATTTATTTTGCGCTTTGTAACTCGCAACTGATTTTGGTTGAATATTGATAAAATGGTGAGTCTTGATATGGACAGTGGATCGAAATTGCCTTAAATAATCAGTATATTCAATGCTTATCACATGTAAGTATCTATAAATCACTTAAACGGAACATCCCTTGAGCGACCAGAAAATAATTTTTTCGATGGTTGGCGTTAGCAAAGTCTATAAGCCAAACAAAACAGTATTAAAGAATATCTATCTGTCATTTTTCTATGGTGCCAAAATTGGTGTACTTGGACTAAACGGTGCTGGTAAATCGACTTTGCTACGAATTATCGCTGGCCTTGACACTGACTATATCGGCAATATATCGGCACAAAAAGGTGTCACTTTTGGTTATTTGCCTCAAGAGCCTGAATTGGATAATTCCAAGACTGTAAAAGAGATCGTTCAGGAAGGTGTTCAGGAAACGGTTGACCTTCTGCAACAATTTGAGGACATCAATGCCAAATTTGCGGATCCTGATGCTGATTTTGATGCTTTAATTGAAAAACAAGCCAAATTACAGGATAAAATTGATCAGCTTGACGCCTGGGACTTGGATTCCAAGTTGGAAATGGCCATGGAAGCACTTCGTTGTCCAGACGGTGATACATCGGTATCAGTCTTATCTGGAGGAGAACGCCGCCGAGTAGCACTTTGTCGATTGTTGCTTAAAAAACCAGATGTACTGTTACTCGATGAGCCTACAAACCACCTCGACGCAGATTCAGTCGGATGGTTGGAACAGCATTTAGCTCGATATGAAGGTACCGTTATTGCCGTAACCCACGATCGATATTTCCTCGACAACGTAGCCGGATGGATACTTGAACTCGACCGCGGAGAAGGAATACCATTTGAAGGTAATTACTCAAGCTGGTTGGAGCAGAAGTCAGCTCGTCTGGCACAGGAGGAAAAACAAGAGTCTAAACGCCAGAAAACCCTACAGCAGGAATTGGAATGGATTCGTCAGAATCCAAAAGGTAGAAGAGCAAAGAGCAAAGCTCGTATATCTGCTTATGAAGACCTACTGAGTGAGCAAGGAGAAAAGCGTCGTGAAGACCTTGAAATTTACATTCCACCAGGACCACGTCTTGGTGACAAAGTCATCATAGCTGATCATGTAGCAAAAGGGTTTGGAGACCGATTGTTATACGAAGACCTAAATTTAAGTCTACCTCCCGGAGGTATTGTGGGAGTTATCGGGCCGAACGGTGCCGGAAAAACCACCCTCTTCAAGATGATCACAGGACAAGAAAAACCAGATTCTGGTACATTCATCGTAGGACCAACTGTCAAACTTGGATACATCGATCAAAACAGACCATTGGATCCATCTAAAACCATTTGGGAAGAAATTTCAGATGGACAAGATCTCATACTCTTGGGTACTCGGGAAGTCAATTCCCGTGCTTATGTAGCCCGATTCAACTTTTCAGGCAGTGATCAACAGAAAAAAGTAACTGAGCTTTCCGGAGGTGAACGAAATCGAGTCCATTTGGCTAAAATGCTCAAAGAACAAGCAAATGTTTTGTTACTGGATGAGCCCACAAACGATCTGGACGTAAACACATTACGAGCATTAGAGGAAGCTCTTTTAGACTTTGCCGGTTGTGCAGTAGTGATTTCTCACGACAGATGGTTTTTGGACCGTATTGCGACTCATATCCTGGCATTCGAAGGTAATTCTGAAGTGATTTGGTTCGAAGGCAACTATCAGGAATACGAAGAATATCGTCGAAAAAAACTTGGGATTACGGATGATCAACCCCACCGAATCCAATACAAACCGATGACTCGATAAGTCCATTGAACAAATCCAGCAGTATTACAGTGTATTTTTTACACTTTACTGCACAGTTATTAAAGGTTGTAAACGATGAAACACGTTTACAACCTTTGTTGTTTATGAGCGTCATACGCGTGTTTATCTACTCCCATACTGAATTTACCACCATACATCCCAATGATAAAAAGAACTCTACTCTCACTCTTTTTCGTCCTGACATTATCTAGTTTCGTTCATGCTCAAAATCAGACAACCTATTCAATACGTGGTATAGCTTT
>CAZJZI010000066.1:0-7601 GCA_964550435.1 uncultured Chitinophagales bacterium | reverse complement strand
ATGACAAGGACATAGATACTCCAGTTTATCGTTTGTTTGTTATCTGACTATGATTGAAAATGAATGCAAAATTATAGATGATTTTGTGCTAAATGTCAAAGCACCAAATTACCTAAAACGTTTTTTTGCATATACAAATGTTGTACTAGTCGCATTTTAACAATTATCACACCCTTTTCAAAGAGGGAATCTGTATTTCATTGTTAATTATTTTTATCAAAATAATGCGGTTACCGCTACCCTAAAGGTCTGAATGACTCCTCTCCCCGGAATTGTACGCCCATCATATTGTACCGTTGTGCGGATCCAATCGGCATTGTCCCACTGTATACCGAGGTTCCAAAGCAATGAATTACCCACTCCAGAGGTCTCAGTAAGCTCAAATTCAAGCTGAGGACTCACACTTCCAGACATTCTGGATGATCTAAACTCTATCCTCTCGAGTAGTCGTAAACTGGATCCTATGAAGATTGTGCCGTCTTGCGAAATGTTAAATAGTGTTGCGGAGCTTCCTCCTATTTCTTTGTTGGAGGCGATTTTAAGTCCTAATCTGCTTACCGATCCACCTCCAAAATTATATCTGATAGCGGGTTCAATTGACCAACCAGTCAAATCATAGTTTCTGCCCGACAAAGATTCACTAAAAGAAGCTCGATCGTGAGTCGATAGGTCAAGTTCCAGTGACCAGTTTTGAGGGAATCTATACGCCGAAACCACATTCCATTTCTCAGAGGAATTAGATTGTAAACCACTGAGTTGTCGATTTAAACCTTTTCTGAAATCTCGTCTAATTGTCAGATCTAATAGGGGTAATCTTCGGAATAATTTCAGTTCTTGACTCCAGTTAAACGTGCCCTGGAGTGTTGAAGTATCTCGCATGGTGTGTTCCGGATTTAGCAACGCAAATTTCACTAATTCCTCTGTTTCACTTTGTTCTCTGAAATCAATTCTGCTTGAATAAACCGTGTTTGCCAAGAATCTTTGAACGCTTCCACGATCTCTCCAGTTTGAAATCCAGTGTATCGGATCAACTCGAACGCTCCAGCTATATCGGATTGAAGCAACTGGACGTAGTTCATCCGTAGGCAGTAATTGTAGAATGAAAGTACCTTCGCTAGGATTCTGTTCGGGAAAGAATTCATCCAGTTGTTGAATTTGATCATTGTTCAGGTCAATCCAAACATACTGACCATATTCTGAACCTACTTCAAGATAGGTTTCCTGGAATAAAGACCTGCTTTCAGTGTTCAAATCATAAAGAATATCACTCTGAATGCCACTGTTGATCATTGAAAAAGCTGTTACGGATCGGACCGCAAGTCCATTGGATGCACTACTTCCTGTAGCCTGGGCGAATTCAGATGCGACCTTAGTTTGTTGATACCCAATTCTTGTCTCTGTACTAAAGGATGATCCAAGGCCATAGACCACGCTTAGTTCTGGTGTATTGATCGTTCTTGAGTCTATCAAACTACCTGAAACAACTTCTTGCTCTTCCCGAATCTGATAACCCACTGAAATTGTATTTCCATTCAATGACCTCAGTGAAAGAGAGGGATGAATAGCACTGTAATGATGTCCGAATTGATATATACTCTGAGATTCCCGGTATAATTCACTATCACGCTCGACTCTGAACTCAGGAGTTACTACGAATGATCTCACAGGTAACGCGTATCCTGTTTGAATTACAATATCATTAACTTCAGTAGAAGTATTAGCTTGCATCAGCGATTCTGATCTTAATGTTCCCAGTTGCGCAATAAGAAATGGCATCCTGAGTTCCTCAGTAGCTATATTTACTTCATGTCGTATCCCATTTCTGTCATCCCGAGCTAATTTTTGGATATCATACTGAATGTTGGATGCATGCCCAAAATCCCATCGCAAGTTGCCCTCATAGCGCGTTTCATCGGAGTTTACAGCGCCCATGAGTCCCCATAATCGCTCAAATTCAGCATCCCTTATTCGGTCAAAAAACTTGAAATCCTGCCCTTTGTACTCAATTGATGCCCCCATCGATATTTTTCCTAGCGCCACATCTTGATTATTAAGTCCAAGTTGCCCCCTTACCATCTGATCTTGTATTCCATCTACAGACGGTGAAAACCGATTGGGATTAAAGTTGCTTCCAGACCACTCAGCACTTGTCTCAAGTCCGTCTGCTATTCTGGCTTGTCCTCTGATGGCCAATAACTGAGTCTGTTTTGGTCCCATTAACTGTCTGAATGGTTCATAATCTCCACTCCCGGGACCAACCCACTCATAGATAATACCATTAATTCCACCACCTGTCCTGCGATAGGAACCATTACCTTGGCCTACTTGTGTAAAACTAACCCTGAAGACCGCTTGTGGATCACCAGGACGAAATTCGTAGTAACGGGTCACGTTACCCATTAAAAGAGTGTCACGGGCAACGTAGAGAGCGTACGGTGCATCCGGGCGATATCCTACACTATCTGCACCCGACACTCTCATCTGTGACTCATCTGCACCGGCTTCTCTGATGACCTCGAGTTCTTGATCACTCAATAATGAGGATTCATCAAAATTGATAGCATCAGCTTCACGAATAAAAGTGGCCCCGACTCTAAACCTCTCATCCCGACCAAATGCTTGTTCAGATTCTGCTGCAAACAATGTTCTGTTGTAAGAACTACTCAGGTACTGAAACTCTACCCTGATTCGATGTGATGATCGAATTAAATTGGCTCCTGTAAATGTAATCTCACCAATTGAATAATCTATGGTGTAATCCTGATCTTCTCCCCTGTCAAGCAACTGACCATCCAGATACACTCTTTCTGTTCCAGCTACAACAATGATAAATGATTCTCCTCGTTCTCCTGAAAGTCTGTACGGGCCCTGAGTCCCTTCTCTGCCTCTAAATTCCATGACTCTGAATGTTCCACGCTGAACGGACAACACTGCTTGATTTGATCCGGTTGAAGTTCTGTCACTTGAAATGACTGCGCCTTGAATTCTACGTTGTAGTCTAGCAATTGCACTCTGATCAAAAACAGCATCCACATCACCCATCTGGACTTGTTCATTTGGTGCTTGAAGTCGGATAAAAACCTGATCAAACTCCCGTAGGTTTTGAGTAGTGCCTTCAGGTTGAATAATAGCATTTTGATCGGTCAGAGACGCTGTTAGTTTAACCGATTCAGTCAATTGCCCCTGAAGATTAAAATTCAGTCCACTTTCAAGGCCCGGATCTCTGGAGTTTCCCACTACAACGCCTCTTGTGATGCTCCCTGATGAAACCAAATCTGAATCAAAGCTCAATCCGCCAATGTTAACTGGACCCGAGCTTTGTTCAGGCTCGTTCAGGCTATCACTGGGGATGTAATAGATTCCAAAGGGCGAAAACACGGGACCAGGAAGTGAAACTGGACGATACATCCATGTTATTTGTAACTCAACTGGTAATGAAGTCCAGTTTACAGGCCAAATAAATGTCAGTATACCAGATGACTGATGAAATCTGAAATTTTCAGATGATATAGACGAGTCGGCATGGGATACCTGAATCGATTCGGGATGTGTGAAAAAATCCAGAAAAACTGAGTTCGAGTCAGGACGCACTACTACTCGCTTTTGCGTACTCAAATACTGGGTATATGCGTTACCAACGCATATCGTTAAAAGCACAGCCACGATGAGTAAACGGCGAACAGCCTGGATCATTTCAGTGGTAATTGACGGGTAAAGGCAAAAAAAAAGGAGATCGAAATTAAGTCCGATCTCCTTAGAAAGTAAAAAAAAGCAGGGAGATTATTTCTCTGATTTAACAACCCAAACTTTTACATCGGCTTTGATGTCGCCTTGCACCTGAACGGTAGCAATGTACTCTCCAAGATGTTTGACATCGTCGATAGTGACTTTACGACGGTCAACTTCGAAGCCTTTTTCGTTCAATGCATCGGCAACCTGAACGTTGGTCACGGTACCGAAGAGTTTTCCATCTTCACCGGCGTTCACACTGATTGTTACCGAAGTAGAAGCCAATTTCTCGGCTGTACTTTTCGCTTCATTCAACAGAGCTTCACGTTTCTTGAACGCTTGCTTGTTGTTTTCTTCAATTGATTTAACGGCACCTTTAGTGGCAACGATAGCTTTTCCCTGTGGAATCAGGAAATTACGTCCGTAACCATCTTTTACGGTAACCACATCACCTGCTGAGCCCAGGTTTTCTACTTCGTCAATGAGTACTAATTTCATGGTGTTTCTCCTCTTATCTGAAGTTTGCGGCTACGAATGGCAGCAGCCCCAAATGACGTGCTCGCTTAACTGCGAGGGTCAACTGGCGCTGATATCTTGCGCTTGTACCGGTTACACGACGTGGAAGGATTTTGCCTTGGTCGTTGGTGAATTTCTTGAGTACATCGATATTCTTATAATCGATATAGATGAAACCAGACTTCGTGAACAAACATTCTTTGCTACGGTAGTTGGTTTTCTTTGGATGTTGTGGATTCTTTAACATGTGATAATCCTTTTGAGATCTTGGTGGTTAATCAGTTTTTTTCTTCGTCTGAAGCACGTTCACGCAACTGTGGTACTGTACCTGACTTTTGAAGTTCACGGTAAGCCAGCATTTTGTTGTCGTATTTCAGGGTCAGATAACGCATTACATTATCGTCGATCTGTAACTGACGCTCGAGTTTAGCGATCAAGTCACCAGGAGCTGTGAAATAGCCATTCACGTAGTATCCGGTGTTTTTACGGTCAATCTCGTATGCAAGGCTTTGAATGCCCCACTCGTTGATCTCGTCGATTTCTGCACCATTGCTGGTCAGAAGCTCGGTGAATTTGTTCACCGTTGCTTTGATCTGGTCTTCTTCCAGAACTGGGTTAACGATGTACGTTAACTCATAGTAGTTTTTTCTCATAATTACCTATGGATGTTATGGATTAACAGTCGCCGGGGGTTCCGGCAACAGGGTCGCGAAAGATACGGATAAAACAAAGCCCGTACAAACTATTGTTCATACGGGCTTGTTAAAACAGCAATAAGCTTTGTTATTTAAAAAGCGTTTATGAGCGAAGATAACGACCCCGGTGTTAATCCTAAACCCAAGGTTAATCCAGCCAGGATTAAAAGTGCTACTACATAAACTGTACCAGCTGTAGGGAGTGAGTAGGTTTGTTCGCTTGGTTTCATGTACATGTATACCATAACTCTTAGGTAATAATAGGCTCCAGCTGCACTCGCTAACATACCTATCACTGCAAGAGTAACAAGCCCTGCATCGATAGCAGCTGCGAAAACGAGATACTTACCGGCAAAGCCTACCATTGGTGGAATACCCACTAATGAGAACAAAAATACAGAGAGCATGATACCCATCATTGGTTTTGTGAAACCAATACCTGCGTAATTGTCAATAAGTGTCAGATCCATATCCTTGTATCTCTCATAATATGCGACAACACCAAAGGCACCAATATTCATAATGGTATAAGCAAACAAATAGAACATTACAGCTTCGTAACCTGCTAGTGTACCTGCTGACAAACCGACGAGCGCATAACCGGCATGGGCAATACTCGAATAAGCCAGCATTCTCTTGACGTTGGTCTGTACCATTGCAATCAGGTTTCCAAGTACCATTGTCAAAACAGCAACAACTTGTAGGACTTCGCTCCACTCAGCCACACTTGATGGAATCGCCTTGGATAATACAAGAATGAAAGATACAAATGCAGCAGACTTCGCAGCAGTAGCCATGTATCCGGTTACAGGAGTTGGTGCACCTGTATACACATCTGGTGTCCACATATGAAATGGTACGATTGAGACTTTGAAGAAATACCCAACCAAAAGCAACGAGACTCCACCCCAATAAATCAATCCTTTATCAGTTACACCACCAATGATATCGAGCGAAGTTGAACCACTGGCACCGTAGAGAAGTGCAATTCCATATAGCAGGAATCCGGTACTGAATGCTCCAAGCAGGAAATATTTCAGTGCGGCTTCAATGCTGCGTTTGCTAGATTTGACCATTCCCGCAAGGACATATAAACAGACTGACATAGTTTCCAGTCCAATAAATACGGTAACAAGATCAACAGCTGAAGCAAGAACAACCATTCCTGTTGAGGCGAAAAGTACCATTGGATAAAGTTCACTGTGATACTCACCAACAGCAGTAAAATGGTCATGAGCTAACAATAGGGTAAAAAGTGTGCCAAGTAGTACTACCAATATCCCGGCAGACGCGAATCCACCGACCTGTATCATATCTGAAAACAGGTACTGTGGTGCTTCAAAGACATCAGGGAATGATAAAGCTGTTGCTACAGCTACAAAAATCACTGAGGTCCAATAAATAGTTTGCTTAGGCGTATTGAATGCCGAAAGCATCATTGTGACCAGACCGGCAACGGCGATGATCACCCCCGGCAAGTACAAATTGATATCGTTTAACAGTTCCATTGAGTTCAATTATGACTTAGTCCAAATTTCCAGCAAGATCACTGGTCACATCGTAAAATGAGGAAGCCCATTTAGGTAATTCCTGAGTTTCTGCTTCTGAGAGCACAATTTGTGCTTTCTGAGTCGATTGCTCCAATAGTGATTCTACCTGAACTTCAGAGAATCCTGTAAAGTAGCTTGGATAGATTCCAATCCAGATGATGAAAACCATTACTGGAATCAACAATCCGATTTCCCGAGCATTCAAATCTTCCAGATTTTTATTTTCTTCATTGGTAACCGGTCCAAACATAACTCTTTGAAACATCCAGAGCATATATACAGCTGCCAGAATGACTCCTGATGTAGCAAGGATTCCAAACCAATTATTGTTTAACAACTCTGAGTTGAAGGCTCCGATTAGGATCATAAACTCGCCCACAAATCCATTGAGCCCCGGAAGTCCGATTGATGAAAATGTTGCAAGCATGAACATTACTGCAAATACAGGCATAACAGATGACAATCCCCCAAATTCCGAGATCATTCGGGTATGGCGACGATCGTATATCATTCCGACGATAAGGAACAATGCGCCTGTTGAAAGACCATGGTTAATGTTTTGAATAATTGCTCCCTGCACAGCGGTTGTGTTAAATGCAAAGATTCCAAGCACAACAAAACCCAGGTGACTGACTGACGAATATGCAACCAGTTTCTTGACATCTTTTTGTACCATCGCTACCAATGCACCATATATTATTCCTACAACAGCAAGTGCTGCCAGATAAGGAGCAAACTCCATTGTAGCATTAGGGAACAGAGGAATGCAAAAACGAATCAATCCATAAGTTCCCATTTTCAGCATGATGGCTGCAAGAACAACTGATCCAGCGGTCGGTGCTTCGGTGTGAGCATAAGGCAACCAAGTATGGAATGGAAACAAAGGTACTTTGATACAGAACGCTAGAGAAAAAGCAAGAAACATGTAGGTTTGCTCGACTAATCCAATGGTATACTCCGGACTTGTAAGTAATCTCCAATCGGTAGTAAAAACCCCGCCATTAATGGCATTACCTGCATGGAAGCCGAGATATAGTAATCCAACGAGCATGATCAGTGATCCAACCAATGTATATAAGAAGAACTTGAGTGTGGCCTGAATTCGACCTTC
>CAZJZI010000065.1:262-7752 GCA_964550435.1 uncultured Chitinophagales bacterium | reverse complement strand
ACCTTGACCAAACGTACGTTCAAATTCGATTGGAATTGTCTTGTAAATGCCACCACTCTGTCCAGTTTACTCTGGCTGTCGGAGGTCAGTATCAGATCTGCTTTGACCCTGGAATCAGACAATCGTTTCAGCAGTTCTTGAGCTACATCGGTGTAAAAAACATGAATATGAACCCCTACGTGTAGTTTTTGCTCGTAATACACTTGAAACTCATTGACATTTTGTGTCAATAAGATGTTTTTGTTGAGCAGATTGACCTGTTGATTGGGAGTAAGGACATGACTGAGCCATGCTTCAAATTTCCGTACGTTGAAAATGGGGTTCCGGTGGAGCAGATTGAATAAATAATCAGGATGCGGAAAGCTCAGTACGGCATCGAGGTCGATAAATGGGAATCTGTTGCGGAGCAACACATCCGGCATGAGTAGTTCAGTGTTTGGGGTGCCCTTTTCGGACTGATTTTGCTGCAGATCCGTATGAAACCCATCGACAAATCCCGTTTTGGTCAGGAGTTTTTTTAACTCCAGGACTATCTGAACGGATTCTACGGCCGACAGGTCTGTTGGAACTGCATGTTGCCAAAACGAGGAAAACTCGGTTGATTTGACCACATTAGTGCCAAAAGCCATAAATGAACAGGGTAATTGCAATCCATAGTACTCATTTGGACGCAAAAACATGTCGGGGTCCCCGGGTAGGCTCCACTCTAATGGATTCGTAAGTGGACCGACGGAGCGGTCGTGTAGCAGGTGGATCTCTTCGAGATCTTTGAGTCGGGTCCAGCCCAACGTATAGAGACCTTCTCGCCAAAGGGTCCAGTAAGACGGTGCCTCAAGCTCGGTAAACATCACCTCGCCCACATGTTTACAGGTTTCGATGAGGTCGGCGTCCGGTTGCCCCGCAGAGACGATCACAATGCGTGAGTACACGGGCTTAAGCGTAAGCAGTGTATCTACCTGAAACGCAGGAAGAACTTGGTTCGGGGAGGTCAGCGCATAAACCAGGACACGTTTCATGGAAGTAGGAATATCACGGTTGTTCTGTCAGTTCAGACGCAGTTGTCTGATCGCATATCGGAGCGTGATCGAGGCATACAGATTCGATAAATCATTGTTTTTGATATTCTCGAATCGCAATCGACGTTCACTTCGCAAAGATACACCTAAATCCAGATTATACGGCAAGAAAATGAGAGCGTGGACCTCTGCAGCTCTTCCCATCTCCTGAAAGCGCCAAATGGTGTTCTGAAAGTTGTCTTCTCGCATGTAGTAATCGGCATATTTGAACAATCTGTCGTTGTGGTAGGCAACGCGTGACAATGTGAGTCCCAGATTTCCCAGTCCATGGTACCAGGTTAATTTCAACGTCTGCGAGTTCGATCCAGGTCCTATTCCAGCCCCGAGTATCTTACCCTGATGGGTATAGCCCTGAGGGATTTCATCGCTGACGTACCAGATGGTGACGCCCGGTTCATTCATGCGCTGGCGCCAGAAGGCTCCGGCGGAGTTGTTCTCGAGCTGGGTGTGCTCAAGGAGCATGGTGATGAACTGTCCGCTCGGACCCAGATCGAAGCGCTTAATGGCTCCGATGGTGTAGGCTCGATTCAGATTGGATTGGGTCAACCGGTCTTCAAGTGTACGCTGGAAGCTGTTGAATCCGTATTCCATGTACCACTCAAACTGCGATTCGGCCAGTACGTGTCGAAAAAAGTAGGAGTTCATGATGATGTAAGGTCTCCAGTACGGTGATCTCCCGCGCACGAGGTCTGGATCTTTGTGCCGAATATACAAAGGCAGAAAGGCATCACGCAGATCAAATCCAAATTTCCCGTAGTTACGGTATCCCACCCGGGCAAATCCGACGTGGATACCTTTTAAAAACTCGGGAGTGTAGGTCATGGTCAGCCCGGAGATGAACCGTAGGTTGTTATCCGGATTCTGGTCAAAGAATCGGGACTCCCGCAATCCGCCCCAAAACCACACAAACTCGGTTTGCCCTTTGTACACCGGCATCGGTCTCATGCTGGAAACGTACGCGTGCAAGAATCCAGGAGCATTTGTACTCAGCAACAACGGATTAATCACCGCGGGACCGATCCAGCGTTGCTGGGTGGAGACTCCGACAGCCAATCGCCTACCCTCAACCTGGACAAACGACTCCCCCGGATACCAGGTGGAATAGGAATCCAGCTCCGGACGCACTTCATCCACTTTTCGTCCCGGACGCGTGGGTACATCGAGGTAGTACACTTGTCCCCCACGGCGATTGACATCCGCTGGAGGTCGATGTGGACTCAAAATATAATATTCATTCTCTACATGGGTTAGTTGAGGACGGATACTGGCACGGATATTTCGATACCGGATTCCCACTCCAAGCGAGTAATGTTGGTTAAACCCTTTGCCCTGCCACAGCCCACCGTCGTTGTGTCCGTAAGGAAAGGTACTGTTGTGCGACACAAACAGCTCAGGAGTATACAACGAAATCTCAGGCTTAGAAAAAGGCAACGTTCCTGGCGACAACCGACCGTTTGTCCGATCTATTCCAGCACGCCGACCCCAAACCCCTTGAAGCGAATCTGTCCCCACCCAGACCGGATACAGCATCATGGATGGAAGCTCATCCGAGAGATCGTACTGTAAGCGCTGATAGCCAAGTAGTGGATCCTGAATCATCGGCGTAAGCGTCTGAGCCTGCAGCGAGGTCGCCAAAAATCCGGAGATACTAACCAAAAGTACACCCGCACACCGTGTCACACGTGAACCTATCGACCCCTTCAACCCTTTCTCCAATCCCTTTATACCATTTTTCATAGGCCACCCCACGACAGATTCAGTGGTTGTCTGAGCGTGAACTCAAACCGGGCATTGATCGCATTATTCTGACTGATATGATACCGATGCAACGTATACGAAAGGTCCAATCCCACTCCGATTTCAGTGCCATTCAACACTGTCCGCGTATGATGCACCGTCGCCAAAAACTCCGTCATCCGCACCGCATACGAGAAGGTGTCGTTGAAAAGGTCAACGATTCTTCGGTATCTGGGATCGTCGATAAGAACTGGATTGTGTGCTATTTTGTTTAAGGTCACCCGTGTAAAAGAATCATCATTTAAATACTCAATTCGAATTGTCCGAACGTTGGCTCCCAAACCATAGCCATTTCCAAGCAGCTGACCTTTATTAGTGAGACCAATAACTTGTGCATGATGCGTACCCCACGGACCCAACGCCCCACCAAATGGATTCGTAGGACGTAAACGTATCAGTGAATTACGAGGTGCATCTAGATGATTGAGTTCAAAACCAATCCCCAGTAGTCTGTTCTGGTCAAGTTTAAATGATTTCAAACCCCCAAATAGATAGGCGCGGTAATGATCCGGCTGAATAAAGAACTCATCCAGATCTACTGAATGGTCATTTCGTCCCCATTCGCCATAAATTTCAAATTGTTGTTTGGGAAAAGCCCATCTGAAAAACACAACCGCAAGTTGGTTATCAGGATCTGCTGATTCTTCAACAGTACCTGTCAATCCTTTTTTCGTGAATGGATCAAACATTTTCCGAACGTCAGCAAGGATTTGATTAAAATCAGAGGAGTAAAATTCTTGATAGGTTCGGTTCAGGCCAACTTGCAAGTTTGGCGCAAAAGATGGGTTGTATACTACTTGAAGGTTATGAATCGTCGTCAGTCTGTTATCAGTTCTGAGATCCAGATAATCTGATTTCTTCTGAAATCCATAAAAGTAGTTGACGCCCAGTTGACCAACGTAAATGTTCACAGGACGACTTGTACCCAAAAATACCCTTGGAATACCAGGTGCGTTCATTCCATAAATGAGACTAGTTTGAATACCAGGACCCGAGATAAACTGAGTAGTAGATACCCCTGTTTCAAATCGTTTGTACTTAAATGAAAACTCTGATTCGCCTGGATTAATTGAAAGTACGCGAGAATCGCCATACCGTTGGACATAATCCACCCTCTGAATCCAGTAGCTATTTGGCTGATTATCCCGATACGGGTATGGGTGCAAATCGTAGGCTTTGTTCTGAGAAAATCCAAAGACTGGATTTAGTTTAAGAGTTAAATACTTCCACCTAAACGAACCACCAAAAGACACTGCACTATTTAATCCAACGCCCTGCCAAATTGGCCCATCATTTCTACCGGACGGATGAGAAGTATTGTAAGAACTAAAAAACGACAGGTCTGACAGTTCCCATCGTTTGTGAGTGGTGTTTTCACATGAATCAGATTCACTTCCCTCAAGCAAATTAAGAGCTTTTTGCGTCGAAGGGACACACATAGAACCTAACCTGATTGGATAATAAGTGGTAGCATCCAAGGAGCCCGAATTCAACAATAATCTGTACATTCCATACTGATTATCGAGAGAGAATTCATTGCTCTGCGCATTGATCACTTCATAATTTGATAAAAAAAGACACAATAGAGACAAGCAAAGATACTTTGAATTACCTTTGATCAAGTTCAGTCTTTTTTGAAACGTGTTTATCAAGAAATATGCTCTAATGGAATACGATTTACTCAAACTTCAAACGGATGTTTGGCTAGGGGTATTGCCGTTAAGGGATGTTTTTTGTCAGTGTCTGTCACCAGCTTTGAATGTCGGATGTTGTATACTAACTCTAAAGCATTCCTAGACTCTTCTAAACTGAATCCATGCCCATCCAGGATATGTTGATAACTGGTGGTGTGCAGATCGGTGAATCCATCGCTGAATTCGAATCCATCGCCGTCGATGGTGAGGGTCCGAAAGGTTTTCTTTCCAGCGGACTTGGCCTCACCTGGTAGGGTGTCAGCGTTGATGCTCAAGAACCATTTGACCCGGGCTTTTTCGAGTTCCATGTAGCCTGCTGCGCGGTCGTGGGACATCACATGGACTTCCTGGCTTTTGACCTCCCCAAAGATCCAGCTGAGCATGTCAAAGAAGTGAACTCCGATGTTGGTGGCAATGCCTCCGGACTTCTGAGTGTCACCTTTCCAACTGGTGTAATACCAGTGTCCGCGACTGGTGATGTAAGTGAGGTCGATGTCGTGAACCTGACCATTTGGTTCTGCGTCGATGCGGTTTTTCAGGGCGATAATGGCCGGATGCAAACGCAGTTGCAGGATAGTGTAGATGCGCTTGCCATAGTCGGACTCGATTTCCTGGAGGGCGTCGAGGTTCCATGGATTCAACACCAAAGGTTTTTCGCAAATGGCGTGGGCACCGGACCGTAGTGCAAACCGGATGTGTGCGTCGTGAAGATAGTTGGGCGAGCAGATGGATACGTAATCAATGGCATTGCCATGTCGCTTTAGTTTGTCTACATGTCGATCAAAACGCTCAAATTCAGTGAAGAAATCCGCATTCGGGAAGTAACTGTCCATGATGCCTACGCTATCGGTAAGGTCATAAGCGGCCAATAGATCATTACCGGTCTCCTGTATGGCTTTCATGTGGCGTGGAGCAATGAATCCAGCGGCTCCGATGAGTGCAAAATTCTTCAAAATGATTTATAGTTTAAAGTTTGGTGACGGTGTGGTCTTTCAACTGATAGCTATCTCCGCTTTCTGGACACACCGCAAAGCCTTGCTCATCAAAATGCAATCGGTGTCCGAATTCGCTCATCCAGCCAATCTGACGGGATGGGTTTCCCACGACTAACGCATAAGCTGGAACCGTCTTGGTCACTACGGCACCAGCGCCGATGAAGGCAAACGCTCCGATGTCGTTTCCACAAACGATAGTGGCGTTGGCTCCAATGGATGCTCCGCGTCCGACCCGGGTTTTGGCATACTGACTGCGTCGGTTTACAGCAGACCTTGGATTGATCACGTTGGTGAACACCATACTTGGACCCAAAAACACGTCGTCTTCGCAGATGACTCCGGTGTAGATGGACACGTTGTTCTGCACCTTGACGTTGTTACCCAACACGACTTCGGGCGAAACCACTACGTTTTGTCCCAGGTTGCAGTTCTCGCCAATCACACAATTCGGCATGATGTGGGAAAAATGCCAGATCTTGGTGCCTTTACCGATGTGACATCCAGCGTCAATCACAGCAGTTTCGTGAGCAAAGTAGTCGTTGGACATAAACAGTTAGTTAAAGTAGTTCAAAACGTGATCGATAATGTAATCCTGAGTGGAGGATTCCATTTCGGTGTGAATCGGAAGTGATAACACCGACTCACATAGATACTCGGCCACCTGAAAATCACCTTTCTTGTATCCATATCCCGTGTAGGCCTGCTGCAAATGCACCGGCAACGGATAATAGATCATGCTTGGGATTCCGTGAGATTTCAGGTGTTCTTGCAAGGCGTCGCGGTGCTTTGGATCCACTTTGATCGTGTACTGATGAAACACGTGATCACTCCAGGAAACTCGTTTGGGTGACTGGATAGCTGCGTGTCCAGCGAAAGCACCATCGTATCGATCTGCAATCATGTTTCGAGCAGCGGTGTAGCGATCCAGGTGCTTAAGCTTGACGGATAGAATAGCTGCTTGTAGGGTATCCAGACGGGAATTCACTCCAATCGAATCATGATAGTACTTACGTGATTGCCCGTGATTACAGATCATCTTTAAGGATTTAGCCAAAACCTCATCCCGCGTAAACAACGCTCCACCATCGCCGTAACAACCCAGATTCTTTGATGGAAAAAATGACGTCGTTCCGATGGTTCCGATCGTTCCCGCCCGCATGACGGTTCCGTCGCGAAATGTATATCGGGATCCAATGGCCTGAGCCGTGTCTTCAATCACAGCCACATTATGCTTATCAGCAATCGCCATAATCGACTCCATATCCGCGCATTGTCCGTATAAGTGTACCGGGACAATCGCTTTGGTCCGGTGAGAAATAATACCCTCCAGCTGAGACACATCCAGCTGAAACGTATCCGGATCCACATCCACAAACACCGGCTTCAGCTGGAGGAGGGCGATCACCCCTACCGTCGCGACATAGGTAAACGTAGGAACGATCACCTCGTCACCCGGTTGGGCATCCAGTGCCATCAGTGCGATCTGCAGCGCGTCCGTCCCGTTAGCGCATGGGATCACATAAGGAACCTCGCAGTAGTCGGCTAGCTCCGAAGCAAACTGCTTCACCTGTGGACCCTGAATAAACGCGGTATCGTCGATCACCTGTTGAATCGCCGCATCCACCTCGGACTTAATCCGATTGTACTGCGATTTCAGGTCAACCATTTGAATGGGATGCATGGTGTTATCTTGATAAATTTAATCTGCTCGATTAGCACGGAAACTTAATGAGTTTTAAACTTAAAAAGTTTACTTAGTACTTTAATTTTAATCAAATATATCAATATAATCATTATATTAATTCAGAATCACAAGTAAGGTTGTTTTAGAGCAAGCAAAACACTCATACTTATACCTATTATAGGGTTAAGCATAAGGATGGTCAATTTCATTGCCACTTACAATTTATTCTACAGTTAAATTATAT
>CAZJZI010000065.1:0-252 GCA_964550435.1 uncultured Chitinophagales bacterium | reverse complement strand
AGTTTTAAACTTATAGAAAAGCCAGTAGCTAAAAGAGAGAATGAAGATTAGATAATTGTTTTAACGCAGTATATCTTCAATCTGCAACTTACTCTTCTCGGGATCGTCATTCGGACGATTGATATCGAAAGTCTCAGGATGTCTATTTTGAGAAACAGTAATAATATCTGGGTTAACCTGTGGAAACCAATCAAATCCTAATCGACACATGATTCTTCTTTTTACACTAAATGTAGGTAAGATTAACCCAGA
>CAZJZI010000064.1:0-8136 GCA_964550435.1 uncultured Chitinophagales bacterium | reverse complement strand
AAATCATTCTTGATAAAACCGTTTGCCCGTCACATTTCCAGGAAAATTGCGCGAACCAAAAAAAATGCTGTGACTGATCAGAATCGGATTTTAGAAATGATCGTCACAAAGGGTAAATCCACGAAATTTGGGCATGATCATTCATTTGATCAAATTCAGGACTACAATGACTTTAAAAAGAATATCCCTATTCGAGATTACGAGGAACTAAAACCTTATGTAGATCGTGTTGTTAACGGCGAGTCGGATGTTCTCTGGCCCGGCAGACCAGCATATTATGCCAAAACATCAGGTACTACGTCAGGTGTAAAGTATATCCCAATCACAAAAGACAGCCTACCAAATCACTTCGGAACTGCCCGGGACGCCACATTCAATTTCACCTATCTATTAGATGATTACAGTTTCATGGATGGCAAACTGATTTTTTTATCTGGTAGTCCAAAAATGGATGACACCAATGGTGTCGCGACAGGTAGACTTTCCGGGATTGCCAATCTTTTGGTTCCTTCGTGGTTAAAGTTTAACCAAAAACCCTCATTTAAGACCAATTGCATTGAGGAATGGGAGGAAAAAGTTGAAAAAATTGTAGAAGAAACCATCCACGAGGATATGCGATTAATTTCGGGGATTCCACCCTGGGTCCAGATGTATTTTGAAAGGTTAATTGAAGTAAGTGGAAAATCAACAATCATAGAAATTTTCCCGAATTTTAATCTGTTCATTTTTGGAGGGGTTAATTTTGAACCCTATCGCAATAAAATTGAGCGGTTAATTGGGAAAAAGGTTCAAACATTAGAAACCTATCCGGCATCAGAAGGATTTATAGCATTTCAAAGTGATCCCGATGACCAAAGTTTGTTATTGAATACTAATTCAGGCATATTTTTTGAGTTTATTCCTTCGGATGAATATTTCAATGAAGATCCCACCCGCTACAAGATTGACCAGGTTGAAACAGGGATTTCTTATGCATTAATTATAAACAGTAACGCCGGACTCTGGGGATATTCAATTGGTGATACTGTTGAATTCACTTCGCTAAATCCATTTAAAATTCGGGTTACCGGACGAATCAAGCACTATATCTCTGCATTTGGTGAGCACGTAATAGGCAAAGAGGTTGATGATTCAATGTTGCAAGTATGTGCCAATAGCAATGCAAAAATCACTGAATTTACGGTAGCTCCACAAGTTAATCCAGAAAGTGGCTTGCCCTATCATGAATGGATGGTAGAATTTGACGAAGCGCCATCCAATATTGAAGCTTTTTCCGTTGAATTGGATGAAGCTATGAGAAAACAAAACATCTATTATGACGACCTGATCACAGGAAAAATTCTTCGTCCGTTAGTCTTGACTCCATTAAAAAAGGGTGCTTTCATTCAATACATGAGAGAAGAAGGCAAATTAGGTGGACAGAATAAAGTCCCACGCTTATCAAACGACAGAAAGATTGCTGACCGTTTGCAGGGCATTTAATTAGTTGATTGATTTCTTCCTGGCAATCACTTTTTTGGATATGCATCCGATGTGTAAACTGTCTTGCAAAAATAAATTTAATATTGGCTTGCAATCATTACCTGTAAATTTTCAGGGGGCACATCGTTCGACTTGTGGCCAATAGTTAACTAGCCGGTAAGCAAAAAAAAAGCGTGGATCCCAAATGGAACCCACGCTCAAGATTATAAACTCGAGTAGATCGATTAGTTCGTTCTACGTGGAGTGAATGGATATGGATTAACAGGAGTTGACTCTGCACGTCTGTCTGCACGGCATCCACGTCCGTTAGTATCCATTACAACACATGGATTTGGAGCTTTACCACGTCCGTTAACTTCAATTCTGTCCTCTGAAATTCCATTACTAACATAGAAGCTACGAACAGAATTTGCACGACGAACTGACAAACGAAGGTTATATTGATCTCCACCGATATGGTCAGTATAAGCGTCGACACGTAAACGGAAGTTAGGTGCATTTTTCAGAAGTTCTACGTTTGCTGAAAGAACTTGTGCTGCAGATGCATCCAGGTTTGATCGATCGAAATCGAAGTTAACTGTACCTAAGTTCGAGATATATTTCGGATCGTTAGGATCATTAGGATCTGTACCCATTTCGATTTCTTGTCCGTCGGTAAATCCATCACCGTCAGAATCTGGGTTGTTTGGATTTGTGTTATGTGTCATCACTTCAGCATAATCTGACAAACCATCGCCATCAGAGTCTGTACTTAGTGGGTTCGTGCGATATTTGTTCACTTCGTCACCATCAGACAAACCATCACCATCAGTATCTGGATTGTTTGGGTCAGTACCATGTGTATTCACTTCGGCACCATCATTCAGGCCATCACCATCGGTATCTGGATTGTTTGGGTCAGTTTCATGTTTGTTGATTTCGTCATAATCATTCAAACCATCACTATCAGTATCGGCACTTAGCGGATTTGTATTGTATACAAACATTTCGTCATAGTCATTCAAACCATCACTGTCTGAATCACGAGCCTTAAGTTGTTCAGCACTCAATGATCGTAAAAACTCAATCGTCAATGGATTTGGATCGACTATTTCCTTAGGTGCACAACCGGTAACTACGAGCAATGCAACGATTGCTAAAGCAGTTAGATTTTTAAAATGCAGTTTCATATGGGGTCCTTTTCTTAATCTTTTAATCAGTTTATTTAGAATTCGCAAAAAAAATGTTTACATCCTTAGTTCTCGTAAGAATACGAATTTAATAAATTTTTTACCAATTGGAGAATAAACGTTAATAATTTCATATTTATTTGTTAACTAATGCTTCCAATCAAAAATATTTCTAACTTATCGACCTCGTTCTAAGCCAAAACTATTTTCAAAATGGGGCTATAGCTCAGCTGGCTAGAGCGTCGCGCTGGCAGCGCGAAGGTCTGGGGTTCGAATCCCCATAGCTCCACCCATCAAAGCCTTGTGTGTCAAACGATGCGCAAGGCTTTTTTTATTGAGTCCAGACTGTGGTTACTATCAACCAAAACTGGATATCCGCTCCAGAGCCTTGCGGTCAAGTAGCTCTATTTCATGCCCATTGATTCGGATCAATCTCTCTTTTCTGAATCCGGATAGTGTTCGGATTACGTTTTCTGTCGACATCCCAATGTACTCGGCTATTTCCCTGCGAGTGAGCGGCAATTCAAATACCGGACCCGGACTCAATGCGTCGCAGAATTTGAGCAAAATATAGGCAAGTTTACCCGAGGTGTTCCGCTTACGGATTTCCATGCCTTCCTGAATAATCTTATTTGAAACAATATTCAATTTTTCCATCAAGGTTAATGTGAATCGCGCATTCTGACGAGCAATGTCCCTCATTAGTCTGATATCGATACTGCATATAACGGAATCATCCAATGCCGTAACACCAAAACTGTGATGTGTTTCAGAAAAAACACCAAGCAAACTCACAAAGTCAAGCGGACCAGCAATGGTCACGATTTGTTCATTTCCATATTCATCTGTCTGGAACAACTTAACCAATCCACTTTTCAGATAAGAAAACACCAGAATGGGATTACCCTCCCGATAAATTGACTCGCCTCGAACATAGTTTGTTTCAATTTTTCGACCACAAAAAGACCCGAGATCTTCCTTCCTCATATTTACAAAAAACGTCTCCTTTAATTCACATCGTTCGCAGGAACACGTGATGTGGTCGGAAGTCGGCAGATTTAATTGAGACTCCATTGGATGCATATGATAAATGTCAGCTTATGATAATTGTCATAACCCATCGTCTTAAATCATTTTACATTTTTTACAAAGATATCAAAATCTAATCCCAATCAAAGAATACAACTATGAAAAAGCTAGTGATTTTAGGAGCTGGAACAGCCGGGACTATGATGGCTAACAAACTACGTAAGGTTTTGGATATACAGACTTGGTCTATTACCATTATTGACAAAGATACCGACCATTATTATCAGCCCGGATTCTTGTTCATTCCTTTTGGAATCTACACCAAAAACGATGTCATTAAACCTCGTACTAAGTTCATACCTGACGACGTGGAGTACGTCCAGATAGAAATAGAGAGGATTAATACAGATTCAAACGAAATTCTTCTCAAGGACGGCAAAACAGTCTCATATGATTATCTGATCATTGCCACTGGAACAGAAATCCGCCCCGATCAAACTCCTGGAATGCTGGGAGCACAGTGGGGAGAAAGTATTTTTGACTTTTATACTCTCGAAGGAGCACTGGCTTTGTACGATAAACTCAAAGATTGGGAGGGTGGTAAACTGGTAGTCGCAATTACAGAATTACCTTTTAAATGTCCCGTTGCACCACTCGAGTTTATTTTTCTGGCTGAAGCTTTTTTCCAGGACAAAAATATTCGTGACAAGGTAGAACTGACTCTTGTAACCCCATTATCTGGAGCCTTTACCAAGCCTGTTGCAACCAAAATGCTGGGCCAAATGCTGGAAGAAAAGGGAATCCATGTGATAACCGATTTCTACATTGAACACATTGATGATGAAAACAAAAAACTGGTGTCGTACGATGAGCTGGAAGTGCCCTTCGATGTACTAGCGATAGTCCCAATGAACATGGGAAATGAAGTCATTGCCAGAAGTGGATTGGGTGACGACATGAACTATGTCCCGACCGACAAACACACCTTACTTGCCAAGGGACACGAGAATATCTTCGTAATCGGTGACGCAACCGACATTCCAGCCTCCAAAGCTGGATCCGTGGCGCATTTTGCCGGAGATATTGTCCTTGAGAACCTTCTGAGTGCTATCGAAGGCAAACCTTTGGAAGCATCGTTCGATGGACATGCAAACTGCTACATTGAAACAGGTCATGGAAAAGCTACACTCATCGACTTCAATTACACAACCGAGCCACTTCCAGGCACCTATCCCATGGCAGGAGTTGGACCATTCAGCCTTCTGAAATCAACCCGTATGAATCACGTGGGTAAAATGCTATTCAAATGGATGTACTGGAATATCCTTTTGAAAGGACGTGAACTACCCGTCGATTCACACATGAGCATGGTTGGCAAGAAAGAAGTAAGCGTTTGAAAATCAATCTTTAATGAATTCACTAACAAAATAGTATTAAGCAACTTAACAGGATAATATTATGGCAACTGTAACACTCGCAGGACACCCCGTTGAAGTAAACGATGAAGGTTACCTGCAACAACCCAATCAATGGAACAAGGACATCGCCGAGGCGATAGCAGCTGATTTAGAAATCAGTTTGAGCGACAAACATTACGAAGTCTTACACTATCTTCGTGACCAATATGCCGCAGGGGTACCACTGACCATTCGTAAAGTCGGCCAATCTGGAATAACCGATATCAAAGGATTGTATACGCTTTTTCCCAAAGGACCCCTGAAATTTTCATCAAAGATTGCTGGCATTCCTAAACCAGCCAGTTGTGTTTAACCAGAAAGGAGCACTCTCATGACAAAAGAAGACAAACCCCTGAAAAAAGTCTGCATTATCTGTGCTAAAGCCAACCTGGAAGATGTATATGCAACACTGGTTATGGCAAACGGTGCGGTAATGGAAGGAATTGAAGCCAAAGTGTTCTTTACCTTCTTTGGTCTCGACGCGATCACCAAAAAGCAAATGAACAAGCTTCATACGGCAACTCTGGGTAATCCGGGTATGCGAATGCCTGGTGGAGTAGCATTTCCTTCACTACTAGGTGCTATACCTGGAGTGGAAGCCGGCGTTTCGGCCATGATGAAATCCCAGATGGAAGCACTTGACATTCCACCTGTTGACGAGTTTCTTGAAATGATCACTGCTGGAGGAGGCGAGATATTTGCATGCAAACTGGCAATGGATATGTTCAAGCTCAAAGAGTCTGATCTATGGGATGGATGCAGTGGCGTATTGACCGTTGGGGATTTCTATGCCAAGTGTGGCGGAGAGGGAACCCAAATCATATTCACGTGATTTAAGATTCAATCCACATCTTTATGAAGGCCTTGGGTATCGAAAGACGCTCAAGGCTTTTTTTGTTTGAGTTTATAGAAATCTTTAGGTAAATTGCACGTGTAATTCTAAAAATATACGTGCAATATGAAAAAAAAGCTTACTCTGGTAGTCGACGAAGAGGTCATTGAGAGAGCCAAAAGATTGGCGAAGTATCGTGATGCATCTGTTTCAGAAATGGTGGAGCAGTACTTGATAGATGAAACTAAAGACGAAGCTTGGACACCTCCAAAAGGATCTTTACTGTCAACCTTAACGGGATCCGTACCTCACGTTGTATCTAACCAGTCGGATGATGAGCGTCTGGAAAAGGCAATTAGAGATAAGCACTCCTGATAGTAGACAAAATTATAAATCCGATGGAAAACGAATTATATACATGAGAGAAAAAGTACTATTTGATATAAATGTGATACTGGATGTCCTTGAGAATCGCGAACCACATGTAAATCACTCAGGTCCGGCTTTACTTCTGGCTGAAAAAAGGAAAATTGAAGGATGTATCTCTGCATCATCTGTCGATACCCTCGCTTTTCTACTCAGAAAATCTGTATCAAAGCCTGTGATGTACCGAATTTTGGATCAATTGACCGACTTCCTAACCGTGTTATCTGTAGATGAATCGATTATTTCTAATGCATTAAATGCACGTTGGAAGGATCCTGAAGATGCAATTTTATTCTATACCGCCGTCTCGGGCGAATGTATATATATAGTCACGCGGAACGTAAAAGACTTTGAACCGGAGTCACATACCGTTAAAATTCTTAACCCCAACGAGTTTATGACATTGATAAATGACAATTGATAATTTTTCAAGTTATAAATCCATAGATATAGATACTTTACATCTCCGCGAAGAAACAGTATTTTCCGCGAGGTCATTCTACCTTATTATCTTTGTCAGAAACAAATATGGCGGCTCCAAAAAAAGTCACGTTTAACAATAAGCGCGCACGCGAATTCTCAGAGGCAGTAAAAGCACGGGTAAACGAGTATTTTGAGTCAAACAATTTGTCGACTCATGCCAATACTAAAATGGTCATCAAGACGATCGTATTGCTTTCTGTTTACTTCGGAGCATATGCACTGATTATGACCGGAGCATTATCAATTTGGCAGATGTGGGTTCTGTGTGCAGTGATGGGTGTCGGAATGGCCGGAATCGGATTCTCGGTCTCCCACGACGCCCTGCACGGAGCATATTCGTCCAATAACAAGGTTAACACGGTTCTGGGGCTCACCTTTGACATGCTCGGAGCGAACGGATACATCTGGAAGATCACCCACAACGTTATCCATCATACTTACACAAATATCCATCAGCACGACGAAGATCTCGAAGTAGCAGAATTTATTCGATTATCTCCACATTCAGAGTACAAGCCGGTACATAGATTTCAGCACATTCTGGCGTTTCCCGCCTACAGCTTTGCTACCTTCTTCTGGGCATTCATCAAAGATTACCGATATTTTCTGAAACCCAATCTGGGTCCATACGAGAACAAGTCTCATCCGATCAGTGAGTGGATCATCCTCATCGTTACCAAGATTCTGTATTACACATACACGATTGTTTTGCCTTTGACCTATCTGGACATCACCATCTGGCAGTGGCTCATTGGATTCCTGACGCTGCACATGGTCGCGGGAATCATATTGGGAGTCATTTTTCAGCTGGCTCACGTTGTTGAACAGACCGATCATCCGTTACCGGACGAAAACTCCCGCATCGATCAGCACTGGCTGGTCCACGAAATGCAGACTACCGCAAACTTCGCCCGCGAAAATAAGTTTTTATGCTGGTATGTCGGCGGACTCAACTTTCAGATTGAACACCATTTGTTCCCAAAAGTCTGCAGTATCCACTATCCGGCCATCAGTCCTATCGTGGAAGCCACCGCCAAAGAGTTTGGTGTCCCCTACCACATGAACCAGACCTTCCTGGGCGCTGTCGCCTCACATTACCGCGTCCATAAGAAGCACGGGAAGCCGTGGAAGAGAGGAAGAGCGGTTGAGCGGTTGAGCGGTTGAGCGGTTGAGCGGTTGAGCGGTAGAGCGGTAGAGCGGTAGAGCGGTAGACCGGTAACCTAAACCCAACCGAAAGCCAAACCAACAACAAACGCGA
>CAZJZI010000063.1:0-10757 GCA_964550435.1 uncultured Chitinophagales bacterium | reverse complement strand
TGCGTGTTGGCTGTGCCATTGTACGTAGTCAATGACTACGGGTTAGTGACTTTTAATTTCTTGAGTGCGTCCCATCGGGGATCCATTTCAGGATTCTCCTCCGTTTGCACTTCCAGATCAATCAGCTCTCCGTTTTCATCGTAATATCTTGGATGTATTTTACGAAGCGGAATAGACAATAAAATAGTGTCTCTCACTTCGTCTTCAATGTTAATGATATTTCCCGATATATCTAAACGTCGGACCGACATTTGAGCATCTTCAGATTCCTCTTCTGCGCCCTCTTTGAACAAAATCGAGTACGAACCGCTAAGTGATTGCCAGTATTCATCCAATGAACGATCGCAGGTCAACTTTACGTCACCATCAAATTCAAACGTCACCACAATAGCAAATTCACGTTTCTCAAAAGCCACTTCAAGCTCGAGATCACGGAATTCCACTCCGTTGAGGTCAAGTTCTCCAACAGAGATCGATACTCTTTCAGAGGACTTCCCTTTGGGGATTTCGTTTATTTTAAATGACAGCATGTTCGTATGATCTAAAGCCCGCTAAAATACGACAAAAACAGCTCAGATTCAAGAATTAGAGAACAACCCAAACATTCTTTGTTCAATCAGGGAAATAACTTTACCCAAGTCCTCTTTATTGTTTACAAAGTCAAGCTCATCAGTTTCGATGATCAGCTTATCATGAGGATAGCGATCAATCCATGCTTCATAAAGTCCGTTGAGACGTTCCAGGTAATCAATTCTGATTGAGTTCTCATAATCACGTCCCCTTTGTTGAATCTGATTGACTAAAGTAGGCACTTTAGCCCTTAAGTATATCAAAAGATCAGGTGGACGTAGATAATCGCTCATCTCATGAAAAAGATCCCTGTAATTTACGTAGTCACGCTCGCTCATCAATCCCATTTCATATAAGTTACGGGCAAAGATCTCAACGTCTTCGTATATAGTTCTGTCTTGAATAAAACTAGATCTCTCGCCTAGCATGTGTTTCTGATTTCGAAACCTGGCTGACAAAAAATAGATTTGAAGATTAAAGCTCCACCTACGCATATCCTCATAAAAATCTGCTAGATACGGATTGTCTTCTACAGATTCATAATAGGCTTCCCAGCCAAAATGCTTTGACAGAAGGCCAGTAAGCGACGATTTTCCCGCTCCAATATTCCCCGCTAAGGCTATATATCGAAATTCGGATTTCTTGTTTGATGTACTCATGATTAAATCAATATGGATCAGGGCTTCCCAAGTAGTTTGAACATTGCTTTTTTATAGTCTTCAACACCTGGTTGATCAAAGGGATTTTCTCCCAAATTATATACATAAACAGCTGTCGCTAGTTCGAGGAAATACAATAAAGATCCGATAGTATCCTCATCTACTCTGCTTAAATGCACCTGAATTACGGGTACACCACCTGCAATATGTGCCTGTGTAGTTCCCTGCAAGGCTTTTGAATTGATGTCGTGTAACGTTTTACCGGAAAGATAATTAAGCCCGTCGTGATTTTCATCATCAGTATCAACAACAAATCCGACCTCATCTTGATCTACCACCAGGAAGGTCTCAAACATATTTCGCTGACCATCCTGGACCATCTGACCTAAACTGTGAAGATCGGTAGAGTAAGTGTGGATAGCCGGATACAACCCTTTGTGGTTTTTGCCTTCACTCTCACCCATCAATTGCTGCATCCATCCGCCGATTGAAGTCAATTCTGGTTCAAATGTTGATATCACGTCGATGGCATACCCATCATTATACAGCGCCGTTCTTACAGATGTATAGTCCAAAAGTGACGATGCATCAGATTCATATTCTCGAAACGCAGAAACAGCACCATAATACAAAGCACGAATATCGTGTCCTGCAGCTGCAATTGGAAGCAGTCCAACTGGTGTTAAAACCGAAAAACGTCCACCTATATCATCTGGTAGTATAAATTTTTTATATCCATTGGCATCTATAATTCTATTTAACGCTCCCCCAGTTGCACTGGTCGTGCAAATTATGCGTTTAGTGGCGTCATTCGGAAAATTCTCATGTACCCATTCTCGGAGTACCCTGAACGCTATTGCGGTCTCAGTGGTAGTTCCGGATTTTGAAATTACATTGACAAAAACACTTTTGGGTTTACCGTCATGTTTTGGTGTGTTGAGATACGCTATAAGTTCTTTCAGGTATCTCCCACTCATATGATGACCAGCATACACTATTTCGGGACCTTTTACTGGAAAAAACGAGCCCAATGCGTCAATTACTGCCTTTGCACCCAAATAGGAGCCGCCAATTCCACAAACTACGAAAACATCGGCCTCTCTGCGGATATCTTCAGCCAAAGACTCTATTTGGTTAAGTAGCGCGTCGTTTGGATTAGCCAGAATATCACGCCAACCGAGCCATTCGGGACCCTTACCCGTTTTTGTTTGTACAGCTTTTAGTGATTCCACACTGAGTTTTTGAGCCAGTTCTAAAGACTCTGACTTCAAAAAACTACGAACTGTGGAAGTATCGATACGGATCATGTTTTTAACTTAGAATTTTTGCCAGTTCAAGCAGTTCATAATTGATACTTTTCTTCTTGGACCAGGTGTTTTTCATTGGAGTAACTTTGATCTCGTTATTCACAACACCAACCATCGCATTTAAATGTCCTTCAATTAGTGTCTGTACTGCAGCGGACCCCAATCTACTGGCTAAAACACGGTCACGGGCGGTTGGTGATCCACCACGCTGAATGTGTCCAAGGATACACACTCGCATTTCGTATTTGCCAAAATCTTCTTTCAGATTTTCACTCAGTTTGTAGGCACCACCAGTTTCATCACCTTCTGCAACTACCACCAGACTGCTTCGTCGCTGCGCACGGAATACTTCGTTCAAAGATGCTTTTATATCCCCGATTTCAGTAAGCGTTTCCGGTAGCAAAATTAGTTCTGCTCCACCAGCTATACCTGTTTCCAAAGCAATAAATCCTGCTTCACGACCCATAACTTCGACTAAAAATAAACGTTCATGGGCATCGGCTGTGTCACGAATCTTATCAATAGCCTCCATAGCGGTATTCAGAGCAGTATCATATCCAATTGTTTCATCGGTTCCGGCAAGGTCGTTATCAATGGTACCTGGAACTCCAACCACCGGTATTCCGAATTCTTCGTTAAACTTGGTAGCTCCCTGAAACGTACCGTCTCCGCCAATTGCTACTAATGCATCGATTCCGTAGTTACGAACATTCGCAATTGCCTTTTCTCTTCCTTCTTTGGTCCTGAATTCATCTGATCTTGCAGATTTTAGTATGGTTCCACCCTGTTGAATGATATTCGATACAGAGGTACTGTCCATATCTACAAAATCGCCCTTGATCATCCCTTGATATCCATATCGGATTCCAACAACTTCTATATCATTAGCCCGGGCGGTCCTAACTACGGCCCTGACAGCAGCATTCATCCCTGGTGAGTCTCCACCGCTGGTGAAAACTCCGATTCTTTTGATCGTTTTCAATGTTTTCTGTGTTATGTTTTTAATGATAGATTTCTGAACTTTAGCACAACATTTTATCGGTGCTTTGATGCCGTTCAGACAACCCATAAAATCTGCATAATTCAGCTTAAACGGTATTAATTTTTTAAAAAATCAAAAATGTCGGTGCACGACCCCGTAAATACTATTTCTGAGAAAGCTTTGAGGGTCAGAAAAGTAAATCTTTCTGATATTCAACGCCCCATCGCCGATAATTTGAGCCAGTTTCGAACTTTTTTTCGCAAATCTGTGAAGTCGGAAGTTTTTTTACTGGATCAGATTGTCAAATATTTATTAAAGACTAAAGGCAAAGAACTACGACCTGCACTTGTTTTTCTATCCGCAAGACTGTGTGGAAAAGTAAATGAACGAACGTATGTGGCTGCAACAATGATCGAATTGCTACACTCTGCTACGCTTATTCATGATGACGTTGTAGATGAGGCAGACGAAAGACGTGGATTCATGAGTATCAACAAAATCTGGAAGAACAAAGCCAGTGTGTTGCTCGGTGATTACCTTCTTGCAAAGGGCTTATTGGTTGCCCTTGATAACGACGAATTCGAACTCTTAAAAGTCCTGTCAATTGCGGTGAAGCGTATGAGTGAAGGTGAACTCCGTCAGCTCAAGGCTAGTAAACTTCAGAACATGACCGAGGACAGGTATTTCAAGGTCATTTCAGAGAAAACCGCAAGTTTGATTTCTGCATGCTGTGAATGTGGTGCAATAAGCACCGATTGTGAATCGAAAGAACGTGAGGCAATGCGGAATTTTGGATTAAACATAGGCATTGCGTTTCAGATCAGGGATGATTTGTTCGATTTTGGAACCGATAATGCCGGAAAAACTACGGCCAACGATATCATCGAGCGTAAAATGACCTTGCCGGTGATCTACGCATTATCTCAGGCTTCATTCATGGAGCGTCGAAAATACCGTAGTTTGTATCGTAAACATAACAAAACCCAGTCCGAAATTGATGAAATAATCCGATTTGTTCACAAAAAGGGTGGCGTAAACTATGCAACTGAACAAATGGCTTTATACGCTTCAAAAGCTATCCAAAATTTACAGACATTCCCTGAATCAGACGACAGAAACAACCTCGACGACCTGCTCCATTTTGTGATTTCACGAAAAAAATAGGTGTATGGGTCAAGAAAGTAATCCATCAGGCTCTTGGTTGATCATTAGTGACGTCCACTTGGGCGGTTTCGATGATGAGAAGAATTTAGAGTTGATGGAAGAATTCGCCGATGTTATCAATTTTGCAATTGTTAATAAATTGGGCATCATCGTAAACGGAGACCTTTTTGACTACTATATGGAATATCATGGAATGATTCCTCCTGTTGTCGAAGAAGGAACCAAGATCCTAAATAGCTATTTTCAAGCGACACAAAAATCGCCTGTATTTATAACAGGCAACCACGACAATTGGGACGACGGGTACCTGAGTAAAAACGGTTGCCTTGTAGAGCATGAAGCTTATGTCACAGTATTGGGTACTGATAGGGTACTTATTGCTCATGGTGATGGGCTAAAAAACCCAGACTTTGGATTTCCACGTCCGTTGATGCACCGTATTCTTCGAAATTCATATTTTATAAATGTGTATAAATTACTTACAGATTTACCCACCGGAAATTGGATTATGAAGTGGTTTTCAAGGTTCAATAGACGTTTCGATGCCGATAATGCCCGAACAACCAAAAGAATCGATGATTGGGCACTTAAAATGCTCCAGTACAAATCATTCGATGTAGTGATTACGGCACATCATCACAATCCAAGATTCCAGAAATTCAGTAATAAACTGTACCTTAATAGTGGGTGTTTTTATCGGGACCGAACCATGATTTTATATACTAATAACAGGTTCGAACTCGTTAGATGGGACAACCAGACTCAAATGTGTATCCCTTTTAAATCAGGGAATTTAGAAACATAATGGCAGACAATTACGACAACAACGATTTAGATAGATATCTGACCGATCGCGAATTCAGACGTAAAAAACTTTCTGAAAAAAAATCCGGGGCTTCGGGTGGTGGGAAAAAACCTCCAAGAGTAGTGAAAAAAGGATCTGATATGCCTAGGATTCCTAGTAAATACGTTAGCATTTTTGCTGGTGTTGTGTTGGCAAGTATATTGGGATTCATTTTGTATCTGATGACTGGTTTACCATCTATTGAAGAACTGGAAAACCCGAAAACTGATGTCGCATCATTCGTAATGAGTAGAGACGGTGAAGTTCTTGATAAATACTTTACTGAAAATCGGACTTATGTGGCGTATGCCGATATCTCTCCACACGTAATTGATGCACTCATTGCTGTGGAGGACCATCGTTTTTATGAACACTGGGGCATTGATGTAATCAGAACAGCAGCAATCCCCTATCACCTGCTTCAGGGTAATATGCAGGGTGGGTCCACGATAACACAACAGCTAGCCCGAAACCTGTACAGAAAAATTGGTCGTCAGGTTACGGTAACCCGAAAACTTCGGGAGATGATAACCGCCATTCAGATTGAACGAAACTACACCAAAAGAGAAATTCTGGAGATGTATCTGAATACGGTAGAGTATTCAAACAGCTCATTTGGTATTGAAGCTGCTGCATTTACACATTATGGAAAAACAGCTAAGGACCTGAATATCAACGAAGCTGCAACGTTGATCGGTTCACTGAATGCCGTAACAGCATACAACCCGCGTACAAATAAAGAACGATCGACGAGACGTAGGAATATCGTACTCTCACAAATGGAACGTCGTGGTTTCATCACTACCAAAGAATTTCAAGCCAACCTAGAACAGGAAATAGTTTTAAATTATAATCCACCTTTTACCGCTAGACGTACAAGTAGATATTTTGGAGAATACATTCGACTCCAGGTTCAGGATTGGGCAGAAGATAATGGTTACGACCTGTATCGCGATGGTTTGGTAATCTATACAACAATTGATGCTGGAATGCAGCGAATTGCTGAAAAAGTAGTCTCTGCCCAGATTGACAGTTTACAAAGGATTTTCCAAAGAGAATGGACCAGTCCAAATGGTGAGTATATGGACCGTCTGTGGCGTTTATATCCTGGATTTCTAGATTCATTTATTGCAGAAACCCAGGAATATGCCACTGAAGTTGCAAATGGAAACACTCGTGAAGAGGCCTTGGCTAAGCTAAAGCAAGACGAAGAGTTTATAGATGAAGTCAAACGTACTAGAACTCGATTGGAAGGTAGTTTTGTTGCAATTGACCCAAGAAACGGACATGTACTGGCATGGGTAGGAGGAACTGACTACAGTAAGTTTCAATATGACCACGTTTTCATGTCAAAACGTCAGGCTGGCTCAACTTTCAAGCCATTTGCTTACGCGGTTGCTATCGACAATGGGTATAAGCCGTATCATAAATTCTCTAGATATCCGGTTAGTTTTGTAGGTCGTGGCGGACAAGTATGGGAGCCTAAAGACCAAACCACCATTTCTGGGCCGGAAATGGTTACTATGAGAGAAGGATTTGCACGTAGTTTAAACAATGTAACCGTTCGATTGCTTCCAGAACTTGCTGGTGCACCCGGAACCAATCGACTCGAAGATCTTGAACCGGCAGGAAAGAAGATATCTGACATGGCACGGAATATGGGAGTCAACAGGTCAGAACTCCATAACCTACCGTCCATCGCGTTAGGTACAGCCGACGTTACCTTACTAGAAATGACCAGTGCGTATGCCACTTTTGCAAATATGGGAGTATACATCGAGCCTATAGCAATTACACGAATTGAAGATAAATCTGGAAATATATTGGTCGACTACTTCCCTCAGGAACGCCGAGAGGTCATTAGTCCTGAAACAGCATACATCATGATTGATATGATGCGTGGAGTAGTTCGTGGTGGTGATTGGGGTATTGGAACTGGTGTCAGACTACGTGGCATGGGAGTAACGCAGGATGTGGGTGGTAAAACAGGTACTACTCAGAATTCAGCTGACAATTGGTTTATTGGTGTAATGCCCCATGTGGTAATGGGATCCTGGGTTGGTGGGGAAGATCGTAGAATTCGCTTCCCACAAAACACCGTCATCGGTCAAGGTGCCAGGACAGCGCTTCCTATTGTAGCCAATTTCATTTTAGAGAATATCCGAACCAATCGGAATAACTGGAGCTTTGATGGATTTGAACAACCGGCTGGTTACATACCTGACCCCCTGGAAGCTGAACTAAACATAGAACAGGGTAATCAGCGAAATCCGCGCCGCACGGGTTGGTAGTTGTTCTCTTTGTGATTTTAGAGCAGGAATAAGGGAAAAGTGACAAGAGAACCACGTTATCCCTTATCCCTTATCTAAATCAAAAATAACGCCAGCTGGAACAAGACCAACTGGCGTTATTGCATTTCAATAATAAGCAGAACCGTTTAGTTAGTTCTGTACCAATTTGATTCGATTGATAGCTCTTTTTAATGATGCTTCGGCACGAGCTACATCTACTTTGGTCTCACGAGCTACAGCCAAACGCTCCTCAGCGCGCTTCTTAGCTGCAAGTGCACGATCCAAGTCAATGTCATTCTTGTGTTCAGCTGATTCTACAATAACTGTTACCAGATTGTTGTGAACTTCGACGAATCCATTAGATATCGAATATTCATTAACACTTGAATCATTTTTGATGGTAATTATACCAACTTCCAGAGCGCTCATCAAACTGGCATGATTATGTAACACCTCAAAGTTACCCTCAGTGCCAGGTAATTTAATCCCCGTAACGGACCCGTTAAAAACAGGACCTTCCGGTTCCAGGATTTTCACTTCAAAAGGTTTCATCCGCAAAAATTATGCTTCTTGTAAGAGTTTTTCACCTTTTTCAATCGCTTCTTCAATGGTTCCTACCATGTAGAATGCGTTTTCTGGAAGATGATCGAGTTCACCATTTACAATCATATTGAATCCTTTGATTGTATCGTCAATCTTGACATACTTTCCAGGGAATCCAGTAAACTGCTCGGCAACGTGGAACGGTTGTGAGAGGAAACGCTGTACACGACGTGCGCGTGATACAGTCAGTTTATCTTCATCAGAAAGTTCATCCATACCAAGAATAGCGATAATATCCTGAAGGTCTTTATAACGCTGAAGCAACTGTTTAACTGCTTGGGCAGTGTCATAATGTGAGTTACCAAGAACCAATGGATCAAGAATTCTTGAACTTGAATCCAAAGGATCTACCGCTGGATAGATACCCAAGGACGCGATTTGACGTGATAGTACTGTGGTAGCATCCAAGTGAGAGAATGTGGTTGCAGGAGCTGGGTCAGTCAAGTCATCGGCAGGAACATAAATCGCCTGTACAGAAGTAATAGATCCATTCTTTGTAGAAGTGATGCGCTCTTGCAAGTCACCCATTTCAGAGGCAAGTGTTGGTTGGTAACCTACAGCCGATGGCATACGTCCAAGAAGGGCAGATACTTCAGATCCAGCCTGGGTAAAGCGAAAGATGTTGTCGACGAACAGTAGGATATCGCGTGATACTTCATCGCGGAAGTATTCAGCAACAGTCAGTCCAGAAAGTGCCACTCGGGCACGTGCTCCAGGTGGCTCGTTCATCTGACCAAATACCAATGTTGCCTGAGATTTTTTCAGTGCTTCTTCATCAACAAGGCTGATGTCCCAGTCACCTGTTTTCTCAAGGTGTTCTTTGAACTTGTCACCATAGTCGATAACACCTGATTCAATAAACTCACGCAGAAGGTCGTTACCTTCACGGGTACGCTCGCCAACTCCGGCAAAAACCGAAAGTCCACCGTGTTCTTTGGCAATGTTGTTGATCAATTCCTGAATAAGTACTGTTTTACCTACTCCGGCACCACCGAAAAGTCCAATTTTCCCACCCTTTGCGTATGGGCACAAAAGATCAACGACCTTGATTCCCGTTTCAAGCATTTCTGTAGCTGGTGACAGGTCTTTAAAATCAGGTGCGGGTCGGTGAATTGGATAAGAACGCTCGCCCTTTGGAGCAGTAATACCGTCGATGGCTTCACCGACAACATTGAACAGGCGTCCACGAATGTCCTCACCTATTGGCATGGCAATTGTGTTACCGGTATCAATAACTTCCATATCACGGACCAAACCATCGGTCGAGTCCATTGCGATGGTACGCACACGGTTTTCACCGAGATGTTGTGCAACTTCAAGCACTAACTTGCGACCGTCTTCGAATTTGATATACAGTGAGTTCAGGATCTCTGGTAGTTCACCTTCAGAAAAATCAACGTCAACTACTGGTCCGATTACTTGAGCTACGGTTCCTTTATTCATTAGGTACGTATTTTATGAATGATGTCAAATGGTTAGCTGATAGTAAAAGCTAAATAATACTATTCGATACAGTCTAGAAATTTAGCCATAATTCAGCCTAAAAGCAAAGCTGGAATTCAATGAAGAGAACGAAATTTCAAGAAAATAGACTGTAATCAGTGCTCTGTTTTGTGTATTTTTCCTGATTCAATAAGAATGTGCTATTTACATGCGTTGTAGAATGGAATTTACGCCTGACAAATAGCTTTATTAACCAAAAATAGTTCTGAATACTTTGGATACTCAATTAACAGCCCGATTCGCCGCCGTACAGGTACTGACTCATTTCGACCAGGATAATTTTCTGGATACAGCTATTTTCGACGAACTCGATGGCCGCGAACGTAATCAGGCAAACGAATATGTTCAGGGAATCTTACGCCGACGTTCCTATCTGGATTTTTTGATCGGTGAGTTTAGCTCGGTTCCGGTCGATGAACTCGAATTCATGTTTAAAAATATTCTTCGATTGGGTATGTACGACCTTCTGTTCATGGATGGAACTCCAGATCATGCAGCAATTAACGAACCTGTCGAGATTGCTAAAACTAAAATCAGCTCTCGTTCGGGTGACATGGCAAACGCGATACTGCGTCGTGTCCAGCGTGAAATGGCTCAACTGCCTAAGCCTGCCATGAAAGACCGTACTAAATTGGTGGCCGTTACATTCTCACATCCGGAATGGATGGTGGAACGTTATGTTGCCCGTTTCGGTGAACGCGAAGCATTTCAGTTGATGCAGGCCAATAACCGCCGCCCGGATTACTTCCTTCGAGTGAATGAACTTCGCACCAAACCGGAGTTCTCCACTACGGGTGAATGCAGCCTGGAAATAATCCAAATTAACACCTGCAG
>CAZJZI010000062.1:0-11001 GCA_964550435.1 uncultured Chitinophagales bacterium | reverse complement strand
CACACCAATACCGACTAAAAAGAAGAATCTAAAGGACCCCACATGAAACTACATTTTAAAAATCTTGCTGCAATGGCAGTTGTTGCACTGCTTCTGGCAACCGGTTGCTCCCCTAAGGAGATTGTTGATCCGGATCCATTGACAATCGAGTTTCTTCGCTCATTGAGTGAAGAACAGCTCCGAGCACGTGACTCTGACGGTGACAGATTATCTGATTATGATGAGATGTTTGTTCACAACACCAATCCATTGAGCGCAGACACCGATGACGATGGTCTTGGTGATTATGCTGAACTTATGGAGCATGAGACAGATCCTAACAATCCAGATACTGACGGTGATGGTTTGAACGACGGAGCTGAAGTTCTGACACACGGAACCGATCCAAAGAACCCAGATTCAGATGGCGATGGTTTGTCTGATGGTGACGAAATCAACCGTTACAGAACCAATCCATTGAGCACCGACTCTGATGGTGATGGTCTTTCTGACTATGATGAAGTTAACACTCACAACACCAATCCAAATAACCCGGATACTGACGGTGACGGATTCACTGATGGTCAGGAAATCGAAATGGGAACTGATCCTAACGATGCCAGCGATCCGGCTTTCATTCAGGAACTTGCAACTGTAAACTTCGATTTCGACCGATCAAATGTTGATGCAGCTGCTGCGACAATACTTGCCGGTAACGTTGAAATGTTGCGTAATGCTCCTAACTTCAAGATCCGTGTGGATGCATACACTGACCACATTGGTGGTGACCAGTACAACCTGCGTCTTTCTGTACGTCGTGCGAATGCAGTTCGTAGCTTCTACGTAGACAACGGCATCTCTGAAGACCGTATTGAAGTTAACGGTCGTGGTAAGGCTCCAAATCCATGTGTAATGATGGACACCAACGGAAAAGGCTGTCGTGCAGACCGTCGTGCAGAGTCTACTCCAATCAACCCATATCCGTTCACCCCACGTCGTAACTAATACTTCGACTGGAACGTGGACTGATAACCTGGTTATCAGCTTTTAATGAACGCGGCTTCCGAAAGGGGGTCGCGTTTTTTATTCCCGGATAACCGGCTGCGCCGGTCGTAAACAGTAAACGGAAAACTGTAAACAGCCAACTAGTTTGGCTATTCCGCTCTCCACAGCGAAGCTGTACTCTCCAGAGTGAAGCACAACTCATCCGCTTGCGAAGCAAACCCCACCGCGTAGCCCCACCGATTGGTAAGCAATCCCCTCCGCTTATGAAGTAAGCCCATCCGCTTGCTACGCAAGCCTATCCGCAATTTTTCGATCGTTGGAAAGGCGAGGCACTTTGTTTTGTCCACCCAATTTGCCTTCTGATCTCATGTATTCTATGAAAGCGCCGGATTTGAGAGGTGTGAGGACCAGCGGACGAAGTATTTGTCCCTTTATAAGGTCGTTGTAGTATATGTTCTGCCGGCACATGGATTTGTCGAGTGTCATAGCAAATGCATCTAAGTCATCCGGCAGTTGGTCGAATTCGACCAGCCACTCGTGGTAAGGTAAACCGGATTCCGGATTCACCTGGGGAGCCACGGTATATTCTGTTATATTCACATCCATTGCTCTGCTTACTTCAAGCATTGCATCATCCACTTCTTTGCCAATAACGTGTTCTCCGAAAGCAGATATATAGTGTTTTATGCGTCCGGATACCCGGATTTTATATGGATTCAAAGACGTAAACTCTACCGTGTCACCGATGGAGTATCCCCATAGTCCGGCATTGCTGTTGATAATCAAAGCGTAAGAAACACCAGTTTGTACCTGATCGAGTGTTAAGCGAGTCGGATTCTCATCGAAGTATTCTGAAGCTGGAATGAACTCAAAGAAAATTCCAGAGTTTGTATTCAAGAGTAGCGATGGGTCATCGGGATCACTCTGAAATGCGATGAATCCCTCTGAAGCGGGATAAAGTTCAAGAGCATGGACCCGTTTGCCGATCAAACGCTCGATTTTTGCCCGATAGGGCTCGTAATTCACTCCGCCATAGATAAATAGATTGAAATTCGGGAAAATTTCAGAGACACTGGATTTCCCGCTTTTCTCAAGCAATTTTTCGAAATACATCTGTACCCAGGGTGGAATACCAGATATCATTCGCATGTCTTCGAGCAGCGTTTCATCAACAATTTTTGCAACTTTCGGCTCCCAATCTTCGATGCAATTTGTCTTAAATGTGGGCATTTGATTGGTTTTCAGCCAAGCGGGCACCAACAGGTTCGAAATACCAGATAACCGACCAGTTGGAATGCCGTTAGTGTCATCCATAACGGGGCTACCGGACAAAAAGATAATCTTGCCATCCATAAAGCTAAGATCACCCGTTTTGTAGACGTAATTGAACGAAGCGTCGCGTGCGGTACCAAAGTGATTTGGAAGGCTGTCTTGGGTCAAAGGAATATATTTTACTCCGGATGTAGTACCCGATGTTTTGGCAAAAAATCGTGGTCTTCCTGGCCAAAGTACGTCCGATTCACCTGCCACAATCCGATCAAAATAGGATTTTAGTCCTTCATAGTCTCGAACAGGTACCGATGCTTTGAAATCATCATAATTTCTGATCGACCCAAACTTATGGTCTTTTCCGAATGCTGTACTCCCTGCGGTTGAGACAATTTTCTTAAAAATCGCCATTTGGTCAGACACAGCATTTTCCTGCATCTTTTTCACTTTTGACGCGATGTAGCGAGCAAACGGCCGTGCCAAAAATGATCGGAATCCCATAAAGTTAATTTTTTACCCTAATCAGTGTTTTTGAATATGATGTTTAACCAGCCATGTCTTTTTGGGGATCTTTTGAATCTTCAAGACTGGCAAATCGCCCGAATTTAAATAGAACCCCAACAAGTATTGCGATACCGATCGGATAAATTATCCATGGCGATATGTCTAATACCGTTGATGAAATAATTGCTAAAATACTCACAATTCCAACGACGAGTGCATAAGGTAACTGAGTACGAACGTGTTCGATATGGTCGCACTGTGAAGCAATCGAACTTAGAATTGTAGTGTCTGAGATAGGAGAGCAGTGGTCACCCCATACTGAACCGGCCAAAACTGCACTGACGCTGGCATAGATCAATTCATTAGCGACTTCGGGAGGTAATCCGGCAGTGATTCCCAGGTTCCAGACTAATGGAACTGAAATCGGCATCAGGATTCCCATCGTACCCCAACTGGACCCTGTTGCAAAACTAGTTCCTGCCGATATAACAAAGATGATAACTGGAACCCAATATGGATTCAGCACACCATCAAATACACTCACGAGATAATCGGCTGTACCCAACGCAACGGTCACATCACTCAATGCCCAGGCCATCACCAAAATCATAAGTCCATCGAACATGACATGCATTCCTTTTAGCATGCCTTTGAGCATCTCTTCATGACTGAGTAGTCGTTGGACTATGGTCATCACGCCAGCAGTTGCCATCGCTAAAAGACCTCCCCAGACCAGAGATTTGTAGGAATCAGCAGAACCAATGATATCCTGTATGGTACTTCCAGATCCCGTTATGAAGAGACCAGAAATCGTGGAGATAATCAAAACTGCAATTGGAATTGCCGCGTTCAACCAACTGGACTCGGTTTCAACTTTCTCCACTTTTTCAGACACATCCTTGTGATAAATCTTGTAGGTATCATACTCCGGATCGGTTTTTGCACGAAGTAGATTCATCCTGGATGTGAGCATAGGTCCGAAATCACGACCAGATCCCGCAATCATCAGGACAAAAGCTATCGCGAAAAATGCATAAAAGTTGTAAGGTAGTGAGTTGACAAACACCAGATAGGCAGCTTCAGTATAGTTTGGCATATTTGCTTCGGCAGTTGCAATGTATCCAACCATAGCGCCAATCCAGGTGGAAACCAATGCAATAGTGGCGACTGGAGCCGCTGTTGAGTCGACCAGATAGGCCAATTTTGCCCGCGTAATGGTGAGTTTATCGGTCAGCGGACGCATGGTGTTTCCGACTATCATGGTATTGGCGTAATCGTCGAAAAACACAAGAAATCCGAGGAGTGAGGTTACAATCTGTCCCTGGATACGGGTTTTCACAAATCTCATCAGGACTTTGATAATGCCCCGAATGCCTCCGTTAGCTGAAATGATACCCACCATTCCGCCAATGAGTAGCGTAAAAACAATGATACTCACTCGATCCGGATCAGCGATTCCAGGTACGATGTACACCGAAATAGTGTCGAAGAATCCAGTGAATATGCCGCCCAAGGATCCGCCGGTAACTAACCATGCACCCAGCCAAACACCCAGAAACAGCGAAATGAGTACTTGTTTGAGTAAAAGTGCTATTGCAATGGCAAGAATTGGAGGTAATATACTGGTCCAGTCGGGTTTAGACTCTTCTTCGGAGACCATTGGTTCTTCCGAAACGGTTTCAGCAGATTCGTCAACAACGACTGTGTTTGAAACTGAATCTTGTAAAACTACCGTTGAGTCGGTTAACAGAGTGTCCTGCGCAAACCACCCGATTAACACGACGAGGACTAACAGCAGGTGTGTTCTATACTTCTGAACAGACATACATCCTTGGATTGGTTTAATTTAAAAACCGAAGTTAATCAAATCCTTGTAAAATCAACAAGGATTATGACAACTTCTCCAAGGCAGCATTCAACCTACTGTTTACTTCATCTTTGCCGAGAAGCTCGAGTGTTTCAAACAAATCGGGACCGAATCCCATCCCTGTTACTGCAAGTCGAACAGGAAGCATGAGTTTGCCGAATCCGAGTCCGCGGGATTCAACCATCTCAGAAAGGATGACTTTCAGTGAGGCTGCCGAATAGTCAGTATCTGAGTAGATGGCATCACGATACAGAGTAACAAGTTCAGCTGCTTCGCCTTTCCAGGCTTTAGCTACAGATTTTTCGTCATATTCTGAAGGTGCTTCGAAATAATAACGACCTAACGTAAGAAGTTCGGTTACGTTTGAAACCCGCTCTTTCATGAGCTCGATAACTTTTATCATGTAAGAATCAGAAGGGGCAGTTAGATTCGCTTCGGTCAAGAATTGCTTGAATTGAGGGAGGATATCTTCGTTTGGGCGTGAACGCAAATACTGCTCATTGTACCACATCAGTTTTTGCATGTTAAATACGGCTCCGGCTTTGCTCACTCGGTTCAAGTCGAATTCGGTAATCAGATCCTGCATCGACAAAATCTCGCGGTCGTCACCTGGACTCCATCCCAAAAATGCCAGGAAATTTACCAGTGCGTCCGGCTCGTAATGTCCTTTGATGTAGTCGCGAACGTTGACCGGAATTCCGAGTTCTTCGGCATTTCGTTTTGAGAGTTTTCCTCCGGCCGGACTCATAATCAATGGCAAGTGAGCCATTTGAGGAGGTTCCCAGCCCAGATACTGATACAATAAAATATGTTTTGGAGCGCTACTCAGCCATTCTTCACCACGAATAACATGGGTGATCGACATTGTGTGGTCGTCGACCACATTAGCCAGGTGGTACGTTGGAAGTCCGTCGGACTTGATCAAAACCTGATCGTCGAGTCCTGCGCTATTGAAACTGACTACGCCACGAATGATATCTTCGAACTTAATGGTCTCACGACGGGGCACCTTCAGACGAACCACATGCTCCTCGCCGGCAGCCAATCGACGCTCAACTTCATCCTTAGGAAGAGTTAGGCTGTTTTTCATCGACATGCGCGTAATGGAATCGTATTTAGGAGATGGATTACCTGATTTTTGGAGTCTATCACGCATTTGTTCGATCTCTTCGGTAGTATCGAACGCATAGTACGCGTAATCGTTGTCGATGAGTTCCTGGGCGTATTTCTTGTACAGCTCGGATCGTTCGCTTTGGCGGTATGGGCCGCAATCACCAGCCGCGTCGGGACCTTCATCATATTGCATCCCAGCCCACTTCAGAGAAGTTTTAATGTCGTCTTCGGCACCTTCGACATATCGGTTCTGGTCGGTATCTTCGATACGCAGGATAAATGTACCGTTATGGTGCTTGGCAAATAAATAGTTGTACAGGGCGGTACGCAAGCCACCGATGTGTAGCATTCCGGTTGGTGATGGGGCGAAACGTACTCTGACAGAATTACTCATGATATAATTGATTTACGAGCTGAACGTAAGTTGGAAAATTAGCGTGAAAAAACGCAGTACAGTCCCGTAAGATAGCAATTTTTTAGCTGTGGATGAAGGTTAAACCCATCCGGATGTCAGTCTAAAGGCTGTACAGTTGAAGTGGTGTTGGCATCCGGCAAAAAAGAGGGTGTTAATCCCAGATTATCGAGTTCGATACGTACTGAGCTTGCCATTTCTCCATCGGGATACAACTCAAGATATTTCTCGTACGCTTCGCGTGCTTTGTCGAACCGTCTAAGTTGTTCAGCATATGTGAATCCAATCAGGAACAAGGTTTTTGAGTGAATAGGATGGTCGGGATACTCTATGACAATTCGTTCCAGGTATTGGAGTCCGTTGGTTACATCCTCACGGATGTCGGCATCGATCATGGCAGCCTGAAACAGAAATTCAGCCGCAAGTGAGTCAGATTTCCAGGTGTCGGCGTAGTGGATGTACTGATCGCGCAGTTGTGTGCTAGTTGCAATGGTTGCCTCAGAGCGGCCAGTTTGATTATATAGCTCTGTTAACTCAGCTTCAAGTTCGTCAATTTCATACGACATTCGCTCTTTGCTCGGTCCCATCGAACAACTAGTTACGATAACCAACGAGCTTACGAGAAAAAGCGACGATAACCGACGATAAAAAGGTAAATTTGACACAAACATAAGCTATCTGATCAGTTGAATTTCATTTAAACACGAACGAACATGCAGTTTAGTATCTTTTGCGACCAAATTAAACTGTGATTTAGCTTAAATAAGATTTCGCAAAAAAGTTGTATATTTGGTGTCTTTAGAAATTTATAAAAACTCAATCCTTTATGGAGAAAAGGTTTCAGGAAGCTAAGCAAGTCGATTACGCCAAACTCGAATTAGAGATACTGGCGTGGTGGCAAAAGAACGGAGTGTTTGACAAGAGTGTTGCAACGCGTGAGGACGGAATTCCCTTCACTTTCTACGAAGGACCGCCCACTGCGAACGGCAAGCCTGGCATTCACCACGTCATGGCCCGTACGGTCAAAGACTTGTTCTGCCGATATAAAACCATGAAGGGTTTCAAGGTTATGCGCAAGGCTGGTTGGGACACCCACGGTCTGCCGGTCGAAATAGAGGTTGAGAAGGAATTAGGGCTTAAAGGACGTGCAGAAGTCGAAAAATTTGGACTCGCAGAATACAATGCACGGTGCCGTGAGAGTGTACTTCGATACAAAAACTTGTGGGATGATCTCACAAACCGAATGGGATACTGGGTCGATCTCAAGAATCCGTATGTAACCTTTGAAAACGACTACATCGAGTCGGTCTGGTGGGCGATTTCGGAGCTTTATCGCAAAGATCTGCTCTACAAAGGATATAAAATCCAGTGGTATTCGCCGGGTAGCAGCACTGTTCTGAGCTCACACGAAGTAAGCCTTGGATACAAAGAGGTCCAGGATCCATCTGTTTATGTCAAATTTCAGTTGGATGAAGCCGAAGATACCTATTTCCTGGCCTGGACGACCACTCCATGGACGCTGATTTCCAACATGTTGTTGGTTGTGAGCAACACCATCAATTATGTGCTTATACGCATCAAAGATGCGCCAGAACCGACGCATTACATACTTGCTGAGGATCTTTTAGGAGCCGTGATCAAGGAAGAATACGAGATAATCAAACGTGTTAAAGGCTCTGATCTTGTGGGAAAAACATACAAGCCGATCTTTGATTACGCGCTCCAAAAATTCGATAAATCACAAGCCTGGAAAGTAGTAGCGGCTGATTTCGTGACTACCGAAGATGGTACCGGAATTGTACATGCTGCTCCGGCTTATGGTGCTGATGACTACGATACTTCGGTCCGTGAAGGTGTACCGATGTTCAATCCGATCGATCGCGACGGATGCTTCGATGATTCCATTACCGAATTCGCCGGGCTTTGGTTCAAAGATGCCGATAAAGAGGTGATTCGTAACCTCAAACAGCGAGGCATACTGTACCATCAGCAGACCTATTTGCACAACTATCCGCATGACTGGCGCAAAGGTACGCCGCTGATGTCGTATCCTGTTGAAAGCTGGTTTATTCGTACAACTGCGGTACGTGATCGTATGGTTGAACTCAACAAGACCATCAACTGGAAGCCTGCAAGTACCGGCACCGGACGTTTTGGAACCTGGCTGGAGAACAACGTAGACTGGGCCATTTCCCGACAACGCTTCTGGGGAACACCGATTCCAATTTGGGTAAACGACAGCAATCCGGATGAAATGATCGTCATCGGCAGCGTGGATGAGCTAAAAAAGAAAGCCGGCTTGCCAAAAGACGCGGAAATCGACTTGCACAGACCTGTAATCGATCAGATTACATGGAAAGCAGCCGATGGCGGAACCATGCGACGCATTCCGGATCTGTTAGATGTTTGGTTTGACTCCGGAGCCATGCCATTTGCGCAGTGGCACTATCCATTCGAGCAGAAAAAAGTATTTGATACCAACTTTCCGGCTGATTTTATTGCCGAAGGAGTTGACCAGACCCGTGGATGGTTCTACACCTTACACGCGCTTGGAACCATGCTATTTGACAAGCCAGCGTTTAAAAATGTAGTATCAAACGGACTCGTACTCGACGCCAAAGGCGAGAAAATGAGTAAGTCAAAAGGTAACACAGTAGATCCGTTCAGAATTCTTCAGGATTACGGGGCAGACAGCACACGCTGGTACATGATGAGTAATTCTGCTCCGTGGGAAAATCTGAAATTCAACGAAGAAGGTCTCAAGGAGACACAGCGTAAGCTTTTCAATACTATTCTGAACACATACAGTTTCTTTGCGATGTACGCCAACATCGACAAGTTCAAGTATTCAGGAGCACAGGTACCGTATTCAGAACGAACTGAAATGGACCGATGGATTATCTCCCGTCAGTTCAGCACCATCAAGATGGTGGATCAGTATCTCGAAGACTATGATGTTACCAGAGCCTGTCGTGAAGTAGAACAATTTGTTGAGGAACTAAGTAACTGGTATGTACGCCGAAGCCGACGCCGCTTCTGGAAAGAAGGAAAAACATTAGACAAGACTTCAGCCTATCAGACATTATTTGAATGTTTAATGAATGTTGCCAAGTTGATTAGTCCGGTAGCCCCGTTTATGGGTGAATGGTTGTATCAACGTCTGAATGAAGTCACTGGTAAAGACGAACTATCGGTACATATTTCGTTTTATCCGACTGTTGAAGAAACTGCGATTGACAAGCAGCTTGAGTATCGTATGGAGATGGCACGCAAGATCAGTTCGATCGTGCTTCGCATCCGAAATAAAGAGAACATCAATGTTCGTCAGCCTTTGAGCAGAATTATTTTGCCGGTCAGCAGTACCAAAGACAAATCTGCTATTGAGTCGGTCAAAAGTATTATTCTCGATGAAGTGAACGTGAAGGCTATCGAGTATGTAAAAGACGACTCAGGTATTGTTCATAAAAGTGCAAAAGCTAATTTTCCGGTTCTTGGTAAGAAAATTGGTGGCTTGATGAAGGCGACATCTGCCAAGATTCAGGCATTGACATCTGAAGAAATAACAAAATTTGAGCAACAAGGCTCATTAACTGTTACACTTGATGCCGGGGAAATCATTAATTTACAGAGTGAAGACATAGTGGTTGTCCGTCATGGGCTGTCTGGTTGGTCTGTTGAAACCGAAGACGGATTGACGGTAGCAGCAGATACTGAACTCACTGATGAACTCGTTAATGAGGGAATCGCGCGTGAGGTGGTCAATCGCATCCAGAATATGCGTAAGGAAGCAGATTTTGATGTAACTGACCGCATTGTTGTGGCTTTTAAAACCGATGCCCGTACAAGCGAAGCTGTACAGGCAATGGATGATTACATAATGACGGAAACACTGGCTGAGTCTATGGATTATACGCCATCAGGCGACTATGATTATACCAAAGACTGGGACATTGACGGTGCTGAAGTGACGATTTTCATAAAACGAACTACCAAGTAATTAACCGCATGGCTATGGAAAAGAACGTAAAACAAGAACAGCCTGAACGTATTTCGCCTTATAACGATGAAGAGCTGGAGTATTTTCGCCAGATTATTCTGAAAAAACGCGAAGACTCCGAACGCGATCTTGATCTTCTTCAACAAACTCTGCGTGACAACACAGAGAACGCATCGGACGAATCCGCATATTCTTACCATATGGCTGATGCGGGGACTGATGCTCAGGAGCGTGAGAAAACATATATGTTGTTTAACCGCACGAAGAAGTTCCTTAAATATTTGGACGATGCCCTTGTACGTGTTGACAACAAGACGTACGGCGTGTGCAAAGTAACTGGCAAAAAGATTTCCAAAGGACGTCTTGAGGCTGTTCCACACACTCAAATCAGTATCGAAGCTAAATTAAAACGTCGCTGATTTGACTACTGCATCCGTCAAAAAGAAAGCCCTGATTCTGTCGATTACGGCTCTGATTGTTATTTTCATCGATCAGTATACCAAATTCAAGGTAAGAACCACTCCTGCATATCAGAATGTGGATATTATTGAGGGTTGGTTGTCGTTTTTGTTCACCAAGAATCCAGGAATGGCACTGGGTATCGATATCCTTGATACCTTTTATGTAAGTTTGTTTGCATTGATCGCCACGTTCGTGATTATCGGGTATGTGATCAGGCATATCCACGATGCACCAGTTCCCTTTATGTATCTGATGGGATTGATCATTGGTGGGGCAATCGGGAATCTCATCGATCGAATGGTTATGGGTTATGTCGGGGGATATGGCGGATTTCTGGAAGGCCATGTGGTCGATTTCATCTATTTCAATCTGGAAATCGGTGGTCGAACGGTT
>CAZJZI010000061.1:0-11394 GCA_964550435.1 uncultured Chitinophagales bacterium | reverse complement strand
GATAGAGCAACTGCCTTCTAAGCAGTAGGTTACAGGTTCGAGTCCTGTCGGGCGTACGTAGTATGGCGACATGGCCGAGTGGTTAGGCAGAGGTCTGCAAAACCTCGTACGGCGGTTCGAACCCGCCTGTCGCCTCATAAGTAGGTATAGTATTATGCCGCGTTCGTCTAGAGGCCTAGGACGGCGCCCTTTCACGGCGTTAGCACGGGTTCGAATCCCGTACGCGGTACCAGGTTTTTATTGTTGACGGAGCCTGTAGCTCAGTTGGTTAGAGTGCCAGGTTGTGGCCCTGGAGGTCGTGGGTTCAAGCCCCATCAGGCTCCCCATTTTGTGTATTCATTCATGCCGCGTTCGTCTAGAGGCCTAGGACGGCGCCCTTTCACGGCGTTAGCACGGGTTCGAATCCCGTACGCGGTACAAACAAAAAAGCCTTGGGAACTATGTTTTCAAGGCTTTTTTGTTTACGGTAAACTATTTATTGTTGCTTTTTTGCTACCACTAGAATCCCCGTACCCTTACTATGATCCCCGATCATGTCGATACTCATCAAAAGTAATCCTGGAAGTAACGTTAGCAGATACCATGGTAGCATCAACAACAACGCGATTTTCCCGATTTTGTTGATCCATAGCATCGGCCACTTGATAAGTATTACCCACGCTGTGTGTCCCGCCCATCCATAAGTATATTTGAGCTCAACGGGCTCAAGTCCGGCTTCCCGAAGTTTGACGGAAATTTCCTCTTTACTATAACCTGGCCGTGCGTGTTCTCCTACAAAACTATCATCCCCGCCAGCATCATCCTCGGCATAGTGCGAGGGTGAATGCATGATAAATGTGGACTCCGGTTTCATTGCAGCAGAAATGTTTTTTAGCACTTTAACGTCTTCTTGGATATGCTCCATAACATCCACACAAAGCACCAAGTCATACTGTTTCTTGAACTCAGGATCTAACAGGTCCATTTGCTCAAAGTCGATTCGGTCACGTTTGATGTCTTTTTTGAAATAGTGCTTGCAGTCGTTGAGATAGTCTTGCTTGACATCAATGGCATCAATTCGAATTTTGCTGAATGTTCGAAGCATAAATTGATCGTACTGACCAAAACCACATCCCGCATCCAGAATCCGAAGACCTTTCAACGCTATCATAGCATCACCATATTGATCAGAGTACAATTTTCTGAGTGCGCGCCTTACAAACCAGCTACGCAGAAAGAACAGATCGAGAAGTGCATAAAAAAAGCTTCTCAATGGACGATTTTTTCGGATAAACGCGGCAAAGGAATCCTTCACCGGATCGTAAGCTATCTGACTCATGGGCTATATCATCTCCCGAATGTTCACGTTTCGTTCTCTGGCCCGGGCTTTATTCATCATTTCACCAAGGAATCCAACCGAAAAGAATTGGAGTCCAAGTACCAACAACAGAATGCCGAACAGCAATAGTGGACGATTCGATAAATACTGTTCAAAAAAGATTCGCATAACCACCAAATACCCGGTAATGACGGTTCCAGCTGCCAGGAATCCAACGCCTACGGATCCAAAAAAGTGCATCGGACGTTGAAAATACACATGAATGAACAGCAGCGTAATCAAATCCAGAAAGCCATTCAGGAAGCGGGATAACCCGAATTTAGTCTTGCCATACTTACGGGCATGATGCTGAACCACCTTCTCTCCGACGCGAGAAAACCCTTCCCACTTGGCCAAAACCGGGATATATCGGTGCATTTCTCCATAGATAATCAGCGAGTCAATGACTTCTCGGCGGTACACTTTTAGTCCACAATTGAAATCATGAATATCGATACCGGATATCATTGATGTCACTTTGTTGAAAAACCTCGATGGGATGGTCTTGCTGATAGGATCATGGCGCACTTTCTTCCATCCACTGACAAGGTCAAGGCCTTCTTCGTTGATTTGATCTATCATCAGAGGTACTTCACGGGGATCGTCCTGCAAATCGGCATCCATTGTAGCAATGTACTGTCCACGTGCACGTTCGAAACCTTTTTGTAGCGCTGTACTTTTGCCATAATTTCGTCGGAAACGTATTCCCATGATACGCGGATCGGCAGCAGCGAGATCTGCTATCACGTCCCACGATTTGTCACCGGAACCGTCATCAACAAAAATGACTTCATAAGTAAATCGGGGCTCCATTGCTGCACTGATTTGAAGTGTCAGTTCCCGCAGCGATTCTTCTTCGTTGAGGAGTGGTACCACGATGCTAACTTCAGGTAATTTGTCTGAAGAGGATTTGTTATATTCTGTTGAACTGTCGGACAACGCTGGTTGGTTCAAGGCGGTTAATGTTGATTTCAATGCGTTAATTTACAAAATCGCGGGCTAAAGGACGTCATGAAAAAACTATATTACACAATCGGAGAAGTCAGCTCCCTTGCAGGGGTAAAACCACACGTTTTACGATACTGGGAAACTCAGTTTCCGGATCTGAATCCGACGAAAAACAAGGCCGGCAAACGGTTGTACACCGAAAAAGATCTGGAAGTAGTGCTGCGCCTGAAGGATTTGATCCGCGATAAAAAGTATAGTACAGCAGGTGCCCGCAAGGAAATCAAAGGCTCCTCTGATGATGCCAGTGAACCCATACCGATGCATGTCCAGCGTGAACTCAAGGAAATCCGCTTTTTTTTACAATCCATGCTCGAAAAACTCTGATTTTATTCTCCATGAAAGGTATCTCTTTTGGCGGCTACACCATTAACTCAATTCAGACCGGACTATTTAAGCTCGATGGTGGAGCGATGTTTGGTGTCGTGCCCAAGACTCTTTGGTCAAAAAAAATCGAATCTGACGACATGAACCGAATTCCTATGGGAATGCGGTCTTTGGTTATCCATTCCAAAGCGACCGACCGAGTGTATTTGATCGACACCGGAATCGGGACCAAGTTTGATGAAAAAATGAACAAGATTTATGGTGTAGACTTCTCACAGGGTACTCTCGAAAGTGGTCTCAATGACCTTGGGCTGGATCGTGGCGATGTTACCGACGTAGTGTTTACTCATCTTCATTTTGATCATTGCGGTGGAACTTCAGCGTATAACTCTAATGGCGAATCTGAATTGCTATTCCCGAATGCCAATCTTTGGGTGACCAAGTCGCATTGGGACACGGCCACGAAACCCAATCAACGTGAAAAAGCATCTTTTTTACGTGAGAATCTGGAACCTATTGGCCGACACAACCGGCTGATTCTAATAAATGGAAGTCATATTTTGGAGGACGGATTCTACACGATGATCGTGAACGGACACACTCTGGGCCAACAACTTCCAGTGCTACAAGATGGCGACAGAAAATTGGTATTTGCCGCAGATCTTTTCCCTACTTATGCTCATATTCCGGTGCCCTGGGTGATGGGATACGACATGTATCCAGTCACAACAATGGAAGAGCGGGAGCGTTTATTACGACAAGCGGCCGATGAAAAATGGAACTTTTTTCTTGAACACGACGCCCACCACGAAGTCATTCGAGTGGGATTCGATGGTAAAAACTTCTCGGCCAGTGAGTTTTTAACCCTGGAAAGCCTGTAAGGCCTGCATGAAGGTGTCGGAGTCCACATTCTCTACCGATTCAGTACGCTCAAAACTGAATTCTGCCTGGAAACGTCTGGGTAAAGCACGAATATGGGCTTTTTTACTCTCTTTGGGTGGTACTTTCGGGTTTTTTCTCTTCTTTTTTTCTGTCCTTGAACACAATCTCTGGATGTCACCCGCAGCAAAGTTTTCACTGTGGGGATTAGTCATTTGTGTGCTTATTGTTTTGAGCTTTTGGCTTTCCAGATATCTTAAACTTGATTCGTTCAAAGAAACAACCTGGAAGTTTACCGACAAATACGATCTGGCTCCTGTACGGTATTTGATCGATCTGACTGATGTTCCAGTTGATGAACAATCTGCCTATCACAAAGCTGCAATTCGGCAGAATCTGGAACTTATTCCAATCGATAAACTAAGTGCGGATTTGGACAGATATGTGAATAACCACCCGATCAGCGCAGCACTTCGGACGTCGGGAGTGTTGTTCGGCGCGGGAGTAGTGCTAGCAGGGCTCATGAGCGTGTTTCAGACCAATGCCGTGACGCGCGTACTTCTGGCTGGGACACCCTTCGAGCGCCCAAATCCATATGAATTTGTAGTTGCTCCGGGAAACAATGTAATTGAGCAGGGTACTGATGCCGAAATCTCCATTCAATTTACTGATGACGTTCCTGAGCAGGTCGTACTGGCAATCAAGACTGATAGTGAAAATTCATTCCGGGAAGTTCGTATGGAAACGGATTCTGATGGAAGCTACAGGTCGTTGATTCCATTGGTGTTTGATGATTTTGATTACCTTGTGCGGATGGATGGATACCAAAGTGAGACGTATCGAATGGATGTCCAGCTCTTGCCCAGATTCAGTTCCCTTGTGCTAACTGTAGTTCCACCACCCCATACCGGACTTGAACGAGAAGAGGTTCGGTATCCATTTACCCGCATAGAAGCGTATCCAGGAAGTAAGATTGAGATATTGGGACGAACCAATGCTGTGATGGATGAGGTTAAGTTATGGTCTCGGGATTCTGCTGCCACGGGGTTGGTATCTGGCGCAGATGTTGAGTTTCGGGGTGAGATCGAGGTGTCGGGGGCGGATAGTCTATGGTTTGAAATGAAAGACGTTAATGGACTTGCAAACAGGAATACATTTGCTTTTACCATTGAACCATTGGTGGATGAGTTTCCAAGGGCGACTTTGATCGATCCCGCAAGTGATATTTCGATACTCGAGCCAACGTTGCTTCCGATAACCTATCAATTGAGTGATGATTTCGGGTTCTCTCGGGCTTCATTGCGTTACGAAATTGAGCGGTCTTATGGATCCAATCGATCGCAGTCAGGGGCAATGCGGTTGGATGTACCAGAAGAGCGTGCAGAGTTGAATCAACTGGACTGGGATGTTTCTGGCTTCGGATTATTTCCGTTGGATGTAATCAGATTTTGGATCGAAGTTGCCGATAACGATCGTCCGGGTGGATTCAAAACGGCACAATCAGCAACGGTTACTATTACAATCAGTTCGGTTACCGACGCTTTACTCGCGCAAGAGGAACAAGAGCAGGATCTTGCAGACGCACTCGAAACTTTTCAGGAATCATATGATCAGAATCGACAGGATCTGGAGCGACTTCGTCAGCAACTCACCGAACAACAGCAAAATCCAATTGAGCAATCACGTGAGGCCGAAGCAATTCGCGAGCAGCGAGAGCAACTAAGTCAACAATTGGAACAACTGCAGGAACAATTCGAACAGTTAGGTGAAGAAGTTCAAACGGGACCGGAATTATCTGAAGAAACCCAGCGCATGTATGAAGAACTGCAGCAGCTAATGCAGGAAATCGATGATCCAGCCATACTGGAAGCTCTTCAGGCATTGCAGGAAGGACTTCAGAACGCAGACCAAAATATGATTCGAGAAGCACTTGAGCAGGTTGATTTCAACGAAGAACGGTTTCAGGAGCGATTGAATCGTACAGCAGAGCTTTTCAAGTCATTGCAAATGAATGCCGAACTGGATCGAATGAGTAGTATTTTAAAAGACCTAGCAGCGCGTGAGGATGCCTTGATCGGTGAAGACCTTCCCGAATTGATCGAACAAATTGACCGGCAACAACAGATTCGTAACGAGTTAAACACCCTGCCGGAGAGATTGGACCGATTGCAGGAACGTGGACCCCAACGGGCTCGTGAAAAACTTGAAGAGCTAAGAGATCAGACAAACGACGGAATTAGAGAGTCGAACCAACGCCTTCAGGAAGATATCAATGAGCTTCAGGAACAGTCTGGTCAACAAAACAATCAGCAGCAAGACGGACAACCACAGGAGTCCAGTCCTCAGCAACAACAACGCAGACAGGAAGTCCGTGATCAGTTGCAACAAATGCAGCAATCAATGGAACAGACCAAAGCGATGATGAATCAGCAGCGTGTTCAGGTCAACATCCAGGCTTTACTGGGTATCATGCAACATTTGTTGTTACTGTCGGATGCACAGGAAACTGTCGTAACACGAACAAGCGATGTTATTCAGGGTTCTGCTGCGTTTATAGAGTTGGCTCGTTCTCAACGTAATATTACCAGTAATTTCTCACAGATCACTGACTCACTTTATAGGGTTTCAGCTGAAATACCATCCTTTCCTAATAGAGTGAACTCACGAAAAGTTGAGGTGCTAAAGAATTTAGAGAATACGATACAATGGATGGCTGAAAGAGATCAAAACCGTTCAACAGCTGAAAGTAGAACCGCACTTGGAGGAATCAATGAAATCGCGTCTATGCTTGCAGATCTACTCGAAGCCATTCAGAATCAGGAAGGTAGTGGCAGCGGATCAGGAGGTATGTCCGCAGAACAGATGCTTGAGCAACTTCAAAACATTTCGGGCAATCAGCAACAGCTCAACCAACAGATCCAGGACATGATCAACGATATACAGGGAGAGCGACTGCTTCAGGGACAAATGGAGCGTCTGGATCAGATGGCCCGGCAACAAAACGACATTCGCAGACAGTTGCAACAGCTACAGCAGGGAGGTGGACTTGGTTCTGGTGACCAGCTAATGAGTGAATTGCAGCGGTTAAGTGAAGAAATGGAAGATGCCATCAACGATTTGCGAGGAGGCGTAATTGACCGAACCTTGATCTCACGTCAACAGAATATATTGTCCAGGATGCTTCAGGCCGAACGTGCTTTAAATGAGCGCGAAGAAGACGATGAGCGTCGGGGTAATACTCCTGATGCTATTGATCGATTGAGTCCTAGTGAACTGACCCTGGAAGCCTTACGTGAGCAAATCCGTCGTGGCCTACAGGAAAATAGAGGAACCCAATTCAGTGAAGAATATCAGCGCCTGATACAGCGATATTTTGAGTTGCTCGAAAGATTGGAAGTAGGTAGTAGGTAGTAGGTAGTAGGTAGTAGGTAGTAGGTAGTAGGTAGTAGGTAGTGGGTTTCCCGAGCCTACTCCCTACTCCCCATTTCCCACTACCTCATAAAAATAATCCCGTTCCACCAGAGCGATTCGCGTTTTGTAATGTGAGTACCAGTCGGCTCTACCCTTTTCCTGAGCAACTCTGTGATCCGTATGCTCTTTCCATTTTCGGATTGACTCAAGATTCCGCCAGTACGATACTGTTATGCCAACCTCATTCCGGGCTGATTCCATGCCAAGGTATCCATCCTGCTGCTCCGCTAACTCAACCATCCAATTGGCCATATCGGCATATCCGTCATCGACTTCAGTACGGACCGACGTAAAAATCACAGCGTAGTATGGTGGTTTGGGTGTATTAGCTATGAGGGTCATGTGACTTGATATTGGTTTTGTAGGGGGTAGTGGGGAGTAGGAAGTGGGGAGTGGATCTCTCAAACAAACTTCCTGCTACCCACTACCTGATACCTGCTTCTTACTCCCCCGCTCCGGAATATTTCTGATGCATATAATCCACCGTTGACTGCATAAGCTTTACCAACACATCCCTATTGATATCAGTGAGTTTTTTCACATAGATACACGACTTGCCCATTGTAAATTTACCAAGATCCTGAAGTAACTCTTCTTGACCTGCACAACCAGAATACACATACAAAGACAATGCCGTTTTGCGTGGAGAAAATCCAATAAGTGGCCAATCCCCCTCCTGCGTACTGCGCTCAGATTTGTAGTGATACTGACCGAACCCTATTATTGATGGTCCCCACATTTTGGGTTTGTAACCTGAAACTTCTTCCATCAATTTCAAGAGCTCAAAGCTATCAGCTATTTTCTGCTCAGAATTAGCAAATTCCCGGATAAAGTCCTCAACGGACCCATCGTGTTGTTTGGTTTTGATTTCGCCCATGGGTATTCGGCTAAGTGAAGTATGCTATGTGAATTAAGAAGTACTTGTGACAAAAGTAATCGAAAGTTTATAAAACTTCACAGAGAAATATCATCTAACCTAAATCGACTCAGTATACTTAGTGTAATTGTTCAGTATGGCCTGCCAGCCATCTCGTTGCATATCAATGGAGTTCTCCCGTTCGGCATCGAACACTACATCTATGTAGGTATGATCGTCACTGCTTTTGAAATTAACAGTTACACTACGTCCATCAGACATTGAGTATGAAATCTTCGAGAATTCTACGAGTTCAGTGTAGACACCTTCAAAGTCAAATCCAAAACTACCGTCTTTGGCTTCCATGCGGGACACAAACTTACCACCTACTCGTAGGTCGTTGCTGGCACTCGGACAATGCCAGTCGTCACTGGCAAAATTCCAATTTACGATGTGCTTGGGATTCGTGTAGCAATCCCAGGCTTTTTTGATATCGACCGCAACCGATGCTTGAATGTTTACCTTCTGAAATGACATGATTTACTCGATTAAGGTTTTTGATAGTTAATCGTTTAGTTGATAAAATACATTAACCTCAACAATCATTTATACACTAACTTTTTGCTGGCCAATTATTTACCAATCGTCTGGATTCCGGAAGGGATTATTTACTAATCAATAACTATATCGTACTTGGACAATAATCCCGATAGTCCAACAGGTGAGAACCGTGCTTTTTTGAGTCTGTTGGTCTCCGGATCGATGGAAAAGTTGTAAGATGTCCTGAAATCGGCTTTTTCGAGGATAGTGCGGTCGAAAGTAGCTCTGGACAAGTCACAATTATCAAAAACGGCTTCAGTCAGGTCAGTTTCTGTGAAATCTACTTCCTTCAGACTTGAGTTTATGAATGACGTCTTCTTGATTTTAATTTTGAAGAATGATGTACTATCCAGCTGACATCCATCGAAATTTAAAGAGAGTCCGAACTCGCTGCAAGAATCCAAACGGAGTCCCATCAGTTTACAACCCTTAAAAGTCACATCCCGAAACGCAGTTTTATACAGCTTGCAGAGGCTCAGGTTGCAATCCTTGAATGTACACTCGATGAATGTACATTCGGACAAATCCTGCTTTGAGAAGTCACAGCTATCAAACACACAATTCTCGTACTCCCCTTTTTTAAGTAAGGTTATTTTGATAAAGTTTTCGTCTATAAAGTAGTTTGCCAGCACGATACTTGTTTATTCTTCACATTTACTTTTTAGAGCTTTGTTCATTTGATCAAAACCTATTACGGTCTTATCAAATATTTTCCCAAGTAACGGTATGAGTAATCCGCTGAATTTTTCTCCGTGAACAAATTTGGTTTTGTTACCTTCGATCGGTTCCAAAATAAAGAAATGTTCACCATCAAAAAGGCCGGGAATCCCCAGTTTACCCTTCCATCTAAACTCTTTGTTAACGTCCAGTTTAAGTATAACAGGTTTAAAGGTCATACCATTACCATCAGGTGGCTTGATAAATACCTCCAATTTCTTACCGACTATTTTCTCACCAGAAATCGATTTAATAAATGGATTCCATTTCGGATGATTTTCAAAGTCCATTAACACATTCCAGACAGTTGAAATATTGGCATCGATGGTGATTTCTGTGATGATTTCTTTCATTGATTAACATACTTTGGGTCACTATTACTTTCCTGACCGATATCGGTAAACAGGTTATCAGAAAAACCAATTATTGAGAGCAGCAACAAAGCTACACTTGCGACTAAGAAGTAGTTTTTTTTCATCAGATTCATTTCTAGTTGAATCCGAATTTAAGCAGAAATATTTATGACTTATCATGTAATATTTCTAAATGTTTGGAGTCTAATGAAGAAAAGAAACCAAAATTCTATACGGAGAAATTAGTTGGAAAATTTCGAGGCAGAGTTTTCATCTATTTATCGGGATTACTACTCAAGGATTAAAAAACTTTGCCTTGGTTATACCCATTCAATAAGTGAGGCTGAAGACCTTGTGCAAGAGACGTTTTTGTCGGCTTGGAAGCACTGGAAAAGTTTTCGTGGAAATGCCTCGCGTACTACCTGGATCTATAGAATTGCTGTAAACAAATGCCTGAGCCATGTCAACAAAGTGTCTCGTAAGTCTGAAGTCATAAAAGATATCATCGAAGAACAAGCAGTCGATTACCATCCCTATGAGGATCTCGAGCGTTTATATAATGCAATAAACGAGCTTGAGAAGGTCGACAGGCTTCTGATCACCATGTTTCTTGATGAGCTGGCCTACAAAGAGATTGCGGAGGTCCTTGGAATGAGGGAGAATACAATAGCCGTAAGAATTCATCGAATCAAAAAACAACTCACAGATATTTTTAATCGCTATGAAAAACTTTGATCAACTACAGGATCTTTGGACAGAAAACGAATCAACCTTTCATAAATCCCCACCATCTTTAAACAATATGAAAACAGATAAACTTGCTTTTTTGAAGAGGCAGTATGGACTCAGTGCCACTGGCTTATTTTGCTTCACACTATTTACCGTGTGGTTTGGCTTTTTTAGTCAAAGAAACTTGATTTTTGAACTTTCCTATACAGCTTTAGTACTACTTGCGTTAAGTTCTTTTATTATGGTTCTGATTAATCTTCAGAATGTATTATTGATCAGTCGAATCGACGAAACCAGAGCCCCAAATGAGTATCTAAATGATTGGGTCAAATTCTATAATAAACGGATTCAGTTTATTAAGTTCTATGGGCCGGCTCTTTTTATAGTGTTTGCTATCTCCTTCGGACTATACATTCCTGAAATCTTAGGCTACTATCCAACAACAAACTATAAAATTGGATTTGTGATTTTTACTCTCGTCCTTTTTGCTGCATCTATCGGGCTTGGCAAACAGGCAGTAAAGGAAGAATCATTCAGACTCAGTGAACTCGATCATCGAATTCAAATGCTAAATGAAGAATCCAATGGATAGAAGAAATTGAATTCGGTCAATCAGAGCCAAACTACCTGGCCAATTTCCAGGCTTTTAATCCCAAAATAACAGCCATGATAAAACAGACAATGCATAAGCCCAAGACTATGAAAACGGTGTTGTATGGCAACATGAGTCCCCGCATAGCGGAGAAAAAAAGAAGTCCTGCGGTAAATCCGGTTAAATAAACCCCTTTTTCAAGACTAGAACTGAGTGTTAGCTGTGCTACTTCCAGCTTTGGGATGGATTCAGCGTAGAACAGATTACGAATCCGATGCCAGTCCCAAAAAAGTAACCACACACTGGCCAGTAGCATCATAGAGGTCACGACCGGAGTGTAGTTAAAATCATATGAAATGGTAATCAGGAATATATTTGATATAATGGCAAAAAATAGAATGGCTCCGAGTGCTGCTGTTCGTTCACTCAGGACCAGGATTCCAGCCAGAACCTGAGCCAGACCGAGAAATATCCAGTACGGTCCCGACTGATAGAGCATTTCAAAGAA
>CAZJZI010000060.1:0-12378 GCA_964550435.1 uncultured Chitinophagales bacterium | reverse complement strand
ATCATGGGCGGTGGAAACAGCGAGATCAATAACAACACCAAGACTGTGTTCCTGGAAAGCGCATACTTTGAGCCTGTTGGAATCCGCAAGACCTCAAAAGCAGTTGGATTGCAGACTGATTCATCGTATCGATTTGAGCGTGGAATCGATCCGAACATCACCTTTGCTGCCGCAAAACGTTGTGCAGAACTGATCGCCGAGCTAACAGGTGGAACTATCGAAAATGGGTACATCGACAATCATCCGATTGTTACTGAACCAAAGACCATCTCATTGAGACTGGCCAGACTAAATCGTATCACCGGCATGGAATTCACAGCAAATCAGGCTGTATCTATTCTGAAATCACTCGAATTTGATGTTAAAAAGAACGGTGGTGATGAACTTTATGTCACTGTTCCTACCTTCCGTCCAGACGTGACCATGGAGATCGACCTGATCGAGGAAGTCGCCCGAATCTTTGATTACAACAAGATTCCTAATCCAGATTACATCAAGTTTTCAAGACCTGAGCCACTTCCGTTTCGAGAACAGTTTCAGGATCGTGTTCGGGACTTGTTGGTCAACTTCGGATTTCATGAAATTTATGCCAATTCCTTGCTCCCACAGCGTGAAGCCGAACTTTTCGCATCAGAAACTGAACTGATTCACACCCTGAATCCAATATCTAAGGATACTGCGGTGATGCGTCCTTCTTTGGTACCAGGATTCATCCGCGCGGCGGCTTTCAATTTCAACCGGGATGCCAAAGGAGTGAAATTCTTCGAAATCGGAAACGTCTTCAAAAAAGACGATAAAGGCACTTTTCATGCAGGCATCCGCGAAGAAACCCATATCCTGATTGGTTGTGGTGGCGAAAATACTTCTGCCTCCTGGAACAGAAAACCGATTCAATTCAGTGTATTTGACATCAAAGGATCCATCGACCGATTATTGAGCGACCTTAGAATCTCCGATACTATCAAGGTTGAGACCGTTGATGAAAACAAACTGATTTACGCTTCAGGTAAAGAATGGGTTGGCGAGGTGATGATCCTGCCCGGAAATCAGAAAAAGATCTTCGACACCAATGAAGCGTTGTTCTGTGCCGAGTTTTCCCTGACCCGCCTTCAGCGAATTGCAGAAAAAATTACCGCCTTGAAATACACTCCGGTTCCAAAATTCCCGGGAGTGGAGTTTGACCTGGCATTGATTGTAGATAATACAACTGCGGCCGGTGATCTGATGGAAGTTATCCGTCAGAATGGAACCCAACGACTCACTGATATCCAGGTATTCGATTTATTCGAAGGAAAATCACTCGGCGAAGGCAAAAAAAGCATCGCTTTTCGATTAAAATTCATAGATACTTCGAAAACATTGACTATTAAAGATGTCGATAGTATTATTGGCAAGATCGTCAAGCGTCTGAACCAACAATACGGCGCAGAACTTAGAAGCTAAAAAGGATTTCGTCGTGAGTCAGCAAACGTCACCGTACCACAAGATTTTGGCCTCATTGCAGGAATTGGAATCCGTGTGTCGTGACCTTAAACAGGAAAATCGGGCACTCAAAAAAAAGATTTCCGCGCTGGAAGCCTCGTTTGATGAAACTAAATCTTCTGTCCCTACCACAACTGCTCTCATGAGCGATAACGACCGAATTGCTGTACGAAACCAGATTCAGACCTATATCAAGAGAATCGACGAAATCCTGGAGGAAAGTGCATGAATTCAATCCGCGTAAATATTCTGGGAAAATCATATCCACTCAAGGTTCTTGAAGGTGAAGAACAATTGATGGAACAGATTGCCGAATATGTCGATACACGATTTCAGCTCTTCAAACGTGAATTAAGTACCCATCCGGAGCAAACTATCATGGTACTGGCCAGTCTGAGTATCGCCGAGGAACTCTTTGCGCTGCAAAGAGGTGACAAGTCTGCTGACCCTAATGGACTGTCGGCCGATCAGTTATCTGAAATTTCTGATCGAATTCAGCAACTTTTAGGTGACATTAAGTCCTGAAATTCGCATATTACTATCAGATTTTGCGCTATTGAGGTTTATAGGTTAAGACTTTAACTATTAATAATAACCTAGGGCATTGATCTTTGGTTGGCTATGACATGCCTCACTGCATTTGCAGTCTAGTGGAAGTCAGACCCAATTAAGACTTTACCCACATTGTTTTACAAGGGTTATAGTTCTTCTCCTTCCCTCAATAGCGTTTTTTTATTTTAACTTACCTTTTGAGTCGCACTCGCTACTATGTCACAGCCAATTACGGTTCTCTTCATCGCAGACATTGTCGGTACACCAGGAATTCAGATTCTTGAAACCCTCCTTCCCGCTTTAAAAACTAAATACAAGCCCGATTTCATTATTGCAAACGGTGAAAATTCGCATGAAGGCATGGGAATCAACGAGGAAATCGTCAAACATCTATATGGTATTGGAGTGGATGTGATCACGGGTGGAAATCATTCGTTCGACAAATGGAAGATTCTTCCTTACATGAAATCCGACAAGAATCTACTTCGCCCACTTAATTATCCCAAAGGCGTAAATGGGTATGGATTCGGAGTGTATGATATTCCTGGAACCGGACTCAAGCTGGGTGTTTTGAACATGCAGGGACGAACTTTTCTACCTTCTATCGACGACCCGTTTCGTTCGGCGGACTGGGCATTAGAGAAGATCGCAGAAGAAACCAATCTTATTTTTGTCGACTTTCATGCAGAAGCAACCGCCGAGAAAGTTGCCTTTGGGTGGTACATCGATGGACGCGCATCGGTCATGGTCGGTACTCACACGCATATTCCGACCAATGACGCCAAGATTCTACCCCGCGGACTCGGATATATTACCGATGCCGGCATGACAGGGTCGTTCAACTCCGTGATTGGAATGGACAAAGACGCCGCACTAAGACGATTTTTGCTTGCAACACCACAAAAGTATATCGGAGCTAACGGAGATAACCGTATTTGCGGAATCATGGCAAAAATTGATCCCGTAAAAGGTACCTGTGTCCACATAGAATCCGTAATTTATCCCTCGTTCAACAATTCCAACTTGAAATAACCATGCTCAAGATAGAGTCCGTTACGAAGGTATACCCTGCAAAAGCCGGCGCTGCTGAGGCTGAAGTGCTTAAGGGAGTAGATTTGCAAATTGAAGAGGGATCAGTAACAGCAATTGTTGGTGCAAGTGGATCTGGTAAAAGTACCCTGATGCATATTTTGGGAGGTCTCGATCGTCCAACGACGGGTGATGTGTACTTCCGGAACGAGAACATTGCCAAATACTCTGATGAGGCACGATCCAAATTCAGAAATACTCAAATCGGATTCGTATTTCAGTTCCATCACTTACTTCCTGAGTTCACTGCACTTGAGAATGTGATGATGCCTGCCTTGATCAGAAATGCATCGGATGCACAGATAAAGCAGCAAGCAACCTCTCTTTTGGAACAGTTCGGACTCGGTCATAGGCTGGATCATCGTCCATCGATGCTATCTGGCGGTGAACAGCAGCGTGTAGCTATTGCAAGAGCCTTGATCAACGAACCAAGCCTGCTTCTGGCAGATGAACCAACCGGTAATCTGGATGAAAAAACAACGCAGGAACTCATAACTCAGATTATCGATCTAAGAACCACAAGAAATCTGACCATCATCATGGTAACACATGATATGGAGCTAGCCAGAAAGTGCGACCGAATTCTTACCCTGAGAAACGGGGTAATCCATTCAGATTCATTAGACAATTAAGCGCAAATGTCTTAATTTTGGCGCTTTACTAATCCTAAAAAGCAACTCGAAAGAATTTTACCACAATGTCAAAGAATTTCACAAAAGAACAGCTTGAAACTGATCCACTAGTTACCAGTTATGCTAAAACAATAGGCTATGTAAAAACACATAAACCTACTATCATTGGAATCGTAGTTGGGATCATCGTTTTGGTCGGAAGTGTGGTCGGATATTCCTACTACAGCCAGAATCAGGAACGTGAAGCTCAGGCTTTTTTAGGATATGCTGAACAGCTGTATATCAGTGCAAACTACGAAGCGGCATTGAATGGTGATAATTCCGCAATGGGTGTTGGGTTGGCGGCTATTGTAACCAATTATGGTGGCACCAACGCTGGAAACATGGCTCGATATTATGCAGCAATCAGTGAACTCGAAATGGGTAACGCGGATATGGCACTCGCTTATATGACTGATTTCGAGGCGCCAGAAGGAATTCTAGGCGTTAACGCGATCAATTTCCACGCTGTACTTCTGGCCAACGCTAGTGAGCACAAACAAGCGGCGGCTATGTTCAAAAAAGCTGCAGACTGGGACAAAAACTCCAGTACAACTCCATCAAATCTTCTAAGCGCCGCTAAAAGTGCACTTTTGGCCGGTGACACCACCATGGCAGGCAACCTTGCAGATCAGATCCTGAAAGAATACGAGAGCAGTCCAGCCGTTGCTGACGCGCGTAAGATTCAGGGGCAACTTTCAGCAGCGGTCAATTAATTGACCGCGAAAACAGATAACTGTAAACAACCTACTTAGAACGGTCAATTTGGGTGCGGCCACATTATCGAATAGGGAGTAGGGATTTATTTTTCTACTCCCTCATCCTTTCTCCCTTCTCTCTTCTCTGCTAAGCATGTGATATATGCATTTTTGACTACCATCGATGTAATGCATCCCGTCGGGTAGTTAATTAGCTTGGTACAGGTTTCTAGTAAGCCATTAGTCCAATCCAGTATCATCCGGTTTTTAATGACCCGGAAATACCCGATTGGAGATGATTTAATCACAGATAGGAATAATTCCTGCATTAGAGACGACCTATAAAACTATATCTATATGAAAAGATTTCTAACAACCTCCATGCTAATAGCCTCCACATTATTCGTATTTACGGCTTGCGATTCACCACAATCCATTGATCAAATGCTGGATGACAACTCAGACCGTTCGCATATCATGGCATCTATCATAGATCACCCACCATATCGAAATGAAATGGTGAATGAAATGATGGATCACGATAGCACACGAGCTATTATGAGTAGAAGAATGATGGACAGACCTGGTATGATGGGAATGATGAACGACACTACCAGAATGCGAAATTCCGTCAACCAGATGGTTGAAATGGCATCCAAAGATTCCGTCATGTTCAATAACATGCTTATTGAGATGAAAAAGAATCCGGACATGTGGCGCAAAGTCAACCAAATGAATAATTCAACGGCCCGACTCAACTGACGAACCTGATTTAATTTCAAACCTTCGGGATAGAATCAGACACCGGGAAGTGGTCTGGCTCTATCCCTTTTTTAATTTTTAGAGATTATTACGTGATATTTTTATATTTTTATACGTAAGTAATAAATCAGATTCAAATAACTTAGAACACTGATTAAAATATTTATGGACACAAAACTTACTCTAAACATTGATAAGTCTGTCACTGAACAGGCTAAATTGTATGCAAAAAGCCAGAAAATAAGTCTCTCGAAGCTTGTTGAGACCTATTTAAACTCATTGACTCAGGATTCAAATAGCAATCACAAAGTTAGTCCACTCGTTGAGAGTTTAACAGGGATCATCCCCGATTCCTACGACGAAACGAATGACTACAGAGTATACATCGCCAAGAAATATGAGTAATGGGTACTGTTTTTGTAGATACAAACATAGTGATTGACCTTCTGGCAAAAAGAGAGACTTTCTATAAAGAGGCACAGGAACTCTTTACCCTTGGGGATAGAGGTAAGGTTCGAATTTGCGTTTCCGCACTTTCATTTGCTAATGCACATTACTCAATTGCCAGACACCATAAATCTGTGGATGTCCGTAAATATTTATCTACATTTAAAGTATTGGTGAATGTACTTCCATTAAATGACAAAACAATCGAATTAGCTTTAGCTTCTGATTTTGACGACTTTGAAGACGGTTTGCAATATTTCACAGCTTTAGAGAACAATTGCACTGTAATTATTACCAGGAATAAACGAGATTTTATGTCGTCGGTGATTCCTGTTATGACTGCAGCGGAGTATTTGAGGATTTAATATGAATGACTCTCCTATTATCGACATCCAGAAACTTTTGGGCATCTATCAGAACTCAGAGGTGCTGATTTTTGATGCGAGTGGTAGTGCTAGGGCTAGAGAGAATTACGAGTCCGGACACCTTAAGGGCGCATATTTTGTGAATGTGAATAAGCAACTTTCGGATATCAAGGCTGATTTTAAAGACGGGGGAAGGCATCCCCTGCCATCGGTTGATACATTTGCAGAAACACTTTCTGAGCTGGGGATTTCTCCGGATTCCCATGTCGTCATTTACGACGACGCATTCGGAGCCAATGCAGCATCCCGGTTTTGGTGGATGTTGAAGGCTATCGGTCACAATAAGGTGCAGATTCTGAATGGTGGAATCCAGAATGCTATAAAGCATGGATTTCCGATGGAGTCTGACGTAAATGCACCAAAACCTAGTTCTAAGCCATATCCTGTGACAGACTGGCAACTCCCACTGATTGACATTACCGAAGTTGATCGCGTCGCAGAACTAGATGAATACATGGTGGTGGACGTCCGGAGCAAAGAGCGCTACGACGGGATCACCGAGCCCATAGACCTCGTTGCCGGACATATCCCTGGCGCTGTAAACATTCCGTTGAGCAAGAATACAGACGAAACCGGACACTTTTTGAGTCCAGAAGCTCTTAAAAGCCATTACTCGAATCATTTTACGGGCATTGATCCGAATAATATCATCGTACACTGCGGATCTGGAGTCTCTGCTTGTCAGACCATTTTGGCCATGAATTATGCCGGCATGCCAGTCCCCAGTCTGTATGTTGGATCCTGGAGCGAATGGAGCCGAAACAACAAGCCGATTGGAAAGACTGTTAAACAATAAAATAAACGTTAACTAAAGTTCTTTAAAACTCTGCTTCGATCCTCCAATTCCTTGCTGTTCTTATGATAAAGTTCTATCGAGACAATTTTGGACTTATTTGGGAAGTAAGCATAAATGAACCTCAAACCAGAGTTTGCGCCTCTTCCCTTTAGTGATTTACAAGCAATCTTTTTGACTTTGATAACGCAAGTTTGGATTCCAAGTCCCGCGATTTTATGACTGAATGGTGGACTTTCGTCTGGACGTACGGCAAGTACTTTTCTCAAAATCACCAAGTCGTCTTCAAGTGAACGGTACTTTTTTGACAGTGCTTTAACGTCTCTTTGATACTCAGGTAGATCACTAAAAATCATCAGGGCTCCTCATCGATATCATAGATTCTAACGGAATACGGTGCTTCTCGGTAGAATACCAGCTCAAAATCGATTGACTCTCCGTCGCTCGTTGCTTTCCAAGGCATGTCTTTTTGGATGTATCTAAAAAGTGATTCATTGGAATAACTACATAACTGATAAATTACCCGATTAACAACTTCGACTTCATGTGCTCTCAGACTACTTAAATCAGTTCTTGTCAATGGGATGAATCTCAAAACAATTTTGCCTATGTACTCATTTTTGATTTGAAGAATCTGTTCAGAACTGATCAAGGTGTTTAGCATTGATGTGATTTCACTTGAAACCGGTCCAAAAGGCATTTTTTTATACTCTGATCCTGTGAGCTGCTCCTCATACATTTCATAGAAGTTTAAATCACAGAAGTACATGACTTTATGCAACATCGAATCATCCACATTCGGTTTTCCAGCACAGTGCTCCAGAACGTATAGTAGAATATTCTTAAGCTTTGATTTATCCAGTGTTGGCGTTGAAATCCGATCTTTGATTTCATAGGAGGTTTCTACCTCACGAAGTATAAAATCTGCGGGATCTGAGCTGGATTCAATCATCAGATAATCCAGTGAAAATCCCAATATTTCAGAAAACTTGATCATTTCCAGATAATCCACTCCCCGGTTTCCCAACTCGATCTGTGCCAATGAGGATCGTGAAATCAACAGATTTTTCGCCAATTCTTCTTGAGAATAACCTTTTTGCTTTCTGAGTGAAGCGAGCCTCTCACCTATTTGTTTTTGAGTAATTTTCATGATAATTGATGAGATTTCAGTGATTTTTGAGATTAATTTAATTTATTGTCTGTTATTATAACAATTATTTGTGTTTTATTCAAACATTTTAGGTAAAGCTTCGATATAACCAAATTCGAGTAACTGATCAGCGCTTGCGCTATGTAGAACCTGCGCGACCGCCTCAAACCCATCCAACTCTTCGCTGAAGTCATGAAAGAATCAAATGAGGTTGTAGTCAATCAGCACTTGTAGTAAATTGGCTGCATGTCTTTCCCGCTTCAACCAACCTTACAGAACGACAAAGTCGCCCTGCATCCGCTGCTGGAGGAGGACTTCGAGGCGTTGTTTGCCGTGGCCTCGGATCCCCGGATCTGGGAGCAGCATCCGAATAAAGACCGCTGGAAGCGAGACGTGTTCCTGAATTACTTCGATGGTGCTATGAAAAGTCAGGGTGCCTTCAAGATTATGGATGTCGCCACAGGACAGATTATCGGGAGCACACGGTTCTACGACTTCAACGAGCAAGAAAGTTCGATCCTGATCGGATACACCTTCTATGCGGTCGAATGCTGGGGCAAGGGATTCAATCCAGCGGTCAAGAAACTCATGCTTGATCATGCGTTTCAGCATGTTAAAACCGTGCAATTTCATATCGGAGCCACCAACTTCCGCTCGCAGGTATCCATCGGACGCCTCGGTGCCACCAAAGTCGGAGAAATCAACATCGCCTACTACGGTGAACCTCCCAAGCACAACTTCGTGTACGAAATTACTCGCGATACATGGATGAGCCCATGACCATCCGGAACGTCAACACCGCTCGACGCCTGGCACAGGGATGAGCGCGGGTTCAGTGTATCAAAACCCCTCATTCCATCATCGTTCTGAGTTTCTGGCGGGTGGCCTCGAAGCGGTCCATCATTCTGGATACGTCTGTGTCTCCATAAGCTTCACTGGCAATGCGTTCAGAGGCATCTATGGCCCTAATGAGATCCGCGGCAGCCGACTTTCGGGCACCGGATTCCGTGCTGCCAATCGATCCAATCCAGATTGGAGAGCTGTGGACAAACGGTCTGGCGTGCATGGTCGGCCAGGTGTCCGCTTTAGGATCGCTTGAATACGCTCTCATGGCAATCCACCCTCCTTCGGGAAGTGTCACCTGACCTGAATACTGCCGTGTCTCTCCGGAATTGATACCAGTCATTGTTTCGACTACAGCTCCATTCACAATGAGCTCAACAACATCAATGTCGTTGGTTGCAGCAAGTGTGGCCTTCCAGTTTTGACCGCCATCCGACACGACATCACCGGGTTTGGCTCCGTTTCCGACCTCGAACAACAATGCCGGACCCGTGGTGACGAATCCTTTGCCAGCTTTGGCGGCATCCAGTACAGATGCAGGAGTCATTTCAGCACCATCAAGTTGTACATAATTCCGTCCTGTCCCTACGGCCATGGTCCTGTAGAAATCAACCCACATATCGGTTCCTGACATAGCTGCAACAGGCTTACCGACGTTTAGCAGTCGATACCACACATGGCTGTTTCCCAATGGACTGGTCCATGCACAGACCATTTCCAAGCCAATCCGGTCAGCTAACACGGCGTCGGAGACCAACTCAATCGGAATGGCTCCGCTATCCAGATGTTCAAATGGATCTTCATCAATTGCGATCGGATGCACGTAAGTGATGAATGCTCCAAGCTCGTCTGCGAACTCAATCACTTCACCGTTACTTCTGTTCGGATCACCCAGTGTTGGATTTGTCGGACCCCAGAACCACGGGGCATACGGTTTGTCGGTGCCCATCACACTCACATGACCATGAAAATGGGACCGCACTTCTTGTCCCTGGGACACAATTCGCCCGTTCCGGACCGTTTCTTTGCCCAAAATTGATGCATCTATTCGTCGTTCCCAGCGATTCCACGACATCGGAGCCAAAAGGTCCAGATCTTCCCCATCCATGGCTCGAAGTGCGTCCTCATGTGTGGCACGATAGTGCCCATCGCCATTCAAATGTACATGATGGTCTGTAGATACATATCCGGCTCCAGCTGCGTCCCAGATCGGGGTTAGTGAAACAGATGCCTCAGTGTGCATATTCTCAGAAACCTCGACAGTCGCTTCCACGATTGGCGCGAGCGGTCCACGTGCCCCGACAACGTGATAAGTCCCAACTGGAAGAACAAATTTTGATTCCCCTTCCACATAAAAGAAATGCCGCCCGGACTGCGGATCCACAAACGTAGCGTCCTCATGAAACGACACAGGATACCCATCCTCCCGGGTGATCGAAATTCGCGCGGTAACCGGACTCCCGGCGGCATCGAACGATTTGACTGTCAGCGATCCACTGGCCTCACCAAGGTCCCAGTTCGATATCGTTACTTTCTCGGGGATACCTCCATGGGTATTAATTCGCATTAGCCCGAACTGACGATGTTCATCCAGTTCCACATAGTAAATCTGATTCCCATCGGCGCTAAAAGCAGGACTCAGAGCATACGGATTTCCCTCGGTGATTCTGTGCTTCACACGCTTATCATTCAGATCCATCGTGAATAAATGATAGTCATTATCGATGGGTGCACTATACACTATCAGGTCTTGAGTCGGATGCGCATCGGCTGTGAAATGATAGGTAAGCGTCTGTTCAACAGCAATCATTTCAGTTTCGTGTGATATATTTCGAATTCTAAGCGTTCTGTGAGGCCCGTCGGCATGCAGATACATCACGTCATCTCCATTTGACAAACGACGTGCATTGCGTTCAACCTGTCTAACATTGGTCAGAGCCTCATCTTCACCTGTGGACAGGTTGCGGCGATATAGATTAATGGATCCGGATACTCCAGAGGAATAAAAGAGCCACTCTCCGTCTGCCGAAAACTCCGGATCAAGCTCAATTGCTGGTGTATCTATTCGAGTCTCCACTCCAGTGGACATATTCAGAATAACAACCGCTGTATTTTGTCCCTCATCGCGGACAAATGCCAGTTTCGACCCGTCAGGCGACCAACGTGGACGCGCATCCAGTCCGGATCCCTTGGTCAAGCGGACTGCAGTGCCCGTTTCCAGATTCAAATTCCAAATCCATCCACGAGCGGAAAAAGCCACATATTGTCCATTTGGCGATGGAGCCGGATCCGTAGGACCAAATGCCAGAACCGGTAGCTCATGCTGTTCCAGATATACATGGTGCCCGAAATCAGACAACTTTTCGTATCGGTTCGTCCATTGAGCCGAAACATCGGAAAACGACAGCACCTGGATAAACAGAAATAAGACAATAACGACCAAAGAGTTCATGACGTAACGCATAAGAATTAGAATAGATTGGAGTGGAATTGACTAACAATGAAACGACAAAATTTAATGAACTTGGGTATAGTATCACTGCAACGAATTAAATCAAAATACTTTTACATCACCCGCTGTTCTAAGAAATCTGAAAAAAACGAGTTATCACTTTAAGGAACGAAATGGCGCTCCAAGCTAACAGCATGGATTTAAATGAATTGAAATCCACATTAATACGACCCAGACAGGTGTAATCCGATTTTGATATTAAAGTAGTAGTGTATATTTTTAGTATATACCAATTAAATATACCATGAAAACACTGTCACTCAAACTTGACGAATCTATTTTCCGGGAGACTGAAGAGCTTCTGGAAAAGATCCAGATGCCAAGGAACCGCTATATCAATGAGGCTTTGGCATATTACAATCGAGTCCAAAGAAAGAAACTCTTGGCCCAGTTGCTGGCTTCAGAGTCGAAACTGGTAAGTACTGAATCCATGAACCTATTGAACGAGTTCGATCAACTGGATGAGTACGAAGCCTAAACAATTCGAAATATGGATGGCAAATCTGAATACCAGAAATGGGACTAAATCCGGTAAATCGAAGCCGGTGTTGGTCATTCAGACAAATCAACTCAATAAGGTCCATCCTTCTACATTGATTTGCCCATTGACCCCAAATGTACTGCTTGAAAGTCAGGTATTAAGGGTTCACATTAAAAAAGGTATCGCCAACGTGCTCGAAGATTGTGATGTTATGATTGACCAACTCAGAGCCATTGACAACCGAAAGCTTATGATGAAGGTCGGAAACCTGCCCCGCGAACTAGCCCAAAAAGTCAAACGAAACATTCGAATAGTACTGGATCTGGATTGAAACGTTTTGAGTGTACTACATACCATCAAAAATGGATTTAGGACCCAAAAATGAGTAAACCCCTGGTATTCAAGTATGGTGGCAACGCCATGGTCGATGAAACGATTCAATCTACCATTCTGGAAATTATATGCCGAATCAA
>CAZJZI010000059.1:0-12660 GCA_964550435.1 uncultured Chitinophagales bacterium | reverse complement strand
TATATCGAACAAATGGGTAACAACAGATTAATCCGACCAAGACAACTTTATATGGGCGAGAAAAATCTTGAATGGGTTGCCATTGAGAATCGTTAAGTTGGTACTTTGATATGCAGCCGTCCGGTTTAGACCGGACGGCTTTTTTTTAATGATGGATTAACTACCTGAAAATCAGGTTGGAACCTTGAAATTTTCCCGGAGTTGGAATTATGCAACATCATTTGGATGAAACGGATATTCAGATCCTGAACCATTTACAGGACAATGGACGTGCACAGCGAAATAGATTGGCCGAAATTGTCGGGTTGTCAGTCCCTTCTGTATCCGAAAGAATGAGAAAACTCGAAGAAAGACACTTAATCGAGGGATATCACGCAATTTTAAACGCTAAACAGTTCAATCTGGATATTACAGCATTTATTTTTGTTGAAGTGGACGGTTCAGCGAATTACCCTACTTTCGTTTCGAAGGTTTCTGAAGAGCATGAAGTACTCGAATGCCATTCAATAACCGGTGATGGATCTCACATTTTAAAAATCCGAACCCGCAATACTGAGACTTTAGAAAAACTGCTTTCCCGAATCCAGTCGTGGGAAGGTGTAAAAAAAACGAGGTCCAATCTTGTATTGTCGAGCTACAAAGAAACACGTCGAATCGAAGTAAACTCTTCAAACATTTAACTAATCTGATTGATGACAATCTTCCGGTTGTTAGTTCTACTTATTCTGCTTTTCCCAGCTCAACTACTGTCTCAGGGAGTACAATTCGGAGTTGACTGGAAGATACCGGAAAGTATCAATGAACAAGAAAACCAACTAAAACAGTATAAAGAACTCGGAATACAAGTAATCCAGATTGAAGGGGTAATTGATCAAACTACTATTTCAGCGATTCAATCGCTCGGTTTCGAACTCTGGATTTCTTCTGGGATCAAGTTTTTAAGGTCTGCAGATTATCCGATCCAACAAACTTTGTTAGATCATCTTACTGATCCACTCTATTATTATCGTAATAATAGTATCACCTTTGACAGATACACCCTTTTTGAACACCCACTTAAAACAGGTAGGTTTAGATCTGAACTATCACATTATTTGCAAGAAGTCCAGGAAATCTATTCAGGCAAAATCGACATTCTGACTACAGAACTAGATCCTGATTTCGATAATAGTTCAATTGCTTTTGGACATACAATTGATACACTTGATTCAACTTTTGTACAGAACTTATTAGTCGAGACAATAGACTATTTCTATGTTAACAACAGCTCTTTCTCTGTAAACTCAGCCAGAGATTTGCGAGACTTGTTATCAATTGGTGAATTCAAGGACAAAATCTGGCTGTTTGAGTCTGACATTTCAGAAACCTTGGAGTCGAATCCTGACTTAGCAAAGGTCATAAGAGGGTTTTCAACAAACAAGAATGCGGTCGTTGCTCTAGAACCAGAAATCGCTGAAGAAGACACGTTAGTTGTAATTACCATTACGATTTTAATATTAATTACCCTGTTTATCGCAATTTTCACAACCAACGCCAGTTATCAACGATCCATTATCAGGTATCTGGTAACACATAATTTTTTCATCAACGATGTAATGATGAAAAGGACACGTCTAACCGGTGCAGTTCCATTGGCCTTGTTACTGTCTCTTCTCTTTAGCCTTCTTTTGATCTGGATCACGTATGATAGGATGTTTAATAATGTAACAACAGAAATGCTCCTTTATCATCATCCCTATATAGGAAACATTATTTCACGAGGTACTATCTCCGTCATTTCATTCAGTACTTTGGGTCTGGTACTATTCCAATTAATTTCGTTTTTATGGGTTTCGGCCGCAACTTTTGGAAAATCAAGCCTTGCACAAGTTGCTCAGATTCTATTAATACCACACCAATTAATAATTCCACTAACAATCATAGCTTCACTGTTTTACTTGAATTCAAGTAGCCCTTTAATATTAATTGCCTCATTCGGGATATTTGTAATTATTCTTCTGATGTCAATTCCATTGACGTTCATTGACATACTAGGACAAAGTCAGGGTAAAAAAGGGATTAACTGGCTACTTGGTCCTGTTTTATATATGCTACTTTTAACTGCATCACTTGTGTATATCTTTCAATACACATCAATACCAGAGACGCTTAAGCTAATTTTAATGTTGAGTTAAACTTCTTTTCGAAGTCGTGCAACTGGATGATTAAGTTGTTCCCGATATTTGGTAACTGTCCTTCTTGCAACCAAGAAACCTTGATGTTGTAACTCAGAGGCGATTGCGTCGTCACTCAAAGGTTTCGATTTATCCTCACCCCTGATCATTTCGTCTACCAGAATCTTCACATCTCTGTTAGCAACTGCCGTACCGTCCTGGGTTTCTACTCGTTCATTGAAGAAATATTTCAACTCGAATACCCCAAAAGGAGTCTGTACGTATTTACCATTTACAATGCGAGAAACGGTCGAAATATCCATTTCAATCCGATCAGCAACATCTTTTAATATCATGGGTCGCAATGAGGATCCATTTCTAAAAAAGGACTCCTGAAGAGCAACAATAGTTTTCATAACAAGCATCAACGTATTTTTTCGTTGATCTAATGCATCCATAAATGCCTTAGCTGATTCTATTTTCGACCTGATGAAAGTTTTAGTGTCTTTTACTGATTCCGATGTATTCTTCTTTAGCGTTAGTTCATCCCACATCTTTTTATATGACGGTGAAACCCTCAGAGTTGGAATATTTTTTCTATTTAGATTTATGACAAAGTCACCAATTTCATCATTATCATCACTAGGTTTGAAATAAACTTCGAAATCGGGCACTATATAATCAGATCCGATATCACTCTCTACATCCAACCCGGGTTTGGGATCCAGTACTAAAATGCATTCATACGCTTGCTTAAGCTCATCATCATTAATGCCCAAACGCTTCATGACCTTATCGAAATGCTTTTTCTCAAATAAATCCCATTCATCCCGGATTATTCTTATTGCATCATCTCTACCACTTACTTTATTCGATTTTCGCTCGAGTTGAAGTAGTAGACACTCTCGAAGGTCACGAGCAGCAATACCAGGTGGATCAAATTTCTGGATTTTATGCAGAATTTCTTTGACTTCATCTGATTTAACTGAAAATCCACCTTCAAAGGCGACGCGATCTGCTATTGCATTCAAATCTCTTCTGAGGTACCCATCATCATCCATTGAACCAATAATCTCCTCAGCAATGAGTTGCTGTTTCTGGTCAAGGTCTAACATGGCAACTTGTTGTTCTAGCCTCTCAACAAATGACTCATAGTATGGGTCATTGCTTTCGCGCCATTCGTCCCCGTCAGTCTGATATGAGGCCCCTTCATAGTCACGATTATGAAGGATAGAGTCCCAATCTATATCAGTGTTACCATCTACTGGATCAGTTACAGATTTATCACTGTTATTATCTGTATCTAAATCAGAATTACCTCGCGGGTCATCATCAGTTTCATACTCGTTATCAGTATCCCCAGACGAATACTCTTCTAAAACTGGATTAATCTCCAACTCTTCTTTAACACGCATTTCAATGGCGGTTGTAGGAAGCTGAAGTAACTTAATGTATTGTATCTGTTGCGGCGACAGCTTTTGCTGTAACGTTTGTTTCTGATTTAGCTGTAAACCAGGACGTAACATAATTAAGCTGTTGATTTTGATGATAGTGATCTAACGTGGCGGCAAGTTTCTATAAACTCATCATACCAGTCTTGCCCGTACTTTCTCACTAGTGGTATCCTTAGGTACTCTGCCAAAAATGTATTACTCTCAGCCCCGTGCTGCTTGCCCGGTGAGCAAATTTCTGGTACATACTCGAAGTTGAGAAAATCCATATCACCAATGGGCAAAATTCTGATCGGAAACAAATGACAGGATATTGGTTTTTCCCAGTTGAATCTACCTTCAAATTTAGCCTTTTGTATTGCACAAAGTGAGATCCCGGCAGCGTTTTTTACAACGAAAACACATTCGGCTGTGCCCACACAGGCCAATTCCAAGTTATCAGAATCTTTACCACGTATCAAACCACCAACCTCTACTTCTCTGACAGCTTCTTCAGATAGTTCTTTTTTTAGTGTTCTATAGGCTTTTTTCAACACTGCAACTTCTGATTCATCAACCGGAGCACCACCATCGCCTACCACACAACATGCACCCATACAGCTCGTCAAATGACAAGCGAACTTGGCTGATGCGATATCATCTGATATAAGTGTATGTTTAACCTGAAACACAATTATTTGGAGTTGGTTGGTGCGTAAATATACGCACAACAACGAAAAGAATGGGTAATTACAAATAAAAAAAGGCATCCTGAGTTCAGAATGCCTTTAAAATTTCCAAAGCACTACTATAGATTAAAGTTGTGCATCGAGTTGTTTTTTCAGGTGAGTTTTAGGTACCGCACCTATGATCTGATCTACAACCTGACCATTTTTGAAAATCAAGAGTGTTGGAATACTACGAATTCCAAATTTCATTGAAATCTGTGGATTTGAATCTACATCAAGTTTTGTGATTTTTGCTTTACCATCATACTCACCAGCCATTTCTTCAACGATCGGAGCGATCATACGGCATGGTCCACACCACTCAGCCCAAAAGTCAACCAATACTGGTTTGTCAGATTTCAATACTTCAGACTCAAATGTAGCGTCAGTTACTGCTAATGCTTTTCCCATAATGATTCGGATTATTTAGTTAAAATTATATGAATGTAAGTTACGAATAATATCAGACTTTTCTATTTACTTGTTTAAACAATTAACAAACTGGATTAATTCCAGAGACAACTATGTCGTAATTTTCTCAAATCGCACATTTTCTGAACCGATAAGTTCCCTTACTTCTCTGATTAGCTGATCTGTCGGATCAACCACGAATTTTCTGATATTCATTTTTAGTGGGCGGAATTGATCTGTCCTGATTTCAAGTGATACAGGGGTTGTACCCTTGTAACTATTAAATACAACAGCAAGCTTCTGAATATCTTCGGCAACCACTTCTTCCAGATTCAGTGTAAGTTTGATTCTGAATCTTCCCGCATTTTTCTCACGTAAATTTTCAATTCGATCCATCATTCGAACGATTACTTTTGGTTGACCACTCTGATTATCAACCGTTCCATCAACAACAACAAGATTATCTTGCTGCAAAAGGTTCATATACTTATCGTATGCTTCAGAGAAAATTAATAGTTCAGCAGCTCCATTTTGATCTTCAATAGTTGCGAAAGCGATAGGCCTCCCTTTTTTATCTCTAGTGTGACGTACAACTGTAATGATACCGGCAACACTTACTGTAGAACGGTCATTCGCTGTACTGAGGCTATCAGATCCAAGATTGTGTGTGCAAAATAGTTGAGTGTCTTCAATGTATTTATTCAATGGATGCCCACTTAGAAAAAAACCGATGAATTCACGCTCCTTTTTCAAGCGTTCCATACTGGTCCATGACTTTACTTCTTTTAGTTTTGGTTCACTCAGACCACCACCTGACTTAGAATCGCCAGAGAAAAGACTGATTTGGTTCATTGCTTCTTCTTGCTGCTTTCGCACTGCATAAGATGCAACATCCTCAAGTGATTCCATTAGTTGGTGCCTATTGGGATGAATCGAGTCGAACGCACCTGCCTGAATCAAGCTTTCGATTGTTTTTTTATTACAGGATTTCAAATCCACACGAGAGACCATGTCGATAAAGGAAATGAATGGGCCTCCCTCCTCCCGTGTCTCAACCAGACTCTGAACTGCGTTAGATCCAACACCTTTTATGGCTTCTAACCCATATTGAATTCTTCCATCAATCGCAACAAATTGACCTTTTCCAGTATTGATGTTGGGAGCATCAACTGGTATTCCAAGATGTTGACATTCTTCAATAAACTGTGAGACTTTCTTAATGTCACCCATGTTATGTGTCAACACCGCAGCCATGTATTCAGCCGAATAATTGGCTTTAAAATACGCTGTATGGTAAGCAACTACACTATAGGCAGCGGAGTGTGATTTGTTAAATCCGTATCCCGCGAAAAATGCCATTTTCTCAAATACACTATCGGCTAATGATCTATCATAACCTTTCTCGTTAACCGCTCTTTCAATAAAGATGGACTTCTGTTTCTCCATCTCATCAACTTTTTTCTTACCCATTGCCCGCCGTAGAATATCGGCTTCTCCTAGACTATATCCTCCCATTTCGCGGGCAACCTGCATGATTTGCTCTTGATAAACCATTATTCCATAAGTAGGTTCAAGAATCGGTTTCAGGTCCTCATGTGGATACTCAACTTCCTTTCTCCCATGTTTACATGCAATATACTCGGGAATAAACTGCATTGGTCCAGGACGATACAATGCGTTCATAGCAATCAAATCATCAATCAAGGTTGGCTTGAGCTCTTTCAGGTACTTCCTCATACCATCCGATTCAAACTGAAACGTACCTACCGTATCTCCACGTTGATATAATTCATACGTTTTAACGTCATCAAGTGGGATATCATCCAGATTGTATGTTTTACCATGATTCTCAGCGACATAATTAATTGCGGTTTTTAAAATGGAGAGTGTTCTTAAACCAAGAAAGTCCATTTTTAGCAGACCGCAGTCCTCAGCACTTGGCCCATCAAATTGCGTAATCACGTCTTTCTCTTTGGAAAGAGCGACTGGAACATAATCATGCACTGTTCCTGGTGCTATGATAACTCCAGCTGCGTGAATTCCGGTCTGTCTTGCACAACCTTCCAGAGTTCTTGCAAACTGCATCATTTTTCGAACTCCAGGATCATCGGCGTCAAATAGTCTTGAGATCTCCTCAAAAGATTCTGGATTCTTGGCCGGATCTAATATTGTTTGAAATGTGTCAACTCCTGGTTTTTCAGGGAATAATTTGGAAATCCGGTTGACCTCGGCAAGTGGTACACCTAAAACCCGACCTACATCACGTATAGCTGTTTTCGCTTTCATCGTGCCGTATGTCACGATTTGAGCAACGTTGTTTCTACCATACTTTTCAACAACATAATCAATTACGGTCTGGCGTCCGGCATCATCAAAATCTATATCGATATCTGGTGGTGAAACACGCTCTGGATTCAAGAAACGCTCGAAGAGTAATCCATATTTGAGTGGATCAATATTGATAATCCCGATGCAATATGCTACTACTGAACCCGCAGCAGACCCCCGACCAGGACCTACAAAGACTCCCCGATTTCTGGCTTCAGTGGTAAATCCTTGAACAATCAAAAAATATCCGGCAAATCCCATTTTTTGGATAATGGCCAATTCCATTTCAATTCGCTCGGCAACCTCTAAAGGAAGACCCGGATATTTACGTTTGGCACCTTCATAGGTTAGATATCTAAGGTACTCATCCATTCCCCCATATTCTTTTGGCACAGAATAATGAGGAAGGAGTAACTCAGATTTCAGTTTGATAGGCTCGACTTTGTCAACTATTTCGTTTGTGTTATCCAGGGCTTCTGGGTGGTCTTTGAACAATTCAGCCATTTCATCTGGAGTTTTTAGGTAAAACTCCGAACTCAGTTCATTGTTATCGTCAGTAAACCTAAAACGGTTCTTGTCATTAATATCGGCGTTTGTTTGTAAAGCAAGCAGAATATCATGCGCCTCCGAATATTGTCTGTCCACAAAGTGCGAGTCATTCGTACAAATCATTTTAACATTGTACTCTTTTGCCCAACGTATCAAGACTTCGTTACAAATCTCCTGATCACGCAAGCCATGTCGCTGTAATTCGATATAGTAATCTTCCCCAAAGACATCCAGATACCATTCGAAAACTTTTTTTGCTTCCTGTTCGCCGTGTTTTATAATCGTTTGATTAACCTCACTTGCAAGACAGCAGGTTGTAGCTATTAGACCCTCAGAATGATCTTTAAGTATCTTTTTATCGATTCGAGGTTTATAATATAGCCCATCTAAGTATCCAAGTGATGTCAGCTTGACCAGATTCTTATATCCAGTTATGTTTTTTGCGAGCAAAACCTGATGATAACGTTGTTTGTTCTCACGGTCTGACATCACAGTTGGTGTAACATAAAATTCACATCCAATAATCGGTTTAATACCTTTTTTCTGAGCCTCATTTACAAACTGAGGAACACCGAACATATTTCCGTGGTCGGTAATGGCTATGGCAGGCATTCCACAGTCGCACGCTTTATCAACCAATCGATCGATTACCGCTGCACCATCGAGAAGACTGTACTGAGTATGGCAATGTAAATGAGAAAAATCAGGCACTTATAATTATTATTTAAGCTAACATTAATGGTTTTCCGAGTTTATGGAGTAGAACAATACTTTCTCCGACTGACATCAAACATAATTAAAAAAAGGCTGCAATTCGAGATTGATTATTACAGATTTTAAACTAAAGACAACAGATGTCTCGAATAGATGAGCCAGGCAGCTTTAGTGGCGCAAGAAATGTCAGTAGTCGGTCAATAGTTGTGAGGATACCAACAGCATTTTCCCGTAACCTACACATAGCCAAAAAGGCACAGGAACCCATAAATATCCAGGAGGTAACCCATGAACCTCATTAGACTAAAAAAGCCAGAAGCCGATGTGAACAGGAATCACAGTTTTTATCTGCAATTCGGTGCAATAACTACGTTACTCCTTTTCATCACTCTGTTTAAAATTGATATCAGAGTTGAAAGGGAAGAAATCTTTGTCCCTATTGCTCAAGAGATTGTTGAAATAGAGGAAATCATTAATACTGAACAAGAACAGCCACCACCTCCGCCACCAAGACCTTCTGCCCCAATAGAGGTTCCGAATGACGAGGTGATTGTAGATGAAATACTTGACTTGGACACCGAATTACGTTTCGACGATCCAATTAACATGCCACCTCCGGCACCGCCAACAGCTTCGAAAGAGACCGAAGAGGAAGAGCCCGAAATTTTTGTTGTCGTTGAGAGAATGCCAGAATTGATAGGCGGACTTGAAAAACTGCAAAAATCCATTACCTATCCAGAAATTGCCCGTTTGGCCGGAATAGAAGGTAGAGTAATGGTGTCTTTCGTAATTGATGAGAAAGGCAATGTACTGAATCCGGTTGTTGTCCGAGGTATAGGTGGAGGTTGCGATGAAGCAGCAATAGAAGCTGTAAAAAAAGCAAAATTCGTACCTGGAATGCAACGTGGTATGCCAGTTCGAGTACGCTTTACTTTACCAATAACTTTCAGACTCAATCAAGCGACACAAAATACATCCAGTTGATTTTAATTATTCGTGTTCCTGGATAAACGGCAAAAACTATTCACAAGAGAGTATTATTTACAGGAGGATCTGACGAGCTTCAGGTCCTCTTGCATATTTTACCCAACCCTCTGCAATTTGAACCTGGTTTCTTTCCTCGACTAAAACTCGACCATCAGCTTAAGAACATTTCATCCATATTTCAAAAGCTGCACCACCCAATTGCGAATCACTAACTGTGATTCTACCTTTATTCTTACCAACCAGTTCATGGGTAATGAATAGACCCAATCCCAAACCAAAATTACCACTACTGTTGCGCGTCGTAAAATGCGGTAAAAAAATCTTTTCTCGATCTTGTAGAGGTATTCCCGGCCCACTGTCTTCTATTCGAACCATGACTCCATTCTGCAATCGTACAGCTGAAATCCTAATAATTCCAGATTCCCCAAGAACATCGCAGGCATTTACCAGAATATTGGTCCATACTTGGTTCCATTCACCCGGATCTCCATAAACCAATGGAAGATCTTTTGATAAGTTAACTTCAATCTCCAATTGCTTGACCCGATTCCCGAGTATTAGTAATGTGTCACTTATTCCTTCTGAAATATTCGTGGCAAGTTCACCGGTTTTATCCTGTCTGCTGTACTGTTTCAGGCTTTTGACAAGTCCGGAGATTCTACTAGAGGTGGTTGCAATCCTTCGAATATGAGATCCAGCCTCAGCAACTTTAAGGTAGCTGGTAACTTCATGATATCTTTTTTGGGTGTAAAGTTCATTAATAAACGCTGCGGTTTTATCCTCAAGTAAAAACAACCGCCTATGGTCTACCGATTTTAATGCAGGGTATTTTGCACTGACCCCGTTTAACTGATCACGTGTCGGAACTGTGGTTCCTGCGTATGATAAACCCGAATCTAAAAACATCGCTGTACGATCTAAATTCAACGAGCGAACGGCATCAAATACCATAGGTAGTAACTCTTTTAAATATCCTGTCGAATTGTCAAGTGCCGCGACCGGATTGTTGATTTCATGTGCAACTCCAGCTACCAATTGTCCAAGAGTCGCCATTTTCTCCTGATGAACGAGTCGTTCGTGAGCATTCTTAAGTTTCTGAAGTGCTTCATCAAGGCGACGTCTTTCGAGTTCGATTTCAGCATTTAACTTGTGAAGTTCAACATTGAGTTCTACAACCTGTCGATAACGTTGCATTAAATTTGAAATCAATAACTGTCGACTCATCACAGCTATTGAATGGCTGGATGCAAGCAGCTGATCGACATCTTTCTTTCGAAGTCTCAGCACCTGGCAGTCAGTCACAGCGATAGCAGTAGTAAGTGCATGCTCACCGGAAAAGAAAGACATTAGACCAAATAAGCTACCGTGCTGAACAGATGTCACTTTGACTTGTCCTTCACCCTCAATCCATTTTGTTAGATCAACTTCACCATCTAATACAACATAGATAAATGAATTGGACTCAAACTCTTTCAATATAATCGACCCAGAATCATAAGACTTGATTTCAGGCTTAAACAACCCATGAGATTGAATTTCCTTTACAAGCTTTTTAACCGCATCACCGGGTCTATCCATACATAGTTTGAAAAATCTTGCTGATTTAAGATTATCTTTGTTTTGCATTCTACATGTCAGTAATGTTCTTTGATCGCCGTAATGATTCGCTCAAAAGTTCAGCATCGAGCGTTGAAAAGTATCGAAGCAAATCCTTTGTATTGGCAACAACATAATCAGTGAGAAGTTTTTTTACAATCGATTGAAGTTCGTGTGTTTTCCAAGGTTTGGCCAGGTAGTAGTTCAATCCTGCTTGGTTTACAGCTTTCACAGTATCCTGAAGTCCAGCCTGACCGGTTAGTAGCATTTTCTCGGAGTTCTTGAACTCTGGTTTAGATTGTAATCGAATCATGAATTCAACTCCAGTCTCTTCAGGCATTAGATGATCACAAATAAATAGAGCCACATTCAAACCTTCATTTTTCAAGTCATCAAGGAGTTTGTCCGCTTCACGAACAGATGTTGCCGTTTCTATCCTGAAATCATCCTCAAAAAGTTCAAGGTCTCTAACAACAGACTCCAAAACTTCAACTTCATCTTCAACACACACGATAGCGAGTACCGGTTTCATAAAATTTCTCCGTTTAATTTAGAATAATCGGCCAATAAACCACGGCCATTGCTAGCATAATAAGAATTCCAATGACCCCAATAACAGCACCGGATTTAACCATATCACTTGTTTTAACCATTCCTGTTGCCATTGCGATAGCATTCGGTGGAGTAGAAATTGGCAGCAGCATAGCCAAACTAGTTCCAACTCCAATGATTAAAGCAAGTTCCATTAATTCAATTTCACTACTGCCCTGCAAGATTCCGATACTTATTGCCAATGGCATCAACAATGTTGCAGCCACTGTATTTGACAAGAAGTTTGATAGCAGCCATGCAACTAGCGCGAACATAGCTAATATTACAAAACCACTTATACTACTCCAGTTTATACTTCTGACCATGAAGTCGGCTAATCCTGTCTGATCCAGATATAATCCTAGTGCAAGCCCTCCTGCAACCAACCATAGTACCTCCCATGGAAGCTTTCTGATATCTTCCACTTCCAGAACACTTGATAGCGCAAGTCCTGTTACAGGAATGAGTGCCACAATGTTACTGGATATACCATGAATACTTTCGGTAACCCAGAGTATTATTGTAATGGCAAAAAATCCATAAAACATGATAGCCTTCGGACTCTTGTTAAATCCAACGTTGCTGGAAACATTAATCTGACTGATTTCAGAAGGGAACAATTTTTTAAGTAAAAGCCATGAAAAAAATAGAAGTAGTATTACGAAGGGAGTTGCTAACAGCATCCAGTCGGGGAATGATATTGATATGCCTTGTGTCTGTAAGTTTGCTAATACAATAGCGTTAGGTGGAGTTCCAATTGGGGTTGCTATACCTCCAATATTTGCAGCAATCGGAATAGACAAGGCTAGTGCGGTCCGATAGTGGTCTGTCTTACTACACTGCGCCATGATTGGCAAAATCACGGTCATCATCATTGCTGTTGTAGCAGTATTACTCATAAATGCTGACAGTACGGCGGTTATCAACATGAGTCCCAACATCACTAGCCCAGGACTTGAACCAAATGGTTTCAGTAAAAATCGAGTTAAATTTTTATCAAAATTATACTTTACTGCTGCTTCTGCAATCATAAATCCGCCCAAAAACAGGATAATAATTGGATTTGCTAACGTCTGCATATAATCGGAAGCTCTTCCAGGCGAATAACCAGTTGTTTTATCATAATATCTAGTAGCAATTTTCGCATCAACTAAGATACTGGACTTCCGAATG
>CAZJZI010000058.1:0-14206 GCA_964550435.1 uncultured Chitinophagales bacterium | reverse complement strand
AAACAGTATTTGCACCATAGTCCTTTTTGATGAGGACAGTCATGGTCTGATTTCCATCAAACTGAGCGAAGGAAGTTGGTTCTTGTTCGTCGAAAGAAACTTCAGCTATATCATCCAGCAGGATTATTCGTTCACCACCATCTGGTCTGAGTAATGGAATGTTTCGAATGTCGTCAAGTGATTGGATACGGCTTTGTATGGTAAGAGAGTATCGATACCATCCGTCCCTCAGTTCACCGGATGCAGAAAATAAATTCGCTTGCTGGATGAGTCCTCGAACCTGATTGATATTAAGGCCATACCGGTCAATTTCTTCCTGATTGAATCGAATGTGAACTTCAGGGACCAGCGCTCCTACCAGTACAGCCTGAGCGATTCCATCAATTTGTTCGAGTCGACGTGTCAGTACTTGTTCTGCCCAACGCTTCAGATCTAATCGCGTGTTGAAATCCGGGTTCTGCTGATCTGTAGCCTGAATCGAAAGAATCGCAACTGGATCATCAGCAGGTGTGGAATATATTAATTGTGGACGATCTGCTTGCTCTGGTAGCAAAAACCGAACCTGATCCAGTTTCTCTCGGGTATTGAGGAATGCAAGATTCATATCACGTCCCCATTCGAATTCCAGGGCAATGATACTCTGTCCTTGGCGGGCAAAACTATGAATATTTTGTAATCCAGGTATTGTACTTAGTACACCCTCCATCTGTTCGTTTATTCGGGTCTCAACCTCACGGGCTGATGCACCACTCCATTCAGTCTGGACCATAAGAGTGGGAGTTTCGATATTGGGTAAGAGGTCGACTGAAAGGTCACGAAGAGCGATGTAACCGAATATAAATGTTGCCAATACCAACATAAAGGCTGTAACAGGGCGATTCAGCAACATGAGCGTTAAATTGATTTATTGTTTGTCATATCATATACCATCATAACTAAAGCATTCAAGTAAACAGTTTTTTACTGGTTATGCAAAAACAAATATTGTGAGTTTTGTGATATTCGGATGGCGGGACACAAACTTATATATTACTATTATTTTAGTACTAGAGTTATTGTAATCAATAAACATGATTAATTCTAGTACATCAATCACACGAATGTGTTAGTTAGTTTCTAATAGTGACGACCAGTTCTTCGGAAAAGTTGTATTCTTTATTTTAACGTATCAGTGGGCTATCCAGCGATAGTTTTAAGAGCTTTTTCGTTCAAAATCATGATTTTTTTACCATGGGTGGCAATAATTCCCTCGGACTTCAGGTCCGAAAGCAGACGAATAGTCGTTTCTGTTGCGGTTCCAACCAGTGATGCGATATCTTCGCGGGTGAGCTCAACGCTCAATTGATGATCAGGGCCACGTGTTCCGTACATCTTAACCAATAAAAGGAGTGTATCGGCAAGTCGTTCTCGCACCGACTTCTGAGCCAGATGAAGCATTCGTTCTTCAGCCTCGCGAAGGTCATGTGATAACTGTTGAATCAGTGATTTTAGAAAGCCAGGGTTACCTGTGACGAAAGTGTTGAAATCGGTTGTAGGAACCAGGCAGACTGAGGTTGGTTCAAAAGCAATTGCGGATGCATAATAAGGCTCGTCACTGATTAATGCCCGATATCCGATGATGTCGCCCTCACCAGCGAGTCTGACGATGTAATCCCGTCCTTCGTCACCTGTTTTGAAAATTTTCACTTTACCGGAGCTGATGCAATAGAGTCCATTTGCCCGAGTTCCTTCTCTGAAAATGGGTTCACCTTTGGCGTAGTTTCGGCATCTTTTATGCAATTGCAGTAACTGCACTTCTTCGGGACGAAGCTGCTTAAAAACGCCATCAATGCGACAAGTACAATTCTCGCAGGAGGTGGATGGATGTATTGAATTTGGTAACTGCATAACTGAAGTTAACTACCTTCCATAAAAAAACCACCCTGCGTCGAATTTCTTCTTCACAGGGTGGCACTTCTCAGGTAGCATAGTGCAACCGCATTACTGCGATTACACTTTCAACAACAACTGAAAGTTTGGATTTCGTTTCAAACAATGCATTTTTTTGTGAATTATTTCGCCTCTGTGCTAACCCATTGGCCATTAATCATTACGCCCGTTGTATGGGTGGTATATTCGAACGGATCTCCATTAAAAAGTACAATATCTGCATCTTTTCCTCGCTCAAGTGAACCGACACGAGACGAAATCCCCAGTAACTCGGCGGCTCCCAATGTAAGCGCATGTATTGCTTTGTCGTATGGGAGCCCATTTGCTACGGCAATAGCTGCCTCATAATGAACAATTCGGGTTTTAGGAACATAGCCTTCATAACCCGCTTGGAAGGCGAATGGAATCCCTGCCTCGGCGAGTTTTGCGGCTGTTTCCCAGCTAGCGTTCTGAGTGTCGCCACCAGTTCTGACCATAGTTGGGTGAATGAAAACCGGCACACCAGCAGATTTGATTTCATCCAGTACCAGATAGGCTTCCGCAGCTCCATCCAATATCATATCAAATCCGAATTCTTTCTGTAACCGTAGTGCTGCCATGATCTCTGTCACTCGTTGTGCTGTTACCAGAGCTTTGACTTCTCTGTTGAGTACTTTAGCCATGATTTCCAATCGAAGATCACGGGACGGAAGTTTGGATGCATCATTGCCGGCGTTTTTAACTTTTATATCGTATTCCTGAGCCTTTAAAAACTCCGCACGCAACATTGCTACAATTCGGGACCGACTACCTACACTCGAGTAATTACCGGTAACAGTCTGACCCAGTGTAAATGCGACCATAGTCACACTGTCAACTACGGCTTCCTCCAATGTTTCACCTGTAGTCTTTACAATCATGGTTTGTCCGCTGGCAATAGCACCAGGACCATGACCGGTGTGTAATGTAGTAATTCCAAGTTCTCTAACCCACTCAACCAGGAACTCTCTGGCATTGTAAGCATCGATTGCCCGTAACTCAGGTTGAAAAGGAGCTGAACGCTCTAGTTGATCCTGATCGCTTCCCTGGATGTTTAGTGCTCCTGCAAGACCAACAACAGATCTGGCGTCTATGAAACCAGGTGTGACAACAACAGCCTCGGTTACTTCAACTCCCGCTGGAATGCTAATACGACTTTCATGGCCAACTTCCACGATTTTTCCATCGCGAACAATGACCACACCATTCTCGATTACCGGACCAGAAACCTGGTAAACTTTTTGTCCTTTAATGGCATAGGTCTGAGCAAAACCAGGAATTGCGGTTGCTAGTACAATCAATGCCAGAAGTAATGATTTCATGAATTTATAAGTTGATTTCATTCGTGTCCCTCCTCACCGTGATGAGAGTGAATTTCGCCACGGAAGACTTCATATCCACCAGTGGAATATTTTTTTTGGTCTGGTATTGCTCTGTCATACACTTTTTGTCCTTCTATCCATGTTTGCTGAACAAAGGTGTACACACTAAACGGATCTCCATCCAGTACGACAAAGTCAGCATCCTTGCCCACATCTAATGATCCAACACGATCAGCCAGATCAAGCATTCTGGCTCCAGCTAATGTGAGAGCCTCGAGCGCTTTTTCGCGTGACATTCCAGCTCTAACTGCATATGCAGCCCCGCGCATGAACAATCGTGAATCCGTGATACCATCATCGGTGTGAAATGCTACGTCGGCTCCGGCTTTCTCCAATGCCACCCCATTTTCGTAGACTAACTTCATCGCTTCAAGTTTTCCACCAGGTGTATCCAGAACGATAATTGAACTAGGAACGCCTGCGGCTGCGATTTCATCCGCTACCAATGCCGCCTCACTAACGTGATGGAGCACAACACGGAATCCAAATTCTTTTTTGAGTCGAAGTACAGTTAAGATATCATCGTGTCTGTGGGTGTGAAAATGCACAATTCTTTTTCCTTCAAGGATTTCAACCATGGCTTCCATTTTCAGGTCACGTGTTGGCATTTTGCTCTCGTCTCCGTTTGCGGCCTGAATTTTCTTCTGATATTCCTGAGCATTTACAAACAATTCACGTTGCATTGCTGCAGATCGGGCTCTCGTTCCAGGAAAAGTACCTGATGATCGGATTGAGTTTGTACCATTTGCCATTTTGATCCCACCAATCATCCCATTCTGGATGTCTTTGTCAATCAAAAGGTCATAGATTGTCTCAGAGTCACGAAGTTTCAGATAAGCTGTTTGTCCACTGAGCAAATGTCCGGAACCTGGCATAACATTCACAGTAGTAACTCCACCTGTTCGTGCTTTTCTGAATTGATCACTTCGTGCATCAATGGCATCCACGATTCTGACATCGGGATGGGTAGCTGAAGATGCATCTCCACCAGACCCACCACCTATGTGAGAGTGGGTGTCCACAAGTCCTGGAATAATGACTTTTCCTGATGCATCTACTCGTTCTGCATTTCCGGGAATCCGTGTCTCAGGCCCACCAACGGCAGTAATTTTACCGCGATGTACAACAAGTACTCCATTTTCAATAGGTTGTGAGCTGACTGGGTGTATTGTTGCACCCGTAAATGCGACCGGACGGTCTTGCGACCAACCTGAAACAGATACACCCATCAACGCCACAAAAAATATTAGTCGAAATCGTTTCATAAGTAGTGATTTGGTTAAGGAATTGACGATGTGATAACTAACAGCTAAGTGGATTAAAATCCAAGTAAAAAAATTTATAAAAGGCAGCATCTTTGTTAATTATGTATATTTGAATGCCCCTGAATATGAATATTTAAATCACTAGACTCACATCTTTTATGCTTATTGCACTCATTCAACTTGTAATCGGACTTGGACTACTTACATATGGGGCTGAGCGACTGGTACACGGGGCATCATCGGTCGCATTTAAACTGGGATTGTCGCCATTGGTGATTGGGCTCACTGTTGTAGCATTTGGGACCAGTGCCCCAGAGCTGGTTGTCAGTGTTGGGGCCACAATTGCAGGTAACTCAGACATTGCGATTGGGAATGTAGTTGGTTCTAATATTGCAAATATTGCACTGATTCTTGGATTAACAGCAATGATCAAACCGATGTCTATCCACCTGAGGATTTTAAAGAAAGAGATTCCGATTATGATCTTTGTTACTTTCTTGACCTCAATTTTTATTATTGGTGATGAAATCACACGTCTGGAAGGTGCATTGCTATTTGGTGGATTAATCACTTTTGTTGTTTATAGTATTCGTAGTGCAAAAAGTGTCCCGGCAGAAGTAAAAGAACTTTTAATTGAGGAACCAGAAATTGACGTAGATGCGCCGATATGGAAATCATGGGTATTTATCTTACTTGGACTCGGCCTACTTGTTGGAGGTGGAGAATTGCTTGTACGAGGTGCTGTAGAAATCGCAACTATTGCAGGAATTAGTCAAGCAGTTATTGGGATCACGGTTGTAGCAGTTGGAACCAGTTTGCCAGAACTCGCAACTTCGGCCGTTGCAGCGTTCAAGGGGGAATCAGACATTGCGGTTGGAAACGTAATCGGATCGAACATATTCAATATGCTTTGTATCCTCGGACTGACTGGAATAATTCATCCATTGGACAGTAGCAATTTCGGTCTGGTTGACCTTGGGTTTATGCTTGCTCTGACAATAATCATACTTCCATTGATGAGACGTGGCTTTGAGTTGAATCGGTGGGAGGGGGGCTTTCTGGTACTCACATACGTAGCCTATACAGTCTGGCTGGTTGCAATTAATTGAGCAAATCTGGTAGCTAAGTAACTAATTGTAAAAAGTGAATATTTTCAAAAAAAAGTATTCGGGAAGAGCAACTTTTTGCAAACGTATTCCGTTTAATAAATATCGGGTTTAGAAATTCCTTTTCAATTATTGTTTTAATCCCGATTTATCGTTTGTTGTTTGGTTAAGGGTGGGGTCGAACCTGACAGTTCGGCCCCTTTTTTTTGTCAATTAATCGCACAGGTTCTCATCTCTTAAGACATAAATCCTTGATTAGTTTTTCAGCTTTTTCATATCCATCATCAATGGTTGGTTCTGCTTCATCGTAATCGAATAACCCCAAATGTCCTACTTCAGGAACTATGACATGATCAGCAGGAGTCATTTCAAAGTTGTGTTTTGTAATTTGAACCGACATGATATCGATGGAAAAAGCCAGAGCATCGAATATAGTAGGACCCTCAGGCTTGGCTTTCTTATCGTCAGCTACCCATTTGTTAACAGTGTCTTTGAATGACCGCTCCATTTCTCGGTATCTGGTTCCAAGTGCTTCGGTAATCCAGTTCTCCTCTTTTTTTTCAACCTCAGTTAACTCAAACGTCTCGTTATTTGAATTTGAATCTCCTTGTTTTCTGGCTTCTGCTTTCTCTTTGAGAAGCTTTGAACGTTCTGATTTGAGATTTTTTTTTGATTTTCGGTCTTTTTTATGACCGTTAGCATCTAAAACTTCACTATTTAAATCAACAGCGATAACTAAATCTACACCATACTCGCGGACCACACTTACAGGTACTGGATTAACCAATCCTCCATCCACTAACCATCTGCCATTATTATAGACTGGCAGAAATATCCCAGGTAGCGAAATACTGGCTCTAACTGCTGAATGGAGGTCGCCTTTATCCAGAATAACCTGCTCTCCTGTGTGAATGTCGCAAGCTACCGCCTTAAATGGTGTTTCAAGATCATTGAAGTCTGAAATCGGTATCAACTCATGAATCAAATTCATGATTTTGTCACCCTCCATAAGTGCCTGACGCGGTAGCATGAAATCACAGTATGCCAACATTTTGCGCATGGTCATCGACCGCATAAAGGTTTCCATCTTGTCAAGATTTCCTGAACAGTACGCTGCGCCCATCATAGATCCGATACTCGTTCCTGCAACGAAAGCCGGCTTGATTCCAGCATCTTCGAAAGCTCGAAGTACTCCGATGTGAGATAGTCCACGTGCTGAACCTGCTCCTAATGCCAATCCGATTTTTTTGCCCATTTTAGGTTCTGGGTTATGGATTTACCGTTTACACTTGTATAGCGAGCCTAAATGTAATTAATATTTTTTCAAATGGTATTAGCTTTGTAGCTTGTATTTTTGCTGTTCAAGATTCTGTTGTAGTCAAAAGCCAATTTATCATCTCAGTACACTTATTTTGAGCCCTTACGAACATATCCTTATAGTCGATGACAACCCAGATGACCGTGCTCTTATATACAGAGAGGTACGATCAGAAGAACCAGCGGCCATGGTATCAGAAGTTAGAAACTATGATGACTTTTATGACCAGATTTCAGATCGGATAATCGACCTCGTAATTACAGACTACCAACTCAATTGGACTTCAGGTCTTGAAATCCTGAAAATGGTGAAACAACACCAGCCTGATTGCTCAGTAATCATGTTTACGGCATCCGGAAGCGAAGAGATCGCCGTTTCAGCTATGAAAAATGGGCTTCAGGACTACATTCTTAAATCACCCGCAAATCTCGAGCGATTGAGGGCATCCATTCGTCAATCGTTTATTCAATCTCAACAACGAAAAGCATTGGAAGCCGCTCAAAACAGATATGAAGAACTGTTTCAAGGCATTCCAATCGGATTGTATCAAACCTCGCCCGATGGTCGATTCATGGAAGTGAACCAAGCAATGGTAAATATGCTGGGTTATCCAGATGCAAAGACTTTGATGGCTATAGAAACCAAGGATCTATATGTCCATAAAGACCATTACTCTCAATGGAAACGACGAACCAATGAGCTGGGTGAAGTTAAAGGTCTGGAAGTTGAAATGTGGCGTTACGACAGGTCTGTGATCTGGGTAGAAATAAACGGCAAACCAGTTTACAAGGATGATGTTTTCCAATACAATGAAGGTAGTCTACAGGATATTACAGACCGTGTAAACGCAGTCCGTGAACTTCAGTCAACTGCATCCCACGCAGCACAATTGGCTAAACGCAATGCTGAGTTATACGCACAATTGCAAAAACATAGTAAACACCTCGAAGATATGATAGAGGATCGGACACGCGAACTAAAACGTGAAGTCCAGATCAGGAAAAAATCCGAGGAAGACCTTCTCATTTCGCAATCGAGCTATAAAGCGGTAGTTGATCGTGTCAGGGAAGCCATATGTAAGCTGGATGAAGACGGGATTATTCGATTTATCAATCCAGCTTGGGAACAAATCACGGGATACGATATATCATCAAGCTTGGGGAAAGATTTCATCAGTTTTTTTGATGAAAACACAGTGTCTGATATCAAACTTCATCTGAAGGAGTTTTTTACCTCACAATCAAGTCATATTCAGATGCTGGTGCCGTTTACTACGCGTGACGAGCAGACACGGTGGATTGAGATTTACTTTGATGCCGATAAAAATCTTTCAGAGGAGGTTATAGGTTTGTTTGTAATGATATTTGATGTTACCGATCGCAAGCTTGCTAATGATGAAATCAGCCGTGCTTACGATAAAGAAAAGGAATTGAGTGAACTCAGAGCTCAATTCGTTTCAATGACATCACACGAATTTCGAACACCTCTGGCCAGTATCATGACTTCATCCGAGTTACTTCAGCATTACGGACATAACTGGTCTAAAGAAAAAAATGAAGTTCATCATAGCCGTATTCAATCGGCAGTTAAGCATATTATCTCAATGATGGATGATGTACTAATTATTGGGAAATCAGATGCTGGGAAGCTTATATCTGAGAAAAAATCAGAACAAGCAATAAAAGTGACTCAGAGTATTCTAGACGAAATTGAACTTAACTCCAAGGGATCACACAACATTGTATTTGAATCTCCAAAAAGAGATACTACGGTTTGGTTGGATCGAAAACTTTTTCGACAAATTCTGACAAATTTGGTGACTAATGCCTTGAAATACTCATCAAAAGGCAGTACCGTACGTGTTAATCTGAACCTGAAAGATGATCAATTATTTCTTTTAGTCGAAGATCAAGGAATAGGAATTCCTAAGTCAGACTTAGACCAAATGTTTCAGGCTTTCTTTAGAGCAAGAAATGTGGGGGAAACACCAGGCACTGGCTTGGGATTACCTATAGTTAAACGATCAGTTGATGCTCATGGTGGTACTATTACCATTGATAGCACGGAAAATGTAGGGACAACAGTAACTGTAATTTTAGACGTAACCAATCCAGAGGACTAATGGCAAGGATTCTAGTCGTTGAAGATGATTCTGATGTACGGAATAATCTCATTGATTTACTTGAAGCTGAAGAGTATACAGTTCGATTTGCTACCAGTGGGTCAGATGCTTTTGAGGTACTTCGTGAGTATTATCCCGATTTGATTATCTGTGATGTGATGATGCCGGGCATGACTGGGCATGAGTTTCTGCGAGAATTGACTAAATCCGTTGATTATGCCTCAATCCCGTTTGTCTTTCTGACTGCAAAAGCTGATCCGACTGATCATCGAGAAGGAATGAATCTAGGGGCAGATGATTACCTGACAAAACCATTTACACGCGAGCAGATGCTTGCTGCAATTAATGCAAGACTCAATAAATCCGATAAAATTGATAAAAAATACGAGTCAGACTTCGATGAACTTCGGAATAATATCGCAGTATCCTTGCCGCATGAGTTGAGAACACCTCTAACAGGAATCATGGGTTTTTCTGAATATCTATTAGATAACATAGATGAAACGGATAAAGATGAATTACGTGAATATCTGACGTACATCTATGAATCAGGTAAACGACTGAATCGACTTGTAGAGAACTATATCGCGTTTACCGAGTTAAAGCTCAAACAAATGGGTAAAGAAAATGGACTGACCCCAATAACAAAGAAATTATCTGTTCTCGAGTACCTGGTGCAAGTTGCACAGAATACGGCGTATGAATATGAACGCGGTGACGATTTGGACCTTCAGATTGACGACGTCGAGATTCACATAGCAGAAAAAGATTTTGAGAAAATTTGCTTCGAGATTATAGATAACGCATTCAGATTTTCAAAGAACGGGCAAAAAGTACATGTCTCAGCCCGTCAAAAAGGGGATATTCTTGTGATTGAGATCTCAGATCATGGGATTGGTATTGATCCGATTAATTTAGAACGCCTTGGTGGATTTGTACAGGTAGCTCGCCAAAAGAACGAACAACAGGGTGCTGGCTTGGGGTTGACTATTGCCAGACAGCTCATTTCATTATTGGGTGGGACGTTCAATATTGAGAGCAAAGAAAAGTTCGGTACTACCGTTACAATTACGTTACCCATGAAATAAAAGTAAACTATTAAGTCAGAATAAGAGCTGCAGCCCCGAAGTATATCAGCAGTCCGGTTACATCAACGAGGGTGGCAACAAATGGTGCGGAAGCTGTAGCCGGATCAAGTCCGAATCTTCGCAGAACAAAAGGTAACATACTTCCTGCAAGTGATCCCCAAGAAACTACGCCGACCAGTGCCACGGAAACAGTAAGAGCAATGAGCATATAATCTGCTCCGTAATTTGACCACCCAGCAAGATGGAAACCGGTAACTCTTAGAATACCGATAACGGCAAGGAAGAACCCAAGTATTAATCCGGTTATTGCTTCCCTTCTCATTACAATCCACCAATCTTTGAGTGTAACTTCACCAACGGCCATTGCACGAATGATAAGTGATGTAGCTTGTGATCCACTGTTTCCTCCACTGGAGATAATCAGAGGAATAAAAATTGCCAATGCTATAACAGCCTCAATTTGCTGTGAGAATGACTCCATTGCGGTTGCTGTAAGCATTTGTCCCAAAAAAAGGACAGCAAGCCATCCACCCCGTTTTTTGAACATGGTCCAGATATCTGCCGACAGATAGGGCTTGTCTAAGGCAGACACACCCCCCATTTTCTGGAAGTCTTCAGTAGCCTCTTCTTCGGCAACGTCAAGAACGTCATCCACTGTCACAATTCCGAGCAAAACTCCATCCGAATCGACAACCGGAAGCACAACTTTGTCGTACTTTTGCATAATTGTCACAGCTTCTTCACGGTCAGAAGCGGCTTCTACACTAATAACAGTATGATCCATCAGATCTTCAACCAAATCATCAGGACGAGCCAGGATGAAATGTTGTAAATCCAGGGCGTCAATTAAGTGCCAGGATGTATCCGTCACATAAATAACGTTTATGGTCTCACTGCTTTTACCCATCTTTCGGATGTGCTGGAGAGCTTCCTCGACGGTCCAGCTTGGACGCACAGCAACATAATCAGGGGTCATCAATCGACCAATCGACTCTTCAGGGTATCCAAGTAGTTGACGAGCTTCCTTCAAATCCTGAGGGCTCAGATAGTTGAGAAGGCGCTGGGTTACCTGACCAGGGAGTTCACCAAGTAATGTTGTACGGTCATCAGGACGAAGATTTGCCAAAAGATGACGCGTTTCCTCGGTCGTCATTTCGTCGAGGAGGGCGTTCTGATAATCAGTTTCAAGGTATGAGAATACCTCGGCTGATTTATGTCTGGGCAGAACCCGAAAAAAAATAACTCTATCGGCCGGTGCCAATCCAACCAGAACATCTGCAATCTCCGCAATCGGCCACTCCTCTATCGATTCACGCAGATCTTCCCAGTTCTGTGCGTTGATGAGTTCTTCAATTTCCGGTTGCAGGAGTTCTTTTATCATAAGCAGATTGGCTTGGAGATTATCGGCTTAATGGTGATTTAAAAGTGGTCTCCAGAAATAATATGAATAGAAAAATCTAATTATTCAGGGCTTAAAAATCGTTTAATAATAGGCTTTTTTTCTGCGTTTTCTAAACGTTAGTTGGAGTCGAGTGAAAATAATTATCTTGACGGATGACTTTGGCCAATTATCAAAATCGATATATCATCTATGAAACAGAATTATTTTATTTCAATTGTGGGGGTATTGATACTCTCCTTTGCGTTAACGTTTATTTCCAAAAATGACCATCATGAACCAGATTTTACTGCTGTTCAATCTGAACTGGAATCCTTAGTTGCTGGATTTAATGGTGATGTTGGGATCTATGTCAAGCATCTACGTACGGGTAAGACCATCGAAATCAACGCCGATTCAATATTTCCATCCGCTAGTATGGTCAAAGTACCTATAATGACCCGCATTTTTGAGAAAATGGAAGCTGGTGAGCTCCATTATGACAGTACCCAAGTTTATGAAGACCGACTGTATTATGCGGGAGAAGATGTTGTTGCCTCATTCAAGGCAGGTGAAACGATTTCATTACATAAATTACTGTTCCTAATGATATCATTTAGTGACAATACGGCTAGTCTTTGGTTGCAGGAATTGGCAGGAACGGGAACGGCTATTAATGATCAGATGCTAAGACTTGGTTTGGAACATACGCGTGTGAATTCCAGGACAGAAGGACGACAGGACGCATTCAGAGCTTATGGTTGGGGACAGACAACCCCACGTGAAATGGCAACATTAGTTGAAAAGATATACTCCGGTGAAGTAGTAAGTGTAGAAGCTAGTGAAGAAATGTATCGGTTGATGTCGAAGTCGCTTTGGGACAAAGAAGCACTCTCATCGGTTCCCAAAAACATAAACGTTGCATCAAAGCAGGGAGCAGTTAACCGGTCCAGATCTGAAGTATTATTGGTCAATGCACCCAATAACGATTATGTTTTCACGGTGATCACAAAGAATCAAGAAGACATTAGTTGGGGAGATGATAACGAAGGGTTCGTACTGCTAAGAAATGTGTCTTCAGTCTTGTGGAAGCATATTGGGGAATCGGGACACTAAAATTTCTGATTTCAAAAACATAAAAAAAGGGATGTACATTGAGTGCACATCCCTTTTTATGTTTAATAGAATGAATTAAGCGAGGGCTGGTATTCTGCTTTTTGCGTATTCAAATCCACCGAAAAGTATGGCAGAATAGAATAAATCTCCAGCGATTGAATAGTGGAAAAACGGAATCGCTGCTGTGTACGACATCAAAAGGCCTTCGAGCGTCAAAGGGTAAAATAATCCAGATCCCATTGCCCAAACTGCAAAGTTAGTAGTCAGATAAAACAGAATTGAGCCTGTAAGTGCGCCAGCTGTTACGGTTGCGAATCCAATACGCTTTCCAACCAATGATCCAATTCCGACCATAGCCGCGAAACTCAGATACACCACCCACATCGTATCGTGGAATCCAATAACCAGATCAGTAAATAACATGATACTTAGGGGAAGTAACAACGCCAAACGTTTGTCAGAAAAGTATGATCCAGCAAACAATGCGATTGCAGCAATCGGAACGAAGTTAGGAGGATGAGGCAAGAAACGAAGCAACGCCGCTGCTGCGACTATTCCAACGAGTACTAACGTACGGGTGTTCAACATGTTAACTCCGGATAAAAACGTGGATTTTGATATCAAAAATTGATTAATAATAGGTGTCCTAAATTAGGGATTTAATCACAAAATTTAAAACTTTAATCGGATAAGAGATTGAGTCATTCAGTTAGTGGCGAGCCGCTAGCGGAGCCTAACAATCCCTCTTATCATCTCTGCGCGCTGAACCGTACCCTACCGCTCCCTGTTAGCTGCTCACTGCTCAACCAATTAAATCCATAAACCTGTAGACAGTCCAAATGGTGACACTGATCACAATGAAGAGCCCAATACCGATGATAATGGCATTGCGTCGATTGGTGTTTTTGAGGTCTTTTGAGTAGCGTTTTTGTTTGTTTAGCATAAATTAAGCCAGATTAATGGGCCTAATATAAAAAAAGGACGAGGAATCCGCTTGGATATCCCCGCCCTTCTCGGAGTACTTTTATGTACTATTTATTCTGCGGTTTGTCCTGATACAACACCGCAGCAGGTAGGCCTCTCAGAAATTATGAATTGCCGAGGTTGGCACGGACTTCGAGGAAAATCTCGATTTCAACTTCATTACCGATTACAGCAGTCTGGATATAATCACCAGTACCAACACCATAGTCATTACGCAATACTGAAGTCTCTGCACGAAAACCCGCTACAGTCATACCCTCGCGGTTTGGATCTGGCATTGCCCCAAGAAACTCGAATGGGAGTTCAATAGTCTTGGTAGTTTCTTTAATTGTAAGATCACCTATAGCAACAAACGTATTGTCACCGGTCTTGCGGATTTCTTTGCTCACAAATCGCATCGTAGGGTATTTTTCAGCATCAAAGAAATCTGCTGTGCGCAGGTGTCCATCACGACGCTCATTTTTGGTATTGATGCTTGGAACCTGGATTGTAATGTCCAT
>CAZJZI010000057.1:0-14650 GCA_964550435.1 uncultured Chitinophagales bacterium | reverse complement strand
GGTTAAACATGACAATCAAGATTATAATGGAGCCATAGCAGATATAAACAGGGCAATTGAACTTGAGCCGGAATATGCTGGGTATTATCTTGGTAGAGGTATATTTAAAATTCGTATAGATGATATCAATAGTGGCTGTTTAGACTTAAGTAAAGCAGGTGAATTGGGCTTAGCCACAGCTTATGATTATATTCGAAATCTATGTAATTAAAAAAATTAGAAACCACCTTTTTTATAAGACGAAACAAACACCCTTTTTGTTTTTTTTCGGCAAACACACAGCCAATGAAAGCATAACGGAAATGGATGAATACAAACGGGTACTAGAGAAGACCGGATATCTCCCCATATGTGATGGGCTGAATAGTAAGAACGGGGCTGATGGGGGATTGAGGCTATGAAGTAGTACCAGTAAAAGTTTCAGGTACTGCAGGAAAAATCCCAGTAACTATATTCATTACTATCATTTCCGGTGCTACCCAGATTGTTTTTTTGTAAAGTGAAGCCTAATTGTTTGTTTTGGTTTAAGTTGGAATATATTCAGATTTAGGTATTTAGCAAATTATTGGTGCTAATCACAGTGAAAGAATCAATTTCAAAGTTTCAACCTACCCGGGGGGATGAAAAAACTTTTTTTGTAAGCGCTTCAAACCGTAACTAAACTTTTTTTCTTTCTCAGTGGGGGTATACCAGTACCCCTAAACGTTATTCTAATAAACTAAACGATTTTTCCAACATCATAACGCGCGTGCATATTAAAATTCAGTAAACCGCGAAATTGAGTTGATTGAAGTTTTTTTTAGAATCAGTAGGATAAAATTTATTATTGCGTTTTTTATTAGCTACTATTTTTATTTTTTTTTACAATAAAATTTTGTTAAAGTTAAGGAGTGAATCATGAAAGGTCTAGCAATTTTATTTATACTTTTCATCATTGGCATGTTTGCCATGGTTGTTTATAATAATTTTACCGAGGAAGAAAGAATCTATAGCGATTTGAAGAGTCAAATCTTAGCAGATTCTCTTCCAGAGGCAATTTTGCAGGAGATTGAAAGTAGTCGGACGCAAGTAAAAGAAAAGAGTGGGTAAAGATAAAGTCTTGGATCGGTACAGGTATGAAAAATACGGAGACATTTACTGTACAGTACCAAGAATGGAAAATTGTTTGGAAGACTAGTAAAGAGCCCTTTCCGGGAGCCGGATTATTACAAGCCTACTTACATACATCGTCTGGAGAGCTAGACGGTTTGCCAATAAATCAACTTGGAATTGGAGCCGGTGAAACAGTCATGAGGGGATCGGGTGTTTACTATCTTGAGGTTTCTTCGGCAAACATGACTTGGGAGATTTCAGTTTATGACTATAGAATTGCGGAGTAAAATGTATGCTTGATTATTTTAAGAGTCTCTTTGAGAACCTTGAGACTAGGATTTCTAGCCCGTTTCTAGGGGCATTTTCTATTGCTTTTTTAGTCTATAATTGGCAGGCGTTTTACCTCTTGTTGTTCTCGGATAGAGATGCTGTATCAATATTGGAATATGTTATGATTACATATGGATCCTTTTGGGCTATACTAATGCCTTTAATTATTTCGATTATGTATGTATTGGCTATGCCTTGGATTAACTGTGGTGTGTTGCGGGTACAAAATTTTGCACAAATTGAATTTCTAGACTTTAATCATGAGAAAGAGCTGGCACTTTTAGAAAAAAAAGTTGATGTAGCAAGAGAGGAATATAAAGTTTCGGAAGCTAGATCTGGTAAAAATGAAATTGATTCACTTTTAAATTAGTTAGATGCTAAAGATAAAATGATTGAGGTATCTAATAAGCAAATTGAAAACCTAACAATACAGCATGAAAAAAAGGTCAATAGTATGTTGGATAATATGAATTCTATTAATTCTGATGTTACGCGTCTAAGAGAAGAGAATCAAAAGTATCGACAAGAAATAAACACTATAAATTCAGCTGGAGATTATTTAAGGAGTTTAGATACCAAGAGGATAAACTTCTTATTATCTCTTTTAAATGGTTCAACAAAAATTGGCATTAATGATTATAAGTCAAAGAGTTTAGAATATAATATTCCTGAATTAATAGATAAAGAACTTATTCAAAGTATAAATTTAGGTACTCTTATGAACATAAAATTGACTGATATTGGAGCTGTTGTTGTTCATAGGTTTGTGTCTCAGTAGCTACAATCTTAAATCATTGGTTAATATCTTCGCATAGATTTTAGTCGTTTCAATACTCTCATGACCAAGTATTTCTTTTAGAGCAACTAGTCTGAATGGAGTATTTTTCCCCTCTCTGAAGAGTATGGTGCAGGGTATTTCCAAATTGAGTGAGATTCATGATTATAACATCTTTAAGGACGATAGACTTTGATTTTAACATCCCAAATTTGATTTATTAAATCTGTCCACACAAGATACAATTGGTTTACAAAATTGATAGGCTATAACCATTATAAAGTTCGCTCTTATCTATTGTATCTGCACTATTAGGGTAGCTTTTTGGGTATCTAGTTAATTTTACTCTTAATAGGGTAAAAAATAAAATCCGTGGGTGGGGTATAAAAAAAGGCGCTCACGCTCATAATAATATCTTGCCAGGCAGATGGGACCCTTTTTGTCCTTCCGTTTGTGCATCGAATCTAGTCGAAAATATCGTATGGAAAAGTTACGTTCGGATAAGTTTGAGTCACTATCCTGTTTAAGTTCTCTTTTGGGCAACTGTGAAAGTCTAGAACAAATTACGACTTTATTGGTACCCTGATTGGTACCATAAATACTAAAATCCTTGTAATCACTTGGTATTCAAATAATTACAAGGCTTAGTAGTGGGCTGTGAGGGACTCGAACCCCCGACCCCCTGCTTGTAAGGCAGGTGCTCTGAACCGACTGAGCTAACAGCCCCTATTTCAGGGTAGGCGACAAATATACGGACTCCTTGCGTCCCAATGCAAACAAATTTTTCGCAAGCGAACCTTTTTTACTTCATGGTTCATCTTTTCTTAATCTGCGTTGTGTATATTCCTAACTATGGATAAATCGATTTTCCATCTCATCAAACGATACAAGGCAGCCGAGATTCTCATCCAGAATCCCCTTGCATCATCGTTCATACTTTCCTTCTTGTATATGATTATGGGATGCTTGTGGATCATGTCGACAGATTTTCTGTTTTTCTCTGAAATCTCGGTCACGAGTTCAGATTTGCTGCTCTACAAGGAACTTTCGTTTGTGATGTTTAATGGCGTGCTGGTACTTTCTTTTAGTCTGCTCATTTTGTTCCCATTGAATAAAATGTTTATGACTGTGGAACGCCAGCTGGAAGAACAGGAACTAGCTATGAGAAGTGTGGAGCGTGAGTTTGAGGAACTAACTCGCAAGGTTTCGCACGACCTTAGAGCTCCTTTGAGATCCATGCACGGATTCTCGCAGGCAATTTCAGAAGATTATAACAGTCTATTGGATTCCAATGCTCAGGACTATCTGAACCGAATTCGTCGTTCCGCTGATCGAATGAATTCACTGATCGATGAACTGGTTGCTTACGTAAAAGTAGCTTCGGTTAGTGTTACATCCGAACCGGTTGATGTTCAATCATTGATTTCAAATCATGTTCTCGAAGAGGTGAATGAGTCTTTGCCAGTCCCCCTAAAAGTTGAAGGAAGTGGACCTGTTCCAGTGGTGTATGCTGACAGACTGCTACTGAAGCGTGTTCTTTTTGAGGTGCTATCAAATGCTGGACTCTATCAAAAAAATAACTCAACACCTAAAGTTACAGTCACTGGACACCAATATCCTGACAGGACTACCATTTGTCTTAAGGATAATGGAATCGGGGTAGACATGACACATCACGAACACATCTTTGGCATTTTTACACGTCTTCATGGCGTGGAAATGTATCCAGGACTTGGAATTGGTCTGGCTTTGGCTCGCAGATGTATGCTTCGTATGAAAGGCAACATTGAATTGATTTCAGATGGAGTTAACGGTAGTGAAGTCATCCTCACTTTTCGACGCCACCCAAGCACAAATTGAAATTTAGTCTCTCTTATTCCGTTCCGAAAACCTGATTCAATGCAACCCGGAGGGTATCCATTTCGATAGGTTTGATAATGTAACCGACCGGACCGGTTTCAAAGGCCTTTTGTTTAGTCAATGGATCGGAGTTTCCTGTGATGTAAATAACCGGGACATCCGAAAAAGTTCGTATCTGGTGCATAGTCTCTATACCATCCATGTCACCGATAATCTTGATATCCATGAGGATCAAGTCACATTTATGGGCCTTAACGGCCTCAATAGCTTTGTCGCCTGAAGTCACTTTTTCAACGACATCATACCCCAGTCTGGTGATCTGTTTTTCGATCAACATAGCGATGATAAACTCATCCTCGACAATTAAAATCTTTTTTTGAGAATCCATCTGGAGTGGTTAGGGTATATGGGCTTAAGGTAACGGTTCATTTAGTAAAAGCCAATACATTCCCAATTGCTTCACAGCTTCTACAAACTCATTGAAATTAACGGGTTTTCGGATGTAGCTGTTGGCACCATTCCCGTATCCTTCAATAATGTCCTGGTCTTCTTTTGAGGAAGTCAGTATGACAACGGGGAGTGAACGTGTTCTTGGATGATTTCGGATGTTTTTTAGCGCTTCAAGTCCACTCATCCCAGGCATGTTTATATCCATAAGCACGACGGCTGGCAAAGGAACTTTCTCGGAACCTTCACCATGCAGGATTTCAAGTGCCCTTTCGCCTGTTTTAGCTACTGTGAATTCGTTTTGGATGTTATTTTTTTTGAAAGCCATCAACGTCAAATCGACATCATCCTGATTGTCTTCAACAAGTAGAATACTGCCACCGGAAATTCTCATGATACATCCTTTAATTTAGCGTAAAATCAAGCTCGTTGATAACCTGATCTGATTATAACTGACATCAGAGTCAATAAACTAAGCAATAAATATTGAGTTTTAAACTGTTTCATTTGAATCACTTAGGCTGAAATAAAAGGTACTTCCTTTGCCCTGTTTAGATTCAACCCTGACCGTACCTCCGAGCTTGCCAATGACTCTTTGAACCGTAGCTAATCCGATGCCTGTGCCAGGATAATCCACGGCCTCATGAAGTCGCTGAAAGGGTTTGAATACCTTATCGGCATATTGCATGTCAAACCCAACACCGTTGTCACGTACAAAAAACTCATTAAATCCAGCTTCATCGGTGATTCCGATTTGAATAGTGGGCGATTCTTTCTTTGATGAGTATTTAAATGCATTTCTGATGAGATTTCCGAGTAATATATTGATCAAGCCATGGTCCGTTCTGACGTGCATATCCGGCTGGATAATGACTTCGAACTTCACATTTGTATACAAGGCCAGCTGATCGGAGGTGATTTGTGCACACAGATCGGTGATATTTACCGCTTCAGGATGAATTGTTGTTCTTGAAATTCGCGATAAACGGGTCATATCATCGATGAGTTCAGACATCTTTTGGGATGCAGACCTAACTCGGTTCAAATAGTGTAGGGCCATATCGTCCAGGGACTCACCGAACTCTTCTATCACAGCCAGTCCGAATCCATCAATTGCCCTTAATGGGGCCCGTAAATCGTGAGAAACAGAATACGAAAATGCTTCCAGCTCAGCGTTGATATTACGAAGTTTAAGGGTTCGATCCTGAACTTTACGTTCAAGACTCTCTGACATTTCAATGATTTGCTGGCGGCTGTTGACCTCCTCGGTAACGTCGTGTAGAATTAACAACCAGGTTTGATCATGACCCATTTTCAGAGTGAAACCAGAGACTTCAATGAGCCTAGGTTCGCCATAATTTCCACTAGAACTGAATAGTCCTATTCTGGTTTTGTCTTTTTGGGATTCAATTCGGTTTCTGATTTCAGAGACTATTGAACTGCTAAAAATTGTTTTGAGATCAATTTTATCCCGACGTTTGTTGTGTGGAATGTAATTGGAAAAGGACGAATTCATTGTGGTTATGAGCTCCGTTACAGGGTCAACCACAATCATGGGATATGGATTATATAAAAAGATATGCTCGAACTGACGTTGGGTATCACGGATTAGCTGCGAAGCTTCTGCTACGTACTTTCGATGCTTGCTAATGAGAAAATAGAGAATCGCTCCTGTAAAGAGTATATAAAACCACCCTTTATAGGTTTGGATTTCGCTCAGATAATCCGAGTCATTGGTAAGGTTTTTGGCCCAATTATCTGAGAACTGAATCCATAGTCCACCAGCCACCAAATACAAAAGTGTGATTGTAAACGGGTTTAAGAGCTGACGCCAGGGATGATTTTGCGAGTTTGGCATAATTACGACTACTTAGATTAGTAGAATATACACCATCAATTTCTTATTTGTCCACTTTTAAAACGGGAAGAAAGTGCTTTAAGACCTGCAAAATAAGCAGCTATGATATCTAATTGGCAGGTGGTTTAGTGCGGTATTTTGAGTGAGGCTCTGTAGGAAACACGGTTTAAAATAAAAAAGCCTCAATCTGATTTCAGATTAAGGCTTGAATATATTTAAGTGAGTCGGGTGGGGCTCGAACCCACGACCTACGGCTTAAAAGGCCGCTGCTCTACCGACTGAGCTACCGACTCATCGCAATTGGCTGGGCCAAAACGATGACAGACTCCAAATATACGAACGATTCGTGCGTTAATGCAAGAATAAAATTCTCACCAAACGATAAAATGAATACCCAAAGTGATTCGATTTTTCTATTTTGCGACAGAATAGAATCATAAAAACAGATCAAACATTGCTTTATGGCAACGATTTTTACCCGCATTATTCAACGAGAAATTCCTTGTTATAAAGTCGCAGAGGACGACCATTTTATAGCGTTTCTGGATATTAATCCGGTAGCTGCCGGACACACCCTTGTAGTTCCAAAGTTGGAAGTCGATTATATGTTCGATCAACCGGACGAGGTGTTAGCCAAAATGCTTCCTTTTGCAAAGAAAGTAGCAAAGGCCATTGATCAAGCTACAGGATGTATCCGAACTGGTATTATCGTTGAGGGACTTGAGGTTCCACACGCTCATCTGCATTTGATTCCCATGTATCCGGACAGACGTGGATTCTCACTTGGTAGATCGATTTCTCAATCTAAGGAACAGATGGAAACGATGGCTTCTTCCATACGTGAAAAGGTGAAATTATGAAAATTCAGGTAATCAATGGACCAAACTTGAATATGTTGGGTCAACGTGAGTCTCGGCATTACGGATCATTTACACTTGCAGAACTTGAATCATTCATTAGTGAAGCATATCCACAGGTGGAGTTTCAGTTTTATCAAAGCAATCACGAAGGCGAACTAATTGATCGAATCCATGAATTGGTCAGCGATACATCCGTTCAGGGACTTGTAATCAACGCCGGAGCGTTCACTCACACGTCGGTGGCCCTCAGAGACGCTTTGGCAATCTGGGAAGTGCCAAAAATGGAAGTCCATCTTTCTAATATCCATGCAAGAGAATCGTTTCGCCATACATCTCTTACTGGTGGAGTTTGTAATGGAATCATTGCCGGACTTGGATTAAACAGTTATCTACTCGGCGTCCGGGCTTTATTGGATCTCATTGATTCAGCAAAATAAGGTATGTCCAGAATCAAAGAACTTGCGTCCGATACCGCAGTTTACGGCCTTAGCAGCGTCGTTGCGAGGTTCTTGAATTACCTGCTGGTACCATTTTATACTGAGTTCTTTGCTCCCGGTGAGTATGGAGTCATATCACTGATCTATGCAGGAATTGTTTTTCTGAACGTGATTTTTACGTTCGGGATGGAGTCGTCCTACATACGATATGCATCCGAGCGAGAGGGTTCAAAAAACGTGTTTCGAACCATACAATCGATGCTTTTGGGCGTAGGAACCACGTTGGCGGTGCTTATGTACGTTGCCAGTGATTGGATTATGCCGCTCATGAGTCTGACTCCAACGGACAAGACCATATTTACAATCCTGATTGGCATTCTTTGGTTCGATACACTAAGTGTAGTTCCTTATGCCGAGCTTCGTCTGGTTCGCAAGTCGTTGACCTATGCAGGATACCGGTTGGCGAATGTAGGCATCAACCTGGCATTAAATATTTATCTGGTCGCCGGACTCGGATGGGGGATTGAAGCAGTGCTATGGAGTAACTTGGCCGCATCCGCCGTGACTGCTTTTGGGCTTTGGTTTCATACGTGGAGTCAGCTGGGAGGAACTTTTGACGCCGCAGTTGTTCGGCAGGTATTGCTTTTTGGACTTCCCTACGTGCCAAACGGGCTCGGATTCGCCATTAACGAGGTCGTCGACCGTTTTTTCATCAATTCTATGTCCTTTGATACCGTTGCGAGGCTTTATGGTTCAGAGTACACCGCCGATGACATCACCGGAATCTACAATGCCTGTTACAAACTCGCGATCTTTATGTTGCTCACCGTTCAGATGTTTCGCATGGCATGGCAACCTTTTTTCATGAAATATGCCAAATCGGAGGACAATTCCACAACGTTTGCAGCGGTATTTGACTGGTTCAACATCTTTGCCGGCGCCATTTTTCTAGTAATCTCGATGTTTGTAATCGAAATTGCCGGACTTCAGGTTCCATTTTTAGGTGATGGAACACTCATCAATCACCGTTACTGGGCGGGATTGTCCATCGTTCCGATTCTCTTACTTGCCTATTGGCTTCAGGGATGGTTCGTAATATTCTCAGCCGGAATCTTTATAAAAGAGAAGACAAAACTGCTTCCAGGTATCACTGCAGTAGGAGCACTTATCACGGTAGTACTTAACATTTTACTTGTGCCGATTCTGGGCATGGAAGGAGCAGCTCTGGCTACATTGGCTTGCTATACAGCCACTTCCGGACTCATTCTGTACTATTCGCATCGCGAAATGAATGTACCCTATCGGGTTGTCAGGGCTATTGTTGCGATTCTGGTTACCGCTCTAATGGTTGCGCTTGTGAAATATTCAAGTATCGAATCCGTTCAAACGTTATCCGTACGACTAGTCATGTCACTCTTTGGCATACTTTTCGTATTTTATCTACTTAAGCCTGCACGAATGACGAGTAATTAGCGGTCATTTTGGTAGGATGTCTGATTACCGAAATTATTATTCCAGATGAGTACAACACGAAAAGTTAGTGTGTTCGTAGATGCCAATAATGTTACCCTGAATGGCGGGTTTGGTCTGCGATACGACATACTCAGAAAATTTGCAATGCGTGGGGGATGTAGTGCTTGCCGTTTGAACGTTTATCTGGCTGTTGACAGAGATCGTTTGCGAGAGGACGCCGGGTATAAGCAGAAAACTCAGCGATTCACTGAGGTACTACGCGATTTCGAGTACAAGGTAATCGAAAAACCGCTGCTCAAATACACAGATCCGGAATCTGAAACTCAGGTTACCAAAAATACCATCGACATCGAAATGACAGTCGATTTACTCACGCAGACCGAAGGGTGTGATCGGGTTTTACTGTTGAGCTCCGATGGCGGACTCGTACCCGTGGTGCAAACGCTTCAGGCAAAAGGGAAACGAGTTGAGCTTATTGGATTCGATAACGTTGCCCAGGCGTTAAAACGCGAAGTCGATCTGTATATTTCCGGCTACACCATACCGGGTCTGCTTCCCATCAAATCTCCTTATGAGTGGGGAACCGTCGGATCACGCGTCCGTGGTATGTGTTACGATTTTTCTCATAGCGACGGGTATGGATTTATGCGTTATCTAAACAAAATCGAAGATCGCCTTTGGGTTACAGATTCCAGGGCCGATGAATCCCCATTTCGCACAGTTTTCGCCCATATTTCACAGTTCGAAGCGAACTTTGACAGTAGCTTTTTACCAAGCCGAGACCTCATCTTTGAATTCACATTAATTCAAAATGACAAGGGGCTCGTTGCAGAAGACATTGTGCTGGTTTCGGTACCTTAGATTTTAAACTCCTGGTTATGGACATAAAAAAAGTCCGGTTTTCTTTCGAAGACCGGACTTTCTTATTTAAAGCCTTAATCAACCCAGGGAATTTACTCCTGAGTTGGTTGTTCGGTAGGTTGTTCTACCGGCTGCTCGGTTTGAGGAATTGCTGAAGGCGATTCTTCTGGAGCAGTTAGTGAGTTTTCTACAGGGAACTGTACACCACTTTGCTGGACAGCAGAACGTGTTGTAGTGCTACGGTCGATGAAGAAGTTAGCTACCAGACACAATACCAAAAACGCTCCACCCAATACGGAAGTTGCTTTGGATAGGAAGTCGGCTGTGCGTCGTGAGCCCATAGCACCAGCAGCGCCACCGGCGTTACCGGCGATTCCACCGCTAAGTCCGGAGCCTTGTCCGCTTTGAAGCAGAATGGCGATGGTGATTAAAATTGCGATCAGAGTGATCAGGGCAACAATAATTGAGTAAATCATAGGTCAAAAATTCTGTTGTGTTTAGCTGAGTAAGATAGCGACAAATACATCCTATTTCAATAAAAACCTTCCAACGCCGTGTAGTTTTTATTTTATGAGCATAAACACGTTGAGTTGTTTACATATTCATCAGAATAAACTAAGTTCAAAGCTGTTACAAACGTCAATACATGGGATTTATGCAAGGATTTTACGACATCCTGGAGCGTCTGACCGAACTCGACCCGCGGGTTATGCGCAGTCTTATGGCTACCATTTTGATTTTAGCATTTGGATGGGTGGCCAATTTTATAGCTCGTTTTGTCATCAGGAAGAATGTCAAAGACGATCGACAGCAGTTCTTGTTATCTAAAAACATCCGATACATATTCGGGTTTATCATCTTTTTTCTGATTGGAAGGCTCTGGCTTGAGGGATTTCAGTCGATTGCAACCTACCTGGGACTACTTTCCGCAGGTTTAGCGATTGCGTTGAAAGATATAGTGGCTGATTTTGCTGCCTGGTTGTTTTTACTCTGGAGGCGACCTTTTAATATCGGTGATCGGATTGAAATCGGTCCTCACAAGGGTGATGTCATCGATAAGCGAGTATTCAAATTTACCATTGTTGAAATTGGCAACTGGGTTGACGCCGAACAAAGTACCGGGCGTGTCATTCACATTCCCAATCATCGGGTGTTTTTGGATCCGATTGCAAACTACACTACAGGATTCGAATTTATCTGGAACGAGCTCACTGTAAACCTGACTTTCGACAGTAATTGGAAGAAGGCGAAAAAGTTATTGCAGGAAATTGCCAATCGGCATGCCACTGAGATTACTCCGGAAGCCGAAAGACAGATTCGTGAGACCAAGCAGGAGTATATGATTACCTATAAATATCTGACTCCGACCGTGTACACATCCGTTGGGCCGAACGGAATCAAGCTTACAGTCAGATATTTGACTCATCCACGTCGCCGCCGAGGCTCTGAGCAGATGATTTGGGAGGATATTTTGACAACAATTTCGTCTCACGACGACATCCGTATTGCATATCAGACTGTTCGCATTGTGGATCAGGCAACACAAATTAAACCCATTACAACTGACCCGAATGAGCCAAAAAACTGAGTTGTATATCACTAAAGCGTCAGGCGAGAGGACCTTATATGATAGGCATAAGTTGATCCAATCGATGGTTCGTTCAGGTGCATCGGTGCAGACTGCCGAGCATGTGGCCGCCGATATCGAACGAGATATTGAGCAGGGCATGTCAACCCGGAAAATCTATAGTCGGGCATTCAAACTACTTCGGCAGAATTCCGTGAAAGTTGCCACACAGTACAATCTGAAACATGCAATTATGTTGCTTGGTCCCTCGGGATATCCGTTTGAGATGTTTGTGGGAGAGCTGTTTCGTGCCGATGGTTATGAAGTCAAGGTTGGTCAGATGCTTCGAGGTAAATGCGTGCAACATGAGGTTGATGTGGTCGCATTTCGGGAGAACTATCTTGTTATGTGCGAGTGTAAATTCCGGAATCAACCGGGGTCCAAGACCGATGTGAAAGTGGCGTTGTATGTGCATTCGCGGTTTAACGATTTGCGTAACGAGATTGAGCCGCATGCCGAAGACTTCCTGAAATCAATGGGATTTGGTCCGTTTGGAGATAGCGGAAATCAGGGGGGGTATAATCCGGAACGACCAATTTCGATGCAGGGATGCATTGTCACCAATGCGAAGTTTACTGAGGATGCAATACAGTATGGCAGCTGCTCGGATATGTTTCTGATTGGCTGGGACCATGAAGGTCCTGATAGTTTACTGGGGATGATTCGGAGGTCACATCGGGTTCCGGTAACTGTGCTGAAATCCATTTCACATAATGAGATATCACGGATAATAGCTAAGGGCATTGTCATATGTCGTGATTTGTATCAAAAAATTGATATTGTAGATTCTTTAAATATCGATGTAGCAAAAAAACGCCGTTTGTTGGTCGAACTGGAACATATTTTGGAGAATGGGTCATGAGTCAGGAACACTCTTTGCATAGTAAATACTGGAAACGACACTTGCGCATTATTGCGACCTGCCTGGTCGTGTGGTTCGTGGTGTCGTTCGGATTTGGAATCATACTGGCCGACTGGCTGGATCAGTACAGGTTTGGTGGATTCGGGCTTGGATTCTGGTTTGCCCAGCAGGGGTCGATGTATGCCTTCGTAGTTATTATTTTTGTGTATGTGTGGCTGACGAATCGACTTGACCGCGAGTTTGATGTAGACGAGAAATAGATTTTAGCTTATACAAATCGGAGTTGTTAATGGATATCACTACGTGGACGTTTATCATCGTTGGACTAACCTTTGCGCTGTACATCGGAATCGCGGTATGGTCAAGGGCTTCAAGTACTTCGCAGTTTTATATTGCCGGTGGAGGGGTTCATCCACTCGTTAACGGAATGGCAACCGCAGCGGACTGGATGTCGGCCGCGTCGTTCATTTCCATGGCTGGCATCATCGCCTTTATGGGTCGCGATGGCGCTGTATATTTGATGGGATGGACGGGCGGATATGTGCTGCTGGCCTTGCTTCTGGCACCCTATCTGCGCAAATTCGGGAAGTTCACCGTGCCCGATTTCGTCGGTGACAGGTATTATTCACAGACTGCTCGCATGGTCGCTGTCTTGTGTGCGTTGTTTGTGTCCTTCACGTACGTCGCCGGACAAATGCGCGGGGTCGGGATCGTGTTCTCGCGGTTCCTGAACGTCGATATTGAGTTGGGAGTGATCTTTGGCATGATCATAGTGCTTTTTTATGCCGTTTTGGGTGGAATGAAAGGTATCACCTACACTCAAGTAGCCCAGTACTGCGTGCTGATCTTCGCTTATCTGGTACCTGTCATTTACATCTCCATCATGATGACCGATACCGTAATTCCACAGCTTGGATTCGGGGGCACGCTCAGCGCCGAACCGGGGGTTTATCTACTCGACAAGCTCAATCAGCTGCACACCGACCTTGGATTCGCCGAATATACCTCGGGGATTCGATCCACGCACGACGTGTTTTTCATCACCATGGCACTCATGGTCGGCACAGCCGGACTCCCTCACGTGATCGTCCGTTTTTTCACGGTCCCCAGGGTCAAGGATGCCCGGATTTCGGCTGGATACGCACTATTGTTCATCGTCGCGCTTTATGCCACTGCACCCGCAGTTGCTGCTTTCGCAAAAACCAATTTGATTCAGACGGTCAGTGAAGTCCCCTACGAATCGGTTCCCGAATGGGTCAATAACTGGGAAAAGACCGGGTTGATCACCTTCGAGGATAAGAATCAGGATGGGATCATCAATTTCAATGCTGATCCCGAGACCAATGAACTTCGCGTTGACCGTGACATCATCGTGTTGGCGAATCCGGAGATTGCCGGGCTCCCGAACTGGGTCGTTGGATTGGTCGCTGCCGGAGGGTTGGCCGCGGCATTGTCCACTGCAGCCGGTTTACTGCTCGTAATATCCACTTCCGTATCGCGAGACTTCATCAAACGGACCATGTATCCAATGATATCGGACAAAAACGAACTCCGAATCGCCCGGATCGCCGCCGCTGGTGCGGTCATTTTGGCCGGATACTTCGGAGTGAATCCACCCGGATTCGTGGCTCAGGTGGTGGCTTTTGCCTTTGGACTTGCCGCTGCATCATTCTTTCCGGCTATCCTGCTCGGAATATTCTACAAACGCATGAACGCTGAAGGAGCCATCACCGGGATGGTTGTTGGGTTACTTTTCACCATCATATATATCGTTTATTTTGCTCTGTTGAATCCGGAACTCAACAACAAAGACCACTGGTGGTTTGGGATTTCACCAGAAGGCATAGGAACCATTGGCATGCTATTGAATACCACAGTGGCACTGACCGTAAGTCGATTCACTCCGCCACCTCCCCCCGAAATCCAGAAACTCGTTGAGCGGATAAGAATTCCTCGTGAGTTGGATCCGAGCCAGGCTCCGGTTGAGCGTCACGTAGTGCATTGATTTGGAAAATCACTCATCGAAGTGGTGGATTAAACCCCATATAATTCACAAATACTGAATTATCGATGAGTTTTCCGGTAGATGTGTCATTTAGATTGAACTCAGGTGGAGTCAGATTTCGCTCGAGTGCTACCTTGGTGTAATATTCTTTTCGGGTTGGATG
>CAZJZI010000056.1:0-15368 GCA_964550435.1 uncultured Chitinophagales bacterium | reverse complement strand
GTGTCAAGAAAAGCTAAAATAAGGAGAGTTCAACTTGAAGTCAATAAAAAGTGTCAGCGGTGGTGAGAAATATCACCGGTCTGTATTTCGCTAATATGCCTTGTATTTACCCCTATAACGAGTCTGATTAACCGATTCGTACGATGTCAGAGAATTCGTCAACGAATCGGGCCCAGGACAGCTGTTTCCGGTAGGATTCAACGTTTTCTCGCATGCTATTTAAGTCGGCTTCGGTCGACATGTATACCAGTTCCCGGGCTAGTGAGACTGCATTCCCGGGCTCAACTATTCGTCCTGTTTCATTTTGACGGACCAACTCTGTGAGTCCGGGTAAATCGGTAACCAATGTGGGTAAGTTGAAATTTAAAGCATTTGAAAGCACTCCACTCTGACTCGCAGATCGATATGGTAGTACCATTATGTCACTGGCAGCTAAGAAATGAGCGGCATCGTCGTCTGAGACATAGCGGTTTATTATTTCGTAATAAGGAAGGTGATCTGATTTGATTTTACTAAGTATTTGCTGGGGATCGATATAAAACTCGCCAACTATGAACGGGCGAATGCGAGTTTTTTCCAGATTGATCAGATTTAATGCCTCGATCAATACATCAAGTCCTTTGTATTGACGAACGAGACCAAAGAAGAGTACTACTATTTCATCTTGTTGAATTCCAAGTCTGGTACGAATCGATTCCCTGTTTTCATCCGGCAATGATTGCTCATAGACAGGATGAAACAAACGATTTGGCTTTTCTCCTTGCAGTAGGCCCAGGTACTCGCGATTGGTTTGTTCCGATAACACAATGGGCGCATCGGTAAGCTTGAATAATCTCCGTGTCAGAATGTTCTGCATCGGGAAGTGTTCATGCGGGAGTACATTATGTATGATTCCAGCAGTAATTACATCCGGATTACGAGTCTTGATTTCCTTAAGAATACTGATCTGGGATGCTGTGAAAAAAGGATGCCAGTGGGAATAAATGTATACCTGAGTTTCAGAGTGGATCATGCGCCGGTAGGCGGACTTCCAGTTAAACGGATTGTAGGCGTGTAGAGTAGGGTGTGCGTAAGGTTCATCGCTGTCATCAAGGAATTGCGATGTCCCAGGGAATAGAAACGGGGGATAAAGCTTTTTGTAATTAAATGCTCTTACGGGATATCGCTCAGAAAGTGACTCATAAAGATGGTCACTAAATTTCGATATCCCGCCACGATACGACGGAAACACACTTTGAAACGCAATCACGGCGTACTTCCGTTAGCTTTTAGCTTCTTCAGACTTTTTGTTAGAATCAGACTTTCCGGATGATTCAGGATCTTTCCATTCAAATGTTAGTCCGTCACGGGCACCATTCATTTTGACTTTGATGGTCGATCCCTCAGTACGTTCATTACCGAGGAGTTCTTCGGCCAGTGGATCTTCAACATACTTTTGAATGGCTCTTCTCAGTGGTCGGGCGCCGTATTTCTGGTCAAATCCTTTTTCTGCCAGAAACTCTTTTGCGCCTTTGGTCATGTCGATATCATAACCAAGATCTTTGATTCGCTTGAACAGCTCATCGGCCATGTTGTCAATGATCTTAAATATGTCTTCTCTCTCGAGTGGTTTGAAAACAATGACATCATCGACACGGTTCAAGAATTCGGGGTTGAACACGCGACGAAGAGCGTCCTGAATCACTGATTTCATCTTGGCATAATCAAATGTTGAGTCTGACGGAGCGAATCCTATTCCCTGACCCATATTTTTGATATCGCGAGCTCCAATGTTCGAGGTCATGATGATGATTGTGTTTCTAAAGTCGACTTTACGTCCAAGACTGTCGGTCAATACACCGTCATCTAATACCTGTAGCAATAGGTTGAATACATCCGGATGTGCTTTTTCGATCTCATCCAAAAGTACAACACTGTATGGTTTACGACGGACTTTCTCGGTTAGGATTCCGCCTTCTTCGTATCCAACGTAGCCTGGAGGAGCTCCAACAAGTCGGGATACGGAGAATTTCTCCATGTACTCGCTCATATCAATACGTATCAGTGCGTCGTCGACATCAAACAGATATTTAGCCATTACTTTGGCAAGTTCTGTTTTCCCGACACCGGTTGGTCCCAGGAAGATGAACGATCCTATTGGACGCTGTGGATCTTTAAGTCCCGCGCGTGTTCGTTGTATAGCTTTTGAAAGTTTGATGATGGCTTCTTCCTGGCCGATGACTTTTCCGGAAAGTTCCTGAGTCATCTTGAGCAGTTTTTTGCCTTCATTCTGTGCGATTTTATTCACTGGAATGCCCGTCATCATAGCTACGACACGAGCTACATCGTCTTCGGTGACGTCAAATACAATTTCTTCACTTTCTTTTTCCCATTCACGTTGGGCGAGCTCCAGCTCATCGATCAGGCGTTTTTCGCGGTCACGCAAACGAGCCGCATCTTCGAAACGCTGTTTTTTGACCATTGCGTTTTTCTCGGCGCTGGTGGTCTCGATTTCTTCTTCCAGTTTAATGATGTGTTGGGGAACGGTGATGTTTGACAAGTGTACACGGGCACCGGACTCATCCAAAGCATCGATCGCTTTGTCGGGAAGGAAACGATCCGTGATATAGCGGTCTGTCAGTTTGACGCACCCAAGAATCGCTTCATCTGAATAGCGGACACTGTGGTGTTTTTCATATTTCGATTTGATGCGATTCAAGATCTCGATAGTTTCTTCGGGAGTAGTTGGATCGATCATGATTTTCTGGAAACGTCGTTCCAAAGCACCATCTTTTTCTATGAACTGACGATACTCGTTGAGCGTGGTGGCACCAATCGCCTGGACTTCACCACGAGCCAGTGCTGGTTTAAGCATGTTGGACGCATCCAGTGATCCGCTTGCTCCACCGGCTCCAACTATTGTGTGAAGTTCATCGATAAATAGAATTACATTTGGAGTTTTTTCTAACTCATTCATGACCGCTTTCATGCGCTCTTCAAACTGTCCGCGATATTTGGTTCCAGCAACTAGTGCGGCTAAGTCCAGCGCGATAACTCGTTTGTCATAGAGCACACGTGAAACTTTTCGTTTTACTATGCGCAGAGCTAGTCCTTCGGCGATGGCAGTTTTTCCGACCCCAGGTTCACCGATCAGCACCGGATTGTTCTTTTTACGTCGACTCAAAATCTGAGCAACACGTTCAATTTCTTTTTCACGGCCAACAATCGGATCCAGTTTGCCTTCTTCGGCAAGTTTGGTCAGATCTCGGCCGAAATTATCCAATACCGGAGTTTTCGTTTTTTCCATTTTCTTCTCCCTCGGAGTTGATGTCGATGCTTTGATTCCCGTTGCACTTGTTTCGATCTCTTCGGTGTCGACTACCGGTTCATCCTGCGAAGGTTTTCCTGATATGATCATATCGAGTTCTTCGCGTACGCTGTCATAGCTGACATTAAACTGCTGTAAAATCTGAGCAGCGATGTTCTCATCATCTCTTAGTAATGACAATAACAGGTGTTCTGTTCCAATTGTATCGCTCTTATATAACTTGGCTTCAAGGTAAGTAATACGAAGCACTTTTTCGGCTTGCTTTGTAAGTGGAATATTGCCCACGGTTACCGCACCACCAGTTCCTCGAACAGTATCCTCGATATTTTTTTTAAGCTTTTGAAGGTCGCAATTCAAGTTTTTCAGAATGCGAATAGCGATTCCATCACCCAGGCGAATGATACCCAGAATCAGGTGCTCAGTACCAATATAATCATGTCCCAGCCGAAGGGCTTCCTCACGACTGAATTGGATGACATCTCGAACACGATTTGAAAAATTTCCGTCCATTAGTTCCTGTTGGTTTTAACCTATTTGATAAGGACAAAACGATTGTAACGATGCATTAGTTCATGTACGACCCAAAGTATAACGGGAAACGTGAAAAAACAATTATAATTTCTAGCGGAATGTGTTTTCCACGCCGCTAGAAATTATAATTGTGTAAACTGAAAACGGTAAACGACCCATCCACTTTGTGATAATTAACAAAGGTCTCTGTTAACGTATAGATTATATACAAATGAAATCATGTAAACTCGGATTCGCAGGGCTGTTTACTGTTTTCAGTTTACTGATTTGAATCGCTCTGCGATTCAAATCAACGCTTTACCCGTCATTTCAGAAGGTTGGGGGATACCCATAATTTTGAGAAGGGTAGGGGCAACATCGGCCAGGGTTCCATGGTCGGGTGTTGGGTTACTCGGATGCCCGGCGATTACTACAGGAACTTTCGCAAGGGTATGTGCTGTGTGTGGGGATCCATCAGGCTGGACCATTATATCTGCATTGCCGTGATCTGCAATAACAACAACAGTGTATCCATTTTTAATGGCAGTTGTAACCGTCTTTTCCATGCATTTGTCAATTGCTTCGATAGCAGCTACGGCAGCTGACATGATGCCCGTGTGTCCAACCATATCCGGATTGGCATAATTTAGTACGACCAACTCAAACTCACTGGTATTGAGCGCACTACAAAGTTTATCGGTTACTTCAAAGGCGCTCATCTCCGGCTGTAAGTCGTATGTTGCGACTTTTGGAGAAGCTACAAGAATTCGTTCTTCACCGGCGTTTGGAGTCTCGATGCCACCGTTGAAGAAATAGGTAACATGCGGATACTTTTCGGTCTCAGCGATTCGAAGTTGTTTTTTACCAGCCTGGCTTACTACCTCTCCAAGGGTGTTGGTCATTGGCACCGGTTTAAAAACTACGTCCACATGTCCGAATGTAGCATCATACTGTGTAAAACAATAGTACTTCAGATTCAGCAGACCACGATCGAAGGAGTCGAATTCCGGTTCGGTCAGTGCACGTGTAATTTCACGAGCGCGGTCACCCCGGAAATTGAAAAAGAGAACAGTATCGTTTTTACTCATTCGAGTGGACTCGTAATCAAGCCCGACTGAATGTGGTTCAATGAACTCATCAGTTTTCTGAGTGGCGTAGGACTGTTCAAATACTTGTCTGGCTGAATCTGCATTTGCTCCGGTACCATCAGTCAGTAATCGATATGCTTTTTGAACGCGCTCCCAGCGATTATCGCGGTCCATAGCAAAGTAACGTCCAACAACAGAAACTACACGTCCAACGCCTATTTCAGATGCTTTTTGTTCGAATTCTGCCAGATAGCGGATTCCAGAATCAGGGTTGGTATCCCGACCATCAGTAAATGCGTGGATGTAAACTTCGGAAAGACCTTCTTGCTTACACAATTCTAACAGTGCGTACAGGTGATTTACATGCGAATGCACGCCACCATCGGAAAAAAGTCCCATCAGGTGGATACGCCCAGTCTTTTTGGCGTCATTAATTGCTTGTAGCAGGGTAGGGTCCTGAAAAAAGGTCTTCTCGCGTATTGCTTTATCGATGCGGGAAAGTTCCTGCCACACGATGCGTCCGGCTCCGATATTCAGGTGACCAACCTCTGAATTGCCGAATTGTCCGTCGGGAAGACCTACGAACTCGCCGTCGGCTCTGAGCCAGGATTTTGGATTTGAAGAGAAGAGTTGGTCAAGGAACGGTTTGTTGGCTTGCTCGATGGCACTCACGGAGGGATCTTCGCTGATCCCGTAACCGTCGAGTATAACCAACAGAGCTTTGCTCATAACCGAACTATTATTGCAGGCCGTTTACGTAACGGACCAAAGTAGACTTTTTGTTGGCAGCGTTGTTTTTGTGAACGATACCTTTAACCGCCATACGATCGAGGTAAGAAACCGCGCTTTTAAGGTTGGTTTCAGCCGTAGCTTTGTCGGTGCTTTTGAGAACACTTTTAACCAAAGTTCTCATTTTTGAACGCAATGCACGGTTGTGAATACGTCGCTTGGCGTCTTGTCTTACTCGTTTTACAGAAGATTTATGCTGTGGCATATATATAAGGAATACAAAATGGTTGCTTGAAAAAATTTCGTAGACCTCAAAATTAAGACATACTTGTTTCAGAAACAAGAAAATATTTGATAATTAGTAGCAAACTCTATAATTTGTGGGACTTTGACACAAAATATTCATTGGCATGATTGTGGTGATTGACGGGCCGGCCGGATCCGGTAAAAGTTCGACAGCAAAAGAGGTAGCTCAACGCTGCGGACTCCACTACCTTGACTCCGGTGCTTTTTACCGTGCAGTTACCCTGATTTACCTGAATAGTGCGTGTCAACGTGATACGTTCTTTGATGCTCTTGAACATGCCGATGTGCAGGTGTCGTATACTGACGGTATTTTTTCTGTCTGTGTAGACGGTGCCGACGTGACCCGTACGATCCGTGAGCAGTTTGTATCTGATAAAGTGAGCGAGGTAGCAGCGATGCCCCAAGCCCGCAATTTTGTGAACAATTTGCTTCGTAATTTCGTGAAATCAGGTAATTTTATTGCTGATGGAAGGGACCTGGGTACAGTGGTTTTTCCAGATGCCGACTTCAAGTTCTTCTTGACGGCCGACATTCATAAACGGGCTGCCCGCAGACTAATAGAGATGCAGCAATCAGGTCTGGAAGCAGATCTCGACGATATTGTCGAAAACCTGAAATCGCGCGATCATCTCGATTCTACCCGCGAGGTAGCTCCATTGCGAAAAGCCGACGACGCCATCGAAATCGACACTAGTTCGGTGAGCTTTAATGAACAAGTACAACGGATCGTGGATCGGATCAGAAACTGAGTTTCAGTTACTGATCGGGTCCATCCCGAAAAAACAATCAATAACCCTAATCCCACGTTCAGTTTTACCGCCGTGCGTGTGGCTAACTAAAACAGGTACTATTAATGACTGACGAGTTAAATAAAGAAACTCTCCAAAACGAAGAAGAAACCAATGTTGAACAAACTGTAGTTGATACTGCGGAAGAAACAACTGAGGCAGCTCCTGCTGCTGAAACGACTACTGAAGAGGCTCCTGCTGCTGAAACCACAACTGAAGAAGCTCCAGCCGTCGAAGTAACCGAAGAAGCTCCAGCCGCTGAAGAAAAAGTCGAAGTAAAAGAGGACACCGCATATACCCCGAAATCTTACACTGGCGAAGTCAGTGAGCGTGTGTACACTCTTGCAGAGCTCCAAGAAGCTTCTGAAGATTATACAAATGCCGAGTACGACGATCTTGTAAAAATGTACGAAGGCACCTTGAGCACACTCAAGGAAAAAGACATTGTTAAAGGACGTATCGTCTCTAGAGACGAAAAATATGTCATCGTTGATATTGGTTTCAAATCCGAAGGTATTGTACCTGTTAACGAATTCCGTAACGCCGATACTATTGTTCCTGGCGACGAAGTAGAAGTATTCCTTGATCGCGTCGAAGACCGTGACGGTCAGCTGGTTCTGTCCCGCAAAAAAGCCGACACCCTGCGTGTATGGCAGAAAATCGACGAAGCTCACAATAATCAGACCGTTATCGAAGGTCTTATCAAACGCCGCATCAAAGGTGGTATGGTGGTCGACATCTTCGGAATCGACGCCTTCTTACCTGGTTCACAAATCGATGTGCGTCCGGTTCGTGACTTCGATGCCTATGTGGGTAAAACTATGGAATTCATGGTCGTTAAACTCAACACTGCCAGCGAGAATGTTGTCGTTTCTCACCGTGCCCTTGTTGAAACCGACCTCGAAGAGCAACGCGAAGAAATTCTGGCTACAATGGAAGCCGGTCAAATCCTTGAAGGTACCGTTAAGAATATCACCGACTTCGGTGTGTTCATCGACCTCGGTGGGGTTGACGGACTTCTGCACATCACTGACCTTTCATGGGGACGTGTTGAGCACCCATCCGAAATCGTTAAACTGGATCAGCGTTTGAACGTTGTAGTACTTGAGTTCGATAAAGATCGTAAGCGTATCTCCCTCGGCTTGAAACAACTTCAACCACATCCATGGGATAACATCGACGCCAAGTATCCTGAAGGAGCTAAAGTTCAAGGTAAAGTGGTCTCTATTGCAGATTACGGAGCCTTTATTGAGCTCGAAAAAGGCGTTGAAGGTCTTATCCACATTTCTGAAATGTCCTGGACACAGCACATCAAGCATCCATCACAACTTGTTGAGAAGAATCAGGTTATCGAATGTATCGTACTGAATATCAACAAAACAGAGAAGAAAGTTTCTCTTGGCGTGAAGCAGCTTGAAAACGATCCATGGAAAGAACTCGAAATGAAGTATCCTTCCGGATCACGTCATAAGGGTATCGTTCGTAATCTGACCAACTTCGGTGTGTTCATTGAACTCGAGCCGGGTATCGATGGTTTGGTCCACGTATCTGATCTGAGCTGGACCGACAAAGTGACCCATCCAAGTGAAGTTGTCAGCAAAGGTGACGAACTCGAAGTGGTTATCTTGTCAATTGATTTCGACAACCGTCGTATTTCACTGGGACACAAGCAAATTGCTACCAACCCTTGGGAAGAGTATGCCCGTAACTACTACGTAGGCGCAAAAGTTGAAGATACTAAAGTCACCAAGATCACTGACAAAGGTATCTTCGTTGCACTTCCACTTGGAGTTGAGGCTTTCATGCCAGCCCGTGAAGCAAAAATCGAAACTATTACAGAAAGCTACAAAGTTGACGAAGAGTTGAATGTAGCTGTGATCGAATTCGACGAAGCTTCCCGTAACATCGTGGTCAGCGAAAAAAGTTTTGACGCTGAAACCACTGTTAAAAAAGGCAAAGGCGGGAAAGGTAAGAAAGATGAAGCAGTAACCGGTGCTACCACCCTAGGTGAGATGTCCGGTCTTGAAGCTCTGCGCGACAAGCTTAAAGAGCAAGAGGCTTCAGATGAAGAAAAACCAAAAGCTAAGGCTAAGAAAAAAGCTGACGACGAGTCTGCAGAATAATCTTAACCACGTACTGGTTTAAAAATCTCAAAGGAGGAATGAACGTTTTTCATTCCTCCTTTTTTTATATTTAGACTATGAAACCTATAGAATACCCAACTACGGTTAGTGGCATGTTCGACATGCTCAAAACCAAACTCGGACGCATGATACCCGAGGCCGAATTACTGGTAAAAGCTGAATTGGCTGTTGAAATCAACGAGCTAAAAAAGAAAAAGAATGCTGTGATTTTGGGCCATAATTACATGGAACCGGCATTATTTGCCAGTATTCCCGACTATGTGGGCGATTCATTGCAATTAAGTCGAATAGCGGCCAACACGACTGCCGATAGGGTTGTTTTCTGTGGAGTTCGATTCATGGCCGAGACAGCAAAGATTCTGAATCCACAACGGATGGTTCTTTTACCTGCTAAAATAGCAGGATGTTCGCTAGCAGCTTCAATCACTGCGCAGGATGTCAGAAATCTAAAAGCGAAGTATCCGGGTGTGCCTGTGGTGACCTACATCAACACCTACGCTGACGTGAAAGCTGAAACAGATGTATGCTGTACTTCAAGTAACGCCGTTGACATCGTTCGCAAGCTGGATTCCGACACCGTGATTTGTATTCCGGACGAGTACCTTGCAAAAAATGTCGCTAAAGAGACTGGAAAACGTGTTATTTCGGCTTCTGAGGCCATTACAGATGAGTTTCGAAATCTGATGGTCGTTTGGGATGGTCGTTGTGAAGTTCATGAGCAGTTTTCAGTAAATGATATCCGTATGGCGCGTGCCCAGTTTCCGGGAACTGTAGTAGTTGCACATCCGGAATGTTCACCTGAGGTAGTAGCCGAGTCTGATTTCAGTGGATCTACGACCGCGATTCTGGATTACGTCAAGAACTCTAACGCAGAGAAATTTTTGATCCTGACCGAATGCAGCATGGCTGATAACATATCGGCCGAGAATCCGGACAAAGAAATGTTGGGACTGTGCAGTGTACGTTGTCCGCACATGAACGAGATCACGCTTGAAGACACTTTAGCTTGTCTGCAAAATGACCAGTATCAGATTGAATTGGAAGAAGACTTGCGAGTCAGAGCGAAGCGATCGCTTGACCGTATGCTCGAGATGTCTTAGATGTTCGGGCTTCGATGTGTTTAGGAGTATTTCACAAAAAAAGCCGGCATGCCGGCTTTTTTTGTGTCTGATATCGGAGCTTTTGGGCGGGGTGGCCGCACAGAGGTTGACTTAGGGTACTGGAACGGTGTTCAGGATGCGTTCGACCAGATTTTCCGGGGTGATATCCTCTGCCTCGGCTTCGTATGTCGGGATTACGCGGTGGCGCAGTACGTCCATAGCGATCTCGCGAACATCTTCGGGTGTAACGTATGCACGTTGTTCGAGGAAAGCGTGAGCGCGGGCAGCGAGGTTGAGGTTGATCGATGCGCGTGGTGAAGCACCGTAATTAATGAGTGAGGTAAGATCACTGAGTCCATATTTGGCTGGATTTCGCGTTGCAAAAATTAAATCGATGATGTAACGCTCGACCTTTTCATCCATGTAGATATCATTGACTACTGCACGAGCATTCATGATTTCCTTAGGAGTAACAACTGGTTTTAGAGTTACCTTTTCACCTGTTCTTGCATTCATCCGCATAATTTTCATTTCCTCAGCCTCGGTGGGATAACCGATTTTGATTTTCAGCATGAAACGGTCAACCTGTGCTTCCGGAAGCGGATAGGTTCCTTCTTGTTCCACCGGAGTCTGGGTTGCAAGAACCAGGAAAGGATCTTCCAGTTTGAAAGTTTCCTCTCCGATTGTCACCTGGTGTTCTTGCATACATTCAAGAAGTGCACTTTGAACCTTGGCTGGTGATCGGTTGATTTCGTCGGCCAGGATAATATTGGCGAATATAGGTCCTTTTTTTATCGTAAATTCACCGTCACGCTGATTGTAGATTAACGTTCCGACCAGATCGGCTGGTAAAAGATCCGGCGTGAACTGGATACGCTGGAACTTGGTGGTTATCACCTTTGCCAGGGACGCAACGGTCAGTGTTTTGGCCAAACCCGGAACGCCTTCGAGTAACACATGGCCGTCGGAAAGTAGTCCGATCAATAATCGGTCTATCATGTATCGTTGTCCGACGATAACTTTGTCTAGCTCTTTATGGATTTTTGGGACAAACTCACTGGTGGAGTCGATTTTTGCCTGAAGTGCTTCGATGTCAATACTATACGTATGCATTTAAAAGGTAAATTTCGATACGGGTTACGGTTTAGTTTTCATAACGCATTATTCACGCATAATCGTGCAAAATAGGTAAAATTTTATGGAATTGTTAGAAGCATTATTACTGGGGATCTTACAAGGTGTAACCGAGTTTCTACCAGTTAGTAGCTCAGGACATTTGGTGTTGGCTCAGGAATTGCTTGGAACCAATCTTGACCGAGGAATTACCTTTGAGATTGTAGTTCATTTTGGGTCCTTCTTCAGCATTGTGATTTTTTTTAGAAAGAGAATTGCGGAATTATTCTCCAACCTATTCCATTTTTTGGGATCACCATCCAAAATGAGACAGAATTGGGGCGCTAATCGTGATGCAAGGTGGGCCTTCTACATCTTAATCAGTATGATTCCAGCAGGAATTATTGGATTTACCCTGAAAGACTATTTCGAGGAGTTTTTTTCTTCCCCTGGTTTGGTTTCAGTGATGTTACTGGTAACCGGTCTGATTTTGTACTCGAATAAGGGTCGTGTTAGTGGCGACAAAGAAGTGAGTCCACTCAAAGCTTTTATAATTGGGCTTGGACAAGCATTTGCAATGTTACCCGGAATCAGTAGATCCGGAACTACGATCACTATCGGGAACTTGCTGGGAGTCAGAAAAGATCAGATTGCAGAATTTTCCTTTTTGATGTTGTTGCCTGTAATTGCTGGGGCGATGTTGCTTGAAATTCTGAAATTGTCTGAAAGTGGTGGTGACGGAAATACCGTTAGTTACTTATCGACAGCGTTTATGGCTTCACTTATATCGGGATACTTTTCTTTGAAGTACCTTATACGGATATTTAAATCCAAGGGCTTGCACTACTTTGCCTATTACTGTTGGACTGTCGGGCTTCTTGGTATAATCTATTTCGGTTTTAAATAAGGTTAACAACGTCAATTAAGTATTGATGGCCGATGGTTTTTTCGGTACCTTTGGTCACAATTTTTGTCTATTTATAATCTAATATGGTCACCTACATATTTATTTTGCTGGCGACAATGGCCATTGCTTCGGCCCTGGGAACAATCTTAAGTAAAAGTACTGTCACAAGTGCACTATTTTTGATTTTGAACCTGGTTTCATTAGCTGGTGTTTACCTGCTACTAAAAGCCCAATTTCTGGCAGTCATTCAGATATTGGTATACGCCGGTGCGATCATGGTATTGTTCCTCTTCGTTATCATGCTATTGAACGTTGAGGATGAGAAGTCGCTGCTTAAACGATTTAATTTCAAATATATACTCGGATTCTTTCTGGGAGTGGTTGTACTGGCTCAGTTATTGTATGCTGTTGCAGGTGCAACTGGAACATTGCCACCTATTTCCGAAGAAGTCACCCATATCGGAACCGTTGAGAATATCGGGGACGTGATGTTCACCGAGTATTTGTTTCCATTTGAGGTAACAGCCATCTTGTTAACAGCAGCGGTCGTTGGAGCACTGCTCATTGCGCAACTTAAATCCAAATCATCGAATTAATGTTGTCACTAACCTGGTTTTTGGCTTTAAGCGCCATTCTATTTGCGATAGGTACCATTGGGGTACTCACCAGACGTAATGCGATCGTCATTTTCATGTGCGTTGAGCTGATGCTCAACGCGGTGAACCTGTCTTTAATAGCTTTCAGTGCGCACATGGGCGACATACACGGTCAGATTCTGGTATTTTTCTCGTTGTGTGTTGCTGCAGCAGAGGCAGCGGTCGGATTAGCGATTATCATCGCCATCTTCAGAAACAACCTCACGGTTGATATTACCAAAATCAATCTGTTGCGCTGGTAATAGGCAAAAACCTGTTTGATCACAGAAAATCAATTAACCAATGAATCCATATATTGATTTAGTACCCTACATGGTCGGACTTCCGTTACTCGGATTTCTGATCAACGGTCTGCTCGGCCTTAGTTTCCCAAGCTATAGGGAGAAGAAAAGCCTGATCGGTTATTTGGGAACACTTTTCGTTTTCATCCCATTCATCATTGCTGTGCTGCTGTTTACCGGCATGTCTGCTGACTCACCTGCATCAGTGTACCGGTTGTTTACCTGGATTGAAGCCGGCTCATTTACTTCAGATATCGCCTGGAGGGTAGATCAACTCTCAATTATAATGGCTTTGTTTGTGACAGGGATAGGATCATTGATTCATTTGTATTCGATGGGATACATGAAAGATGATGAAGGCTATTGGAAATTCTTTGCCTATCTGAACCTATTCATCTTTGCAATGATGAACTTGCTACTGGGTAATAACTTATTGTTACTGTTCCTGGGTTGGGAAGGTGTTGGCGTGTGTTCGTACTTGCTGATCGGATTCTGGTACGGGGATATGGCGAAATCCTCAGCTGCAAAAAAAGCTTTTGTCTACAACCGTATTGGTGATTTTGCGTTCCTGATTGGAATGTTTCTCATTTTCAGATATGTCGGAAGCATAGAGTTCGATTCTATTTTTGCTAACATCGATATGATTCCAACCGATATGGCATTCTGGATCGGGCTATTGATGTTCATTGGAGCTACAGGTAAATCTGCACAGATTCCACTTTTTGTATGGCTACCTGATGCCATGGCCGGACCGACTCCAGTTTCAGCACTTATCCACGCTGCAACCATGGTTACATCAGGAATATATTTGATATCAAGAATGTCGGCATTGTTTGTCATTTCGCCTGAGGTCATGGTTATCGTGGCTTCTATAGGTGCTCTGACTGCTATTGTTGCTGCGACCATCGCCATTACTCAGTACGATATTAAGCGGGTATTGGCGTACTCCACCGTGTCTCAGTTAGGATTTATGTTTCTGGCACTCGGAAGCGGTGGATTCATAGCAGCCATGTTCCATGTAGTGACTCACGCTTTTTTCAAAGCATGTTTATTCCTTGGTTCTGGTTCAGTAATCCACGCTATGCATCATGTAGAGCATGAGTTAGACCACCACGGAAAGCATGTTCATTTCGATCCGCAGGATATGCGTTACATGGGTGGACTCAGAGAGTACATGCCTAGTACCTACAAAACATTTTTAATAGCTACAATTGCAATTGCCGGTATTCCACCATTGGCTGGATTCTTTTCTAAAGATGAAATAATGGCTATGGTAATGAACGCCGGTTTTGCGACCTACCAACCAATCTACTATGTACTGTGGGGAGTTGCTCTACTCACCGCATTTATGACAGCGTTCTACATGTTCCGTCTGACATTCGCGACTTTCCATGGATCATTCAAGCTTCCGAAGAAATTTGCTGAAGCTGCTGGTTCTGAGAAATACCTGCACGAGAGTCCATGGAATATGACTTTACCATTATGGATTCTTGCTGTTCTATCTTTGGTCGGCGGATTCATGGGATTCCCTGATTTTATTGTAGAGACCTTCACCGGAGCAGACGCTCACGTGAACTGGTTACACGGGTTTCTTCTTGGAACTGTAGCTGAAGCCGATCTGATTCTGGGCAAAGGAATCAAATGGAGTGTTTTGATCGTGTCTACTATTGTTGCTGCGGTAGGTGTTTATCTCGCATATACAATGTACACAGATGACAAAGGGGAAGCATCAGATGCTGTACTTGTATCCCGTTTCGGTAGTCTTTATCAGCTTTGGAGTAAGAAATACAATTTCGACGAGATTTACGAAGGCTATATCTCGAACCCTATCGTTCGATTCTCAGATAAAGTACTAGCTGTATTTGACATCAAAGTTGTCGATGGAATTGTCAATGCAATCGGTGGCTTGACCAAGTTTTTCGGAAGCCTTTTCAGATATGTACAATCTGGAGTTACTCAGACCTATGCCTTCGCATTTGTCCTCGGAGTAATACTTGTTGTTGGAATGTTGGTATTTGGATAATTAAAACTTCGCATGGAAAATCTATTAAATCTTACCATATACTTGCCCATCATCGGATTACTCGGAGTACTTGCCGTTCGTAATGATAATCTGGTTCGCTGGGTCGCCCTGGTGGTTACACTCGCAACGTTTGCGTTATCTGTACCACTCATGCTCAATTTTGATGCTGCAACCTCTGCTTCTGCACAATACCTGACCGAAGGTGGGCAGTTCATCGATGGAATTGACGTTAAATATATTGTCGGCCTTGATGGGTTGAGTTTATTACTTTTTATGCTCACCACATTCATGGGTCCTATTGTGATTCTTTCTGCCTGGGATTCTGTCCACAAGCATGTCAAAGGGTTCTACGCTATGCTGTTGATCCTTCAGACTGGCTCACTTGGTGTATTCGCCTCACTTGATTTGGTTCTGTT
>CAZJZI010000055.1:0-15561 GCA_964550435.1 uncultured Chitinophagales bacterium | reverse complement strand
ATCAAATCCTTTAAAGCTTCCGTAGACGTACTGACATTATCGGCTACTCCGATTCCAAGAACACTGCAATTTTCATTGATGGGGGCACGTGATTTAAGTGTGATTCAGACGCCCCCACCCAATCGCCAACCTGTTTATACTGAAATCCATGGTTTTGATTCCTCTTTGATTCGGGACGCCATTCTTCAGGAAGTCAGCAGAAACGGACAAGTGTATTTTATCAACAATAGAATACATAACATTGAAGAAGTATCTGAAATGATCCGAAAACTTGTTCCAGATGTCAGGGTCAGATTTGCTCATGGACAAATGAATGGCACAGAGTTAGAAAAGATCATTGTAGATTTCTATGCCCACAAGTTTGATGTACTTGTATCGACCAACATCGTTGAAAATGGAATCGATATTTCTAATGCCAACACCATAATTATAAATAGAGCTGATCTCTTCGGATTATCAGAGCTTCACCAGCTACGTGGGCGTGTTGGCCGATCTAATCGAAAGGCTTTCTGTTATCTGATTACTCCTCCACTCAGGGATTTGACGATGGAAGCCCGACGCAGACTCATGGCACTGGTCGAATTTTCGGACCTCGGAAGTGGATTAAACATAGCCATGCGTGATCTGGATATCCGTGGCGCAGGAGATTTGCTTGGTGGTGAACAAAGTGGATTCATCAATGACATCGGAATTGAGCTTTACACTAAAATTCTGAATGATGCGGTTAAAGAACTCAAACAGACTGAATTCACAGACTTGTTTGAAAATGAGGCACAAGAACTCGAGTTACCAGAAACGTCGGTAGACTTCGATGTAACTGCAATATTGGACAAATACTATGTATCAGACGACATCGAAAGACTAAATCTATACCGTTCTTTGGGTAAAGCAACAGAACTATCTCAGATTCAGGAATGGATTCAGGAAGTAACAGATCGATTTGGTCCGCTCACCAACCATGCTACTAATTTAATTGCAGCAACACGAATTAAGTTGGCGGCTTCGAAACTTTATATGGACAAAGTTCTTGTACGAGCTGGAAAAGCATGGCTCACATGTCCTGATCCAAAATCTTCCAGAGGCGAAGTATTTTTCGAAAATGGGCTATTTCAGCAGTTATTAACACGTTTTGAATCTTTATTGGGGCAAAATGGTTACAAAGTGACACAAAAGGATGGCTTGGTTCGAATAGTACTTGAGTCAGTAGTCGATCTTGAAGACGCCTTTACCCTACTTGAAAAAATTCAATTAACACAACCTGAAGCTACGCATGTATAATTTGAGTGAAGCTATAGAAATTCAAATAAGAACCTATGCAGAAATACTCAAAGGTGGCGGGGTTGTAGCATTTCCAACCGAAACGGTATATGGCTTGGGAGCAAGTGCCTGGAATCCTGTGGCTGTTCAAAAAGTCTTCGATATCAAAGGACGTCCTGCTGATAACCCATTGATTGTGCACATAAGTAACTACAGCCAACTAGTAGCATTAACGGCCGAAATCCCTGAGGAGTCTCGCATTCTGATGCAAAAATTCTGGCCTGGTCCATTAACTCTGGTCTTTGATAAAAAAACCAGAGTACCAGATATCGTTTCGGGTGGACTGGATTCTGTGGCTGTAAGGATGCCAGATCACTTTTTTGCACTAAGGCTCATAGATTTATCTGGTCCCCTGGTAGCTCCATCTGCAAATATCTCTGGCAGACCCAGCCCAACCAAAGCCGAGCACGTTATTCAGGATTTCGATAAAAAGGTCCCTGTTTTGGACGGTGGAACCTGTGCTATTGGATTAGAATCCACCGTTTTGGATGTTCGTACTACTCCATTTCGAATTCTTAGACCGGGTCGAATAACTGCTAAAATGATTGAAGAACGCACGGGGACTCAGGTTCAAGATTTTGATTCTGAATTTCGACTCGACGCACCTGCAAGTCCTGGAATGAAATACACTCATTATGCTCCGAATGCTAAGGTTCGTTGGATGTCTAGCGATGAATTAAATGGCATTAACTTTAGTGATAACACTCTGTATCTAACCTTGAATCCATTAGTAGACAAACCAAACTCAACTTCAAAAGTCATATTATTCGATCAGAATACTAACAGACTCGCTAGCGAATTGTACGACTGGTTTAGATACAGTGATTTAAATGGATTTCTTGAAGTAGCGATCCAGCCATTAGATCAGTATGCCGGCGACGATATTACTTCAGCACTTGTAAACAGAATTGATAAGGCGATATCTGGGTGATCCTGCTTCCAGATTTAGTGCTTTCTGATAATTTCTCTCACACAGAGTGTTTGAGGCGAAGTAACAAAACAAAAAAAGCCTTACCTGCTTTCGCGGATAAGGCTTTTTTAAAGCTCCCCGGGTTGGACTCGAACCAACAACCCTGCGGTTAACAGCCGCATGCTCTGCCATTGAGCTACCGAGGAATCAAATTACCTGTCGTCATTAGAGCTGCAAATATAAGCACTATTGGATTCTGTTGTCAACCCATTTTATTAACTATAATCGCATTTTTTGAGTGATTTTGTGGATTTTTAGCGCCTATTTGCGCTTATCCTAACAAGAAATAACTGTTTAAAGTGTTTACACCTTTTCCACTACAAAACAGAGTGCAATCCTTAGTCCTCCATCATTTTGTATGTCTAGTGAACCGTTCAACTGCGTTGTAAGATTCTGTATCAGAGACATACCCAATGAATCTGAGTTTTTCACTGTATCAATCTCTTCTAATCCGATACCATTATCTTTAATAATAACCGTAAGATCGTCGCCATTCAAAATTGTAGATATGGATATTTCACCCAAGGTATCTGTATTTTTAAACGCATGCTTATAACTATTTGTAACGCATTCTGTTACAATAAGTGCCAGTGGAATTGCCTGACTAATCTTGATGTCACATTCCACCAGATCCAAAACCAGATTCGCGTTCTGTTTTTCTTTATAAAGGTCCGAAATGGTTTCCGTTAGTTTCTTCAGGTAATTATCTAATGGTATCTTCGAGAAGTTTTCATATTTGTATAGCATCTCGTGAATCATAGCCATAGACTGAATGCGTAAAACACTTCCGAGTAACGATTCCTGAATCAACGGGTCTTTAATGTTGTATGCTTCAAGCTGAAGAAGACTCGAAATTATTGCTAAATTATTTTTCACTCTGTGATGAACTTCAGAAAGTAGAACTTCATTTTCTTTGAGTGATTCAGCAACTTTTTGTTGAGAACTTCTAAGTTCTTTTTCTCTATGATACAGGTGTTTGAAAAGGTCCCGTTGACGCGTTCTGTAAATCAAAGACAACCCAGTGATGGAAAGTAAAATCAAAACTATAGTTACTACTATAATAAAAGCTATTCTTTGATTGAGATCCGCAAATATCTCAGAAATATCAGTTTTTGATGACAACACCCAATTTGTGCCCGGGATCTCATCACTATAACTGATTACATCCTTGCCTTTGTAGTCTGTACCTCGATAAAAACCACGCAATCCTTTGGCAATTTCAACAATCGGGCGTCCTGGATACAAACTATATTCAGATGTCGGAATTTCAATTGATTCAGCATTTTTTATTGTGCTCATGGATCGGATACCCCAATCATCAATTCTAAAAATGGCGGTTTCAGAAGTCTCACTGATAATTGGCCAGGATTCGATCTGAGGCAGTAAATCCAGGTATGGGTCGATCGTTATCACAAGAACATAATCCGAATCGCCAATTCTGGAGATATAGTTTATAACTGTGGTATTTGACTCTTTTTGATAGTAGAAATCGGTAAACAAAACCATGTCACCTTGAAATGACTGAGCTACAAGTGGACGAATAACAGAATCAACACTTGTAATAGTATCTATAGCCGAAATCAGTACTTCATTGCTTTTATGAACAATCAGAATGTCGAAATAGGAATGCTGAAGTGCTACCGAAACCAGATGCTCTTCGAGTCGATTGCGATAATATGTATTTCCAGTTGTTATCCAATTGTCAAGATAACCGGATATCAAATAATCATTGGATATTACACTTGTATCAAAAAGTTCGTCCTCATGCCAGGCTTGGACCCAATTTATTTTCATTTTGGTGATAAGCTGTAACTGAGCATACCTCTCCTCTACCACAGCATTGCGTTTAGTGATGTAGATAAAAAAAGCGGACGCTAAAATGAGCGTTATGACAGTGATAAGAAGTCCAACAAAGGAAATCCTGTTAGACATAAATCTAATTTATAAACTGAATTATTTGATTAAAATGAAGTTAACCGTAAATCACATTGTAATGAAACTTATTTCCCGCATAATGAAGGATGTTCTCCAAAAGAAAATTATGATGACTTATCCATTAAGGCATCTATCAACTTCATATTTCGAAGTGAATATTCCAGATCAAAGTGATTTTGTCTTTCTCCGACAACAATTTCAGCAAAATATTCTACGTGATTGCGGTAATGGTTAAATGCCGGAACTTCAATACGATCGGATGATAATCGGAAAATGTCTGGTCCCGAATCAAGGTAAAATACCCCAGGATGGTCATCGGGATGACTAAATGGAATCTCAAATCGTATACGACCTGTCGTACCCTCCAGAATGAGAGACTGCTGAGGCATTGATTGCGTTGAACACGTTATGATTGCGTGCCCGGATGGAAACTCAATTGCACCTGAGGTGAGATAATCAACACCAAATTCCGGATCAAGAATTTGATATCCATTTGAATCCACTGGATCCTGATCAAAAAAATACAAGGACGCCAGGGTCAGATAACATCCGATATCCATGAGAGCTCCACCACCATACTCCGGTACATTTCTTACGTTACCGGGATCGGTATTCATATAGCTGAAATTGCCGCTCAAGGTTCTTAATTCACCAACAACTCCATTCTGGATCATTGCTTTAGCCTTGGACCAAAGCGGATTAGACATAACCATGAATGCTTCTTGGATCAACATTCCTGTTTCGGACTGTACTTTAATAAGTTGTTGGAGTTCAGTAGCGCTCAGTGCAATGGGTTTTTCACAAAGTACATGTTTTCCGGCGCGGGCGGCTTTTATGGCATATGGAACATGTAAATGATTTGGCAGTGGTATATATACTACGTCAATATCCGAGGATGAAATTAACGCATCGTAATTGTCATAAATACGTGTAATCCCGGTTTCTTCAGCATATACCTCTACATTTTGGGGATTTCTTGAAGCAATTGCTGTTACTATACCGTTTTTACTAGACTGAATAGCAGGAATAACTCTATTTCTGGCGATTTTAGCAGCGCCCAATATTCCCCATCTAAGCATGATATCCTCCGATTTGTTTACTGTTATTCAGAGTATAGCACTTTTTCCAGAAAGAGTGCATGAGCAGGTGCCTTAACCGAGAAATTTGATTTATCGGGATTGCTAAGCCAGGATTGAATTTCTGCGGGATTTGCTTTACCCCGTCCTACTAATACCAATGCGCTAACTATTGAACGGACCATATGATGTAGAAATCGATTAGCGCGGATTCTATAGTGCCACTCATTTTCTGAAAATTGGTGAACTGCCGACTCATAAACCAAACACCTGTTGTGATTCACATCCGGATTCTGTTTACAAAATGAGGTAAAGTCGTGTTCCCCAATGAAAAGAGCAGCTGTATCTATCATTTTATGGACTTGATCCATGTCATTAACAACCCAGGTATATCTTTCTCGGAATACATTAAACTCACTACTGACCTGATATCTGTACTGCCTAGATTCTGCATCAAAACGAGCATGAAATTCTGGCATAACTGGCTTTATTTGTGTAACCAAAATATCATGATTCAGTAATCCCCTCAGGCTGTGAAGAAATCTTGACGTTTCAAAGTTCTCATTAGCAGGGGCATCAAAATGTGCAACCTGATGTTCGGCGTGAACACCAGTATCTGTTCTCCCGGAACCCATAATTTCGATTTCAGAGCGAAACAGTATCGACAAAGCTTTTTCTAATTCACCTTGGATGGTGATGTCCTTTGGCTGTTTTTGCCATCCACAATATCGACTCCCATCATACGACAGGTCTATTCGATAACGCTGGATCAAAATGTGATGCTGTAATTGGCCTGTAACCCTCTCCCTGAAGAAGGAATGGTTACAGACATGGCTGCAGAACTGTTGTGCATTCTACGGGCTCTGGTGAATGCGTGTATTCCGGAGATGATCCGGTTGACTACCATAAGTGAGACTACAGCAGGTAATTGCTGACGTTGATCCTGAACGTTAGTATCCATCTGCACAAAAGAACGACGATTCAGATCCGTGTCCCAATTCCAGTAATTGGATGGGGTTGGTTCGTAGATCTTGTCCCAGTTTCGACTACGAAGCTGATACTGATTGTATTCATCAAGAGAACCGAATTCTGCCACACTCAACAGAAAGTCTCTGGATCTGGATTTCAAATCAACACCTGCATGTTGATTTGCGAACGTCTTTAAGTTGTTTTCTAGCCTGTTCGCTGAGATTGAATAACCCGTGTATGCGCCAATCAGAGCTAAATCGGCACCCAGATGAATGAGACCCCTACTCCAGTTGGTGTTCTCAACGTAATAGTGTCCCCATCCAGGCAGAACAAAGGACCTTAAAAGTGCACCTATCGGACTTGGCAAAGTACCTTCTGTAGAGCCAGATGTTATAACTTGATCCAAACCTGTATTCATCTTCAAGAAATCATTCAAGTTGATTTCTTCTTTAACCACCTGAGAATAACTCAGTACTGGCAATAATATTAACATGAACACAAATGTGAATCTACTCATAAGCTTCGTTTTCGTCGTCTGTTTCCTGATTTTTGCGCTCCTGAGACTCACGCCGTTTCTGGTCACCCCAACGTCGATAGATAGAAACTGAGAATCCGATCATGAGTAAGAAAGTTCCTATCCAAACGACTGATACGAAAGGCTTCTTCTCGATGGTTAGCAGTACCCATTCAGGCTCTGCAATAGATTCGAATCCAGTTATTCTGAGTTCAATTTCTTCATTCTGTGGGTTCACATTCGTGAATTGTACGATAATTCCTGAATTCCCAAGCTCCATAGCCGGAGACCAGGTCACGTTTTGGTCATTTTCTCGAATAATTGCGAATTCTGGCCTAATTGTTTCGGAGGTTGCTCCCTCCACTGATTCAAAGTTCAGAATTGCTCTTACCGCAATTGTGGCATTCTCGGGATACTCGTTTTCGGCCATGAACTCAAAATCGCTAAAGGTGACTTTGAAATCATCTAGTTCGATATACCCACCACGTTTGACTCGAATAATTCGAGTTTGTGCTTCTGTTTCAGCTTGATTTACCAGCTGTGCAGCACCCGTATTCTGTTCTTTTGTGATGCGCTCTACGATGGATGATCCAGCTACATAGGCGTACATGTCATTCATCCAGCCAAGCTTAATCTCTGGATCCACGGTCCAGTTCATAGCAGCACCCTGAGAGTTTGCAACCATTGGATACATAACCGGATTCAGATAAAATACTCGTCCATCACGCTTAGTATCCTCAAAGCGAATGGAATACTCCGATTCACCCGGTCTGTTTCGTTCAGTAATGGCGCCGCCTTCGAATGTAACCCAGTATCTGTCATCAATGAATTTGGGCTCGTTTATCTTTAGCTCAATCATATTCACTGTCTGTACTACAGGGAAACCATCATTATCATTAACTTCGCCTCTGATTACCGCTTCGTTGTACTCACGGGTGTCCTGATCCAACATCGGACGGTCGAATGCAGCACCCATGAATCCAAGCAGCATCACCATGAATCCAACATGCGTCAGTGTCCCTCCAATCATTCTTGGCTTCTTAGACATAACCTTTGCCATTATCCACCCATTTCCAACCACGCCAAACCAACCAGCCAGGATGTAGACCATATAGACCGGATTATGAACTCCACCAAGTATAATGGTCGCAACAGTCAAAACAGCGGTCACAAGTGTAGGAGCCATTAAATGACCTGCAAGCGACTCAACAGATTCGATTTTTTTCCACCACAGATATTGGGTAATTACCGATGAAATGGCAATAAGGATGGCAAATGGAATAGACCAATTATTGTAGAAACTCATTTCCGGTGGAGTCGGGTTTTCAACAAAAAAGCGCCCAAGAATTGGTGAACTTGTCCCCAAAATGATAACTAAACCACTCAAAAAGAGTAATAACGCACCAGTGAACATCATAAATTCCTTACTGAGAAGCGGGAACTCATGATAGTCCTGCGTCATTTCCCGATATCGTATCACAAACAGAATGGTTCCGATGGCCAACATCGTCAGCATGAAGACAAGGAGTTGATTATAGAGACCAAGATCGACAAAACTATGAACGCTGGCTTCGCCCAAAACTCCAGATCGTGTCAGGAAAGTCTGATAAACGACAAGTACATACGCTAATATCGCAAAAATCAATGATGCTTTCTTTGAATTGGCGCTTCTGCGCTGAACCAGCATCGTGTGAATACCGGCCATACCTACAATCCAAGGTACAAGTGATGCATTTTCTACCGGATCCCATGCCCAATATCCACCAAATGAAAGAGTTTCGTAAGCCCAGTATCCGCCCAGGAAGATAGCAATGAGCAGAGCCAGATTTGAAGCCAAGGCCCATGGCAATGCGGGATAAATCCAGTCCTGATAGGCTCTCTTCCATAATGCTGCGAGTGCAAATGCATATGGAATTGTCATCATTGCGAAGCCGATAAAAATAAATGGTGGGTGTATCACAATCCATGGAGATCGTAACAAGTCATTTAACCCGCTTCCATCGGCAGGGACAAAATCTGGATTCGTTTGCCAAACAGGAAGATTCGGCATTTGTTCCTGTAGCGTTCTAAATGGTGAGGCTCCGAATGTTGTTCCACCAATGTCAATGCCAAGCAGCATTGATATCAAAAAGAACTGAGTAATCGAAAAGAAAAACAGCATTGCAGATCTGTAGGTTGGGTGCGTCCATCGCATTAGTCCGAGTCCTACAAAAAACGAGAACACGATCCAAAGCATGAAGCTACCCTCCTGACCACTGTAGAAAGCGGCAGCCAGATACTGTGGTTGAAGGTCGAGACTTGTGTAGTTAAACACATAATAGTATTGAAACTGATTTGCAAAGATCAGATGAACCAAAAGTCCCGAGGCAACGAGCATTGATACCCCTTTTAGCCAAAAAGATATTTTGGCTGCGGTTTCAAACGTTTTATTGCTTTTTCTGGCATCCAGATAATAGAATAGCATCGCAAAGATGCTGCTGATGAAAGCCAGCAAGATGAGATTTTTACCAATAATACCGATCATCGTCAGGACTCCACTGCAGTGAGTTCTGCGTTTTGTGAATCGTTATATTTTGATGGACATTTGACTAGCATATCATCGGAATAGAACACTCCATTTTGCATCGTCCCTTTGACGACGAGTTGGTCGGCATCCTCAAAGTTCTGTGGTTTTGCATTGTTAAACACAACTCTTCGCACATTACCCTGCTCATCCATCATGTGGAAATTGAATGTCTTCGAATTCATATTAAATCCATGAGGCTGTTCAGGTACCCATGTACCGATTACATATGATCGATATCCTTCGCGATCTTCAGCCTGTTCAAAATCAACGTAGGTCCCTATACTACTACTAAAGTTGTACATCACAAGAGATGTAAACAGGACCAGAAAAGTAACGCCAATAAAAAGTCTGCTTTTTTTCATCGTTAGAAAGTTAAATAATACTTAATGCAGTTAGGGATTCTTTAATGATTTTTCAATTTCAGAGAGTTTACGTTCGGTTCGGGCAAGGAAAAATAAAAGCACAAACCAAATGATCAAGCTAACGCCCAAAACAACAAATATCATGTCATTTGAGGTCATCAAATCAACAAATGAACCTTCACTTTCAGAAGTTCCCTCCCATTTGTCGGAGTACGCCGAAGTGAGCGTGTCTGTTTGCACACTAAACATGAGTAACAACGTAAATAATAGCGTGTTCATTATTGAAGTTTTCGAAGTTTTATTTCGTGTTCTATACGGCTATGGCGCAAAGCGAGATCATAAAGCCAGAATCCAATGCCAATAAATCCAATTACTGCGGGGTAAAATATAATTCGTAATTCAGGTGCTGTAATCTCGCTGAAAGCAGGATTTCCATCGGCACCTGGATGCAGACTTGGAAGTTGTCGGGGAATGATATATAGTAAAAAGGGTATGGTTGTCGCTGCAAAGATATTAAATACCGCCGCTATCCTAGCTCGCTTGACTTCGTCCTCAAATGTACCTCTGAGTATGAAATACCCAACATAAATCAGCATCGCCAGAGTTGATAGATTAATCTTCGGCTCAGCGAATGTCCACCAGGTTCCCCAGGTGAACCTTGACCATAGTGATCCGGTCAAGAGACCACATATCCCAAACAGTATTCCTATTTTAGTCGCTGATGCAGCTTTACGGTCAAAATCGAGGTTGTTACTTGCCAGATACCTAATACTGTAAATAACAGCAGTGAAAAATAAAACCGACATAGTCATCCACATAGGAACATGCAAAAATAAGTTCCGTGCGGTTTCTTCCAGAATTGGGATAAAAGGAATGTCAATCAGAAAACCAATGACTAGCACTAAGGTCATCCAGACAGCAATAATGTATTTCCAGATCTTCAATGCAAATGAGTTGAATGGTGTGTACTTTACGTGGACCAAATATACATAAGAATACCCAATTATCATTGATTTTTCGGCAATACTGACGCTTTTTCGAAGATTTACAATCCATAATTGATTCAACTATATGCCTGACAAACAGCTTATCATAAAAACAAACTGGAGATACTACTTCAAACATATAGTCTGGGGCGTCATTCTGAGTCCTTTTTTAATAGGTTTTATCATACTTATATATGTTTACATCAGGACAATAAGACAAGTCTATATAGTTACTGATGAGCTCATAACCGATCAATATTCTGGAACCTCGATTCAGATTGATTCCATTATCGAAGTAAAAAAAAGAAATCCAATAAACCGTTCGAATCTAACCGTTCATGACCTAGAATTAATCAGTAATGATATGACTGTAGTTCTAAAAGGGATTCAGAACGCACCGGTGATAAAAGAATCGATTGAACAACTTATCGCCTTTAAGAACGAACTTAAAGAGTCTGAGCAGAGACGATATCAAGTGCAGATTAAACAAGATCCCGGGTCGCTTGAAAGGCTCAATGATCTGGCTGGTCTTCTTCAACAAGGCCTCATATCGTATGAAGATTATCTGCAAGAGCGTAAAAAGTTTGAAGATAACTGATTGATTTTCATCTTTTTTTATTTTTTATCGAAGCGCTTTCATTCATAATCTAAGTCCTGCAAGGCACCCTGTTTTGCCAATATTATTTAGGCTATAACAACTAATTACCAGATATATTTTAACCTCAATAGGTTCCATTCAAAATCTTTTATTGATTTTTTTGTTTGGGTATAGTTGACATCGGGTAAAAAATGAATCATACTGTAGGTAGACACAAACAAATACAGTCTTTCGATTTGAGAACACGTCAACAAACATATAATCCCTCCCGAGTCCGCAGCATCGCTGTAAGTGACATACTCGAGGTATCGATTATAGACGTGATTATTATTTCGATTGGTATTCTACTATCAGGAATTATCTCTGAGCTACTACTAGCGTAACAAACAGAGGTCAATTCCAAAAAGCTTATCAAATAAAGTAGAACAGTTTTTCAGGAGTTGACCTCAGAAGGTCAAAATCATGAACTCCAACATATTGCCTTACATTTTGTTACTAATCGTGACTTCAGAAGTATTCCAGATTGTTTTGGTGCTTGTGTTAGGGATGTAGGTTAATTACAGGGTAAAACTAGGGGAATCTATGGCAACACAGTTATCAACAGAAGTCGATGAAAAACAGGCAAAAGAAGCGAGTGCTGACGAAAAGAAGTATCTTTCTGGCGGAGAAATACTGATTCAGGCTCTACTGGATCAAGGTGTTGAAGTCGTATTCGGATATCCGGGGGGCGTCGTACTAGGAGTATACGATGTGATTCATAAGTCCCCGGAATTTAATCACATTTTGGTCAGACACGAACAGGCCGGAACCCATGCGGCAGATGGATATGCCCGTGCAACCGGAAAAACTGGCGTCGTTTTGGCAACATCGGGACCCGGTGCGACAAATACTGTCACAGGTATTGCCACAGCGTTCATGGACTCCATTCCAATGGTCGTCTTCACTGGACAAGTACCTTCCTCAATGATTGGGAACGATGCCTTTCAAGAGGCTGATATCATTGGTATTACACGTCCAATCACCAAACACAGTTATTTGGTCAAAGATGCGAATGAATTGGGTACTGTGATTAAAGAGGCATTTCACATTGCAGAAAACGGTCGCCCCGGACCCGTTCTTATTGATCTGCCTAAAGATATGTTGTTCAGCAAAGGGTATTATACCCCTTCGGCTCCTATTCGTAAGAAAGTTAGCAAACGGATGGATACTGATGCATCTAATGCAGTAAGACAGGCAGCTAATCTGATTAAAGGTGCAAAAAGACCACTACTTTATGTTGGAGGAGGCGTAGTGACCGGCAATGCATGGGAAGAATTAAGGGATTTGGCTTTCAAATCAAATATCCCCGTAACAACAACATTGATGGGATTGGGCGCCTTCCCTGAGTCTCACCCAAATGCGTTAGGGATGCTGGGGATGCATGGGACTTGGGCCGCAAACATGGCCATGCAGGAATGTGATGTCCTGGTGGCCATAGGCGCCCGATTCGATGACAGAGTAACGGGACGTGTACCCGACTTTTCTCCCAGATCAAGAAAAATCCACATCGATATTGATCCAGCATGTATAAATAAAAACGTTCCGGTTGAGGTTCCTATAATTGGAGATGTCAAAACGATATTACCTCAACTTACGGACCAGGTTTCTGAAGTCGACACAACAGATTGGATGGCCCAGATAACCGAATGGAAACAAACCCATCCCCTGCGATATCGATCTCGTCAGGACGAAATTGCTCCACAATACATGATCCAGAAACTCAGTGAATTCACTAATGGAGACGCGATTGTGGTTACGGATGTGGGACAGCACCAAATGTGGGCTGCACAATATTATTCATACAACCATACCCGATCCTGGATTACTTCAGGTGGGCTAGGAACAATGGGATTCGGGTTCCCGGCGGCCATGGGAGCTGCAATTGGTTGTCCCGATCGGACTGTTGTTTGTATAACCGGAGACGGTGGATTTCAAATGACCGCAATGGAGTTGGCTACAGCTGTTGACCACAAAGTCCCGGTCAAAATTGCAATCATGAACAATGGATATCTTGGCATGGTGCGCCAATGGCAAGAGTTATTCTACGGCCGAAGATACTCACATTCACATCTTGAGCCTTCGAATCCGGATTTTGTGAAACTGGCAGAGGCTTACGGTGCTGTTGGATTACGTGCCAGAACGCCAGAAGAACTTGAAAGGGTACTGAAACAAGCCATGGAAATAACCGATCTACCGGTGATCATGGATATTCATGTAACACAAGAAGAAAATGTGTATCCGATGGTTCCACCGGGAGCCGCGTTACACGAAATGGTTGATACTCCGGAGTAAAATTCCGGATCAGTTAGGGAACTCATGTAACAGGGATGTCCGGCGGGTAAACGTCTTCCGCCGGTTAATTTGGGTAACTCCCCCCGGATGGCCTTAGGGCCTTCCGGTAAGGGATTCTATAGAAAATTATGTCAGAACAGAAAAAAAGTGAATCTCAACACATCATCACCATCAAGGTGACTAATAGCTTCAATGCACTTTCACGTATCGCAGGGTTGTTTAGCGGGCGTGGATTCAATATTGATTCCATCAGTATAGGTGATTGCGAAGAACACGCAATGGCAAGAGGCACTATTACAACCCACGGGGATGTTCGAATCATCGAACAAATTACTCGGCAACTCGACAAACTGGTTGATATCGAGCAAGTCGAAGATTTGACTCACAAACCCCACGTCGCACGTGAACTTGCATTGATCAAAGTACAGGCACCAGCAGCAACTCGTGCCGAAATCATTCAGGTTGCCAATATTTTCCGTGCTAAAGTAATCGACATCAGTCCTGAGACCGTCACAATCGAAATTACAGGTAACACCAATAAAGTGGATGCCGCCATCGGCATGTTCCGTCCATTTGGACTTGTAGAAGTCGCACGCACTGGACTGGTAGCACTTCGCAGAGAATACAACGGTGAAGTATAGTATTCTATCCTTTTTTAACCATCAAACAACATAGAAACCATAAATTATGAAACTGTATTATGACAATGATGCCGACCTAAAGGCACTTCAAGGCAAGAAAGTAGCCGTAATTGGATACGGTAGTCAGGGTCACGCTCATGCCCTAAACCTCAAGGAAAGTGGCGTTGATGTCCGGGTCGGACTAAGAAAGTCAAGTGCATCTTGGAAGAAAGCCGAAGAAGCTGGATTATCGGTAAAGACAACTACCGAGGCTTCTGCTGAGGCTGATGTTATTATGGTTCTGATTCCAGATCAGAACCAGGCCAAAACCTATGCTGAAGAAATTAAACAGGGTTTAAAAGCCGGAAACGCTTTGGTTTTTGCCCACGGATTTAATATTCATTTCAACCAGATCGAGCCACCTTCCGACGTTGACGTGTTTCTTGTAGCTCCAAAGGGACCAGGACACTTGGTTCGTCGCGTGTATCAGGAAGGCAAAGGTGTACCCTGTTTGTTCGCTGTGCATCAGGATGCAACAGGTAACGCCCGAGAGGTAGCACTTGCTTATGCTAAGGCAATCGGTGGAACACGTGCTGGTGTAATCGAGACTACATTTCAGGAAGAAACCGAAACTGATTTATTCGGTGAACAGGCTGTTCTTTGCGGTGGTGTAACAGAGCTCATTAAATATGGTTTCGAAACACTTGTTGAAGCAGGATATAAGCCTGAAGTTGCCTATTTCGAATGCCTGCATGAGCTCAAACTCATTGTAGATCTATTCTATGAAGGTGGAATTGGTGGAATGTACTATTCAGTAAGTGAGACAGCTGAGTATGGCGGGATGGTTGTAGGACCACGTGTGGTCGATCCAGCTACAAAAGATCGAATGAAAGAAGCGTTGAAATATATCCAGACTGGTGGATTCGCTAGAGAATTTATTCTCGAGAATCAGGCGAATCAACCTATGCTCAAAGCGCTTCGACGAGCACATAACGAACACCAAATCGAGCAGGTTGGCGCAAAATTGCGACCAATGATGAGCTGGATCAAAAAATAGTTTGCCATGAAATCCGGCACAGTAACCTATTTCGACACGACACTACGAGATGGCACTCAGGGTGAGAACATCAGCTTCTCAGCTGAGGATAAATTGCGCATTGCCCGCAAACTCGACGCACTCGGTATACGGTACATCGAAGGTGGCTGGCCGGGATCAAATCCAAAGGACATGGAGTTTTTCGACAAGGTTCGCAATGAATCCTTCGAATGTGCAACAATAGTCGCATTTGGATCTACCATGCGATTTGGCAACACACC
>CAZJZI010000054.1:4781-15568 GCA_964550435.1 uncultured Chitinophagales bacterium | reverse complement strand
TGACGACTATCTTGTGGAGGTAGTCTATTGACTTAAATTACTTATCTAGATATCAGATTGTCAATACACAGTTCTATTTAGTCTGTACTCGCTGGTACTCAAATCCGTGACGATAAAATTCAGAACGAGTACCGATATCCGATCATCAATCGATTAAATGAAAACAGATTAATGGCTTGGTACTCCGCAAAGGCTTTACCAGGACCAAATTCATATTCTGCACCCATCAAAAGCCCACCCGCAAACTGTAATCCAGACTTCCGAGAAGGTGGATTATTGAATGCAATGATTCCAACTCCCAGTCCAACATAAGGTTCAAAAGGCTCTATGTAGTCTACAGTCACCAGCGGATATATTGCGTTAAAGCCTAAGTGGTACATAGTTGTTCCACTACCAAAACCTAGCACAAGTTCTGGATACAATGTGACTTTATCGTTGAAAATTGTTCCATAATCAAGTCTGACACCCAACAGCCCTTGCACGGGTGTGGCTAACCCAGTATATACAGACACCCCCTCAATAGATCTACTTGTTGTAGTATCGGACGATGATTCGCGAGCTGGTTGTTGCTGTTCGACGGTTGTTGGATTATTGACTATAATACGGTTTGGTTCACTCGAACCGGATCGGTTCTCAAGCAATCGGATGAGTCTGTCTTCGAATGCTTTAAAACGTGCTTCGAGTTCCTCCGATGTTACAACATTGTTCGATACTGGAACCGCTGGTCTGTCTGATTGGCGGGTTGAATCAAGCATTACAGTTCCGGATGTCGATTTACCAAACCTGATGTAGATCTCTCCATCTTTGAGGACCGGTAATGAAATCATCCTGTTTTCTGTACTTTCAAGTCCGAGCTGCTGACGAACACGATCTCTTTCCTGGATTAAAAGACGCGCAACTAACGTATCTCCATCTGTAATGGCTTTCTGTATCTGAGAAGTAAGTGATACATCACGGGATAGGAGTCGGTCATCCTGTTCTATCGTTCGTTGAGATGTTGGCCGCTGTCTGGTGTCCGTGACAGAAAAACGATTCATTGATCTCAATTTACTCGATTTGAAGGATCCCATTCGGATCTGCACACCTGCTGAGAACATCGAACTCATGACAATGTCATTAGGAGAAATTGCATTATCAACTCCTGTTCGGGTCGTTAACATGGATCTGAATCCAGCATTAAGGCGAACATTCGGAGTTAATTCAATTTCGAAACCAGCTCCTAGTGTCCCAAAAAATTGACTTTCGGGTCTGGCTAACGACTCCGATTCATATCTGCTAGCATCCAGATATCCACCTCCAATGCCCACAGTTGGAGTTACTATTGCATCAAACAACGCAGCCTTAAATTCGCCACCGAACAGATTCAGTTTGGCAAACCCAAGCTTGGAATCTGTCTCCAATCCCTGCCAAATGAATGGATTCACGCTGATATACGGATTCAAGTGTATTCCAAGACTCAAACCTGTTAAATGCTGAGTAGATCGTAAATTGAGAGATTCATCAGCATACAACTGACCGTAAATCGGAGTAAAATCGAATACGATACCTTTTCCCTCAGATAAAGCTGTAGTGTAAAGTGGATTGTCTCTTGATCCTCCCAAATAGGTTTTAAACCCAGCCTGGAAGTTCCACTGACTCACCAACACATGCCTGAAATTCTCAGTTTGCAGATCGTAGCGGTTAATTTCAGATCCACTTAAAAAAGTTGACCCCGGATTGTATGAGTATCCAAAATGATTGGCTTGAACAAACAACCCGACTCTGTCTGCAACAGATAGCATCAATCCTGCCCCGCCTGACAGATATACACTCTGACTTGAATTCAAATCTTCACGACTAAACCTAATTAGACCTGTGCCTGCCTCCAGATAAGGAATTATTGCTGCAGTACCTAGATTTAATCGGGTGCTGAGTCCAAAACGTTCTACCGAAATATCAGTCGTCGGAGTATTGATGAGTTTCTGATTTAAAAGCTCATCTCCGCCATTTAACGAAATCAGGGAAAAAGTCTGATCGTTGCTTCTCAGGTAATCAGCCTGTAGCTCTACATATGGCCCGAAACCAAGTCCAAAACTTCCACCAAACTGATAGCCTTTGTCTAGGCCCGAGTTTTTCACCCAATTTGTCTGTTCAATCTTTGGTGTAAAGATATAGCTAACGCCTGACACCTGAGCAAACAATGCGCCTGTAGTACTAACAGTGATGAGAAGTGTGAAAAAAATCTTTCTGAATCCACAGTATGTAAGTTGCATAAAAACCTGTTTTAAAATCTACGAGTTAATCCTGAATCAAATTGATTAAACTCATTGTTACTGTGGAGACAATCGCATGATCAATCTGCCTCTGACAGGTGGAACGCCTTCATAATTGTCTGAATATGAGGCTAAATCGACTGTTTTTTGTGTTATGGAAGTTATTTGCCCCTGTTCATTAGATCTTTCAAACTCGATGGGTGAACTCAATAGCAGTGAGATCAATCTGGCTTCAGAACCTGGCGCAGCTCTTAGTGAAATTCTGTCTGTTGTAACCGAAAATTCGCCTGAAATTATAGACTCTTGCCCCTCTCGGAACTGATAATTCAAAATGAACTGTCCACCTGCGATGAGCCGCAAGTAGGTCTTGTCACCTACTAAAGTATCCAGAACGTTGGCAGGGTCGATTGCACTGGCATCGGGAACAAATTGAAATTCTGTGAATAGATAGTCACCAGCAACATCAGACGGTAGTACGTTTACTGGATTTTCTTTGTCGCACGACGAAAAAAACACTAACGTTGCTATAACGATTAAAAAAGGTCTGGCGAAGTCAACAATCTTTGTTTTCATAAATATGGGCAAATAACGGTTTGGCACTAGGTGTAGAGCAGTTGCAATTCGATGCAGGATAATCAATTAGAATCTATTGGATAAACAACGATTGTTCAATAATCGTTTAGGGTAGTTGAAATTAGTTGAGATAGTTCGAGTGGTATCAACAAAACGGCTTCAGTAAACGAATACTGAAGCCTTTTGTACCGCCGGCCGGACTCGAACCGGCACGGACTTTTGAGGTCCATTGGATTTTAAGTCCAACGTGTCTACCATTCCACCACGGCGGCACTTTCCTGCTTTGAAACAAGACTCCAAAGATAGAGTCAAACCCATCGAAATGCAACAGAATTCAGGTATAATTTATTCCCGGAAACTATCGTTATCTTGTCAAAGCAAATGCTTGACCGCATCAGCCAAACCCAAAACAAACGACTCCGATATGAAAAACCTTCTCATGATAACAGTACTTTTAGCATGTATCCTCACACTTGCTACACCGACCATGGCTCAACTTGGCCTGGGTGTATCCTACGAAGAACGTCCTGATGCCCCGACTCAGGGATTCGGAGTTCAGCTAGAATCGGAACTGCTTCCTTTTAGTATGATCGCAACGGTAAAGGCACGGCTTCATTTTAGCTATTTCTCTGAAGATGCTCGTTTGTCGGTTCCTTTGGATGGATCTCCATCGGCTGAACTTGGTAAAATTGAAAATTACGACTTCGGGGGTGCATTGCTTGGTGGAGTTCACCTAGGATTCTTTACTCCGTACGTGGGACTCGGTGCCGGACTCGATAACTGGCGATTTGAACTGCAAGATTACGATCGAACATTTGATGAGCAAGCGGTTCAATACTACGGAATTTTAGGAGCATCGCTGTCGATTTTCCCGAAACTTGAGCCTTATGTCGAATACAGAGTTTCTGAATATGGCTCAGTTGAAGAGGTCAGAGAACAGATCGACGAAGGGAAAGGACGATTTATAATCGGAGTCACACTACGATTTTAAATCATTGATTTTAATTTAAAGCGTCTTCTGTGAGGGATTTACCATTTCTAAGTCCAAGAGAAATGGTAATCAATGCAAAAGTAGTAGTAAACGCCGAAATGAGGCAGTACTGGCAAAACGCTTCTAGTACAAATGCCTGAATGTAGACGAGCCAAAGACTAAAGAAAAAGCCCAGCAAGTTCACCATGAAAGTTACTTGCAGGGCTTTTTTAATTTCATACTGGTAGTAAACCAACACACCCAAAAGCAGTGTCAGATAGTAGGCGAATCCGCCATATGCCAATGGTATTCCCATAACGACAGCGTACTCACTGGACAGAACCGCATCGCATCCGGTTATCAAAGAGCAACCTGGATCTGCCTGATAGAAATGAAGTGCGGATAAATATGCTGCATCGGTAAATCCGATTAGTACCAAAATCGCATAACTAATAACAAATCCATTTCTCATTTATTCGCTACATCTGGACTACTGTTGTTCTAACTGAGCCAGACGATCAACGATCAGCTGACGAAATCCATCTTTGGTTCTCGGGGCTGGTGTAGGCTGCCCGTTGAAATAAAACGAAGGAACTGAATTCACTCCCAGATTGACACCACTCTGGAAATCTCTTTCGATTTTAGCTAAGATAGCTTCATCACGCACATCACTGTTAAACTGAACATCATCCAACCCTAGCTCACGAGCATAGGCCAAAAACGCGGATGTCGCCATTCCACGAGACCACATCTGCTGATTTTCCATAATCATATTGTGCATTTCCCAGTATTTGCCCTGACGGCCCGCCGCTTCAGCAGCACTTGCTGCTACAACAGCAAACTGGTGCGCGTTTGTAAGTGGGAAGTGACGAAAGACAAAGTAAACGTCATCTTTAAACTCTTCCATAACATCCTTGACAATAGGATGATAATATCCACATGCCGGACACTGATAATCCCCATACTCGATTATGGTAAGTTTTGCATCAGGATTACCGTAACCCCAGTCACCCTGAACAGTATCATCGGACGACATTGTGGCAATAGTAGCCGCTTCATCGCCAGGACGTGCAAAGTACCATGCACCCGCAACGAGTGCTACGACGACTAACCCAACAACTCCAAAAAGTGGGAGTCCGGACTTTTTAGTGGCTTTAGCCTGATGTCTTTCTTTCTTTGTTGCCATAGATATATTCTAGCTTTTTGTTGATTTTAAAATTCTGATAAACCAATCTGACCGAAATCCGTGCCATTACAGGTTATTTCAAAGCCAAATTACCGTTTACATTCGATATTTGCAGAAAAATCTGTGTGAAATAACGTATCAAACTATAAAAAAGGGTCGAAAACTGGTAATAAAACCATGTTATCGACCCATCCCGTAGGTTTATGGATACGTGATGTTTATTTCTCTGCCCAAGTAGATACGTCGGTATAGATTTCGACAAAGTCGAGACTATCCCCTCCTTTTGAAATCACTACCTCAAACTCCACATTATCGGCACCATCTCTGGACAACAAAACAGTTGCAAGTTTGTTCACGAGCTGGGACTGAATAAGTCGCTTAAGCGGTCGCGCACCAAATAGTGGATCGAATCCTCGTTCTGCCAACCAATCTTTGACCAACTGTGGTACAACAAGTTGGATATGTTGTTTGGCAAGCATTTCATGGACACGCTTAAGCTGAATGTCGACAATGTGCCGTAAATGTTCCTTGCCCAACGGATGAAACACAATCACGTCATCGATTCGGTTTAAGAATTCCGGGCGGATAGTCTGTTTGAGTTGCTCGTACAACGTTTTTTGTAGCTCGTCATAGACTGTTTCACTCAGAGCACCTCCGCTATCCTGTATTCTTTTTTGAATCAGATGTGAACCAATATTACTGGTCATAATGATGATTGTATTCTTGAAGTTCACTGTAACACCTTTGTTATCAGTAAGCCTTCCGTCATCTAAAACCTGAAGCAACACATTGAACACATCGGGATGTGCTTTTTCGATTTCATCCAGTAAAACAACTGAATACGGACGGCGACGTACAGCTTCAGTCAATTGCCCACCTTCGTCATAACCTACATATCCGGGAGGAGCTCCTACCAAACGACTCACACTGTGGCGCTCCATATATTCACTCATGTCGATTCGAACCATTGCGTTATCATCATTGAACAAGAATGAAGCAAGCGTTCTGGCAAGTTCCGTTTTACCAACCCCGGTCGATCCCATGAAAATAAAGGACCCGATCGGACGATCTTCGTCCTGGAGTCCGGCGCGAGACCTGCGCACAGCGTTTGCCACAGCCTCTATGGCCTGATGTTGTCCTACTACCCGTTTATGAAGTTCTTCTTCGAGCAGAAGAAGTTTCTGACGCTCTCCCTGTAACATTTTGCGCACCGGGATACCAGTCCAACGTGATACAATATCGGCAATTTCTTCTGCATAGACTTCCTCCTTAAGCATCGCATTATCGCCTTGCATATCGGTTAGCTTGCGTTGCGCCTCGGCCAACTCTTTTTCAAGTTTGTTAATGGTTCCATATCGAAGTTCAGCCACTTTTTCGTAATTCCCGTTACGCTCGGCTTTGTCGGCTTCGTTCCGGGACGTTTCTATAGCTTGCTTCATTCCCTGGATGTTTTGGATCATCTCTTTTTCACTGTTCCATCGAGTTGCCAGAGCATTGTGTTTTTCCTGCAGATCAGCTAGCTCTTTATTGATATGATCTATTTTACCCGTGTCTTTCTCGCGTTTGAGCGCTTCACGCTCAATCTCAAGCTGACGAATCTGACGATCAATCTGATCCAATTCCTCAGGCATAGAATCGATCTGAATGCGTAGTCTCGAAGCAGCCTCATCTATCAAGTCTATGGCCTTGTCGGGCAAAAATCGATCACTGATATATCGATCAGATAACTCGGCTGCTGCAACGATTGCTTCGTCGGTAATGCGAACACCGTGATGCAACTCATAGCGTTCTTTGAGTCCACGTAGAATTGACACCGTATCTTCAACCGATGGCTCTCCGACAAGTACGGTTTGTAGACGTCGCTCCAGTGCCTTGTCTTTTTCGATAAACTTACGATACTCTGCTAATGTGGTAGCTCCTATGGCATGCATTTCACCACGTGCCAAAGCAGGTTTAAGAATATTAGCAGCATCCATGGCTCCCTCAGCTGCACCGGCACCGACCAACGTGTGAATCTCGTCGATAAACAGGATCAACTCACCATTTGAGTCCGTGACTTCTTTCACAACAGCTTTCAGACGCTCCTCAAACTCTCCTCGGAATTTGGTCCCAGCAATCAGTGATCCCATATCCAAGGCGACTACCCGCTTAGACTTGAGCCCCTCTGGAACATCACCCTTTACGATTCGGAGTGCCAATCCTTCAGCGATAGCTGTTTTCCCCACGCCCGGTTCACCAATCAGTACTGGATTATTCTTGGTTCTACGTGATAGAATCTGCATTACGCGTCGAATTTCCTGATCCCGACCAATCACTGGATCCAACTTATTCTTCTCGGCCAATTCATTAAGGTCTCGGGCATATTTCTTGAGCGACTGATACCTACCCTCAGCATTAGGATCATCAACTTTGGATGTACCACGGACCGATCTCAACACTTCCATCACGGCCGACTCAGAAACTCCATCGCCTTTCAAAAGTACTGATACATCACCGGGTTGATTCAGAATCGCCAGGAATACATGTTCCGAACTGATATAATCGTCGCCCATTTTTTCGGCCGTTTTAATGGCAGCATCCATCAATGCTTTCGAACTGTTGGACAGATACTGGCCAGATACTGCAGCACCTTGTACAACAGGAAGGCGCTTCAAGATCTCATCGAGACGAGTTTGCATCTTGGAAACTGATACTTCGAGCTTTTTAAGAATGGTTGTTGAAACCCCCTGCTCGTCTTGAAGCAATGCTTTTAAAATATGAACTGGCTCCAGGGCCTGATGATTGCGGGATGCAGCCAGCTCCAAAGCAGCCTGCATGGCTTCCTGCGCCTTAATTGTAAACTTATTGAAATTCATTTCTCTGTGATACTATTCTTGTCTTGGCGGCCAAAATCAGACGTTTAATGTACTGTTCCAGCCAAACTTATAACCTTTGATCGTATTGTGTATCGACCACTTTTTTCAAATTTAACACTGCATAATCCATACCAAACACATATTTATAGGCAATATTGCAGATTAGCTGACAAAATTAACTAGAATTTGGACTATACCTGTCATTTTGACAGTCATTATCACGTCTAGTAATGTTATTTAACAACTTTCTGGCACTTTTTTGTGTAAGATTTCGTTCTGTGTTACGACTCATGTTTAAGATTTATAACAACAATACATTCGGTTAATTTGTATTTTTAGGCAAAAATTCACCGTTTTTTACCATCATATGAAGTACTCTTTTATGTCACTGTTATTGCTAATCCTTCTGGTTGCTTGTTCGGCACCTGAAGCAGAACAAACCGAACAGGCTATTGCTTCCAGGCCCATTGAACAAATGAATGACCGAGAGGCATCATTGTTAGGACTAGACCTGAAAGACGGTGATCCTGACCAAGGATGGCCAAACTGGGCCGGTTCTAAGGTATACTCAATGGAAGAAGCTCAAGCTTTGGCCAAAGAAAACGGTAAGAAAGTACTGGTTGAAGTTTATGCGGTATGGTGTGGTTTTTGTCGTAAGATGGCTGCTGAAACACATCCAACCCAAAAGGTAAAGGATGCGGTTGATGATTTGTTCTACCTGGTCAGACTGAATGCCGAATCCCAAAAAGAGGTCATATTTAACGGGGAAACAATGACTGAAGCTGAACTTGCCACTGCTTTTGGTGTCTCATCTTTCCCAACAACTGTGTTCGTAGATACCAATGGTGATCCACTCGGATACCAGCCAGGATTCATGGACGCAACTACATATACCGAACTGATTTCATATGTCGGTACCGACTCATTCAAGTCAACTTCGTTCAAAGATTTCGTTCAGTCCAGAAACGGCCAGTAATTAATCCGCGTCGATATTTGACGCACAAAAGCACCAACGAATGTCACCCATCAGCAACGCGATCCGAGCCACAGTTCTAAAATTTGTGGCTCTTTTATTCTTAACCGGACTGTTTACCCAACTTGTTCATGCCCAACCGGTTACCAGTGCTTCAAAAGTCTCTGTAACAACTGAATTTTTAAAATCTGCAGTTCTTCCTGGTACCTCAATCCAGACCGTTGTCGTAATGGACATCGAAGCAGGCTGGCATATCAACTCGAATCGTCCTACGCTAGATTGGTTGATCGGAACAACTTTGAATCTGCAGTTTCCAGAAGGACTATCTGCAAGCAAAATCCTGTTCCCTCCATATAAAGAATTCGAATTTTCCTTTGCAGAAGGTCAACTATTACATGTTTATGAGGGTGAATCTCCAATTTTCATGAATGTGGATGTTGCTGAATACGTTTCCCCAGGTGACTATCAGGTATCGGGAACACTACGTGTACAAGCCTGTGATGATATGGTTTGTCTGGCTCCATCTAACATCCCCGTAGAGTTTACCATCACCGTAACTGATGATACAAGTCAAATCACAGACATCGACGCAGCCTTATTTGAAACTTTTGAGCCCGGTTCCGGAGACTTCGTTACTTTCGACCAGGCAGGTGAGCAAAACCAAATTGCTTCCTTAATTGATGAAAGCGGTCTTTTTTGGGCATTTGTGGCCATCTTTTTCATTGGATTAGCACTTAATCTGACTCCGTGTGTGTATCCCATGATCTCAGTTACCGTTTCAATTTTTGGAGGCCAGACGGACTCAAATATTGGGCGAGTATTTGCTAAAGCCCTGACCTATGTGCTCGGTATTGCAACGATGTACAGTATTTTGGGGGTGGTTGCCGCGCTAAGTGGCGGACTATTTGGGTCAGCACTTCAAAGTCCTTTTGTCTTGGCTATTATCGGACTCCTTCTTCTTGGTCTGGCTCTAAGTATGTTCGGACTTTATGAAATCCAAATGCCCTATTGGCTCACATCCAAACTGGGTGGACAATCAGCGTCTGGATTTATCGGTGTCTATGTTTCTGGTCTGGTTGTTGGTGTTTTTGCAGCACCATGTATCGGCCCACCGATCATCGCATTACTCGCATTTGTAGGTGCTAAAGGGGACCCAGTATTTGGATTCTGGTCATTCTTTATACTATCGCTGGGACTTGGACTCCCCTATCTCATTCTCGGAACCTTTTCCGGACTGATGCAAAAACTTCCGAAATCTGGTGTTTGGATGGTTTGGGTCAAAAAAGTATTTGGTATCGTTTTGGTCGGCGTGGGTCTGTTCTATCTCGGACTCGCATTCTTCCCAAAATATACACCCTGGGTACTGGCACTGACCTTACTCCTGGGTGGAATCTATCTCGGATTCCTTGAAAGATCAGGATTGGACAAGAAGGTCTTCAGAGCAGTAAAATGGGCAGTAGGGCTTGTTGGAATCGTATTTGGGATTCTGATGATAATTAACCTCACCAAACCAAGTGTAGAATGGACACCCTACGATGCCACCGCCTATGAGCAAGCGCTCGCAGATGGTCAGCCAATTATACTAGATTTCTATGCCGATTGGTGTATTCCGTGCCTGGAACTCGATCAGGTTACGTTCGTGGATCCGGGTGTAATTGAGGGATTAGATCGATTTGTTCGATTCAAGGTAGACCTAACCAACTTCGATTCAGAATCATCGAACGAGCTTCGTGAGAAATTCAATATTGTTGGCGTTCCTACTATTGTGTTCATCGGTTCTGAAGGACGTGAAGTCACTAGTGCCAGAGTCATCGGGTTCCTCAATCCAGAAGAGTTTATGGAGCAAGTTAATAAAGTTCAGTAAATCTGATTAAAAATCAGTTTTACTGAAGCGCACGAGAACAAGAGTGCACAAGAAAGCGGGAAAGCGGGAAAGCGGGAAAGCGGGAAAGCGGGAAAGCGGGAAAGCGGGAAAGCG
>CAZJZI010000054.1:0-4681 GCA_964550435.1 uncultured Chitinophagales bacterium | reverse complement strand
GAAAGCGGGAAAGCGGGAAAGCGGGAAAGCGGGAAAGCGGGAAAGCGGGAAAGCGGATTTTAGCACTCTCCATTTGATATAGCAAATGCTCATCGAGTCAAAGCTTAATCACCATGATTTTCAATGATTACTCCCAACACCCGACCACCTACTCCCCATTACCCACTACCCAAACATCACCCACGGATCCTCTTTTGGTGGATTTTCCTGAAAACTCAATTTTTCCTTACTTGTGGGATGCGTAAACACCAGTTTATATGCAAAAAGAGCGATATTTTGTCCCACAATCGCTTTTTTGTTGTAACGCTGATCTCCCCAAAGGGGGTGTCCTGATGCCAGAAACTGCACCCGGATCTGGTGCGGACGACCGGTTTCCAGATTAATTTCAACCAGTGAGAGCCCTGATTTATTAGCTACTGTTTTGAAATGCAATATCGCTTTCTTCGAGCCAGGAACTTCTTTACTGTGAGCAGAAACCATATTCGTTCGCTCATCTTTTAACAGCCAGTGGACCAACGAACCTGAGTCGGGAGTGCTTCCCTCTACTACGGCCATATAAGTCTTTTTCATGGCATTCCGTCGGATTTCATCAGACAAACGAGATGCCCCTTTTGAAGTCCGGGCGAATATCATAACCCCTCCAACAGGACGATCAAGACGATGTACAATTCCAAGGAATACATTCCCGGGTTTATTATACTTCTGACCAATGTAATGCTTGATTTCGGATTGCAGATCAGCATCTCCTGAATCGTCAGCCTGCACTGGAATATGCTGCGGCTTAACAACCACAATGACGTGATTGTCTTCGTAAAGTACTTTGAAATCCGGGGTGTGTTTTCGGCTTGACATATCCATAAAGATAAGCCTGTTATGAGGTGTATTAAAATTAAAAAGCCGGATGATATTGCTATCATCCGGCTTAATTCGTTGTTTGCCTTTAAATTAGCTTTAATTCGTTCTACTCTATTTCGAAGGCAACAAATGAAGCAGTTCTACCCCTGATCACCTGAAGTAAAACAACTTGACCGGGTTCAACTGAACCAACCAACTGATTGAACTCCTCTACACTTCTTACTGCACGACGGTTAACAGCTGTAATCACATCGTCTTTTCTGAGGTTGTTTCTGAAAGCAGTACTTTCTTCACTTATTTCTTCGACAACTACACCTCGGATATTATTTCTTAAACCAAGTTCACGCAGTTTTTCATTACTCAGATCCACTACTGAGAATCCGGTTCGCTCCCATAATCCACGACTTCCGGCTCGGGCTAAAACTTCATCAGATGGCATCTCATCCACTCTTACAGTCAAATTCATCGAGTCTGATTCACGGAGGACTCGAAGTCTAATTTCGTCACCTGGTGCTTTCGATGCGATATATCCCCTAAACTGCGCCATATTCGACATTTTACGCCCATCTGCTTCAGTTATGACATCGCCTTCTTTCAGGCCAGCTTTTTCCGCAGGACTATCTTCTGCAACACTCGAAATAAGTACTCCCTCTGGAGTCTTCAAGTCAAATGCCCGTGCTATATTTGCGTCAATATTCTGCATAGTGATTCCAACATAGCTTCGAGTGACCTTGCCTGTTTCGATAATGGAACGCATGATATTTCGTGCCAAATTTATCGGAATCGCAAATCCGATTCCCTGGAATCCACCTGAGCGTGATGCTATAGCAGTGTTAATGCCAACTAGTTCTCCATCCAGATTGATCAAAGCACCACCAGAATTTCCCGGATTTATAGCTGCATCTGTCTGAATGAAATCTTCATAATCAAGTAATCCAACTCCTGAACGACCCTTTGCACTTACAATTCCCATGGTAACAGTGTGAGCCAGGTTCTCATCTAATGGGCTGCCGATGGCAAGGATCCATTCACCTACACGTAAATCATCAGAGTCCCCAAGACGAATTGCCGGAAAACCCTCACCTTCAATTTTAAGTACAGCAATATCTGTGTTTGGATCGGCACCAATAACTGTTGCAGGGTATACTTTGTTATTCATCATACGGATATTCACTGTATCCGCTTCAGCTATAACATGGTTATTGGTGATGATGTACCCATTTTCCGAAACAATGACTCCCGATCCCTGACCGGCCTGACGGTATTCCTGCTGGCGTTGTGGTGATTGACGGAATCCAAAAAAATCAGCAAATGGGTCAAATGAGCGTACACGTAGCGTTCGTTCAGTAAAAACGGTTACCACAGTAGGGTTCGCCTCATCCGCAATATCAACCATTGCATTACTGAAATCACGCATACTGCGGATAGGTCTGTCGGCAGCTTTTGTGGTATCAGGTCTACTGGATGGAGATTCGAGAAAAGCGAGATTTACCGGGGTATAAGATTCTGAAGACGAATCAAATGGGTTATCGAAATATCGCAGGCCGAAAACGAAAAGGAATAGCAAGATTACGGCACTGAATTTCGTCGCATGTTTTATCATAGTATATCGGTTGATTCATAGTTTGATTTGACACTTTTGGTTGAGATAACTCTTTTTATAGTCAGTTTATTGTGTGTCGGTTTCACCGACTATAAACAGAAAGCGGAATGGTAGACTAAAAAAAGTGGTGAAACCACGCAGTCTTTGGTCGTACATCATGAACGAAGTGATCGAAAACAGAAATACCGTTAGTTGCAGACAGAACATGAACTCATTGCTTGCCGCTTACTCGCTCACGTTCCCCTCTGTTTACTGTTTACTGTTTACTGTTTACGCTTTACTGTTTACGCAAAGTGGAGATTTTTCATTTTGAAAAATCTACACTTTGTAATATATTTGTTTATTCGAATTGACATATATATTATTTATGACACAAATTAAAGAACTTTTTGAGTCTCTTGCCGACGAAAACAGACTCAGAATCGTGAATCTCCTGATTGCTAGTCCCTATTTATGCGTGGCCGACATCCAAAGAGTACTGGAAATGCCCCAGACCAGGGTGTCGCGCCATTTAGGGTATTTAAAGAGTCGTGATATCGTTCAGGCCGACCGAAAAGGAACATGGATGTACTATCAACTCTCCGATCGAATTCAAAAAAATCAGGGATTGGTATCCACGCTCAGAAGTATGTTCGCAAAAACCGAGACCGGCCTGCACGATATTGAACTACTCCTGGAAGGATTAGACGACAATTCAATTGCTGCCCTCAAGGAGGCGACACCTGAAACAGTTGAGTTTGTCATCGAAAATTGTTGTTCACTCGGACAATGAGGTACAAAGGCAGGGAGTAGCCAGTAGGTTAAGAGTCAAGTCCTAAAAAGTTAGCAATCATACAATCAAGAGCCACCTACTCCCTGCCTTTTCTCATTCAAATCTGGCATTTCATCTACTGCACTTTAAATCAGTCACTTAGCAACATGATTTAACAGTTTTTTTATGTGACTTCCTTGCTCTGATGTAGTATTTTGCTTTCATGAGTAAAAAATTATATCCAAGAATTTCAGCAACACTTCAGGAAGTCCGTGAATCTATAGCTCCGCCTTCTCCAGAAAGAATTGCCGTATTATCTAAAATTGCAGATTGGCTCAAAGCCGACCTGATGAACCGTAAGCTTATATTCGTTTGCACGCATAATTCTCGAAGAAGCCATTTAGCTCAATATTGGGCGGCCGCTGCTGCTGAGTTTTGTGGTGTCACTGGAATCGAGTCTTTTTCAGCGGGAACTGAAGCTACTGCAATGCATCCGCATACGGTTGAAGCATTAATTGAATGTGGATTTGAAATTCGAATACCTGACAATGTATCGTCGAATCCAGTATATCAGGTCAGACTCGGTGGTCTAATTCCCGTTATGTCAGGTTTTTCTAAAGCACTTGGACACGAATCGCTCCCAACCGAAAACTTCTGCGCAGTTATGGTGTGCGACTCAGCCGCAGAGGCGTGTCCGTTCGTTCCTGGAGCAAGTACCAGAATTCCTGTCCTTTATAGAGATCCTAAAGAATCCGACGGAACTCCAAAACGCCGAATAACTTATCTGAATAGATCCAAAGAAATTGCCAGGGAAATGCTTTGGGTTATGGAGAATGTCGCAGGAATCAACTAGTTCACTAAAGTAACGACGAAACTGAAAGTCCCTTAAAAATGAAAGGCCCGGTTTCACCCGAGCCTTTGTTTCACCTAGTAATCAATGTAATGTTGGTCATTACTTGATTTGTATTTGCTTCGTCAATGCGTGTTCACTCTTATCGATCGTCACACGAAGAATTCCGTCAGTGAAATTTGCATCTATAGCCTCACGATTGATGTTGTTGGGCAACGTCAATGATCGACTGAATTTGCCATAACTGGACTCAACCAGATGGTATTTAACGTTATCTTCTTCTTTTGTGGTTTTACGCTCACCACTTATGGTCAGCGTACGATCTTCGAGATCAATTTTAATATCTTCTTTTTTGATGCCTGGCAACATGACCTCGACTTCAAAAGCACGGTCTGTTTCTCTTACATCAACGCCTGGTAAGAAATTACCCTCAACCGGACGTGTACCGGTTACCATATCGTCAAATACACTGTCCAAAAATTGAGAGAACGTTCTTGGTACCAGTTGATCCATTTCACGGTTTGGTCGATATCTTACAAGTGTCATATTTATCCTCCTAAAAAGGTTTTAGTTATTAGTTGTTACACTTAGTAAACGGCAAAGAACGTGCCAATCCAATCAG
>CAZJZI010000053.1:0-15888 GCA_964550435.1 uncultured Chitinophagales bacterium | reverse complement strand
CCGCTCAACCGCTCAACCGCTCAACCGCTCAACCGCTCAACCGCTCAACCGCTCACTAATTATGTAATCTTGCAACTATAATCCCGTTTACGTTTCTACGGCCAGTGGTGTATTCGTAGATGGTTTTGGGATCTTTGATGACTTTTCCGGTGGTAGATGCGTGATAGAATCCCACTTTTGATCCGGTTCGAACTACAATGGCAGTGTGCGCAATATCGAGTCCATCGATGGTACTGACAAAACTCAGGATATCGCCGGTCTGGAAAGTGGATTCAAATTCTGGAATTCGGTCCTGAGGAATATACCGGATGTGTCGGTCGCGCAGATACGCCTCGCGTTGCAAAAGGAGTGTGTAGAGGGAATCGGAGTTGGCGAGTTGTGGGTAGGCTGATCGATTCGTTGTCATGAAACTGACGGGATCCATGACCGGGAGCGACTCGTCGGACTGGTGTATCAGCTTGACGATGCTTTTCTTTTCGTTAGTTTGGAGCCAGTCGCTGAAGTAATGTAATCGGCTTGCGTAGCCGTCTACCTGACCTTGTTGATAGCGCAGAAGCGCGACGTTTCGGGCAAGATCGTCGAAATGCTGGCTGCCTTGAAGGGTGGTGAGGGTTAAAGCAAGGCTGTGTTCAACGAACAGGACGCAATCGGAGCCTTCGAGTGTGACAACCAGTTGTTCCATTTTTGGGACTTCCAGGAGCCCGCCGACGTAGGGAATCCCAAGCTGCTTCTTGGCATAAAATTCGATGAGCCCTTCGGTGGATACGCCAGTTGCACGAAGTGTTTGTCCTTCAGCCAACCAGGACTCTAAAGTCTCACGGTCTGTACGGGATGTGGACTGGGCATCAACCTGGAGGGTTGTTAGGGTTAGAATTAGGGCTAGAATGAAAGATCTCATGTGTGGTAGTGGGTAGTGGGAAGTAGGTAGTGGAAGTGAGCGGCGAGCCGCGAGTGGAACCTGCTCACTTTGCGATTTTATTACGGCGAGTGTGACTGTGTCACGGAGGGGTACTGCTCGCCGCTCCCGGCTCACCGCTCTTTAAAATGTACTAATACACTTCGATTGTTGCTTTAACATATAACTTCTTTTACAATTCGAGTGCAGGGATTATCTTTTTGCAATCTTGGGTTGTTTTACAAAGGTGTAGTTAACTATTTTAACGGGAACAACCTTCTCATAAATCATCTACAGTAATGAAATTAACGAAATTGATTGTGGGAGTGCTTCTGATGGTGATTGTAAGCGCTTCTTGTGCTTTAGCACAAACTAATGTGGAGAAACCTCGGGTCCTTACTGGATTCGATGTACTCGAGCAATCGGGCTTTGCGTCCTTGAAAGGTAAACGTGTAGGACTCATCACCAACGCGACCGGAGTAAATTACAAACTACAATCGAATATTGATCTGTTGCATGCGCATCCGGATGTGGACTTGGTAGCGATGTATGGTCCGGAGCATGGCGTTCGTGGGGATATTTCTGCCGGCGATTACGTGACCGACTATGTTGATGAAAAGACCGGCGTGACCGTATTTTCGATCTACGGATCCACCCGTAAACCAACTCAGGAGATGCTAAAAGGGGTGGATGTACTCATTTACGACATCCAGGATGTAGGGAGTCGTTCGTATACCTTTATATCATCCATGGGACTGGCAATGGAGGCTGCTGCTGAGGCTGGAATCGAGTTTATGGTGCTGGACCGACCGAATCCACTGGGTGGCAAGATCGAGGGAAATCTTGTTGAGGATGGGTATATCTCGTTCGTGAGCCAGTTCAAGATTCCTTATGTGTATGGAATGACCTCCGGAGAACTTGCGAAGTTCCTGAATGGAGAAGGGATGCTTGAAGGTGGTAAAAAAGTGAACTTGACGGTTATTCCAATGGAAGGCTGGGACCGATCCATGACGTTTCCGGAGACCGGATTACCTTGGGTGCCGACCTCCCCGCATATTCCGCATACACATACTGCGATATATTACACCGCAACGGGAATCATGGGTGAATTACAGGTCATCAGCGAAGGTGTTGGATACACCATGCCGTTTGAACTATTTGGAGCACCGTGGATCGATGCTCAGGAAATGGCTGCTCGGATGAACAATCTGGGACTCGTTGGGGTTATTTTCCGTCCTACAACCTGGAGACCGTATTATGGCAGGCTTCAGGGCGAGGTAGTGCACGGAGTTCAGGTGTACATTACGGATTTCAGCAAGGTGAACATCATGAGTTTGCAGTTCCTGTTCATGCAGGAACATCATGTGCTACATCCGGATAAGAATCCGTTTGAACTGGCCACTGCCGCACGTATCCGGATGTTCGATCGAGTTTCAGGGACAAGCACAGTACGTGAGTTGTTCACTCAGCGTATGCGCTATGAGGACGTGGAAGCCTTCTTGAACAAGGATGTGGAGTCGTTCAGGGCCAGAAGCCAACAGTATTATATTTATGAATAAGCAGCGAGCAGTGAGCAGTGAGCGGTAGTTTAAAAATTGGAAGTAGGGAGTAGGAAGTAGGGAGTAGGTGGAAATCCCACTACCCACATCCCACTTCCCACTTCCCACTTCCCACTTCCCACTTCCCACTACCCACTTGCATTAAACTTTAATCTAAGCCCTTATGTCTGATCAAAATAAAAAACCAAGTCCGTGGGCGTGGATCCCGTCGTTGTACTTCGCCCAGGGGATTCCCTATGTGGTGGTGATGCTGGTTTCGGTCATCATGTACAAGCGTCTGGGGATTTCCAACACCGAAATCGCGTTGTACACCAGCTGGTTGTACCTGCCCTGGGTAATCAAACCACTGTGGAGTCCGATCGTGGATTTGGTGAAGACCAAACGATGGTGGGTGGTCACGATGCAGATGTTGATTGGTGCCGGACTCGCGGGAATTGCGTTTACGATTCCTGCTCCGAACTTTTTCCAGTGGTCATTGGCTTTCATGTGGCTGTTGGCGTTCAGTTCAGCAACGCATGATATCGCGGCAGATGGATTGTATATGCTCGGATTGTCGAAGCATGATCAGGCTTGGTTTGTGGGGGTCAGGAGTACGTTTTATCGTATTGCGATGATCACCGGACAGGGATTTTTGATCATTTTTGCCGGGTATATTGAAAGTAATTCCGGACTTCCGAACATTGAGGTAAATGTACAGGCGGACGCATCCGCGACCGAAATCGTGCTACCGCAACATCCATCCGAAGTGCCAACATCTGGTGTGGAAGGAGAACTACGCATTCTGACATGGCCAGAGAATCTGTCCGTTGCAACCCAACGAGTTGATGGATCGGTAATTGATTCCATTAAGAGCGCTGCCCGGCAGTGGAATGAAGATCAGGGTTTCTACAGCGTTTCGGGTAGATCAAATGGACAGGCCGCGGTGGCAACGAATGCTGATGGAACTGAAAAGGGTCCGTCGTTGTGGTCGCGCATGATTTCGGGTCCGCTGGAAAGTTTCTTGAGAACCAATTTTGCTCCCGAAGTTGAGCCTATTGCTGATGATGGGAAAGTTGGGAACATCGGAGCCGTGTACTTCTATTTGTCCGGACCGCCGTTGGACGGCGAAGAAGTGGTCTTGAACTTTGGGCGCGAGTCGGGGGACAATTCGATTTCGTTAGTCGAAGGCGAGCGGATTGTCTTCACGGCAGAGAACTGGGATCGTCCGGCGATGGCATTGGTGCAACTGGATCCCAAGCTGGAAACCACTTCCGAAGCGTTGTTTCGTGGCCGGGCAGGTAATATTCCGCTGGCCTGGTCGATTACGTTCTTCCTGCTGACCGGAATGTTCATACTGTTCTTCCTGTATCACCGATTCGCGCTTCCGCGTCCGGCTGACGACAAACCCGTGGTTCACGAGGGAGATCAGAATCTGTTTACTGAGTTCTTCCGGACGTTCGCGTTGTTTTTCAAAAAGAAACAAATTGGAATTATTCTGCTATTCTTACTCTTTTATCGGTTTGCCGAAGCGCAGCTGGTAAAACTGGCGTCTCCGTTTTTACTCGACGCACAGGAAGTCGGTGGACTGGCACTCACAACAGGAGAAGTCGGATTTGTGTATGGAACCGTCGGGATATTAGCCCTCACTTTTGGAGGAATTCTGGGCGGGATTCTGGCAGCGCGTCATGGACTCAAATTCTGGCTATGGCCGATGATCGTTGCGATCAACCTTCCAAATGCTGTCTACGTGTATTTGGCATATTTCATGCCGGAGAGCTTTGTCATGATCAACATTGCAGTGGCCATTGAGCAATTTGGATATGGCTTCGGGTTCACGGCATACATGCTCTACATGATATATGTGTCCGAAGGAGAGCACAAAACGGCTCATTTTGCGATTACAACTGGATTTATGGCACTTGGGATGATGATTCCTGGGATGTTCAGCGGATGGATACAGGATATCATCGGGTACCAACACTTCTTTGTGTGGGTGATGATCGCTACGATTCCGTCATTCCTTATTGCCTGGTTTGTGAAGATTGATCCGGAGTTTGGGAAGAAGGAGACAGAAGGTAGTGGGGAGTAGTATAAGGGGGAATAGGGAGTAGGGAGTGGGGAGTGGGTGAAGTGATGATTCACTTACTTTGATTGTTCTCATGTTTCTGCTGCTCTATCCATAAGGAGGTTTTTTGTTGAACAAAATCAGTTGGTTGTAAATACTATTTTATTAGTTTTATATTTTTAGTATTATAAGCGGGCAAGCGGGAAAGATCCCCACTCGCGGGATCAAACTTATGTTAAACTAAACTTATACAGCCATGTTGAATAGAATAGTTTTTTGGGCGTTGTTAGTAGTGGTTTTGGTGTCGTGTGGAGCCGAACCGGATCGTGAGATGACCATTGAAGATGTTCCGGAAGCACGATTGGTCGAGCTTTTTGATGTTGAACAGTCTGATTCAGTGTTTATTGCAAGGCCTTTTCGGGGTGTTTTAGGTCCGGAGGGCACTATTTTTGTTACTGATACCGGACCCATGCAGATTGTGATTTTTAGTCCGGTTGGACAACGAATCGGCACCATCGGACGCAAGGGAGAGGGTCCTGGTGAATTCAATTCCATCAACACACTTCGCTTTTTAAATGATGGAACATTGATGGTATATGATCAGGGGGATCGAAAAGTCATCCATTTTGATACTGCCGAAAATGCATATGCCTATCTGGGTGAGCGGATATTAAGAATGCCGGAAGGCCAGTATCCTTTATCGGTGACGTTTACTGGTGACGGTATTGTTTATGCACAGTAATCGTCATTCATGCCTCCGGGAGAAAAAAGTGAGGACAAACGGGATAATGTGTATCGAATTGGTCCAGAAGGAGATATCGAAGGGGAGTCGTTGTTCGAAGTTCACCGATTGGAAATGGTTTCTGTGCAGAACGGGGATAACTTGATCAATGCGATGAAGCCGTTTGCAAATTATTCTGTATTTGCGGGTACAAACGACAGTACGATTTATCACGGCTGGACGGCTGAATCAAGAGTCTATCGGTATGGAGTTGATGGGGCAGTTATTGACTCCTTTGGAGTTGCGATTCCACGTCCGTTGGTTACCGAAGAAGACCGCGCTCAAATCGCTGAGAGCCGTAGTCCGATAACGTCATCGTTAGTAAACGAGATACCGAATGAAATGCCAGCAACGCGAGAGATTATGGTCGATCAATTGGGCCGCATCTGGCAAGGCTACGGTCGCCGTGATGAAAACCGTTTTGTAGTTTATGATGTAGATGGAACTCCTCTATTTAAGCTTCAGGCACCTGAAGGCTACTTCATAACGGATGCATCTGCAAACGGTGTGCTAGGCGTTAACTTCGGAGAAGCAACTGCGACGATCTTCATGCTTGAAACAGGAACAGAGTGACTTACATTACTCTGTTTTGGCGGATTCTTGCTGGACTTTCTGGATCCAGGCGTTGACTTCCTCCTCGAGCACTTCGAGGGTGATGCTGCCGTTTCGTAGAACGATATCGTGGAAATCACGTACATCAAAAACGTTTCTCAGGGCTGTTTCGGCCTGTTCACGGAGCTGGCGGATCTTGATCTCGCCGGTTTTATAGGCAAGTGATTGTCCAGGCCAAAAGATATATCGGTCGACTTCATTGGTGATGTTGAGCAATGTCAGGGCTGAGTTTGCTGCCATGAAATCGATCGCTTCCTGGCGTGACCATCCTTTGTAGTGCATTCCGGTGTCGACGACCAGACGCAGTGCTCGCCACATTTCGTAAGTCAGACGGCCGAAATTGCTGTATGGATCTTTGTAGAATCCGAGTTCGAGTCCGAGTCGTTCGGAGTACAGCGCCCATCCTTCGACAAATACCGTGAATCCGCCGGACTGTCGGAAAGCCGGAAGCTCTCCGAGTTCCTGTTGCATGGTTAATTGGAGATGGTGTCCAGGAACGGCCTCATGAAATGACAATGCTTCGACCTCGTACAACGGACGGCTTTTCAGGTCGTAAGTGTTCACATAATAGTATCCGGCGCGGGTGCCGTCGGAAGTGCCGCCGGAGTAGTAGGCGGTGGTCATGCGTGGGGCGATGTGATCGGGAATCTCGCGGATTCCGTACGGATTACGAGGCAGGTTCTTGAACAGACGTGGCAGTTCACCATCCATACGTTTGAGCACAAGAGCCGTGATTTGAAGGAGTTCTTCTTCGGAATTGGCATAAAACTGAGGGTCGGTGCGCAGAAATTCGATAAATTCAGCGAATGAGCGCTGAAATCCAGTCGTGGCTATTAACTCATCCATTTCTTGGCGGATGCGATTCACCTCATTGAGTCCGATCTGATGAACTTCATCCGGAGTAATATCAAGTGTTGTGTAGTGCCTAACCAGATGCTCATAGTATTCCTTGCCTCCATCCACGCTTGAAATAGCGATGTCGTCGGGAGCAGCTGGAGCGTATTCATCCCGCATGAAACGGGCGAACCGGTCGTAGGCGGGAATCACGATGTCGGTAATTGCTGCGAAACCAAGATCTCTGAGCCGGGCTTGCGTGGAATCGGGAATCGACGTCGGGAAATTGGTGAATGGATTGTAAAAAAGGCTGGATTCGGTGTCCGTGATCAGAGCCTCAATAGTTGGGATATACTTCTCGAGGATAACCTTAGGGCGGACCCATCCGGCTTCGATCGCCGATCGAAGGCGGGTAATGTATTGGTCCGTGTGATCGCCGTATCCGTTCAGACGCTCGATGTATCGCTCGTAATCGCGCGTGTTTCGGAACTGCGAGCGGACTGGAGTCTCCGCGAAAGAAGCGTGGAAGTCCCACCAGCCGTCGAGAGGGACATAATGGTCGCCCAGGTCGAAAGCTTCGATGCGCTCCTTCAGGGTACGATCGAGAAGACGATAACTGATATCGTCCTGTTTGCTCAGCATTGACTCATCAATTGCATGCAGACGATCGCGGAACCGACGAAGCTGGTCGGTATTGCGCTCCAGTGCTGCGAAGCTCACATCTTGAAACACCGGTCCGTTGTTGGAATCGGCGGTGGTGTCTGGAATATCGGTGTATCCATCGGGATTCGAATTAAAGCGGGCGTAGTCCTCAAACAGTTGGTGGAGACTATTTTTTACAAATGTAGAGTCCACCTGAGCCTGGGCTGAAGAAAGAAATCCGGCTAGGATTATAACCGATAACACTAAGAATCGCATAGATATACAGATAGTTTATAGATAAAATAAATTTATGATAAGTATAAGGATGTTTGCAGGTCTATGAAAAACTATGATTTGTGAAGTTTTGAAATTCCTCACTATATTACTTAGGTCGTTTCAATAGATGTTACTTTAGTGTCGATAACCATCGTTGCATCTAGTCAGGGTAGTTCAGGTTACGTCAAGTCACTCCACTCAATTTTTATTTCCATGATTTCATTTAGTGCATCCCACGGCGCAACGCCTTTTGGAAAAGGTGTTTCTGCGTCATTTTTTGTGTCATTATTCATTCTATTCTTCGGACTCGCGTCGGTCCTGTCCGCGCAGAGCGCTCCACGCGGGACGACTGGGGGAGCGGTGATCAATGCGGATACGTGGGATGATCTTGGTGGTGGAGTGACGGGTTTTGATGCACTGGTCAAGACCATCGTTGAACACAACGGCTATGTGTATGTGGGTGGATCATTTGACACTGCAGGGGAGGTAGCGGCCCGAAACATCGCAAGGTTCAATCTGTCCAATTCGCAGTGGGAGGCGATTGGCACGGGAACCGATGCTGGAGTGGGAACGATGGTCAACGAGATCGTAGTCCACAACGGATTACTTTACGTGGGTGGGTACTTTACGCAGATGAACGGGCAAACTATTGGTAATCTGGCCGTGTATGATCCATCGGGGGCAGGAAGCTGGAGCACGATTGGAACCTTTGGGCACCCGGATCCTGAGTTTATCAACGTGTTTGCCTTACATGTGTTTGGCGATGATCTGTATGTGGGTGGAGAGTTTCAGACCATTACAAAAGGGGGTACGGAACTCGAAGTGCTGCATTTAGCGCGGTATGATATAACCGATGGAGATTGGCACCGAGTGGGTACCTACACGCTAAGTGAACCTTCTGATATCCCGTTCATGGACGGGACGGTCATGGCGATTGACGGAAATGACACAGAATTAGTGTTCTCTGGGATGTTTAGTCAATTGGAAGAACCGGAACCAGTAGTAGTTAATGGAATTGTTCGCTACAATCCTGCAGGGTCAGGAACCTGGACGCCGTTGAGTCCGGGCGTTGGTGAGTTTGATTTCCCGAGTACTGCGACTTATGGTGACGGGGTGCTGTACGTGGCCGGGGATTTTTACACGGATTTAGACCTCACGACCCGTATCAAGGAATTAACGATACAGGGCAACACCTGGGCTTCGATCGGTGGTGTATTCAACAATTCTGTGATCGATCTAAAGTACCACAACGGAGCATTGTTTGTGACGGGTGACTTCACGCAGGTAGGTGAAGTAACGAGTGCGGGTATCGCCAAATATGATCCGAATACTCAAACATGGAGCACCTTTGGAACGGGAGTGACATCATTTGATGGAGCATTTAGTGGTGCAGTATCGTTGGGTTTTGCTGAAAACAAGCTAATTGTCGGAGGAATAGCAACCGCTGCCGGAGGCGTCCCAGTCAACAACATAGCACGCTGGAGCCAGGTCTTTAGTGATGGTGGAGGTGAATCGGGTGCGGTGGCCAGCTTTGAAATTAAAGGAGTCGATGGCGATGACATTGGTTCTCAGACGGCGGGTACGGCGTTCAATGTGCGTATCCGGGCCTTGGACGCTCAGGGTAACGTAGCCACGGGCTTTGCGGGGACGGTGGCTCTGACTTCGACGGGCGCGTTAACGGGCACACCGGTGGCCTCAGGCAGTTTTGTGGATGGGGTATTGGCCAGCCAGGCGGTGACGATCACCAATACGGGCAGCTTTACGCTGAATGCCAGCGATGGGGGTGATCCAACCATAACGGGCACCTCGAACAGTTTTACGGTAGCAGCGGGGGCGATCAGTGTGGCGGGCACGGGTTCGCTGCTGAGCGGGGTGAATCTGAGTCGTGTGGCTGACGGGACCGAGGCGGCTACGATCAGTGTGCAGCTCAAGGATGTGAATGGCAATAATATCTCTCAATCGGGTGTTCAGGTGACGTTTGGCACGACGTTGGGTACGTTGAGTTCGAGCGGAGTGGCCACGACCAATGGCTCTGGCGTGGCGAGTGTGACCTTGACCTCCACGACGACGGGTGCGGCGGAAGTCACGGCCGAAATCACTGATCCGGCGACGGGCGCGGTGAGCAATGGTTCACCTGCGAGCGTGACCTTTGGGTCGGGTGCGGTGGCCAGCTTTGAAATTATGGGAGTCAATGGCATTGACATTGGTCCTCAGACGGCGGGTACGGCGTTCAATGTGCGCATCCGGGCCTTGGACGCTCAGGGTAACGTAGCCACGGGCTTTGCGGGGACGGTGGCTCTGACTTCGACGGGCGCGTTAACGGGCACACCGGTGGCCTCAGGCAGTTTTGTGGATGGGGTATTGGCCAGCCAGGCGGTGACGATCACCAATACGGGCAGCTTTACGCTGAATGCCAGCGATGGGGGTGATCCAGCCATAACGGGCACCTCGAACAGTTTTACGGTGGGAGCGGGCACGGCGACGCTGCTGGCGTTGACCACGCCAGCGTCGGGCAGTGCCAGCGGGGAGGCGTTCACGACGCAGCCGGTGGTTGAAATCCATGATTTTCTGGGCAACTTGACATCCAGCAATGCGCAGGTGACGATGACGGTGAATGAGGTTGATGCGGTAGTTGGAACAGCGACGGTCACAGCGGTGGCCGGGGTGGCGACCTTCACGGATGTGGGAATTACGGGTACGCCGGGCTTTGAATATACGCTTACATTTGCCTCGACGGGTCTGACCAGTGCGACGCAAATGATTACCCCGATCGCGGCTGCGGTGGCCAGCTTTGAAATTAAGGGAGCCGATGGCACTGACATTGGTCCTCAGACGGCGGGTACGGCGTTTAATGTGCGCATCCGGGCCTTGGACGCTCAGGGTAACGTAGCCACGGGCTTTGCGGGGACGGTGGCTCTGACTTCGACGGGCGCGTTAACGGGCACACCGGTGGCCTCAGGCAGTTTTGTGGATGGGGTATTGGCCAGCCAGGCGGTGACGATCACCAATACGGGCAGCTTTACGCTGAATGCCAGCGATGGGGGTGAACCTGCTAAAACGGGCACTTCGACCAGTTTTACGGTAGGAGCTGGCATATCCACCAAAATTGCGATCAATTCTGGTGAAATTCCCTCTACAACTGTAGGTGAGGCTGTCACTGTGTTACCAAGTGTGTTGGTCACCGACGCTAATGATAATCCAGTAGCTGGTGCCCTCGTGACTTTTGAGGTGACCACGGGAGGTGGTACGGTGGATCCTACGACGGCGGTAACCACGGATGCGCAGGGAATCGCCACGGTTACAAGCTGGACGTTGGGTGCCACGGTTGGTTCGAATAAGTTGACGGCGACGGTAAACGGGAGTAATCCGTTGCTCACGACTGAGTTTACGGCCACCGGAACAACTCGCAAATTCTTTCTCTCAGAAAACGGAGTAACTATAACGTGTACAGATGCTGCTGTCGGAGAAACGGGAGTGGTCAATGGGGTGACCTACACCAAACGCGATCTTGCGGGACTGATTCAGTTGAGAACTGAGGACCTAAACAATCCTGAGTTTGCATCCACTTGTACTAGTGGGGTTCCAGACATGAGTTTTTTGTTAACTACTAGCTTGTTCAATCAGGACATTAGTAGTTGGGATGTGAGTGCTGTGACAAATTTCGATGCTATGTTCTTAAGAGCTAGCTCATTTAATCAGGATATTGGTGATTGGGATGTGAGCAAGGTGGCGAGTATGTCTAATATGTTCAGAGGTGCTAGTTCATTCAATCAAAATATTGGTGATTGGGATGTGAGTGCTGTGACAAATATGCTATTAATGTTTGATGGTGCAGCTGCATTCAATCGGGATCTGAGGAGATGGTGTGTGGCACGTATCAGTTCAGAACCAATTGACTTTGCAACTGCAAGCGCCTTATCTCTAAGTAATTACCCATTATGGGGTACGTGTGTAAGCGTTGCTGAAACGGGTACACTGTTGAGCGGAACAGATCTCACGCGTACCGGTAACGGTGAAGATGCGGCCACGATTTCGGTGCAGCTCAAAGATGCAGATGGTACTGATATCACACGATCCGGCTTAGAGGTAACATTCAGCACAACATTGGGCACCTTAAGTTCGACCACCGCCACGACCAATGAGTCGGGATCGGCATCCGTTACATTGACATCCACGGAGGAAGGTAGCGCAAGTGTAACGGCCAGTCTAACCAGTCCCAACCACGGCGCCGTGATCAACGGTTCCCCGGTGACCGTGACATTTGAAGCTCCGGTTCCACCTCTAGCGTTTGACTTGCTGACTCCGGAGAATCCTTCTACAGGACTCTCGGTCACTCCCACATTTACCTGGGAACAGTCCGAGAATGCGACATCGTATGTATTGGAAATATCTGCTACATCTGATTTCACAACATCATTGTTCCAATCGGCCAATATGGGCCGAGGAGAAAATGAGGAACAGGTGAGTTATCTTTTGGGACAAGATGATAAACTTGAGTTCGGAGAAACATATTTCTGGAGAGTCCTAGCCACCAACGACAATATTGATATAGTATCAGGTCCGAGAACCTTTTCAACAGCGCCTGAAGGGGTCGTGTTGTTAGGTCCGGAAGATGGTAACCTATTTTCTTCGCTCGATGAACTGGCAGATGAGGTCTTCACTTGGTCGGTAAATACGAACAACACCTATTTAAATAGTTCCCTATACATGCACGATAGGGTGTTTCCATTGGATCAGAATCCTGCGACTTCCGCAAACCTCATTTTAAACATTCAAGGTGCAAACAAAGATGGACATAAAGTTGTAAGATCAAATTTTGTTCATGGGTATACCTATCACTGGAGGGTTGATGTACAAGTTGCAGACCAAGACAATAATGGAACTAGTTTAAATTCTGGATTTAAATCGTTCACGGTGGCACCTGAAAAACCTATTTTAAGTGCCCCTGATGCTGGTGTAACAGTTGATGCAACCACTGTTTTTCAGTGGACCACAGAAGAACAATTTAAAACTATCAACAGAAATTATCCGGGTAAGTTCAATGTACAGATCCTCTTCGATAAGGATACCGACAAAGAGACACTTACAGTCACTGAAGGATTTCAGTTTGAAGTAGCTGGAACGGATGCACTGACCGAATCCTTTACAATCGAGCAATTGTTCTCGGGTTTATCTGAGGATGATACTCGAACGATTGCTGACCTGTTTTCGAGAGCTGGAGAGACCTTGCATTGGAGAGTCAAAATCAATCCAACCTATGAAAAGGTTGAAGGGGATTTGGCACCACCAGCGCCAGTAGATCGTAAGACTATCTGGTCGGATACCAGGGCGTTTGAAGTGTATACCTCGCCATTTGCGTCAGGTTTGGGAACAAAAGAAAATCCTTATGTTATCACTGATGTGATCATGCTTCAAAAAATGAAGGATTACCTCGACAAGCATTTCAGATTGGGTGATCACATCGATGCTTCGTCGACCGGGGAGCCTGATGGCTTAGACTTTGAGCCGGTGGGGGCATCAATCTCTACTCCTTTTAGAGGTTCTCTTGATGGAGCTGGATTCAAAATCACAGGTCTTACCATTAATCGACCAAGTTCTTATAATGTTGGATTGTTCGGACATATAGAAAGTGATGCCATTATCAATAATGTGTCATTGGAAGAGGCTAACATAAAAGGAGGAGTTTTAGTTGGCGGTCTTATTGGACAAAATAATGGAACGATCACGAACAGTAGTACCAGTGGGTCGGTATCTGGAGCCGACGAAGTTGGTGGTCTGGTTGGACGAAATACAGGTAGCATCACCATTAGTTATTATAGCGGATTGGTGACAGGCACTAATAAAACTGTCGGTGGTCTGGTTGGAAGTAATACAGGTAGCATCACCACTAGTTTTTCTAGCGGATCGATGACAGGAGATTATGAAGTTGGGGGGTTGGTTGGATTTGATAATGGAACTATCTTAAACAGTTACTCCTCCGTATCAGTAACAGGTGTTACTAACTCTATCGGTGGTCTGATTGGACATTCTTACAATGGAGGGCGTGTAACTAACAGCTATTCCAACGGTAAGGTATCAGGACCGCAAGTTCGCTCAGTCGGTGGTTTGGTAGGCCATAAATTTGGTTCACCACAGTTTGAAAACAGTTATTGGGACATTGGGACTAGTGGTCAAACGAGTAGCACACTCGGCACTGGTAAATCCACCGCCGATATGAAAAAAGAAACTACTTTTGCGGGTTGGGATTTTGAAACTACCTGGCAGATTATCGAGGGTCAATCGTATCCGTACTTGCGAAATCCAGCACAGAATCCACCTCCGGGATTATCACTGCCTGATAAACCAGTGCTGAGCGAGGTGGTTGAAACCAATCTGTTCAAATTCACCTGGTCAGGTGAAGCTACCGCAAGCTATATCTTCGAAATCGACGACAGCAAAACGGATCTTGAAGCTTCTGGACCAAGTGCGACACGTGATAATATTACCTTCGCGGGTACTGCTTCAGGAAATTCTCTGGAACTTGCATCAGGAACACTAACAAACGGGACCAAATACTTCTGGCGAGTGAGTTTACCGGCAGGAAGTGGTGATAATGTATTCTTTGTTACCAGCGAAGTTGGAGAATTTACTCCGACAGCAGCTCCGAGCGTGATAACTGTTACGAGTCCAGCAGGTACCAACGCTACGAACATCCCGATTACTGGAATCAATTTCTCATGGGAACCTGATGGCAACGCGACTAAATATCAGGTTTTGGTCTATGAGTCATCAGACGCCGAGTTGGTCAATCCAGTCATTGATAAAACTGTAGATGCTGACGGTGATGGAATTCAGTCCTATATGATGGACAGTGAAACAACACTCAAATACTCAACTGAGTACAAATGGCGCGTCGTCGGATACAACGAAACCAAGCGTGGGGAACAGAACGAGTTCGTACCATTCAAGACACGTCCAATTATTGAAGGTGGTGGAGTTTCTACAAGTAGAATGATAGTCGCAAGTGATGTTCCAACAACCGGTAAGGTAGGACAGGCACTTCCACCACTTATCGTCGCTGCTGTGGATGCTGCTGGTAAACGGGTGGAAACGGAATCGGGTCTAGTAACCATGAGTTCTGTAGGTATAGCATCTAGAGTCGTACCTTTTGTAAATGGATTGGCAACCTTTGAAAACGTGATTTTTAATTCTGCGTCCACTACTGGTTATACAATTACCTTCACATCGGGCGCATTATCTGTGAGTACAAGTCCTATTCGTATTTCAATTGTAGGACCAGATAAATTGGTTTTGAATAGTTTTTCAAACAATTGGACTTCGGGTACAACTCCGAACCTTCCTCCTACAGTCTCCATTACGGATGCCTCTGGTAACGTATTGTCTGACAAAACGGATGTTATAACTGTTTCGATAAGTTCAGGGGCAACACTTACCGGAAATACAAGTGTAGCTGTAGTGGCCGGAAAAGCTCAGTTTACAAATCTTGGTGTTCAGGCTACATCTGGTGTAAACTTTGTGTTAACATTTGCCGCAACTGGATATACATCTGTTACCCAGAGAATCGGTGTTACTTCAACGAATGTTCAAGTTACTGCGCAATTTGCTACAAAGTCTACAGATCCAGCTGATCAGTTAGCTTTATCATTTGAAATCTGTAAAGCATTGGGTTTAGCTGGGGAATCTTGTAATAGGATTAGAGTTAGAGTTACAGCGGTCTCAACTACAAGTAAAGACACTCCTGATTCCGGCGGATCACAAGTATCAAACACAAGCGAGGGTTTGATACCATTGTTCTGGAACGCTCCGCAGGATCCGCTATTCGACGAGTTTCCGATTACTCACTACGCTGTTGAATTCAGAGAAAAAGGGGTCGAAAACTGGACCGTGTTTTCTCGTCCACAGTCGGCTGATACGGTTGCGGTCATCCAAGGACTAAAACTGCAAACAACGTATGAAGTGAGAATCGCATTTGTCAACGAATTGGGTACAAATGACTTTTCGGATCCATTGGAGTTTGAAACGGTAGACTTGCAAACCATCCTGGATTTCATCGATGATGTTGCCGACGAAATCATAGACACCTCCATCGAAGTCGAGGAGATTCCGACCGAGTTTGCGCTGTTCCAGAACTACCCGAATCCGTTTAATCCGACGACGACGGTGCGGTTTGCCCTGCCGGAGCCTTCGGAGGTGCAGCTGGAGGTGTACTCGATCCTGGGTCAGCGGATTGCAGTACTGTCGACCG
>CAZJZI010000052.1:0-15895 GCA_964550435.1 uncultured Chitinophagales bacterium | reverse complement strand
AACCTACGACCGGCGGTTTACAAAACCGCTGCTCTACCAACTGAGCTACACCAGCGCTTACGGAAAGACTCCAAAAATAAGCACAACTTATATGCTTGTCAATAAATATTTTCAGATATGTTATGATTTCGTGCCACCCTCTCAACCCTCTCCTTTGGCCTGTTTCTTGAAACTGTGATACATCCACCACCTAACCAGTACAAAAACAACTATGGCCACTAAAATAGCCCAACTATAATAGGATAAGTAGCTTCCTATAACCTCCCAGTTTTCCTTAATAAACCATCCGCTTCCAAGTAAAATCGAGTTCCACAGAATTGAACTCAGAAAACTACTCATTACAGTAAACTTGATATTTGTATGACTGATACCAGAAATCAAAGATATGATTGATCGGGTTCCAGCCAGAAATCTGTTTGCCATGATTACGCCCTGGCCCCAACGATTCATCCATTTTTGGGCTCGAGTCATGTATTTGTAATCCAAGTATCTAAACAACCAGAATCTGTGTCGCTTACGATTTATCTCCGAACCCCATCGGTGTCCGACGTAATACATAGACATAAAACCAAGAACAGATGCAAACGTTGTAAGCAGTAATACTGTTGAAAAATCAATCAATCCGTCGGCAGCTAAATACCCACCAAAAACAATTAGGACATCACCCGGAATTGGAGGAACAATGTTTTCAAAGTATGCAATAAGAAAAAATACGGTATAAACGCTCAGTACCGGTAGTGATTTTATCAATTCAACAATGTCAGCTGTTATCGCATCCATATAAAAGCCTATTTGAAAACAAGTACAGTTGCCATGGCGACAATTCCTTCCGAACGTCCAACAAATCCCATTTTTTCTGAAGTAGTAGCCTTCAATGAGACTCTATTTGCAGATATGCGTAAAATGTCTGCAATTCGTTGCGACATTTCCGGGATGTAAGGTTTTAATTTTGGGGCTTCGGCTACAACTGTTGCATCAATATTGGATACCTTGTAGCCTTTTTCTGTGACCAGATTATAACTTGCTCTAAGTAATTCGGCGCTATCAGCGCCCTTCCAGGCTGGATCTGTATCCGGAAAGTGGGTTCCTATGTCTCCAAGGGCAAGTGAGCCCAACAATGCATCGGTTATCGCATGGAGCAACACATCAGCATCAGAGTGCCCTAGTAGTCCTACTGGGTAAGGAATTGAAATTCCACCCAGAATTAAATCACGGTTCTCAGCGAATTGATGCACATCATATCCGTAGCCTACCCGAATATCGTTAATCATCTGCTCTCCTGTTTAGTCAATCTAATGCGTGCTTTTTCCAAATCTTCTGCCCAGGTGATTTTAAAATTGTCCCGTTCACCTTTAATTATATGTACAGGGTATCCAGCCAATTCGCACAATGCTGCATCGTCTGTTCCAAAATTTCCTGATTTAATTGCGATTTCATAGGCTCTTTTTATCCAATCGACTCTGAAACATTGTGGAGTTTGAACAGCAAACAAGGTAGACCTATCCGGAGTTTCGGTGACAATATGAGATTTGTCAACAACTTTTATAGTATCAGTTACAGGGACTCCTGGAATTGCTGCTCCGTATTTATGTACAGATTCCAGTAATCGAAAGATCAACTCATCTGTGCAGAACGGTCGAACAGCATCATGTATTGCAACGAAGAGTGATTTAGGGTCTAGCACTGACAACGCATTCTGAATAGAATACATCCGCTCGTGACCTCCTTCTAAGAATCGCACCGGAACACTGTAACTATCTGGATTAACAAAATTTTGGACACCTTCCAGCATGTCTTTTGGGACAGGTATCAAAATCTCAGATACTACTTCTGGATTGTTGAATCGTTCAATAGTGTGCTCTAAAATAGTCTTCCCTCCAATTTTGAGAAAAGGCTTGGGAATTTCACTACCCAATCGAGAACCGGATCCGGCTGCCGGAATGATTACGCTCAGATCCACCATGACTAATTAGAGAATCAACATGGCATCACCAAACGTATAAAAGCGATACTTTTTATCGATGGCTTCCTGATAGGCCTTCATTAAAAACTCGTAGTCACAGAACGCGCCGGCTAACATCAACAAGGTAGACTCAGGTTGATGAAAGTTGGTTATCAAGCCTTCGGTCACTTTGAAATCGTATGGCGGATAGATGAATTTATCGGTCCACCCGAAGCTTGGTTTTGAGTGCCCACTTGCAGTTATACTTGTTTCGATTGCTCTAACAGCAGAGGTTCCGATAGCAACAACTTTGGTCTTCTTATTGTCTAGGGTTTTATTGATGGTCTCAGAAGTTTCTTCACTGATATAATAATTCTCAGAGTCCATTCTGTGCTTTGTAAGATCTTCGACCTCAACAGGCCTGAATGTTCCCCAACCGATATGTAGCGTGATCGGTACCATGTGAACACCTTTATCGACCAGTTTTTGAACCAATTCCTCAGTAAAATGCATACCAGCAGTGGGTGCGGCAACTGCACCTCGCTCTTTTGCGAAAATGGTCTGATATCGTTGTTTGTCTTCTTCCTCTGGCTTACGTTTTATGTACGGTGGAAGTGGCATTTCACCAATTTTGTCCAGAGTCTCGTAGAGCTCTTCATTTGGACCATCGTAAAGAAAACGAATTGTCCGTCCACGTGAGGTTGTATTATCTACTACCTCGGCAACCAAATCTTCGTCGAAGTACAGTTTGTTCCCAATCCTGATTTTTCTGGCAGGTTCGACAAGTACATCCCAGAGTTTATTCTCGGGTTGAAGCTCACGAAGTAAAAAAACTTCAATGCTCGCTTCGGTTTTCTCTTTCTTACCCTTTAGACGAGCAGGGAATACTTTAGTGTTGTTATATACAACACAATCTCCGGCATTCAAATACTTGTGAATGTCTGAAAATGTCTCATGTGTGATGGTTTTGGCAGCGCGGTTAATTACCATCAACTTTGATGCATCTCTTGGCTCAACCGGATAAGAAGGTACTTTGATTTTGTCAAATTCGTATCGGAAATCAGTAAGTTTCATCGGACGCTTTTGGATAGATGGTGCAATGTCGAAATCAGAAAAATGGTCTGGTTGTCTCTTTCTAATCACGAAAAATATGGCTAATATAAGGGTTTCGAGAGCGGATGACAAGTTTATGACAGGAGGTGTGCCAGAGTGGTTGAACGGGGCGGTCTCGAAAACCGTTATACACGCAAGTGTATCGGGGGTTCGAATCCCTCCACCTCCGCAAAAAAATTAGCTTTTTAGCTAAAATTTTTCGTTTTTACTGTCGTTACAATTGTACATTCGAATCAACCTAACAACGATTTTATGAAGAGCATTCTTGGTGTTTTAATACTTATAGTTGGCCTTACCACCTTGGCTCCCAATGCTAACGCACAACTGCGCCGTGAGTTGCCAAACCCATACACTTTGATGGGTCCTACTATCATGCTGAATAAACCTGATGCGAGCTCCCGTGGTCAGTTCGGATTTGCAAGCCTTCAAATGGGCCATTCTTATGAAATGAGCTTCGGTAGTTTCGGTGGTCAGATGTACAACCAGAACATGTATACAAATACGGTTACGATGCAATTCAACGAGAAAATGTTTGGGCGACTGGATGTTGCTTTTGCTCACTCTCCTTTCGGATCTGCATTACCTGGAATGAATCAAACCGGAAGTATCTTCATCAGAAATGCCGAGTTTAATTACGCCATTAACGATAAGACCAATATCAGTTTTCACTTTAGCCAGAATCCTAACCCAATGGGATACTACGGTGGCCCATTCGGTGGAGGCAATTCTCCTTTCTACGGCCGAAGTAGATATGGATACTCCCCTTTCCCCTTTTGATCTGATTAATGTCCGCACCAAGCAAAAAGAACCAGGATTCTAGTGGGCCTTGGGTAAACCTAACAATCGGATTTCTTTCGGTAGTGCTCCTCATCTTGTTGGGGGCCTTATTGATGCGTCTATTTACTCCGCGCATTGTCTCAGAACGTGACACTGCTACAACGAATCTAATAAGTGACGTAATTCAGATTCAAGTCCTCAACGGCTGTGGAATATCAGGCGTTGCATCAAGATTCACCAATAAACTTCGGCAGAGTGGATTCGATGTGGTTGAATCTGGCAATTTCGAAACCTTCGACGTTCAAAAAACCTTCGTTATTGACCGCAGTGGAAATCTTGAAAATGCTCGTCGGGTAGCAATCGCACTTGGAATCAGTGAAGATCAAATTATCAGAGAAATTGCCACTGGATTCTATCTTGATGCTACAGTAGTAATTGGCTTCGATTATAATCAATTAAACCTTCAATAAAGACACTTTTCATGAGTGAGTATGTAAACACTTCTCCGGTACAAAAACCTTCAGCAGACCAGCTTATCGACGTAATCACAGAAGCATTACTGTCGGTTAAAGCAGAAAATATAGTAAAACTTGATGTTCGCAAAATCACAACCTTAACAGACTATTTTATTGTCTGCCACGCACTCTCTGATACACAAGTCAAAGCCCTTGCCGATCGAGTGACTGAAGACACGAAGAAGAAGTTTGGCGAATACGTATGGAGAAAAGAAGGTCACAACACAAACCGTTGGATAGTGCTGGATTATGTTAACGTGGTCGTTCACATCTTTTTGCGCGATATGCGTGAATTCTACGGAATCGAACGTATGTGGAGTGATGCAGAGGTTACTGAAATTAAAGATTGAGTACTGTTTTGAATAGAGTATTTAAGGTTTTAGTCACAGAACCCATCGACTCAAATGCAATTGAGTCCCTCAAATCACAAGGTTTTGAGGTTAAAGTTGGTGTACGAGGGCAATTGGACTCACAAGATGAACTTTCACTGGCATTAAACGGCTTTGATGGTGCAATTACGATGCTTTCGAATCCAGTTTCAAAAAAGGTGATGATTGATAATCCTCAGCTTCGTATTGTTGCAAATTATGCAGTAGGATTCAACAACATTGACCTCGTTGCTGCTAAAGAACTTGGCATTAGAGTTAGTAACACTCCCGATGTGTTGTCGGAAGCAACAGCTGATATCGCACTTGGACTGTTACTATCCGTCGCAAGACACCTTCGATCAGCTGAAAACCAACTCAGAGCCGGAGAATTTGATGGCTGGCATCCTTTCGGATTTGTTGGAACGGAATTGTTTGGAAAAACAGCCGGGATAGTTGGTATGGGACGCATCGGCAAAGCTATTGTCCGCCGATTGAAAGGGTTTGGAATCAAAACATTGTACCACAACAGAAGCAGAATCGATGAACTCACAGAATCTGATCTTGATGCTAGGTTCGCCGAAAATCTGGATGAGATGCTCGGAAAAATTGATTTCCTGTTTTTAAGTTGTCCGCTTACTCCACACACTCATCATATAATAAATAAACAGCGACTGGATGCCCTCGATCCAAAAGTGATTATTGTAAACACCGGTCGTGGTCCATTAATCGACGAAGCCGCTCTGGCTATTGCTCTTCATGAGAATAAAATTGCAGGTGCAGGTCTTGATGTTTTTGAAGAAGAGCCCAAGATCCATCCAATGCTTCTCACAGCACCCAACACCATGTTACTCCCCCATATTGGATCAGCAACTCGTGAAACCCGATTCACTATGGCTATGCTGGCTGCAAACTCTGTTGCTCACATCCTTTCTGGAAATGACCCATCAAATCTAAAAAATTTGATCGCTTGATTTTTTTTCAAGGTCAACACTCTGATACATATTGTCGAGTCTTGTCTTATATTAGTGCCACTAGAATAAGATGTATGAAGGCCAGTCAAGTTGAGTTCAAATCATTCAATTATTAACCTTCGGGTAGCTTTTCTCGCCGTGGTAATGGTGACTTGGGGCGTTGTTGAATTTGCCCTTCATACATTACGCCCAAATACGATTCAACGTGAGAACCAGATTGTGTCCGTTTTTAAAGAGGCGTCCGATACAATTTGGGAAACCCATAAAAATTTACAGCTAACAGCCTCAAAACTGTCTAACACTCTGTCAAATGCAACTGATTCGAATTACTTAAACACCATTTCACAAACTACACCAGACCTTGATGAGACGTCTACAGATTGGTTACTTATCAAGGATGGAAAAGCTGAATGGTGGTCTGATAACCTAACATTGAATGTTATAAGGGCAATGCAGGATGCAACTTCGGTACTCCATTCAAATGACGACGGAGTCTTTGTAATCGCATCTTCAAAATGGTCAGCGAACGGTTCTGAGTGGCAACTTCTTGGAAGTACTAAAGTATTTGACATCTCAGTAAGTGGTTCCAGGTATGGCGATGTCTATGAAGCCGCAATTCCGGCATTATTAAACATGGAACCTGCACCTTTTTATCTCGAAGGGAGTCCAGATCTACTCCCATTTGATCATAGATTTAGCATTATTCGAATAAACGATGACTACACAACTGGACATTTAGCCCTTAGTACTCTAGATCCTGGTGTAAGAAACTATGTCAATCCTTTATGGATCTATGGATTAAGAACGCTTTTCTTTTTGATAGTGGCGATGATTGCATGGAAAATTATTAATCTTTTCGTCGTAGACTATAGTGAGATCTTAAAACTTGTTAGTCGTTTAACTTTTTTAATTTTTATTGGTTGGGCTGCTGTTCTATTAGATATTATCCGATATTGGAGCGGTCTTAGCACCGCGGAAACACTCTTTCAAGAATCTGGCCTGACCATAGATTTGATTCTATTTGCCTGGGCATCATTCGTTTTCATGATCTTGACCAGGGATTTAGTGATACACTTCACTCAAGAGCGTTTTTTTGACCACGGCACCCGATTTAATAAAACTTCGCTCGTTTTATTCATAGTCGGCTGCTTTGTTGGCGGACTTTTTTGGTGGATCCTAGGATATTATAGTGAACTTTCAGATCTGCTTGGAATTCAAAATCTAAATGATAAACCCCTCGAGTTCCGTGAATTAACCGTAGGATTTTTATGGTTCATACTCATCGCCTCTACTTTCAAATTACTGGGTGGACTTCTCCTATTCATACAGAAATCCGTAAAATATCAAGTCAGCTGGATACTTCAGATTCTGGTTACTGGACATATATATCTTTATACAATACTGTTTATCCTGAACTACACGCCTGATGAAAGTGACTTGATAAGAACGGGATGGGTATTTATGACTCTTCCAATCGGAATTTGGATTTTACATAAAGTGGTAAGCTCAGAAACTAGTAGTGATTCCTTTTTTATACAATCTTTGAAATTATCCTTATTCCCTTGTTTAGTCGCTTTCCCACTATACCTGATCGAGTCATTTAACTCCGTCCAATTCATACAAATTTCCAGTGTATTAGTAGGAATCTGGATTAAATCATTTATGAGCAGTATGGTGGTGGTGTCAGTCGTAATTAATCACAAAGTTCAAGACTCAAAAAGTCTGTCCCTGAACATTAGAAGTCTTTCCCTGGGTCATTACGAATCCAGACTCCTGTTAACCACGTCATTACTTATTGCTGTTTACTTTTTATCAGTACCAATTGCTCAAAGCTTTTCAAAATCACAGTTAGAAGATAGTTATTCCGATTTCAGAATCAATCAATCCAATCAACACCCGGTCGCTGGTAGCTATGAACCTGGATTATTGAATTTACCCGTTTTCAAATCATGGATGGTTACCACAAAACCAGATTTTGATGAATTACTCAATCACCAGATTTACACATCGGTTTTGACTAACACTTCAGAAAATATTCTTCGTTGGTCTGAGCCTGATGATACTAATGCACCTTTGTTGAAATTATACAGTTTAGCAAAGTTCCAGAATACACCAGAAAATTATCAGATTTTAGCAACAACTGTCGACGCATATTCTCGTATATTTGGCCGGCTTTCTGCAATAATATCAAGTTTATCAATTTTAGCCGTGTTAAGTGTCCATTTCGGTTTAGGGATTCTTGGAAGACGCGGCAGAATACGAAATGTTTCAACGAATTAAATCCCATCAGTATAGGGCTCGGATTAAAGAAGAATTCAAGCTCCTGATGAACATCGGCCTCCCGGTAATCATTGGAAACTTACTTCAAACATCAATGAGTGTCGTTGATACCGTGATGTCTGGAAACCTGAGCCCACGTGACCTGGCGGCTGTAGCTGTTGGTGGAAGTCTTTTTATGCCTGTGTTTATTCTGGGTGCCGGAATCTTAATGGCTGTCAGCCCGATTGTAGCTCAGCATTTTGGATCAGGTAACTTTTCATTGATTGGAAAAACTACTCGTCAATCAATGTGGCTTGCTGCACTGATTTCGATTCCTGCTATACTAATTCTCAGAAACATGGGCCCTGTTCTGGAATTTCTGGAAGTCGAACCCGAAATCATACCCCTTACTCTTGGTTACATGGATGGAATAACCTGGGGCATTTTCTCTTTGTATCTGTATCTGGCATTGAGATACTTCAACGAGGGTATTTCCGTGACTAAACCGGCAATGTATATATCATTTATTGGATTACTATTCAATATTTTTTGGAATTATACGCTGATGTATGGAAAATTCGGATTTCCTCAGATGGGTGCTGTCGGTACAGGTTATGCTTCTGCTATTGTAATGAATGTGATGTTTTTGTGCCTTTTTATTTACACATACTTCAATAAATCTTTTATAAAGTTTCAAATCTTTCAGAACCTAAGACTCCCAGAGAGAAAATATATATTTGAACTTATCCGTATTGGTGTTCCAATTGGTATTAGTATGTGCATGGAGGTAACTATGTTCGCTGTGGTTGCCCTTATCATGGGATCTTTGGGTACCTATGCTGTTGCTGGCCATCAGATTGCGATCAATATCGCATCTATTACTTTTATGATTGCTTTTGGACTCTCAGCTGCTATCACCGTTAGAGTCGGACAAACAATGGGGCGGTCTGGGCCTGCAGAAGCCAGATTCAGCGGTAAGGTTGGTGTAGTTATTGCAGCAATGTTTATGACATTAACGGCACTCCTGATGTCACTTTTCCCAGGCTTCTTGACAGGGCTATACACTGATGACACTGAGCTCCAAAATCTTGCGATACAACTGATTTACATGGCAGCAATCTTCCAGATTTCAGATGGACTCCAGGTCAGCGGTCTAGGTGCATTACGCGGGCTTAAAGATACTAGAATTCCGATGTATGTTAACCTCATTGCATATTGGATAATTGGCCTGCCATTAGGTTACATTTTGGGAATTACGTTAGATTGGGGTCCAGAAGGTCTATGGATTGGATTAATTGCCGGACTGACCGTTGCTGGTATTCTACACAACTGGAGGTTTGATGTGCTAACACGAAAAATGATTCGTGGAACCATCCCATAAAACAACTATGTTACTCTTGTACATACAAACACAGGAGTCCCATGCCCGCTTACATAAATCACATCGTTACTGAAGTCCCTCCAATAAAATATGAACAGACATTTGTTCGGGATTTTTTAAAGCAACATTTAGGCGATGACAGGCGCATTGGGCTTGCCATTCATCATATATACAAAAACTCAGGAATCGAGACCAGACACAGTGTAATTCCTGATTTTAGTGAAGAACACCCTGGTCAGGGGATTTTTTTCGATTCAGCGAGCCAGGAACTAAAAACGCCGGGTACGGCAGAGAGAAACGACATCTATAAGCGTGAAGCCGGAAAGTTGTTTACAAGCCTGGCCAAAAGGGCTATTGACGAAACACCCGGCATTGAAGCTGAATCAATAACTCACGTCATTACAGTTTCTTGCACTGGATTCTATGCGCCCGGACCAGATCTTGACATCGTCAACATGTGCAAGTTGAATCCATCCGTACAACGGTATCATATTGGTTTTATGGGCTGTTATGCCGCGTTCCCGGCTCTTCGATTGGCAAAAACCATCATTGAATCAAATCCATCTGCGAACGTACTTGTTGTTTCAGTCGAACTATGCACACTACATCTTAAATTCAATACCGATGCTGATAGTCTCATCTCAACTTCCGTTTTTGCAGATGGTGGGGCAGCCGTAATTCTAAGTGGCCATTCTGACAAAACAAAAGATGCTGGTTTTCGAATCGGAGAACTCAATACTCAGTTAGTTACAAAAGGTGCCGGAGATATGGCATGGACTATTGGAAACAACGGATTCGATATGGTGCTGTCGAGTTACATACCCGACATCTTGTCGTCGGGTATAAGAGAATTATTGAACCCCATACTCTCAAAAACAGAGTTTAACATTCATGATATTAAGAATTGGGCAATTCATCCGGGAGGTAGGGCTATACTGGACAAAATCGCGACCGAATTAGAATTGGAAGATAAGTCTATATCACCATCACGAGATGTACTCAGTAAATATGGCAACATGAGTAGTGCAACTATTCTGTTTGTACTTGATGCATGGAGAAAACTTGCTACCGAAAACGAGCAACCAGTAGTAGCTATGGCATTTGGGCCGGGACTGACTGTAGAACTCGGTACATTCGACATGTTTACAGCTTAATCAGCTACTATGAAACGGGACAGAACGATTACCGAGCTCATGGATGATCCGGATTGTAATCCGGTTAAACTACTCAGAACGTACAAGCAGTTTGGCTTTGTAAACAGGATGTTTTCCAGTTGGAATCAAATTTACAAACAGTTGATTCGTCCACATTTGAAGGATTCAAATGTCAGGTACACACTTCTTGATGTCGGTTGTGGACTTATGGACAATAGTAAGTTTATTCAAAAACTTGCATCCCAGGATGGATTCAACATTCATGTGACAGGCCTTGATCCCAATCCAACTGTACACAACTACTTAAAAAATCAATTGAAGATTGAAAGTATTCATTTTATACCGTCATACCTTCATGAAATTGATGCCGATGTAAAGTATGATTTCATTATCTCAAATCATCTGATTCACCATCTTGAGGATGCTCATATCACCGATATGCATAGTGAAATTGCCTCTAGGACAAATAAAGTGGCCATAATGAATGACATCAACAGATCAATGTTGGCATACATCGGATTTTCAGTAATCATGCTGCCCTACAAGGGATGGACCTTTATTCAAGCCGACGGTCGCCGATCAATCAAACGAAGTTTCCAGGCGCATGAACTTCAAGAACTTCTACCAGATGGCTGGGCTGTAAATAGAGTTTTTCCATTCAGACTCCTTACTGTTTATGAAGCGGTTTGACATCATAATTATTGGTGCAGGGTCAACTGGATTAGTTATCGCAAAACTACTGGAGAAAGCCGGATTCCAGGTTGTTATTGTAGAGAAACGGCCAGAGCGAGGAATTCATAGTCGGGCTATAGGAATACATCCTCCTGGTTTAAAGATCCTACAAGAACTTCAGATCCTAAGTGAATTTTTAGCCAAGGGAATTTCAGTTACCAGAGGAATAGCACATGTTGGACCCCAACGAATTGGGACAATTACATTAGCTTCCGATATCAAACCTTATGACAGAATACTTACCATTCCACAATATCAAACTGAAGAAATCCTTGAGAAATCACTTCAAAGTACACAAGTACTCCGAGGGTGGACCTTAAAAGAGATGAAGAAAATTGATACTGGAGCTCATGTCGAAATAGAATCCGATAATCAAACACAAGAATTGGCGTGCTCGGTATTGATAGGTGCGGATGGAATGCAAAGTACGGTGCGTAATTTACTTGGTATTGAATGGAGTGAAAAGACATATCCATTCAAGTATGCTATGGCAGATGTACTCGATAACACTAATTTCGGAAATGACGTCGCTGTTTTTCTAAGTAAGGACGGCCTTACTGAATCGTTTCCATTACCCGGTGGTCTACGACGCTGGGTTGTAAATCATGATGATTTGAACTTTGATGAGACCATGTTTTTTCAGTGCATTAATCAACGTACCGGATTACACCCTGACGCATCTTCGCTCTCGATGTTCAGTGAATTCGAAATTCATCAGCATCGTGCTCAAAAAATATATGCGGGTAATACATTCCTGGTAGGCGACTCTGTTGGGGTTATGAGTCCAATAGGTGGACAGGCTATGAGCTTGCATTGGGTTCAAGCAAAAGAGCTAGTTGATTTTCTTCTGAAATTCCGTGATCGACTTGAATTTGGATTGAAAGACATACCCTTCGAGGAACTGGAAAAAATACAGCATAAACAGTTAGCCCGCTTACAAAGCTATAGCAAGAGAAGCCACTTCAATACAATCATGGGTCTACCAGGAACTCCCAACTGGGTATTAAAAACAATATCAAAGGTGCTTTTAAGTCCTGGAATCAAAAGATACTGGTCGAGACGGTTCTCAATGCGTGATTTGAAGTAATTTTAAAGCACAAGGCTCAAAAAACTAGGATAGGTTTTTGGGTCAACTGAATATTATGTGGTTTTTTTTGCCTTGACTTAATCAAAGAAAAAATCAGTACTTAAGATTGAACCATTAATATGTTTTTCGGGTTCAATAAGGAGCCATAAATCCAGGTTTATGTATTTCTCGTAGTATCGTAAATACCAACCCAAAACTCCGCCAAACTATGGACCAACAAGAAGTATCCAGAAAAGATTTTTTAAGAACTGCAGGATCAGTCGCTCTTTTTGCTGCGCTTGGCATATCATTCTCGGCATGTAGTTCACCAACTGCTCCGGAAACAGAACCAACGCCTAATCCCCCACCACCTTCGGGATCAAATGGAATTACAATTAACGGGAATACTGTTACCATTAATCTGAACACATCTAATACCCAGGGACTTAAAAACTCCGGGGGCTGGTTGTTGATAAACGCTGCTCAGGTCATAGTCGTTAACGTCGATGGAAGTACAATCAGGGCCTTTTCAAGTGTTTGTACACATCAAGGATGTTCAACTAACTGGGCTTTTTCAAGCGGTTTATTTGAATGTACTTGTCATGGCTCTAGATTTAACACTTCAGGACAAGTTGTGCGTGGACCTGCGGCCTCAAATTTGCCCGAGTATAGTGTAAGTCGAAACGGTGATACCGTAACCATCACAAAATCATGATCATCAGTCTACCCAGATTGGTTCTCTCAGTATTAGCCATTTTGATGGTGACCGTGAGCGGTCAGTCTCAGCAGTATTTTACACAGAATGGTTCAGTAATTTTCATCTCCCGAGCCCCAATGCTAGAGTTTGAAGGAAAAAGTTCGAACCTGGTTGGATTGGTCAACGCAACAGTCGATTCAGTTGACTTTTACATCGACCTAAACACATTAGATACAGGTATAGAATTGAGAAACCGTCACATGAGGGAATCCTATCTGGAAACGGAAAAATTCCCTTTTGCTGAATTCACCGGTTCATTCTCCCCTTCTGTTGATTTCAGTTCTAATTTAACGCAGAAAGTCGTAGCTAAGGGAACCTTTCGCATCCATGGGATATCAAAAGAAATGGATATTACAGGTACTCTCACTCCACTCAACCAAAATGAAATCAAACTTATGGCCGAATGGACTGTAAAACTGAGTGATTTTAATATTGAGATTCCAAGGGTAGTCTTTTATGAGTTGAGTGAGGTTCAGACAGTTCGTATTGAAGCAACATTAACTAGGAGACAATGATGTATAAATTTCTATTTAGTGCATTGATTCTTTTAACTTTAGGATCAACTAAACCAGGTTATGCTCAACTAGAACGACGACTGGTACAAGAAGTGCGACCAACTGAACAGACGTTCATGGCACCAAGAAATATCAATCTACTGACCGTACATAATCTGGCCAAAGGTGAACTCCACTACTCAATTATGCATACTTTTGGCTTTATTAACAGTGGTTATCAGTCATTATGGGGAATTGACGACGGCGCAAATATCAGATTGAGCTTTGAATACGGCGTAACCGATAAACTATCTGTAGGATTTGGGCGGTCAAGTTTCGATAAGATTGTTGACTTAAGCGGGAGATATCACGTGTTAAGGCAAATGACTGACGATTCCGTCCCTGTATCTATCACTTTCAACGGTGGGATAGGAATTAATACCTCCGAATATGGGTATTTAGAGGCTTTGGGTCAATCTGGATATTCGATTTCAGATAGATTAAATTTCTACTCATCTTTATTGATTGCCAGAAAATTTAATGAAAAATTTAGCCTTCAGCTCTCACCTGGATTTGTCCATTTCAATAGAGTGGGCGACCATGTTAGGATAGAGGATCCGAATCAATCCACTTACTATACCATTGGAGTATCTAAACGTTATAAAATTGGCCCACGAGGTGCAATTACACTGCAGTTTATTCCAGCAATTTCAGGGGATCGAGATGAGCATAACTTTGCAATTGGATACGATATAGAAACCGGTGGACCCGTTTTCCAATTGTTTGTAAGCACATCTCAGGCATTAAACGACTCTTACCTTTTGGCTAGCGAAAATGGTAGTATAAGTGAACAGGAAATACGATTTGGATTTAATGTAAATCGTTTATTTTCAATTAGATAATTTATATTTAAATCTGTATCGCATTTTCATGTGGTAAACCAATTTTAAACATTTTTTTAACTAAAACGTATTAGGCACATCGTCTGAAAAAGGAATTCAGACCGGGTACTGATCATGCCCGCTTTATCATCTAAGATTATCATCTACAGACCTATTATGTTAAAAAAACTGTTACCATTCCTTGTGGTTGCATTAGCGTTTACTGCCCAAACCACATTTGCAAACGAATACTATCTCGTTAGCACAAATATTAGCCAGGGTGAAATCCAGGTTGCAGAGAACACGACCGTAAGTTTTACTTTTGATAAACCCATGTATGCTTTCTCTGATTTAGAATCAGTCATGGAATTTATTGCACCGTTACCACCAAATGAAATTGAAATCACGGGTTTCAGATACACTAATGATAACAAAACCATTGAATTTGATGTCGAGCATGCATTCAGCACCGATTATTATTGGATAGTTTGGGATATGTTGTTCGAAGATGGTAACTCACTATCCAGAAACTTTGTACTTTTTTATACAACTGCAAATCACTGGAGTCCGAAGCAAATATCAGGACAAGTTGATGCTAAGGAACTGAATTACAAAGCCTCACCTGACCTAAAAACATTGCCCTTCCGTTCCGGTAACATCAAGCAACGTTCAGCAACATCTTTCAGTGATGAAGTAACATTCAATCTTGCAAAAACCATTGTGTTTATAACAGACGAGATACTTGAAGACCTAGATGAGGAGAGCGCTGATTTGATCAAAGGAGCTGGCCATACAAGTCCGACAGGTCACTATTCAATCAAAAACATACGCCCAGGTAAGTATTATCTGTATGCACTTTTAGTTGACGGTGATGCCTTTGCTGTTGGAATATACGATCAGGATGAAGACGGAGAACCCGATGAAATAGATATGAGTGCTCCTGTAACTGAGTATGAGGCATACTTTAGTTTATTCGGATTTTCTGGTAGCAACCAATCTTATTACACAGTCGATGAGACATTTACAGATGTTCGTGAATATGCACTTGACCTTCAAGAAGATGCAAAACTTCTGCAAATAACGGGTATTGAGGACATGATTGCACCATATGGGTTAGGGAAGCCTTACAACAGAGGTGTGTCATACTTATGGACATACGTCTATTACTCCCCTTCGACAGATCAGGCGTTCGTGGTAATCGCGACACCGTTTTTTATCATGCATTCGCCAGTCGAAAATGAATTATATGGTGTTGCAATGTCCGAAATTGCTCCAATTAATCTAACTGAATTCAATAGTGAAACCATTGCTGAAAATGCATATCAATATTCAGGTGCTGCATTTGTTGATTTGTTTCCGAGAACACAAACCCAATTCACAGTTCTATATGAACTTTCAACTGCTACTTTCAAGTACGAAGAAATTTTGGGTACTGAAGTCTTTCCATTCTGGGAGGTCAACTATCAGGGTGCTCATATGAGTAAT
>CAZJZI010000051.1:725-16135 GCA_964550435.1 uncultured Chitinophagales bacterium | reverse complement strand
TTTCGATATGAAAAAATCCCACTTGGTGTAATTGCTGGCAATAATGCTTTTATTTTATCTCGTTCCACTTTGTTTGATATTCCCCTAATCTGTTCTACTTTTTCGGAATATTTATTTGAAGTTAAAAAATCGATAATCCGGATTGTTTTCGGGTTCCGTACACTTTTGTAATTTTCCCAAATTGATACTTCTTTATTAAGGAGACTAGTCGGTGAAATCGGTGAAGTCAGTGGTTGCATATTTCTATTTCTCCCGCGTGTACCTTTCTGTGAATTTTATAGTTGGTTTAATATTTATATATGTATTGATAAGAATGTATAATCACTGATTTCACTTAAATGACTGACAGGAGAACTATTTAATACATAAATTAATTCGTTCATAAACTGCTCTAAAACGATTATTTTCACACATTTCCCGTTTCGCATACATTGCCTGACGTTTACCATTAATAGCCCAGAGACCATCTTTGGCGTTACAACTTCGAACAGATACATATCCAGCAGACTCCAACCTTTGAGGAATTTTACGCCGATTTCTCCGATCTGTTAACCATGTTGAAAAATGTTCATCAGCTATCTCATTGAGATCATCCAAAGTAATCACATCAGGATGACCTAATACTTCAAGACAAGTAGAAATTTCATCATCTTCTGGAGGACGTCCTGAATTTACAATTTCCCAAAAAGCAGAAGTTTTCGATGGTGGAGCCTTTGGATCAAAATCAAATAAATCAATACTATTTAAATAAGCAGAGACATTTTCAATTCCTCCATTAGCATACCATTTATATACTTCGGAGAAATATTGTGTGTTGAATTCTTCCTTATTCTTATCTGACCATGCTACATAATGCCTTCTGTCATCAGCAGGTAAATATATCCCCCCACTCTTATAATTGGTGGTCATAATTACACCACACACATTCAAGCAATAGCACTCACGAATAAACTTTTCATTTACCCGTAGAGTATTTGGTGGCGAAGATGTATAATTTTTCATGAGTTCATAGAATCCAAATCTCTCTTTATCACCTAAATCCCTTGCCTCAGAAACTCTTAATATCACACTACGTACGAAACCATTAAAATTTCCTTTAATTTGATCCGGAGTCACATCTACAAAGTTCCAACTTCCAACTGCGTAAACAACGGGCTCAAGTATGGTATCTTTCCCAACTCCTTGGTTACCCCCCAAAACAAGCGCATGATTTATTTTAATTCCAGGATTCTGCACTTTGAATGCCAACCATTTAATAATATGATCTGCATCAGATGGATAAATTTCACGAACATGATTTAACCATACATCTGCTTTATTAGGATCACCATTTCTAAATTTTGGATCTCTATATTGGTTAAAAATACTAATACCATTTTTGTCAACAAATTCATCATTTAGGGCTACTTTGTTTTCAATGATTTTAGGGTACCCCGGTGCCCAAATCATCTGTTCTATGGATCTATTTTGTGATAGCCATTCTGTAGCTGTTATTTTCACTTTTTTGCCATTATCAGCTACTTGGTCTGTGTAAATTGCTGGGAAACGGTTGTTAACACTCGCACTTGGCCACATTTCACCAGTTGGCTCAAATATGTATTTATTTTCAGGTGCATAACTCCAAAAATCGTTTAGTGTTACTCTCATATTTAATTCCATTCTAGATACAGGATTGAGTTCTGTACCAGGGGTAATTGAAACAAATACTGATTGTTCTGAATGAAGATTTGAGTTAAACTCTGTTGTTCTTCTATTTGATTGAATTCCCATTTTTACCTCATATACGAGGTTTATTATGGTTCGATTCAAGGAATTCTAGAATACCATCGTATGGGTAGAGAATCTTTTTGCCATGTTGAGAAAACGGAATTTGCCGGGTTGATCGTAGATTTTGGAGTGAACGTGATGACCAACCAGTTAATTTTATGAGTTCGTCTTTTGTAAGAAATTCTTTTGAAGTTGCACGTCGGATGATGCCAGGAACTGAATTTTCAATTGACTTTTTGATCGATTGGTCGATAATGCGTTCAAGTTCTTCACGAGATGTTATATAGGTATTCATTTTTATTTCCAATTAATGTGTTATGGTTTAACTGGAAGTAAATTAAAGCACATTATATCATGAAGTAAGGGAACGAGAGTACCTTTTTTTATGAAAATGTTCCCTAAATCTGATATTTGATCCCCTAGCCCTTTTTTTTAAACACTCTTTTTTTTCTTGCAGTATTGAAAGAATCAAAATTGTTGTGTCGTAAGTCCAAGTCAAGCCTACGCATTTCACTTTTAATAAAATCATAAGTTTTGGACCATGGTAACCCTTTATCATAAATTAACTTTGCTGTTTCCCAATATTTATTTTTTGAAAAATCTTCTTTACTATAAATCCCAATTTTCTCTATTTGGTCGATTACATCATCGTATAGTGAAATATTTTTGAAATGCTTAAACAATACTATGGAAATGCTAATCAAATCATCATACAAAGGAGATAATTTCTGAATCAATGGTCTTTTCTTGTCAATTAAAGATTGCAAACCGTTAATTAGAGAGTGATTAACGCAATGTGCTTCTTTAATAATGTTATTCAATTGATATAACATGTTCGAATCGATATTCACAAAGTCAAAAGCATTTCTAGAATATTTGAATATTTCGTGTATTTGATGCTCTAGAATCTTAATTGAGGAAGATTTCTCAAAGTTTATTAATTCAGAGTCAAATATTATACTTTCTGAATCTGCTTTTACCACTAAAGATTTTCTTTTTTCAGTATAAAAAACTTTTAATACACCGATAATTCTTAAGTCTACTGATTCAAGTTCTTCTATTAATGTGTTTATACCATTTAATAACTCACTTTGTAAATTATGAACATGAGAAAGTTTGTCTATTGTAAGTTCTTTTTCTGTAAGTTTGTATTTGAGAAGGAGCTTTTTATACTTCATTTTAAGCTCATCTTCATGATTGTTGTTACTATCACGAATATATGCCTGATAATTAATGACAGAATGTATTAATGGGAACTTTTCACCTCGACCATTTGGCTGATATTCTAAATATGGCTGTGGACTTAGTAATAGATTCCAATCAATACTATAAATGTTTTTGAAGAAGATTAGGTCTGGAACTAAAAATGATGAACCGCCATTTCCTACAAGTGAATATTCCATACCCAATGCCAATAATTCTTCTTCTAGATTATCAGGGACGTTTTTTAGTAAATCATCTATTTCAGTACTATTACTCATGATTTTATTAAGTTGTAAACTATTAACTTTTTAAACTGTTGCTACTCGAAGAGTTTTTTCATGCTTTCATCCAAACTAGTTTCATCAAAACTTTTCAGATATCGTTGTGTTATAACAATATCAGAATGTCCCAATGCTTTAGATATATCATATAAGTTCATGTTCATGGAACGTGCATAATCTGCAAATGAATGCCTGGCAATATGAAATGCAATGTTCTCTTCAATACCAGTCAGTTTGGCAATTTTCTTCAAATTTTTATTTACAATTACGTTCATCGAAGAAATTTTTCGTTTTATAACTGATTCTTTTGCATTTAAATAAGTTGCATTTAGTAGTGGGAAAATGAACGAATCTTTAGCTTTATTATCACTCTTAAACTTTTCCAGAATCTCTTTGGCTGGGGCTAGTAACATTATATTTTTCCCTGTACCCGTTTTGCTCATCTTATACTTTAACCTTCCATCAATAACATGACTCCATCTTAATCGTGCAAGATCGCCAAATCGGATACCGGCATTGTAAAAGGAAAACAGAAAGGTATCTCGAGCTATGCCAAGCCATGAAATTGGCTCCAATTGCAGATTTTCAATCAACTTGATTTGATGAATAGATAATCGATCAACCGTTGATTTTTCACTTTTAATACTCATAAAGTTGTTAAAAGGATTTTATTTTATTTTACCTTCTTTTATTTCTTATTTAATTATTCTCATTAATCTTTTAAACTGTTTTTTTATAGTTTTTTTAATTTTGCCATATTCTTGACTTAGAAAAACCTTAAACGCCTCTAGCTTAGTTGTTGTGATATCAGAAAATGGAATAGTATCAGCACCGACAAATTCTTGAAACTTTTTAAGCGTTACCTTGGTGTGTTTCCATTCCCAGTACTGTTCTTCATGATCCATTTTTTTCAAATAAGATACAGCGTAAGTAAAAAAATCCTCAGCTTCCTCTGTGTATTTTGTCATTACAGCTTTTTTAAAACCGGCAATTGTTTTTTCATCCGTAGTTAATTTAGAAGCTGATAGTTTTGCTAAATGTATCGATTCTTCTAATTGTTGATTTAAAAATTTATAGCGAGGATGACTCTTTCGAACGGTATCATTTTGTGGGTTCCAGAATTTTTCTTCAATTGCTATCCCTGTGGAAAGATATCGGTACTTCCCTTGTTGTGTAATTCGAAGATAAACTGGTATTTCACCGTTGACCTTTTTTTTCCTCTGAATCAGATAAAGTTTAAAATGAAAATCCTGCATAATGTATGTATCAGTAAGTAATTAATGGTACCAATATTGGTACCAACCAAATATACATTACATTGCTTTGAATTGCTCTAATTATTTACGTAATATGCTTATATAGTTATATTAAGGCACATTAGTGAAGCAATATTATGAGTCATTCTACATATGTTCGAGCCCCTCACAGCCCACGTAAAAAGCCTTGCAGAATTAACGTTCTGTAAGGCTTTTTTTTGTTCCCAGAAAATCGACATGTTTGATTTTCGACCTCGTATACTTCCCAAACATAAAAACCTTGCAATCATGAACGTTTGAGTTTCAGATTGCAAGGTTTTGGATCGATTTTCAGTCAATTTGAAAGTTCGGGTTTCAAATTGCAAACTTCTTAATTCCCTAGCGCCGGACCATTACCGACCCCATCGGGAGCGCCGCGATAATATCTGAAGGTCTCCGTTGGACCCGTACTGTCGGTGAAGCGCTTGATGTAGGCGGCTCGTTCTTCAGCTGGCATGTCGTCGAGGGTCATGAAGTAGTCTTCGGAGTCGCCAGGGTAGTTCTCACGACCAGTTTGACTAAACTGACTCAGATAGGCCATGCGGGACTGCACTTTGCGTGGCATATACTTGGTGATGTCAACGGTCACATTGTCGCCTTCAGAACCCCAAAACAGATATTCATTGATGCTTACCGGTTCAAGTCCCTCCTGAATGACCTGATCTGGAAATACGAGATGCCATTCTGCAGCACGGGCAGCATCAACAGCGGCTGTAGCGGCCATTCGATGATCGGTTTTGTGCCAGCGTGTGTATCGATAACCAGGCTCGAAAGCTATAATAACATCTGGTTGTATTTTCCGATACCACCATACCATGCGACGTATCACATCTTCATAATTGGCAAACTCAATCATACCATCAGTATACCCTAAGTTAGTATAATTCTCGGCAGGGATCCCAATTGCAGCCATAGCATTGAGTTGCTCATGACGACGGATTTTTTCAAGCCGCTGACGAGTCATGTCGCGGTCACGTGTACCAACGTTTCCTGCAGTAAGCAGCATAATGTAAACTTCGTTACCATTTTCCTGAAGCATCGAAAGGGTTCCATGTCGGCCGGCATCGTCATCTGGGTGTGCGCCGACCAGCAGGATTTTCTTGCCGGTCCACTGCTCTAACGGTATTTCGGGCTGGGCAACCGCGGAAGTCGCCACAACAAGCATCATCATTAACACTAAGATTGATTTCATATGAGTTCTTTTTGGTCTTGGGTTCATTACCGGTCAGATTATCCCGCCGGGCTATGAATTTATCACCCGCGCCAACACGAATTCCCCTAGTTCATACAACGACATTTTACATCACTTGACAACCAGCAGCAATTTTCAGAACGGAATATCCGCTTGAGGTGTTTGTTAAAATCGCATGAGCAAAACCTTTCCATCACCATTGAACATTGTCTGGCTAAAACGCGATCTCCGTACACGTGACCATGCTGCATTTGCTGCCGCCGAAGCAGAGGGCGTCCCCTATCTGGCCTTGTATCTTTTCGAGCCTTCGCTCATATCGCATCCTGACACTTCCGACCGACATCTGCAATTTGTCTACCACTCGATTCAGGACATGAACGCTACGCTGAAATCGAACTCGAACGGCTCGGTTATGATGCTCTATGGAGAAGCATTGGATGTATTTTCAGAACTATCGTCGCGGTTCGACATAAAACATGTGTTCAGTTATCAGGAGTCCGGGACGCAGATTACCTGGAATCGGGACAAGGTTGTAGCACAATTTCTGGAATCCCGTGCCATCAAATGGACTGAATTTCAGCGAGATGGAGTGAAGCGGGGTATCAAAAATCGAGATAACTGGGACAAACACTGGTTCGCTACGATGCATGCTCCTCAGGTGCAAAATTCATTCAAACACCTTCAACATGCCGAAATCTTGGTCGATTTGGGTCATTTTTGCCATCCGGAGGCATTTATAGACCAGATTTCGGGGTATTCGGATCGATTTCAACCTGCGGGAGAGTCAAAAGCGCATGAGTATCTCAGAAGTTTTGCCCATGAGCGTGGGAAAGATTACGTGAAGTTCATTTCGCGTCCGGAGGAGAGTCGGCGCTCGTGCATGCGCATTTCGCCATATTTGGCCTGGGGAAATCTGAGCGTGAAGCAGGTATATCAGTTTATCAAGGGGCATCCTAACACAGACACGCGCAAGCGGGCACATCAGGCGGCGTTGACTCGGGTCAAATGGCGGGACCATTTCATCCAGAAGTTCGAGGTGGAATGCGAATATGAGCACACGTGTATCAATCGTGGATATGAATCGCTGGAGCGTAGAAATAATCCTGAGTTGCTCGAAGCCTGGAAACAGGGTTGCACCGGATTTCCGATGGTTGATGCGTGTATGAGGTGTTTGCAAGCCACGGGATGGATAAACTTCCGGATGAGGGCGATGTTGGTCTCGTTTCTGTGTCACCATCTGGATCATGACTGGCGAAACGGGGTGTATCATCTGGCGCAATTGTTTCTGGATTATGAACCCGGGATTCACTATCCGCAGTTTCAGATGCAGGCCGGAACCACGGGCGTAAACACGATTCGGATGTATAATCCGGTGAAGCAGTCGACCGACAACGACCCCGACGGCGTTTTCATCCGAAAATGGGTGCCCGAACTTGCGTCACTCCCGACCGCCTACGTTCACGAGCCGTGGACCATCACCCCTATCGAGCAGGAGTCCCTCGGCTTCGCTCACGGCCGCGACTATCCGTTGCCCGTCATTGAACTCGCCGAGGCCGGGCGCACAGCACGCGCCAAAATCTGGGGACACCGTGCCAACGCCACGGTCCGAGACGAAAGCCAACGCATCCTGCGCGTGCACACTCGCCGCAAGAAAACCGACTCCCAGCCATGAAAAAGCAACATCTCCCCGAAAAGATATGTGCCGTGTGCGGACGACCGTTCGCCTGGCGCAAAAAGTGGGCCAGCGTCTGGCACGAAGTGAAATACTGCTCCGAGCGCTGTCGCGGTAGTCGGAATTCCCGGGCTGGATCAACGATCAAATCGTCTGTTTGATAATTCCGCGCGATACTAAAACGCGTTACTAAATAATGAAATCATTCTAAATCCGAGATATAAAACATACACTATACTTAATCACTGATACTACTCCCCTATTTCCCCATGCCTGAACTACGCATCATTCTGCCACACCAGCTCTTCGCTCTGGACCAGCTCCCGGACCTTCCCCAGCACGTTCTGTTGCTCGAGGAACCACTGCTCTTCACCCAATTTCGGTTTCATACCCAGAAAATCACCCTGCATCGGGCCAGTATGAAAGCGTACTACAGTACCCTCTACGCGTCCGGACGCCAGGTTCACTACATCGACGCGCGCGATCCCCGCTCCGAGTCCTCGGCGTTGGCATCCTGGTGCCGAAACGAAGGCTATGAGTCCCTCACCATGATCGACCCCGACGACGAGTGGGTCCTCCGACGCCTGCGCGGTGCCGCCTCCGACACAGGACTGTCGTTGACTATTCTGCCCTCACCCTTGTTTCTGAACAGTCCGGCTGAGCTCGAAGCATATTTCAGTGCACGCAAGACGTTCTTCCAGACGGATTTCTACATCCACCAACGCAAACATCGAGGTATACTCCTCACTTCCGACAGCAAGCCTGTGGGCGGAAAATGGAGCTTCGATGCTGAGAACCGTGAGCGCTATCCACGTGGAAAAAATCCACCAGTGGTGCAGTTTCCGAGTCCTGACGAGCACGTGACCGAAGCGCTCGCGTACACAAGGGCACACTTTGCAGACCATTACGGCGGACCGCCCAAACATCTACTTTATCCGCATACCCACTCGCTCGCACTCGACTGGCTTCGTGACTTCCTTCACAACCGCATCGCCGGTTTCGGTCCCTACGAGGATGCCATCGTGCATTCGGAGTCCATATTGCACCACAGCGTCCTCACCCCAATGCTCAACATCGGTCTACTCACGCCTCAACAGATCATCGACGAAACCCTTAGCTTTGTCGAAACCAATGAGGTACCGATCAACTCACTCGAAGGATTCATCCGCCAGATTATCGGGTGGCGCGAGTTCATCCGGGCAGTGTACCGGCTTCGGGGTGTGGAATCCAGAACACTAAACTATTGGGGATTCACGCGTCCGGTGCCAGAATCGTTCTGGACTGCCACCACCGGCATCGCCCCCATCGACATCACCATCCGAAAGGTGATCAAAACCGGATACGCACACCACATCGAACGGCTCATGGTGCTCGGAAACTTCATGCTATTGTGCGAATTTGATCCCGATTCAGTCTACCAGTGGTTTATGGAGCTATTTATCGATTCATACGATTGGGTCATGGTCCCAAATGTTTATGGAATGAGCCAATTCGCAGATGGAGGCATCTTCTCGACCAAACCTTACATCAGTGGCAGTAATTACCTCATGAAAATGAGTGATTTCCCGAAAGGTGACTGGCAGGCTACGTGGGATGGACTTTTCTGGCGTTTCATGGATGTACACCGCGATTTTTTTGGTCAGAATCCACGGTTGGGCATGTTGCTCAAGACACTCGACAAGATGGATCCGGGCAAACGGAAGGGGCATTTTACTGCCGCAGAAACCTTCCTTAAATCGCTGTGACAAGCGAACGTTCACAACCGTTTACATGCTTAATTTTTCGTTTATTTTGCCGTATCTTTGGGCATACAACTGAAGTTCAATTATCTAAAACCGATCATGACACATTTATTTTTACTTGCCGGCGATCCATCCCAAGGTGGCGGATTCGAAAGTTTGTTTTTTCTGGTAGCCCTGTTTTTGGTGTTCTACCTTTTCATTATTCGTCCACAGTCCAAGCGTCAGAAAGAAATCCAGAAAAAAGTCACCGAAATCAAAAAAGGTGACAAAGTGATTACCTCTGGTGGTGTTGTGGCAACCGTTAACTCAATCGACGAAACCACAATTTTGTGTGAAGTTGACAAAGACGTTAAAGTTCGCTTCCTCAAAACCGCTGTTGTGGATGTAAATCCAGAGAAAGTTCAGTAATTCATCTGAGTCCGGCTTCGAAATGACATCGGAGCCGGCATCCCCTCATAGTTCAGGCAGCACGCCGTTTCCGCTCAAAAGAGATCCATTTGCACATGCAATCCCATCCATTCGACACTATTGAATCAGCCCTCGACGACATCCGAGAGGGAAAAATCATCATCGTAGTTGACGACGAAGACCGTGAAAACGAAGGCGATTTCCTGATGGCCGCCGAGAAAATCACGCCTGAAGCTGTGAATTTGATGGCCACTCATGGACGCGGACTCGTTTGCGTACCTGTGACTCGCCAGCGGGCCTTTGAGCTTAAACTGGACCGTATGGTACTCGAAAACACAGAGTCGCAGGAAACCGCATTTACAGTTTCAATCGATGCGCGAGTAGGTACTTCGACGGGAATCAGTGCAGGAGATCGTTCTGTGACCATCAAGGCCATGCTGGATGAGAATGCCAAGCCCAATGATTTTCGGAGACCAGGGCATATTTTTCCACTGATCGGTGTTGAAGGAGGCGTTTTGCGTCGTGCCGGACATACCGAAGCTGCCATTGACCTCGCCCGTTTGGCTGGACTCAAGCCAGCCGGTGTCATTTGTGAAATCATGAACGACGACGGAACCATGGCACGATTACCTGATCTCATCAAAGTCAAAGAACGATTCGGAATGAAACTCATCACGATCAAGGATCTTATTGCCTGGAGAATGTCACATGAGTCCCTGGTTCAGGAAGCGGTGAAAGTCCACCTACCGACCGTGTACGGCGATTTCGATATCTATGCGTTTGAGGAAGTGCTGACTGGAGGAACCCATTTGGCGCTGGTTAAAGGCACGTGGACTGAAGATGAAACGGTATTGACACGCGTTCATAGCCTCTGTGTGACGGGTGATATTTTTGGATCAAAACGCTGCGACTGCGGAGATCAGTTACACGCCGCGCTTCGCATGGTTGAACAAGAAGGTAAAGGTGTGGTGTTGTATATGAATCAGGAAGGTCGCGGAATCGGGCTCATCAACAAACTCAGAGCCTACAAGCTTCAGGAAGAAGGCATGGACACCGTCGAAGCCAATGAAGCACTCGGTTTCAAGCCGGATCACCGCGATTACGGCATTGGGGCACAGATTTTACGCCTTTTAGGTGTCAGAAGAATGCGATTAATGACGAATAATCCTGCTAAACGTGTCGGATTGCAAGGCTATGGACTCGAAATCGTTGATCGGGTTCCAATCGAATCAGATGCCTATCCTGAGAATACAAAATACCTTAAAACCAAGCGCGACCGAATGGGTCATGAATTGTCGCGAGTTGATGTGCATGGGGGCGTCGACGAGTTCATCAAAGGGATAAAATCGTAAGGATAAGGAGCTGCGAGCAGGGAGCGGTATTTATTCACTAGCTTAGTGCGTCCCACGATAGTTTGATGCACTTGAATCGCGTAGGATATTTACGAATTTCGAGCAACGCTTCGAATTGTTGAGCATTTTCGAAGGTTAAAAAATTCGGAACCACAGGGATTTGTTCAGGGTTTTCGATGCTACAGACTTGATCGACGTACTGTTTCAAGGCTAAAACCTCATCTTGATCACGGCCCTCAACTACCAGACACAGAATAGATGCTGATGCGCGGCATAACATACATCCTTCGGCGTGGTGTACGATGGATTTGATTCGCTGGCTGGGTTTATCGTATTCGATTCCAAGTGTTACTGAGTCGCCACAGGATCGATTTCGGGCAGTTTTTTGGACAGGTAACTGCATCGGGTCCCCGGCATTAACCGGGGACTTATGATGCTGAAGCAGTATTTCGGAATACGGGGATTCCACTATTAATTATTTTCGGCGTACGCCTCGATCGGAATACAGGCACACACCAGGTTTCGGTCGCCATAAGCCGAGTCAATGCGACTTACAGACGGCCAGAATTTTTGCTCTCGAACCCAGCCTAATGGATACGCTGCTTTCTCCCGAGAGTATGGACGAGTCCATTCATCGGAAGTGATCGTAGCAGCAGTGTGTGGAGACTGGGTCAGTACGTTGATTTCTTTATCAGCTTTACCCTCTTCGATTTCACGGATCTCTTCGCGGATCGATATCATGGCATCACAGAAACGATCGAGTTCCTCTTTCGTTTCACTCTCAGTAGGTTCGATCATCACCGTGCCGGCTACAGGGAAAGAAACAGTCGGAGCATGGAATCCGTAGTCCATGAGTCGTTTTGCGATATCGGTCACCTCAACATTCGCACTGAGTTTGAATGGACGCATATCCACGATCATTTCGTGTGCGCTGAATCCGTTAGCACCGGTGTACAAGGTCTGATAATGAGATTCGAGGCGAGCTTTGATGTAGTTGGCGTTCAAAATCGCGATTTTTGTGGCATTTGTTAGCCCTTCGCCACCCATCATGCGAATGTATGCATATGATATAGGCAGAATTCCCGCACTTCCGAACGGTGCAGCTGAGATAGACATCGTCTTGTTGCCACTGTAGTTGTCGACTACGGCGTGACCGGGCAGGAATGGGATCAGGTGTGCAGCCACACCAATTGGCCCCATTCCAGGACCTCCTCCACCGTGTGGAATACAGAAGGTTTTGTGAAGGTTCAAGTGACATACGTCAGCACCAATGACCGCCGGACTTGTGAGCCCAACCTGTGCGTTCATATTGGCTCCATCCATGTATACTTGTCCACCATGCTTGTGAATTAAGGCACAGATTTCCTGTATGGATTCTTCGAACACACCGTGCGTGGACGGATAGGTCACCATCAAACAAGCCAGACGATCGCTGAATTGCTCTGCTTTTGCTCGAAGGTCATCCAAATCAATGTTCCCACGTTCGTCACATTTGGTCACGACTACATCCATACCGGCCATAACTGCAGAAGCAGGATTTGTCCCGTGTGCAGATGACGGGATCAATGCTACATTTCGGTGGTGATCTCCACGTGACGCGTGGTACGCTCGGATAGTCATCAGCCCTGCGTATTCACCTTGAGCACCGGAGTTTGGTTGTAACGACATCGCTGCAAATCCGGTGATTTCACACAACCATGCCGACAGATTGTCCATCATATCTTTATACCCCTGCATCTGATCAGAGGGCGCAAATGGATGTAGTCCACCGAACTCAGGCCAGGTTACCGGAATCATCTCGGTGGTCGCATTCAGTTTCATGGTACATGATCCCAATGAAATCATCGAGTGCACCAATGACAAATCTTTGTTCTCAAGACGCTTCAGGTAGCGTAGCATTTCGTGCTCACTATGATAGCGATTGAAAACAGGATGTTGCAGATAATCGACTTCACGAGACAGGTTTTCTGGCAACGCAAGTTCTACAGCTTTAACCTGAATTGCTTCTTGGGTGGGTACATCTTTACCGGCTGCCCGGGCAAAAACTCCAATCAGATCAACCAGGTCGTCGGTGTATTTAGCCTCATCGAATGATAATCCGACTTCGGTATCGCTGATGTAGCGAAGGTTTACTTCAGATGATTCAGCAATTGAACGAAGTTCGAGGGCACTGACTCCGTCGGGAAGTTTTACATGAAGAGTATCGAACCATATGGTGTTCTGAACTTCGTATCCAAGAAGCTGAAGTTGATACGCCATAAGTGTTGTCAATCCATACACTCGTTCACCGATTGTTCGAATTCCTTTTGCTCCGTGATATATAGCATATGCAGCTGAGATAACAGCCAACAGAACCTGTGCCGTACAGATATTGGAGGTCGCTTTTTCACGACGAATGTGTTGCTCACGGGTTTGAAGAGCCATTCGGTAGGCCGGATTCCCATCGGCATCGACCGATACTCCGATGATTCGTCCCGGAATATTGCGTTTGTAGGCATCTCGGGTGGCAAAAAACGCGGCATGTGGCCCACCGAATCCCATAGGAACACCAAAGCGCTGAGAGGTTCCGATAACAACATCAGCTCCCATTGACCCCGGTGATTTCATTATAGTCAGTGCAAGTAAGTCAGATGCAACAGCGACCAGGATATCGTTCTCATGAGCTGCTGCGATCACAGCGGTCAGGTCACGCACATTCCCGAAGGTATCTGGATTCTGAATCAGGGCTCCAAAGACATCAGAATCTGTAACATCGAATTCATCTGCTGATTTGATTACAAGCTCCACACCAATTGGTGTGGCACGGGTCAACATCACATCGATAGTCTGGGGATGTGCATTTGCATCTACTAAAAATTTATGGGCGTTCTTTTTAGCACCTTTTCGAAGTCCAAGCATCATGCTCATCGCCTCAGCCGCTGCTGTACCCTCATCCAAAAGCGATGCATTGGCGATCTCCATTCCGGTAAGATCCATAACCATGGTCTGGAAATTAATCAACATTTCGAGACGCCCCTGAGCGATTTCAGCCTGGTATGGGGTGTAAGCAGTATACCATGCCGGATTCTCGAGAATATTTCGTTGAACAACGGTTGGGATTATAGTATCATAATATCCCATACCGATAAACGAACGATACACCTTGTTTTTGCCAGCCATTTTTCGAAATTCTCGCAAAAATCTGTGTTCATTAATAGCTTCAGGCAGGTTCAGAGGTGTACGAAGTCTGATGTTCTCGGGGACCGTCTTATCGATTAGTTCATCCAGAGATTGGACTCCGATTGTTTTCAGCATTGCGGCTTGCTGCTCAGCATTCGGTCCATTGTGACGAAATTCAAAAACGTCACGCGAGTTAAGATCAATACTCATGTAAACGGTTAAATAATTAAAATGTGGGGATTTTAGACACTAAAATAATACGCGATAAAGGTACGGAAATTCTACGAATTGAACATCGATTAGCAGGAATCAATTCCATGTGTGTAGAAAGTTGTCAAAGATTTTTTTGCTCATTACTTGTTTAAATAGATATCATCCGTTAGTTTCACATACCTAAATCTCAGTTGGATGTGTTTTTTTCGATTTATTTGTTTCGTAAATGAATGATATTTCGGTTCACTGTGTTTCGGGTCAATACATATAGTTGACATCAACCAAGCTCGTTTAGTGATCTACAGATACTGTTTCGTAACATGCTAACACCGGAAATTTCCAAAATTATCGCCGAATGCGCCAAAGATGACGCTTCAAAGGCCAAACTGACCGATTTGATCGAATCAGTAGTACAAAAATCTGAAAAGACCGAGACCAATCTTCGCCTTTTGGAGGCGGCCATCCGCTCAGATTATGATTCAATTCTCATCACTGAAATGGAACTTGATAATCCAGGTCCACGCATTGTATATGTGAACGACGGGTTCACCAAAATGACCGGATATTCTCGTGAGGAAGCTGTGGGTAAAACCCCAAGGATGCTTCAGGGGCCAAAAACAGACCGGGCTGTTCTTGATAAACTTAAATACTCATTGCTAAACGGTAAGTCTTTCTTCGGGCAGACTATTAATTACCGAAAAGATGGCTCAGAGTTTGTAAATCAATGGGACATCCATCCGCTTGTGGATCCATCAGGAAAAATTACACACTGGGTTTCGTATCAGCACGATATTACCGAACGAAAGCGATCCGAGCAATCTGTGATTAACGCAAATGCTGATCAAGAAGATTTCTACGAAGAGTCGCACAAAACGTACGTCGATATTTCAGAATCAGGAGACATTGTTGGTGCCAACAAATCCTTCCGCGAACTGGTTGGTTTCAGCAAAGAAGAGCTCAAAACCATGAAAATATGGGACATGATGCCCGAGAAATTTGGTGATTTACTGAAAACAAACTTCAAGCAGGTTTACCACAATGAATTCGGAGAGGGACGAGTCTATAATCTGGTTCTCAAAGGCACCGACGGTGCACCAGTTCAGGTAGAAATCTCGACCAAATTGAT
>CAZJZI010000051.1:0-715 GCA_964550435.1 uncultured Chitinophagales bacterium | reverse complement strand
GTCCTTCATGCGTGGTGATATCAAAAACCTAAGTCTACAGAAAAAAGTCATAAATACGCTCAAAAAGCGAAACACCTTTTTCTCTCAGCTTTTTGAGCGAAAGGTTGATTTTAATTATGGTTTAATCAAGGATGCTGAGAATCGATTCCGATTCAAATGGATTTCAGACGGCTTTAAAAAAGTAACTGGTTTCGGAGTTGAGGAGTGCCTTCATGAGAACGGATGGGATATGATTATCCATCCAGACGATAAAGCACGGGTAATCGAGCATATCAACACAGCTTTCCAGGGCCGATCCACGACCATGAACTATCGTATCGTGTGCAAGGATGGAACCATAAAGCAGGTTCTTGACTATGCAAAACCTGACAAAAAAGGCGACAGCGGTGACATTCTTGATATTATGGCATCAACTATTGATGTAACGAACAGGAAAGAGTCAACAGTTTGAAAACAGTAAACAGTAAACAGTAAACAGCCCATCTGGTTACGTTTTGGTTTTCTATTCCGCTGTAATGAGTTGTTTTTTTTTGCTTTTTTGAGTGATTAGATTTCGGTTTTACATTTAAATACTCCTACCGTTTTCAGCTTACCGTTTACTGTTTACTGCAATAAAATGAAACACATTGACCACATAGGAATCGCGGTTGCGGATATTGCGAGTGCCATTAAAAAATATGAGGCATTGCTAGGCGTTCCATGTTTTAAACGTGAA
>CAZJZI010000050.1:0-18729 GCA_964550435.1 uncultured Chitinophagales bacterium | reverse complement strand
AAGGTTACTGATTAAAATCCGCTCTATTTAATTCATTCTCAAAACACATACACATACATTAAAATCATCCTGTTGATTGTAGTAAGATGAAAGTGAAATCCGGTTTGACCGCCGGATTTTCCTCTAACTCAAATTTTTACCAAAGATTGTGATCATGTTCAAACGTATTATTCTGTATTCGATTGTTTCAATATGTACCTTTTCGACCGCAAATTCCCAGTCAGTTCCTGAAGATAAAATCATGAGTTCTCCGTCCGATGTTGCCTATTATAGCAATACGTGGACAGGTGATCGACTGGACGATGGAAGACCCAATGTGTCTGACGATCTTTTAAATAGACTCAAAAGACTAAAGCTGGAGGATGTATGGCAGTATCTCAATGAAAGAGGATATACCAATCAGTTTGAGTCAGGTTGGAGAATTTTGCATGAAGATAAACCTATGGTTGGTCGTGCATTGACTGTTCAATTTATGCCCTCACGTCCAGATATCCAGGGTAAACTGTTCTCGGAAGGGCAACAAATAGGACATGTAGGCCCAATGAACTCATGGCCTATTGACCAACTTCAATCTGGAGACATCTACGTTGCCGATGGCTTTAGTAAAATTGCACAGGGAACGCTGATTGGTGAGAAATTAGGAAATTCGATCTTTGCTCGATCTCAGAACGGGGTCGTATTTGATGCATCGGTTCGTGATGTTGAATCACTGGAAAAAATTGATGGGTTCAATGCTTTTGTTCGTGATTATGATCCGACCTTTTTGAAAGATGTCATGCTTACTGGTGTTAACGTACCGATTCGTATCGGAAAAGTAACTGTAATGCCAGGTGATATTATTTATGCGAGAAAAATGGGTGTTGTATTCATCCCACCTCACATGTTAGAAGAATTGGTTGTTACATCAGAGATTGTGGATTTACGGGATGAGTTTGCTCTGGAACGAGTTCGGGCACGTATTTATACAGCCGGTCAAGTCGATACGCGTTGGACACCGGAAATTGAAGATGATTTTATTCAGTGGCTGAGGGATGGAAAACTCGACCGTTTGCCTGTTCCAATTGAAAAGATGCAGGAATATCTGCGAATGAGAACCTGGTAATAATCCATTTTTACTAAACTCTAGGATCCCTATGAAATCATTTATCACATATAGCTTATACCTGGCAGTTATTTCCATTGTGCTTATGGTAATTTCACTTTTTGGTGTGTTGAGTACAATGACCGGTATTTTTGCTTCTTTATTCTTTGTGTTTTTTGCCATCGGTATCAGACAATATGAGCATCTAAAAAGATTTTCATTTACAGTCAGTGTATTTGCTGCAGTCTCGGTTTCTATGTTTTATCCTGATTTGATAACTGAGGTAAATGGATATAGAACCGAGAAATTGATTGTTCCGCTTATTCAGGTCATCATGTTCGGGATGGGAACGGCAATGAGTTTCAAAGACTTCAATGGTGTGCTCAAGATGCCCAAAGGAGTATTGGTTGGAATAGTAAGTCAATTCTCGATTATGCCAGTTGTTGGTTTTCTTTTGGCTACCAGCTTGGGTTTTCCACCTGAAATCGCTGCTGGTATTGTATTAATTGGTTCTTCGCCCAGTGGTGTGGCGTCAAATGTCATGACATACCTGGCAAAGGGCAACCTTGCACTCTCTGTTACACTTACCGCTGTTTCTACATTGATGGCTCCCGTAATGACACCGTTATTGATGCAAACCTTTGCTGGTGAATTCGTTCAAATCGAGTTTTACGCAATGATGATGAGCATAATTAAGATGATCATTTTGCCGATAGCTGCAGGATTACTATTCAATAAACTCTTTCATGGGAAAGTTAAATGGCTAACAGATATCATGCCCGTGATATCTATGGCAGGTATCGTTGCGATCATTGCTGTAATAACCGCGGCTGGCCGAGATAACCTGATTGAAATTGGAATGCTATTGATAATTGCTGCTATAATCCACAATGCCGCTGGTTATTTGTTGGGTTATTGGGGATGCCGTTTGGTTCGAATGAACGAGAGAGACTCAAGAACAATTGCTATTGAAGTTGGAATGCAAAACGGTGGAATGGCATCGGGAATAGCTGTTGAGCTCGGAAAAGCAGCCACAATGGGGTTAGCTCCGGCCATTTTTGGACCATGGATGAATATTTCTGGATCATTCTTGGCAAACTGGTGGAGAGGAAAACCATACAAAGATGAATCCGATGATGTTCATGAAGCGGAAATATCCGATAAATGCTGATTTCATGGGGCTGAAATTTTTATTAATTCAATGGGTTTTAATATGAAAAAAGTTGTCACCTTCGGAGAAATTATGCTCCGCTTATCAACACCTAACTTTCTCAGGTTTTCCCAAACGAATACCTACGATGCCCTGTATGGGGGAGGAGAATCAAACGTTGCCGTTTCTCTATCGAACTTTGGAATTCCAAACGAGTTTGTAACCAGGTTACCCATGAATGATATCGGTGAATGCGCCATGATGGAACTTCGTAAACGTGGTGTAGGGACCAACCATATTATCTATGGTGGTGAAAGACTTGGTATTTACTTTTTGGAGACAGGTGCCGTTAGTCGTGGAAGTAAGGTCATCTACGATCGAAGCTACTCTTCGATCTCGACGATTGAACCTGGAATGATCGACTGGCGAAGTGTTTTTAAGGATGCATGCTGGTTTCATTGGACAGGCATCACACCGGCTATATCGGAAGGTGCAGCTGAGGTCTGTAAGGAGGCTATTGAAATTGCAAACGAAATGGGGATAACCGTCTCAACAGACTTGAATTATAGAGCCAAATTGTGGAACTATGGTAAAGATCCTGGAGAAGTTATGTCAGAACTGGTATCCGGTTGTGATGTCATTTTAGGTAATGAAGAGGATGCTGAAAAGTATTTTCATATTGAAGCTGAGCTCGTTAACGTGACAAACGGGACTACAGTGATATCGGATGCATATCTATCTGTTTGTGAACAACTTATGGTTCGATTTCCAAGAGCTAAAAAGGTAATTACTACGTTACGTGGCTCAATTAGTGCCTCTCACAACACATGGAGTGGTGTTTTGTTTAATGGTGAGGACTTTTTGACAACCCAGACATACGACATTACACATATCGTTGACCGTGTTGGTGGTGGGGATTCATTTATGGCGGGTCTTATTTATGGATTATTGACCTACGAAGATGATCAACGAGCTCTTGATTTTGCTGTTGCTGCATCTTGTCTTAAACACACAATTTTCGGAGATCCAAATCTTGTTACCGTTGAAGAAGTTGAAAAACTGCGAAAAGGTGACGCATCGGGTAGAGTTTCCAGATAAGAAATTATATGAGTACAAACTATCGACATTCAGTGATATCAACGATTTATTCGACTAAGTTGATTCCCTTGTTTTATACCTCTAGTGCGTATTTAGCCACAAAAGTAGCTGATGCCTGTTACGCAGGCGGCGCACGAGTACTTGAATTCACGTGTCGGGGACCTCAGGCTCTTGATGTGTTTAAGTCACTCGCTGAGCATGTGCATACCCACTGTAAGGGAATGGTCCTTGGTATTGGATCAATTATCGATGCGCATACTGCCGCTATATACCTTCAATATGGAGCCGATTTTATAGTATCCCCACTATACTCTGAGGACATCGCTCGATTATGTAACAAACATAAAGTTTTATGGATTCCCGGGTGTGGGTCTCTTACTGAGATTAGTCGTGCCGAGGAGATGGGGGCTGAATTGGTAAAATTGTTTCCAGGTAATGTATTTGGGCCTGAATTTATTAAAGCTGCTCTTGGTCCGTCACCAAAATCCAGAATTATGCCAACCGGAGGGGTTAAACTTGATAAAGATAATATTAAGTCATGGCTGAACGCTGGAGCATGTTGCCTTGGCATCGGGTCCGATTTGATTACTAAAGAGATCCTTATAGGTGGTGACGTTACGAAATTGGAGAAAAATACCCGTATGTTGATTGACTTGATTCGAAGTGTCAGTTAGCGGGTGTAACCTATCATTGATCATTAATCTTCAGGTGCACCAAGTGTGGAACTAATCCCACCATCAACGAATATGGTCTGACCATTGATAAAGTCACTCAGGTTTGAGGCCAGGAATAGTGCAGTACCCGCAACATCATCAGGTTGGCCCCACCTTCCAGCTGGTGTTCTGGATAATATAAATTTGCTAAATGGATTGCCTTTAACCCGAAGCGGTGCAGTTTGTTCGGTTTCTATGTAACCAGGAGCAATTGCATTGACTTGAATATTTGATTTTGCCCATTCGGTTGCCATAGATCGTGTCAGCATTTGTAACCCACCTTTTGATGCAGCATAGGCTCCAACACTTTGTCTACCTAGCTCCGACATTAATGAGCATATATTTATCACTTTTCCATGTCCATTCTGAATCATAGATGGAATGACTTGTTGTGTGACTATAAAGGCTCCGGTCAGATTTACATCAATAACTTCCCTGAAATCAATTGGATCCATATCGATCAAATCCGTTCTTTTAATTATACCGGCATTATTTACAAGAATATGTATTGGCCCCCGTTTCTGAATCTGTGTAATATGATTCTTCACAGAATCAGCATCGGTGATATCAAAAAACTCGATTCCAACATCAAGACCAAGACTTCTGTAGGTTTCTATAGCTATACCTGCTCTGTCATCAAAACGATCAGTAACTGTAAGTTTTGCACCAGCCAAGCCTAATTTAAGAGCAATAGCCAATCCCAATCCATGAGTGGCACCAGTAATCACAGCATGTTTACCGCTCAAATCTATAGAATAACTCATAATGGATAATTGTTAACTGGGTCCATGTCATTATAGGTTAGATTCTCACCACCCATAGCCCATATAAAGGCATATTCAGACGATCCTTTCCCATAATGAACATGCCCAGGAGGAACTAAAATGGCCGTATTATTTTTTAATCTCACTGATTCGATAGATACTGGTGGACCCATGAAATGTTCAATGGTATCGGATTCACTTAAGCCAAAATAAAAATAAATTTCACTTCTGCGTGTATGTGTATGAGGAGGTAGTGTGTTGAAAAGCTGGTGCTTTTGTAGGCGGGTTATTCCTGATTGTAACTGACATATATCTACTTCAGGATGAACTACCATTTTGTAAATGTTCCTAAGGCTTAATTCCTCTATAGAACCAACTGTGATAGGTTGGATTGATTCAAATTTAATTTCTTTGTCTGATGTTTTTCTATGTGCAGGACATGAGACAAAATAAAACATACTTTTTTCGTTTCCAGATGTTGAAAATTTTGGATTCTCGTTTTGTAAACCCAGATATAAAGCATCACCTTGTCTCAAGTCGTACCTTGAATCTCCAACTTGAATTGTTCCGGTACTACTCAGACAATATATCACCATTTCTCTTCGGGATAGGAAATGTGATGTTCCAAAATGGATAGAAGGGTGTAATTCTAACTGATCCTTTTGTATCCAAGCACCACCTGCTACCATTCTGTCAAAAATAGTATAATGTAGGTTTATCAACCCAGGTGATAAAATTGGAGTCAAGATAAATCCTTCATTAAACCCGAAGCGACTCTGTACCTCAATTACCCCATATGGATCTACAACATGCTCAATTATCATTAGGTAATCTATTTATTATGAAATCGTTTGTGTTCAACAATACTCTCATTATAATTGAAAATATTAACTAAATAAAGTTGAATTTGCATATTATTATGCAATCGATTACATTAAGTATCACATCATTCGATACATACATATAGTGAGTAGGTTAAAGGCATTGATTTCGGGATAAAACTTGAATCATGCCATTCAACAGTAGACTTGATTGGCTACTGCTGTTCTAAATTATTGACTGGAAAGTCTGGTGTCCGGGAGCCAAAGTAGGAGAGGTGATCAATACCCCATTGAATCCGATGTTGTGGGATTGAAAGAGGGAGTGGGCGAGATTCCAATATTATTTACCGAATATCTTGACCAGGATCTCTCTTGCGACATCAATTTTTGTTCCCGTGGTTGAGAACTTGGTGTTTCTTCCCTGAACGATTACATGATTGGTGTCTGTTTCAAATCCAGCACCTTCCTGGGTAAGGAGATTACCTACAATCCAATCGGCATTCTTCTGCTCACGCTTACGCACAATCTCTGTTTCGAGGTTCTCGGTTTCCATAGCAAAACCTATAAGCGTTTGTCCGTCTTTACGATGTTCTCCAAGCCATTTCAGGATATCTACTGTGGGTCTGAGTTTGATCTCGTGATCGGCGGCTGATTTCTTGATTTTATGGGACACGCTAGTTTCTGGAGCGAAATCCGATACTGCTGCAGCCATTATAACAATGTCAGAGTCGTCTGAATTCGATTTAACTGTATCAAAGAGATCACCGGCTGATACAATTGCAGTATGATTGATATCACTGGGAATCGGAATATTGATTTTACCATGTATCAAATGGACGTCTGCTCCCATTTGGGCAGCAGCTTTTGCCATGGCCACACCCATTTTCCCGCTACTCGGGTTAGAAATGAATCGTACTGCATCTATAAATTCACGAGTAGGGCCAGCAGTAACAAGGACTTTTTTCCCTGTGAGTAAATTCGCAAACGGATCCACTATTTCGTTGCTACCATCAAGAATAGCTCGGATTTTGTTAACGATAACATGAACATCTGGTAGTCTGCCATCGTCATTTAGTCCACTGGCAAGGTAACCGCTCTCAGGGTCCAGTATTTCGAAGCCAAGTTCTTTAGCCAGATTCAGGTTTCGTTGATTGGCAGGGGACCGGTACATGCCTCCGTCCATAGTTGGACAAATCAAAACCGGACATCGAACAGCCAGAACCGTAGTTGTGAGCATATTGTCTGAATGTCCGTGTACTATTTTAGCCAGAGAATTGGCTGTACAGGGAGCAATGACCATAAGATCGGCCCATTCTGCCCAGTGTATGTGCTTAGACCAGGCAGATTCAATATCGTCATTAGACTCGTTGAAAACTTCTACTGGAACAGAACTACGACTGAGCACAGCAAAGGTCTCTAAACCAACAAAGCGGGTAGCAGAAGGGGTCATCACAACCCTGACTTCAGCTCCCGCTTTTTGCAGATCACGAAGAAGATAAACGGATTTATAGGCCGCGATGCCCCCGGTTACACCCAGAATAATCCGTTTGCCCTTCATAGGAATTACCCGTTATCGGGCATTCTAAAATAAACTCTGTCTTCATCCATTTCTTTGAGCGCTTGCTGTGTTGGATGCGGACGACGTTCGAAATCTTTCGAAATACGCTCTTGTTCCTCGTTGAAGGTAAACTCATCTTCGTCTTCGAATCCTTCGAAATACTTGAGTTTTTCGTCAAGTTCCATCTTTTCACGAGCTGCGATCTGGCGCGCACGCTTAGACAGAATTACGATAGCTTCATATACGTTTCCGGTAGCTTCCTGAAGCTTTTCAACGTTGGTGGTTTTAATTGCCATGTGTGTTGGTACTGTTTAAAAATGGTTCGACAATGTGTTTCAGTTGATTATACGCGTCGTCGAGATCGTCGTTGATAATCATCGCATCGAATGTGTCGGCTTTTTCCAACTCCATTTTAACGCGCTCAAGTCGAATTCTCAGAGATTCTTCAGACTCGGTTCCTCTGTTTCTCAATCGACTTTCCAGCACTTGAATGGAGGGTGGTTTGACAAAAATACTCAGACACTCGTCTCCAAATTGGTCTTTGATATTTTTAGCACCGTTCACTTCGATGTCAAGAAGGATAAAATACCCATTTTTGAGCTGTTTTTCAACATCGGTCTTTAGCGTCCCGTATCGCGTACCATTATAGAAGGTTTCATGCTCAAGAAACTCGCCTTGCCTGACTTTCTGCTCAAATTCATCTGCAGACAAAAAGTAGTAATTTACCCCATGAACCTCGTTTTCTCGTGGATTTCTGGTAGTTGCAGAAACCGAGAATCGAATGATCGGAAACTCATTCATCAGCATGGTGGCCAGGGTAGTTTTTCCTGATCCGCTCGGCGCAGTTAGTATGATGATTTTTCCATGCATATTTTAGGAGTAGGGAGTAGGGAGTAGGGAGTAGGGAGTAGGGAGTAGGGAGTAGGGAGTAGGGAGATCGATTTCCCACTTCCTACTCCCCACTTCCCTTTATTCAATATTCTGAATTTGCTCGCGAATAATTTCAAGCGACTCTTTTAGTTGCACCACGTGATGGGCAATACCAGCGTGATTCGCTTTGGACCCTATAGTATTGATCTCACGGTGCATTTCCTGAATCAGGAAGTTGAGTTTGCGTCCTACAGAATCACCATCCTCAAGGGCTTCACGAAAGAATTTTGTGTGTGATTCAAGACGTACGAGTTCCTCGGTCACATCAAGTTTATCCGCTAATAATGCGATCTCGATTTCAAGGCGGTCTTTATCGAAATTGTCGGTGTCCAGCAAAGACGCGATTCGTTCGTTGAGTTTCTTTCGGGCTTCTGGTACCCGCTCAGCGGCTAATTGTTTGATCGTTGCACAGACTGAATCGATGGCATCCAACTTATCCATGAATTCAATTTTGAGATGCTCACCTTCCTGGGCACGCATTTTCTTGAGATCCTCTATGGCTGCTTCAAGACAATCGATTACGATTGGACGTAATTTCTCTAGGCGATCAAGTTGGTCATCGGGAACTTTGAAAATGTTTTCATTACTCAGGATATGATTCAGACTAATTGGTTCAGAAATATCCAGACTGTATCTCAGTTCTTCCAACATTCTGAAATACATTTGAGCTGCTTCCTTATCAAAATGCACACGTGAAACTGCTTCTACACCTTCATCTATTCGGATAAAAACATGCAATTTTCCACGGCTGATTTTCTTTTGAATAAGTTCACGGACCTCATTTTCAAGATTCTGAAGTGATTGGGGCATTTTCAGCGAAACCTCACAATACCGATTGTTCACCGATCGTATTTCAGTAGTGAAAGTAACGTTGTTTCTGGAGATTTCTGCCCGACCGAAACCGGTCATTGAATTCAGTTTTGCCATGTTATTTTAATTGATCCATCACGGGTTTGGCGATCTCAAGGGCACGTTCGACGCTTCCAGCCTCGGCATAAACCCGGATAATCGGCTCTGTATTTGATTTTCGTAAATGCACCCATCCGTCTTCGAAGTCAATTTTAACTCCATCAACGGTGTTGATGCGTTCGTCAGCAAAGATACGGGTTACGTTACTTAAAACTTCATCTGCATTTACGCTTCCTAGTTCAACTTTGCTTTTAACGATGTGATACTCGGGCAGCGAGTTTCTGTAAATACCCAAAGTCAAATTCCGTTCTGCTAACAACTGAAGTGTCATGGCGATTCCGACAAGGGCGTCGCGTCCCGGATGTAGATCCGGATTTATTACTCCACCGTTTCCTTCTCCTCCGGACCTGGAGCCAACTTCCTGCATTTTTTTGACCACGTTGATCTCACCAACTGCTGATCGGTGGCATTCAACACCATGTTTTCTTGCAATAGCCTCTGATATTCTGGATGAAGACAGGTTGACAACCACTGGTGATTTCTGTTTGTCCAGATGAAAGTCAATGCTTGCGGCGATTGTGTATTCTTCTCCGATAAATCGTCCTGTTTCGTCGATCATTGCCAGTCTGTCAGCATCGGGATCAGTAACGAATCCAATATCCGCTCCGGATTTCTTGACCAAGTCACAAATATCGGTCAAATGTTCAGGTAGGGGTTCTGGATTATGTGGGAAAATGCCGTTTGGAGTACAATGAATCGTTTCGACCTGGGTTACTCCCAGTGCACGAAGTAATTCTGGAATAATAACCGATCCGGCTCCATTTACAGCATCAAGCGCTACTTTGAATCCAGCAGCTTTGATGGTATCCGGATTGATGTATGGTAGATTCAATATTTCGTTGATATGATATTGCGAGATGGATTCATCCCAGCTCACCTGCCCGATATTGTCGTAAGAAACATACTTAGGTCCCGTTTCCTGAGCGATTTTCATCACTTCGATACCCTGGTTTGCATCCAAAAATTCGGATTTGTCGTTCAATAGTTTCAATGCGTTCCATTGAGCCGGATTATGGCTTGCAGAAATAACGATCCCTCCAGCAGCTTTATGGCGCAAAACGGCCATGGCTACAGTAGGAGTGGGGACAATTCCAAGTAGAACGACATTACATCCTACGGACTGTAATGCAGCGGTTACCACCTTTTCGCAAAGTTCTCCAGTTACTCTTGAATCTCTTCCTAAAACGATGGTTCCACCTTTAGCCCATGTTCCATAGGCAGCTGCAAAACGTGAAAGATTTTCAGGGGTGAGGTCGGTTCCGAATATTCCACGGATTCCCGATACGGATATCATTAATGCCATAATTTTATCTATTGGATTGTCTTGAATTAATAGCTTCTAACTGTGCTTTCCATTGTTGTGCGCCTGGAAAATTTGGGGAAATTGAAACGAGTACATTTACGATCTCAAGTGCCTTTGAAAGTTCACCAGATTGGGCATATGCCCCGGACAAGTTAAACAATGCCTGAGAATCGTTTGGACTCAAAGCCAATGATTGTTCTAGAAGTGAAGCGCCCTCGGTGAATTCACCACGGTTGACTCTAATTGCCCCGAGCATTTTGAACGTGTATGCTGATGGACTGATTTCATGGGCTTTCATCATATAAGGTTCTGCTTCATCAAGTTTTCCCTGATCGAGCAAATACTGTCCGACAATCAGAAATGGTGAGTCATTAAATGGTTGATCACGCATCAATCCACGATACTCATAAATCATTTTCTCGGGACGTCCCTGGTCCAAATATATCTCACTAAGTTTTACCTTGGCAGCATCCCAACGTAGATTGTGGTTAACTACCTGAAATGCAAGACTATCTTCGGGGCTTTTATACTGATAATTGCTGTATCTGAACCCGGGACCAGATTTAACAAATGGCCAGCTCCCGGTTAGTACCATCAGTCTATGGTCGACCACACGATGATCGAAATCAGATAGATACATTCGATCCATATATTCTTGGTCGGATTGCCATCGTGATAAATCGGCAGGATTCCCTAAAAAATTTGCCTCTTTAATCGCATTAGCATAGGCCATACCCATGTGAAAATAACCAGTGGCATTTGGATGGAGGTGTTCCAGCATAAGATCGAATCCAATGATACCATTCTCCGATTTTTCAACTAGGTATTCTTCTACCGGAACGTATGTAACTCCATCGCGTTCAGTAAGTTCACGTATGATATCGTTGAACTCGGAAGTCGCTCTGAATTTCAATGCATCAAGGTCCCTTGCATAAATAAACAACTCCTTGGCTCGATCTAATTCACCAGCCTCATAGGCTGCTCTGGCTTCATTATACACATCATCTGCCGCCGGATGATTATCGGTAGCGATGGACTCAAAAGGACGGTGGTCTTTCAGGTTGCTTGCCAGACTTCCAAGAAAGACTGGTATTCCTGCTTCTTTGAATCTGTCCAGAATTACTTTCATGTTACTGTCGAACTGTTGTTTTCCCAGTTCGTAAACAGGGCTATCAAGTGTTATAGCCTGGTCGCGTACCACCTGCTGCATAAGGGTTTCTGAACCAACTCTGGCTGAGCTCGAAGTAGCTGATGCAACCCACTTCATTAAGGATGTAATCTGATCTCTGAGCAGCAGAAAGGTCTTGAAGTTCTGAATACTCAGGTAAAATCGAACAAACCCCGGGAAACTTCCCAAACTTTCGTTTGATCCAACGCCTAGGGCACCATAAAATTCGTTGTGACCGGTATAAATGAGAATGGCATCCGGACTTTCTGCAAGCACTTCGTCCACTTGATCATACAAAGTGTATGAGTTAATCGCCGACATGGCAACGGTAATGACCTCCACATTCTTGTCTGGCATTACATCTTGTAATACATCTTCGACCACCCGACCGAAAATACCATTAAATCCATATGGATATCCCGCTGCAGAAGATTCGCCCATCACAAAAATTCGGAATCCATTTTCGGGTTTTTCGGTCAAAAATGCTTCGGCGGGAGCGTTTGGGACAACCGTGGTGTAGAAAAAGTAACGTGAGGCAAAATTTGGATTCGCGATTTTGTACTTATTATCCAATGAAGCCATTTCCACAAAAAGGTCTGTATTACCCCGATAATCAGCCCATCGGAGTCCAAGTTCGAGAAAAATGAAGAACATGACTGGAATCGACAGGGCAAAAAGAGTAAATACCAGATTTTTGGACCGAGGTGGAGGGGAATCAGAACTACTGTTCTGTTGAGAATCTTTTGATTTTAGATATTCTTCAATCAATTCTACAGGCTGATTTAAATGACTGGCAAGTTCTTTGGCTGACTTGATGGAGTTTTTCCTGATAAATGTTTTTGCCTTGTTCGATAGTGCCATAAGTCAATCTGTTATCCATCGCACTTCCGGGGTATCGGTCACGTGATTCTCGTATCTGGACATGACAAAAAGTAAATCCGATAATCGATTCAGGTAGATAATAACTTCATCAGAAATAGTTTCAGTCTCACGGGCTGTAACTACACATCGTTCAGCGCGTCTGCAAACCGTTCTGGAGATATGCAATAGAGATGCAGTTACGGATCCTCCGGGTAGCACAAAGTAACGCAAAGGCTCGAGTGTAACATCAAGCTCATCAATCCAGGATTCAAGTCTGGTTGACATTGCCTGATCAACTCTTTTGATCTGGGCTTTAGCATCCATTGGTGTCGCCAAGTCGGCCCCCAGAACAAAAAGTTCACTTTGAATGATACCGAGCATTTCGTCGACGCGATGTGAAGGAGAATTTGCTCTGACAACTCCTATGGTTGCGTTGAGTTCATCAACGGTGCCATATGCTTCAATTCTTACGGTGTTTTTTTGAACTCTTCCACCACCGAAAAGTGATGTTGATCCGGAATCGCCAGTTTTAGTGTAGATTTTCATTTTCGATTCTTCCAGACGCGATCAAGCGCCAAGTGATTACAAATTTTGAGCAGAAATTACGGTGAATGAACGTGAATAACCAACGATTCATTTCCAATCGATGTTTAAAAACTGCGTGAAGTGTATGGAATTTTGTATTTTTGCGTAAAAGCAATCGGGTTACCTGATAAAAGCCTTGATTCCGGTTTATTTATGTGAAATTTGAACAGAATTTGTCAGGAATAGGAATTTCAGCACTCATACAGGTAACCAAACACAAAATTAACTGGATTACTATGGGAAATTTGAACAAAGTTATGTTAATCGGTCGCCTTGGTGCTGATCCGGAAGTGAGATACACACAGAACAATACAGCTGTTGCAACCTTGAGTCTGGCAACTTCAGATCGTTATAAGGATTCGAATGGTGAATGGCAGGAAACCACAGAATGGCATCGTGTCGTGGCATGGGGTCGCTTGGCTGAAATTTGCCAGCAGTATACTAACAAAGGAAGTCAGATATATGTAGAGGGGTCACTTCAAACACGTTCATGGGAAGACCGTGAAGGGCAGAAGAGATATACCACTGAGATCAAAGCACAATCCATTCAGCTATTAGACAGCAAAGAAAGTGGTCAGGGAACAAACACTTCTGCTGGTCGGGACACACAACGACCGGAACCGGCCACATCGTCTGCTACCACTCCATTCGATGAAGACGACGATTTGCCATTTTGATCACAATAATCAGAACTGTCTGCGTTTATGTGGACAGTTCTGATTATATTTGCATGCGCAAAGTTCAGCTAGCTGATAACGCACATAAATACCTTGGAATCAACTTTATCCATTCTTTTTTTTCAGATAACTGAATCGACTATAGCATTACCGGGCATAGGACCGGAGAGCGTCGATTGGGGTGCAGTCGCAATTTTGGGCGTCATAATGATAGCCGGTCTCGTATTTTCTGCACTTTTTTCAGCCTCGGAGGTCGCATTCTTTTCCTTAAGCGGGAATCTCTTACCTGAGGATATTGAACAAGCTAAATCTGATACCGTTTTTCGACGAGTTCTTCTTATGCTTGAAAAACCTCGTCGACTCTTATCGACCATTTTGATTGGGAATACATAATTACAGCTGTGATGGCAGCTGTAATTACAGGCGAATTGTTAGTTCTTTTTTCGGTTCCCGATTACATCGTCTACACCATTGAAGTGTTGGCTATTACGGCCGTAATCGTCATTGTATCAGAAATTACTCCGAAAATTATTGCCATTAAAAGTCCAAAGAATACGGCAATGTCTCTGAGTCTATTCCTTTATGTGTTTTACATTTTGTTTGCTCCTTTGGCAAAATGGCTCGGTTCAACTGCATTATCGATTGAAAAAAGATTACCGAGGCCAACAGAAAAATTTACATCTGACGACCTTAAAACTATCGCCGACTTAGGAGAGTTACAAGGTTCCATTCTAGAGGACGAACGAGAGATTATCGAGAATGTTATCGAGTTCGGAAATACAACAGTACGTGAAATCATGACTTCTCGCGTTGATGTAATTGCTGTTTCTACCGAAGACACACTCGAAGAGGTCATGGCACTTATCCGGGATAAAAGTGTATCCCGGATGCCATTATATGAAGAGGACCTTGATAACATCTTAGGTATTATTCACACAAAAGATTTACTCCCATACATCACCAAATCCAGTAAAAAAGATATCATCAACTGGAAGCAGATTGCACGTAAAGCAATTTTTATACCGCCTTCGAAGAAACTGGACGATTTGCTGCGAGATTTTCAACGTGAAAAGACGCATGTGGCTATCGTGGTCGATGAATATGGTGGAACTGAGGGTATTGTGTCGATGGATGATGTTTTAGAAGAAATTATTGGAGAAATGAACGACGAATACAGCGGTCAAGAAACGCTGTTCACCCGTCGAAAAAACGGAGATTATATTTTTGATGCCAAAATAGATCTGGATGATCTCGGGGATATTCTTGGCGTAGATATTGTTACTGATGATGATGAATATGAGACCCTCGGTGGACTCATCTATCATATTCTTGAACGTATACCTGAACCTGGTGAGAAGGTGACCTATAAAAACCTAAACCTGACTGTTCATAAAATTGAAAATAATAGGGTCACTAAAGTAGTGGTAAGTCTACCAGGCCCTGTTGAAACTCACGAATCTTAACTTCTCATGATTGATAGATATTCCCGTAAAGAAATGACCGCAATCTGGACTGAACAGAATCAATTTCAGTCATGGCTGGATGTAGAATTAGCTGTTTGCAAAGCCTGGAGTGAATTAGGCCATATCCCTAAGGAGGATGTTGATTTACTGTATGAGAAAGCAAGTTTTGATATCGATCGTATAAAAGAGATTGAGGAGGTCACGCGGCATGATGTAGTTGCATTTACACGCGCAGTTTCTGAGACTCTGGGAAAAGAGAAAAAGTGGGTTCATTATGGATTAACGTCTACTGATGTTGTTGATACGGCTACAGGAGTACGAATCAAACAGGCCAATTCTATTCTCAGCAAAGGTATCGATCGAATGATTGATGTCCTCGGGAAAAAGGCTAAAGAACATAAATACACCATGATGATGGGGCGAACGCATGGAATTCATGCCGAGCCAACTACTTTTGGGCTAAAATGTGCCCTTTGGTATGCCGAAATGCTCAGAAATAAAGAACGTTTTGAACAGGCTGCTGACCAAATTGAGTATGGTAAAATTTCCGGTGCTGTAGGCACTTTTGCGAACATACCACCACAAATTGAATTACTTGTATGTGGATATCTTGGACTGAAACCGGCACCTATATCAACACAGACGCTTCAACGTGATCGCCATGCACACTACATGTCAACGTTGGCATTGATTGGATCATCGTTGGAAAAAATGGCCGTTGAAATCCGTCATCTTCAGAAAAGTGAGACTCGTGAGGTCGAAGAACGGTTTATGGCTGGGCAAAAAGGATCTTCCGCAATGCCGCACAAACGAAATCCTATCGGTTCTGAGAATATTTCAGGTTGCGCCAGAGTGCTTCGTGGTTACATGGTAACAGCTTTTGAAAATATCCCGCTATGGCACGAAAGAGATATATCCCATTCGGCTGCTGAGCGTATCATCCTACCGGACGCAACGATTCTACTGGATTATATGCTCGATAGGTTTGCCCGAATTGTTGAGAACCTGGTTGTTTTCGCCGATAATATGCTCGAGAATATCAATAAAACACATGGTTTGGTTTTCTCTCAACGATTGATGCTCAAATTGATCAACAAAGGAGTCTCCAGAGAAGAGAGTTACGATATGGTCCAACCATTAGCGATGAAAGCATGGGAAACGAGATCTCCATTGATGGATCTTGCATTGAAAAGTAGAGAAATTGGAGCTCATCTGGACATTGATGACATCAAAGAAGCCTTTGATCTAAAGCACCATACTTCTCAGGTTGACGTACTTTTTGCCAGGGTTGGACTCTAAACAGAACCTTTTTTCAGCTTTATTAACTCAGATCGAATCAATTTTCCGGATGGAGTCCTTGGGAGCTGCTGGACTACCAGTATTTGTTTGGGAATCATGTAGTTAGGAACCCTGGATTTCAAGAAATCTCTTAGATTGTCTTCGTTTAAGGCTTCATCTTTATGATTCAAAACGATTGCTGCATGTACTGCCTGACCCCATTCGTCATCCAGAATTCCAAATACTCCAGCTTCAACAACAGATTCGTAAGATTCCAAGACATCCTCCAAAACCAAAGGGTTCACATTTTCTCCACCAGTTACGATTCGGTCGGCTCTTCTCATCTCAATAAACACATATCCTGATTGGTCCAAACGTGCATAATCACCTGTATTGAACCAGCCATCATCATCAAATGAGTTCGTGTTATAACCCTCATCAATGTAGCCATCGAATACCTGATTTCCTTTGACCCACAAAAGAGTTGACTCATTATTTGAATCATCCTTTCTAAGGGATATCATTATATCAGGTAATGGTTTACCGGAGGTTCCATCAGGTGTATTCTTCCAGGAAAGATATGGAACAGCGATACATTGAGCCGCAGTTTCGGTCATACCATAACTTGGGATAACAGGTATATTTCGATCTTTCGCCAATCTGTGAATTGATGGCGAGATTGGCCCGCCACCCAAAAGTATAGCTTTAAAATGTGGTCCAACCCTGAAGTTAGTATTATCCATCAAACGCTTTAACTGAGTAGGGACCAGAGACGCATGTGTGAGTGTATTGCGATTCAAAAAAATTTCTAAAAGACTGTCGGTGTCACTTACTGGATTAAGGTATACTTTTGCTCCAGCAAGAATGCATCGTATTAAAACACTTATGCCACCTATATGATGTAAAGGCAGGTTCAGTAACCATTCATCAGTGGAGTCGAGAGGCAAATTAGTTGAACTACTTGTTGCTGCGCTTAGAATGTGTTTGAAATATAAGGGGACAGCCTTTGCATCCGAAGTAGTTCCCGATGTAAATAGAATGCTGAAAAGCTTGCTCTCGTCAAAAATTGGGATACTAAATTCTGCGGAGTCATTATAACCATTTGTCAACTCAGGAATCTTGATTCTAGGAAGAGATAAGCCTTGAACTGTATCCAAATTGAGATCAAAACAGTAGTATGCTCCCGTTCCATTGATTCTATGATTCAGTTTCATTTCGGTTTTATCGGCCGATAAAATCACTACTGGAATCTGGTTGATAAAGCATGCAGAAATAACAAATGCTGATTGGACATCTTTTTTGGCGAAAAGCAAAATTTTAGCTGAGTGATTAATTTCAACAGTCATTCGATATCTGATCCCCAGTTCAGTAGAGAATTTTTTTAAATCCCCATAATTGTAGGACGCTTCAGAAGTTGTGATGAAAATATGTGAGGAGTTTATTTTCAAACTAATTCGGTTATCAATGATCGATTCAACGTTTCTGCTGGAGATGAAATCCAGTTTAAATCTATTTTCACCTTGGATTCATGAATCACGTTTTTAGCTGGATTCAGATCCTGATTGAACAACGAACCCGTCGAAAATCCATGAACTTCCCCAGGGGTGGTGTAGAATTTAGCAAGTAACGCAGCCATCGAAACATTCAAACTTGAATCCAGAGATGATGTAAAAATTATCCGACGTCCTGCTGTGTGGATATCACGGCAAGCATCTGCAATATTCATAAAACTACCGATCATAGGTGGTTTGATAATAAAAACATCTACTGATTCAGCTTCTATAAGTTCATGTATCATTTGTTTAGATCTGGCGGACTCATCTGCTGCGATTTTGACTCCGATATCAGTTAATTCCCGACCAAAAGAGTGAAGATCCTGCGCAGAGACAGGTTGTTCGATATAATCTATATTTAAATCTTTGAGTTCCTCAAGATGTATTCGGGCGTCGTGAACACTCCAGGATTCATTAGCGTCGAGTCTAATGGCAATTTCAGGATATTGATTGCGTAGAGTGGAAACCATGAGGATTTCATTTTGCCAATCTAATCCAACCTTTATTTTAATGGTCGTGTATCCCTGATGGATTAACGTCAAAGCCGTTTCCAAACTGCTTGCAGTTGCATTGATGTTCAAAAGAAAATCAGAGTCGGAGTGTAGCGCTGATTTCTGGGTAACATATTGAAACAAGATACTGTCGAAAGCAAAATGAAGTTCAGGAGGTGATTCGGATGGGAAAATTACCGGATCACTTCCCGCAATTAATTCAAGAACTCCAGAAAAAGAAATTTGATCTTGAAAGGTTGCTTTCT
>CAZJZI010000049.1:0-18816 GCA_964550435.1 uncultured Chitinophagales bacterium | reverse complement strand
CGAAGATGTGACCGAAATACCTCTCTCCTGCTCAATGGCCATCCAGTCGGATGTGGCGTGCCGGGCAGCTTTTCTCTGTTTGATGGATCCGGCTTCATGAATGGCACCTCCATAGAGCAAAAGCTTCTCGGTTAAGGTGGTTTTACCGGCATCCGGGTGAGAAATAATGGCAAAAGTGCGTCGCTGGCGAACTTCCTTGTCGATAGTAGGATCCGCGAGCATGGTTTTCGTGTCTGACATTCGGCGTTATGTATTTATTTTAGCCTCCCAAAATACGAAGAAAATGGGTAAGAAGGGAGTGGGGAGTTGGGAGTGGGCAATAGGCGGGAGCGGCGAGCGGCGAGCAGAGGGAATGGTTGGGAGAGTGTTTGTTTCAAATACGGAGAGTATGGCTTTGCCTAGAGAGTGCGACGTAGCCGCGGAGAGGTGTAAGTATGTGTGCAAGTGATAGAAGCAGCATAAAAAAAGGGTGACGGAGATTGTCCGCCACCCTTGAAATGGGCCACATCAGGAAAGATGAAATCCGATTATCTCGCCTGGGATTGTGTAATGTTAATGAACTCTTGACTGTCTACGACAGGTCGTTTGTCGTCGTTGGCGATTTCAGCAGTTGTGCTGAAAATTTGACGGGTGATCTTGGCATATTTGTCGTACAAAATTTTGTCCGGAGTGTCTGACGGACGGTGGTAATCGTCGTGTACACCGGTAAAATAGAACGCGAAAGGAATTCCCAGGCGGCCGAAGTTCCAATGGTCACTTCGACGATAAAACTGATTCGGATCGGTCAGGTCATTGTATTTCATATCGAAACGGATTTCATTACCGTTGATTTCATTCGCGCGTTGCAGGGATTTATTCAAATCACTACTAATGATTTCGGCCCCTATGATATACACGTAATCAGTCTCTCCGATCGCATCGTGTTCTTTATCCGTTCTTCCAATCATGTCAACATTCAGGTTGGCCACGATATTTTCAACCGGAACCGTCGGGTGGTCGCTGTAATAGCGTGAACCAAGCAGTCCAATTTCTTCTGCGGTTACATGAAGAAACAACACACTGCGACGTGGACCTTTACCGGCGAGTTTGGCCTGATTCATGGCATGTGCCATTGTCATAATGGCAACCGTACCACTTCCGTCATCATCGGCCCCATTGTAGATTCTGTCGCCGGTCGCGTCCGGAGCGCCGATACCTGTGTGATCGTAGTGTGCGGTTACAATTACATATTCGTCTTTGAGCTCGGGATCGGATCCTTCGACCAAGGCAAGGATGTTGCGAGTCGGAACCTGCATCGTCTCGATTTGTGGAGCTGCTTTGAAGACAAAATCAGTAGTTTTTGGAGTGAATGAAGCTGGATTTCCACTCATATTAGAATATTCTGCCTGTAGTTCCTCAGCATCGACACCCAATATTTTGGCTGCCTGCAACGGACTCACGGAGAATACAGAAGCCCGAAGCCCGCCACGTGGATTAGTGTATTCGAGTGCCAGTCGACCTGGATTTCCAAAAACCGAACCGGCTGCGAGTGCCTCATTCAAATAGTCTGTTTCATCAAAGTTGGAAATCATTAACACTCCGGCTGCTCCGCCACGGAATATCAATTCATTGAAACGTTGACGTTCAGAAACAGACTCGGAAATCAGAGTGTCTCCATTCATGATGTGTTGGATGTCTTCAAACAACAACAGCCATTTATCGCGAATATCGATACCCTCAAGATGGTTCACTCCTTTAGCGGTGTCATTGACGCCGTATCCAACATATACCACGGGAGCCGTTGCATCGACTTCACCACCAAACATGGGGAAGAATCCGGATACGGATTCACGTGAAAACGTACCTTCATAAACCATAGTGGTATCTGATCCGCTTACCTGCATCAACTGAGTAGTAACCGCTATATTTGCCTGGCCACGTAGGTTAAAATCCTGAAAATAACTTCCATCCGGCATTCCGCCTTTGATACCGTTCGCTTTATAGTAGTCGGTGATATATTTGGCTGCTTTGTCCATACCTGGTTGTCCGGTACCGCGACCTTCCAGACTGTCACTTGCAATTACAAAAAGGTGTTCACGCAGCAATTCCGGCGTCAACATCTGGTTGAAATCATGAATGGTACTGTTTACTTCGGGGGAAGTTGATACTTGCTGGGATTCCATGGATCGGCATGAAAGGAGTCCGAGTCCAAGGACAATCACAACAGAATAGATTAACTTATGCATATAGTCTTTGATTAGGGGGTTTAAGAAATAACTTTGGCAGCGTTTGGGAGCGAAACAGAAAAGACGGTACTTTCATCTGCCACATAGAGTTCAAGCCGATGATCTTTGACCATTTCGAGGATGGCCAGGAAGGTAACAATAACAACTATTCGAGAGGTTGCATTTTCACAAAGTTCCCAAAATGAGAGACGTCCACCTGCCCGAAGTCGGTCTGTGATATAAGTACTTCTTTCTTCGATGTTAGTCTTGATCATCTGAACTTTGTGAACAATTTCATCACGTGCGACTTTATTCAGAATTAGTTTGTAAGAGGCGATCAGGTCGAACAGAGTTACATCCCGTAGTGGTTCTTCGTCTTCGGGTTGCTCAACTAGATCAGGGGTCATGTACGAACGGCGATAAGACTTACGGGCTTCCTGATCAAACCTACCCATTTCCTCCCCCATTTCTTTGTAACGCTTGTATTCGAGCAGACTTTGAACCAATTCGTATCTGGGGTCGGTTTCGTCGAAGGTCTCCTCTTCTGACTCCTCTCTTGGCAACATCAACTTGGCCTTTATAGCCATCAACGTGCTTGCCATGTAAATGAATTCGCTGGCAACACTAAGATCCAGTTCCTCCATGAACTGGATATATTCAAGAAACTGATTTGTTATGTATGAAATGGGGATGTCATAGATATCGAGCTCATCGCGCCGGATAAAAAACAGGAGTAAATCCAGAGGGCCTTCAAAATTCTGTAACTGAACTCTATACATACGATCCACTTTTTGAAATCAATATACCAAAATAGGGCTTAAATGTGTCAAAAGGACGCACTACACAAATTAAGTATAAAAAAACGAGGTTAAGTTTTGTAAAAATGAATTGGATGTATTAAAATCCCAAAAGATTCAATTAACCAACTGTAACTCAATAAGAAAGGGTCAAACCAAAAAATATAAATACTCAGAATAATGCTCTGTTTCACAAACTCACCAGAGTACGGACCATTGGAAATCAAGAGACAAAATGAGTTACTAAAACTCCTCCGAATGGAAATGGTTCGATGTTTGATGTATCAACATGGCGCGAATGAAACTGATGCCAATGATGCCACTCAAGAAACAATGTATGTGTTGATCAAGAAGTTCAATCAAGATGAAGTCAATGAAATCCGAGCCGAAAAGTCGTATATATTCTCAACGTTAAAGAATCAATATATCAAACTCTTACGAGATCGTGTCAGAAAGACGGGTGAATCAATTGACCTCTATGAGGATAAGTTGGTTGACAGAGGGGCTGATTCATATACCGATCGAGAAGCCAGAGATCTTTTAAAAAATTGCATCGATAAGCTCACGGAAAAACATCAAAACTATGTACGTTATTGGATTGAAAATGAGAGTGCCTCTGCTTTGGATTTTTCTGAGCGTTTTGGAGTAAGCATTACAAATGCATGGACTATCAAGCATCGTTTGATATCGATTTTGGAAAAGTGTATCCATAAACAGTATGCAACCGCAGATGAGCCATCTTAGCGCATTGTAGCGTCACCACGATTGAGGGACTGGCATCTTTGTCAGATCCATGTGAGCCATCAACTCGTTGTGCACTGAAATTACCGGTTCATCAGTATTGGGTATAACTTTGCTGTGATTTCCAACAGCATCAATATTCCATCGTTGCTGATTATCAGACAGATAAAGTTTGAAAACATGTTCGATGTAAGAACATAGTTTTTGGTCTTTTATCGGAGTGATTGCCTCAACGCGAGCATCCAGATTACGATGCATCATGTCGGCTGAGCCAATGTAATAGTTGTCAGCTCCCCCGTGGTGGAAGTAATACACTCTCGAGTGCTCAAGAAATCGTCCTACAACCGAATGAACTCGAATATTCTCACTTAGTCCGGATATTCCGGGACGAAGTCTGCAAACCGATCGCACAATACAATCAACCTGAACTCCGGCTTGCGATGCTTCATATAGTGCATTGATGATCAGGGGATCTTCCAGATTGTTCATTTTCATGACTATGCGTGCGGGCACACCCGTGTGGGCAAACTCAGCTTCTTGCTTAATCATTTGCGTCATGTTAGATCGAAGGTACTGCGGTGCGACCCAAAGAGATTTGTACTTCTGAGCCGGAGCAAACCCGGTTAGGAAGTTGAACAATTCTGAAACATCCGAGCAAATTGTCTCATCACAGGTAAACAAACCCAGATCTTCATAAAGCTGAGCAGTATCCGGGTGATAATTACCGGTACCTAAGTGCACATACCGTTTAATCTCATCACCTTCTTCGCGGACAACAACAGTCATTTTGGAGTGGATTTTAAGTCCAGCCAGTCCATATGCAACATGCACTCCCGCTTTTTCAAGTTTCTGCGCCCATTCAATGTTTCGTTCTTCATCAAATCTGGCTTTAAGCTCTACCAGTACAGCAACCTGTTTACCATCTTCAGCAGCCCGCATCAAGGCATGCATAAGGGCAGAATCTTTTGAAGTTCTGTATAACGTTTGCTTGATTGCGAGTACGTTTGGATCCTCTGCTGCTTCTTCCACAAAACGTTGTACTGATGTTGCAAAACTGTGATACGGATGGTGAACCATGAAGTCCCCCCTCCGCATAATGGAAAAAATGTCAGCCGCTGGCTCATCCATTGGATGGCTAAAAACAGGATGTAGTGTTGGCGTCCATTTAGGATACTTGAGTCCCTTGGTCCCCTTGATCTTATATAACTGAACAGCATCGGCAAGACCAATGGGTCCGGTAATCTCGAACACATCTATAGGTCCCACCTCCATGCGTTCCATGAGGAGTTGTTTGATGTGATCTGGCGCCTCGGCATCAACTTCAAGTCTAACTACTTCTGCAAAGCGACGTTCACGTAGCTCCTCTTCAATCAATTCAAGTAGATCTTCGGCTTCTTCCTCGTTTCTTTCGATATCAGCATTACGAGTAACGCGAAACACATTTGCCGATCGAATATTCGCCCCTGGAAATAGACGCTCAATTTTGGCACGAATCAGGTCATCTAACAATATCAGGGTTAATTTTCCCTCAGTTTTATGGGCTGTGACCCAACGCGGACGATTTGCTGGAATTTTTACACGTGCAAACAGGACTTCATTGGTCACTGGATCTTCTAACTCGACGGCGAATGACCTGCTTTTGTTCGAAATCAAGGGAAATGGATGTGAATGGTCAACAACCAATGGAGTAAGTATTGGATATAGTTGTTTTTCGAAATACTGATCAACACCGTCGCGTTCTTCTATGCTCAGTTCTTCATATGATTTGAAGAAAATCCCATGCTTATTCATAGCGGGTACTAATTCTTCAAAAAAAGTGCTTCTCAGCCTTCGAACCATATCCTGAACTTCGCTACGTATCAATTCCAGCTGCTCTAATGGAGTTTTGCCATCCAGCGAGAGCACTTGTGTGCCGGCCTGGAGCTGCCTTTTTAATCCACCAACCCGTTTTTGAAAAAACTCATCAAGATTGCTGCCAACGATTCCAATGAATTTTACACGTTCAAGTAAAGGTGTTTTGGGGTCCAAAGCCTCATTTAATACACGGAAATTAAATTTCAGCCAGCTTAATTCGTAATTCAGGTACTTTGAAGGATCCGGATCCACTCGCTCATATTTATTTTCAAATATCAACCCTGTTCGTTCAGCCCTTTGGCGCGAATGTTGACCATTTGTGGAGTTGGAAGACTTTGACAGATGACGGTTGAACATAGTAGTATCCGAAAAACGGATTTGTTAATCCCGAATTAGAATATCATTTTGATTGGTCTAATATCTTTATTTTGTGTTAACACAGTATTATCACAAACGGGATATTTTATATCTTGTTATATCAATTTCCAACAATTTCTGAGGAAAAATAGTGTCTAACCCATTACTTAATACCAATGTTCGTGACCAGGCATTTGAGCAGAGTGTTCGTCCGTTGCGAATGGATGATTTTGTTGGGCAAAGAAAGATAATAGAAAATCTGAGTGTTTTTATAAAAGCGGCCACCATGCGTGGCGATGCTCTAGACCACGTAATTCTGTCCGGCCCACCGGGTCTTGGTAAAACGACATTGGCTACGATTATCGCCAATGAAATGAAAGTAAATATCAAGATCACTACCGGACCTGTGCTTGAAAAACCGGGCGATCTGGCCGGCATGTTAACTTCTCTTGAAACGGGGGATGTGCTATTTATTGATGAAATCCACCGTTTGAATCCAGTTGTCGAAGAGTATTTGTATTCCGCTATGGAGGATTTCAAGCTCGATATTATAATCGATTCGGGTCCGAATGCCCGAAGTGTTCAAATTGATCTCAGACAGTTCACACTTGTTGGTGCCACAACACGGAAAGGTCTGCTGACTGCTCCTTTAAGGGCACGATTTGGTATAGATCTGCGCCTGGATTATTATGACGTTGAAACCTTGCAACGTATTGCCGAGAGAACGTCGGGTATTATGGGATTTGATATCACCTCGAAAGGATCTTATGAAATAGCCCGGAGAAGTAGAGGGACACCCCGAATTGTGAACCGTCTGCTTCGCCGAACACGTGACTTCGCCGAAGTTGAGGGCATGAATAAAATTGATGAACGCATTGCCGACAAGGCACTTAATGCCCTGGATGTTGATAGACATGGACTTGACGACATGGATCAGCGAATTCTTGGAGCATTAATCAACACCTTCAGGGGTAAACCAACCGGTCTAGGAACCCTCGCTGTTGCCGTGGGCGAGGATAAAGGTACCATTGAAGAGGTTTATGAACCCTATTTAATTCAGGAGGGGTTCCTTCAGAGAACACCCAAAGGACGTGTTCCTACTGCAAAAGCATACAGCTATCTGGGAATTGCCATGCCCCGGGAATCCGGCTCGGGTTCCCTCTTTGACTCTGAAAAGAGTTAGGTTCAAATTTGTTTCAATTTCTTCGTATTTTTCCCGACTCAACATTTTATTAATTCAAGATTAAATTATTCTGCCTAATGAAAAATTTGTTCACCTCTGAGTCTGTTTCAGAAGGACATCCAGACAAGGTATCGGATCAGATTTCTGATGCCATTCTCGATGCAATGCTCAAAGACGATCCGTATTCACGAGTTGCGGTTGAAACGCTGGTAACTACGGGTCTTGCCGTGGTGTCTGGTGAGGTAACTACCAACGCGTATGTGGATGTCCAGGAAGTGGTTCGTGGCGTGATCCGTGAAATCGGATACACCAAGGCGAGCTACCGATTTGATGCAGATTCTTGCGGTGTTTTGGTCGCTATTCACCAACAGAGTGCGGATATCGCTCAGGGTGTAGATGAAGGCGAAAACAAGGCTCAGGGTGCCGGTGACCAGGGAATGATGTTCGGTTACGCGTGTACAGAGACCGAGAATCTGATGCCGTTGAGCATCCAGTTGTCGCACGACCTGGTGAGCGAGTTGGCTCGGATCCGTAAGCATACGACGTTGATGCCGTATCTTGCACCAGACGCCAAAAGCCAGGTAACGGTTGAGTACGACGAGAACGGAAAACCGAAGCGTGTTGATACCATTGTACTCTCAACCCAGCACGATGAAGATGTGACTCAGGAACAGATTCGTTCCGACATCAAAAAGCACCTAATTGGAAGCGTGGTTCCGGCCGACATGATGGACAATCACACCATCCTGCACGTGAATCCGACCGGAAAATTCGTGATCGGTGGTCCACACGGAGATACGGGATTAACCGGCCGTAAGATCATCGTCGATACCTATGGTGGACATGGAGCACATGGTGGAGGAGCATTCTCGGGTAAAGACTCAACCAAAGTTGACCGTAGTGCGGCCTATGCTGCCCGTCACATAGCCAAGAACCTGGTCGCTGCCGGACTCGCAGATCGTGCGTTGGTCCAGTTGGCGTATGCCATCGGTATCGCAGATCCGGTTTCGGTGAATGTTAACACCTATGGAACTGGTAAAATGTCTGATGTAGCATTGGCAGAGTTGGTCCAGAAGACATTTGATTGCACCCCTGCAGCCATCATCGAGCGATTTGGCCTTCGCAGACCGATATTCCGCAAAACCGCGGCATACGGACACTTCGGCCGTCCTGAGTTCCCATGGGAACAGCTCGATTATGTGAACAAACTCGGATAATTCGTACCTTTGACCGGAGCATAATCTGTTCCGGTCATCCGGAAATTTTCAATTTAAAACTATCATTATTATGGCAAAAGAAGTCGACGTTTGCGTAATCGGTAGCGGTCCAGGCGGATACGTTGCCGCGATCCGAGCTTCTCAACTCGGATTCAAAACTACTATTGTTGAAAAAAGAGATCTTGGCGGGGTTTGCTTAAATATTGGATGTATCCCAACTAAAGCACTGCTTAAATCTGCTGAAACGCTTGATAGCTTGAAGCATGCTGAAGAGTTTGGTTTTACTGTATCTGAAATCAAGGCGGATTTTGATAAAATCATAAAGCGTAGTCGTGGTATCGCCGACAAACAAAGCAAAGGGATTCAATTCCTGATGAAAGCGAATAAAATCGATGTCGTATATGGACACGGGTCATTTGCTTCATCCAAGGAACTAAAAGTAACTGATGCTGATGGTAAAGAAGTTGAGCGGATCAAAGCAAAATACTTCATTATTGCAACCGGAGCACGTAGTCGTGAGCTTCCAAGCCTGAAATTTGATGGTGAAACCGTTATCAACTCCGAAAAAGCCATGAAAATGGAAACACAACCCAAGCGCATGGTCATCGTGGGTGCGGGGGCAATTGGAGTTGAGTTCGCGTATTTCTATCACACACTTGGCACCGAAGTGACTATTGTTGAGCTTCAAAAAACATTAGTTCCAATTGAAGACGAAGAGATCGGTAAAGAACTGGGCAAGATCTACAAAAAAGCAGGTATGAATCTGATGCTTGAAAGCACAGTTGAGAAGGTTGAGAAGAAAGGCAAAAACGTTATTGTAACTGTCAAGACTCCTAAGGGTACCGAAACTCTCGAAACAGACGTGGTATTATCGGCTGTTGGTGTTGTTGGTAATGTAGAAGGTCTTGGACTCGACGAAATTGGTGTTAAGCACGAGCGTGGATCAATCAAGGCAGATCGTACGACTTACGAAACGTCTGTTAAGGGCATCTTTGCAATTGGAGACGTTGCCGGAGCACCATGGTTGGCACACAAGGCTTCACATGAGGCACTTCGATGTGTTGAGCGTTTAGCCGGACACAAGCCTGCACCGGTTAACTATGACAACATTCCTGGTTGTACGTATTGCAAACCTGAAGTGGCGTCGGTAGGATTGACCGAAAAAGCTGCAAAAGAAGCTGGCTATGATATCATCGTAGGCAAGTTTCCATTTATGCCGAACGGTAAAGCACAAGCTGCCGGACATCCTGAAGGATTCGTAAAAGTGATTTTCGACAAGAAATATGGAGAGTGGCTCGGATGTCATATGATCGGACACAGTGTGACCGATTTGATAGCCGAGGTTGTTGTTGCACGTGATCTCGAAACCACCGGACACGAAATTATTTCAGCGGTTCACCCTCACCCAACACTTTCTGAAGCGGTGATGGAAGCAGTTGCCGAAGCGTACAACGAAGGGGTACACCTCGGAACACCGGTCAAAAAATAAATCCGGCGACCTGATCATATCCAATGCTCCCGGTTACAGCCGGGAGCATTTTTTTTCTGTACTATCTCATGAACACTGTTCTGTGTTACGATTTGGGGCGTTCGCCCTACCAGGAAACCTGGGATCTTCAAAAGGCGATCCAAATGGAGCTGATTAACTACAAGCTAGCTCTCAGAAAAGGCGTGTACATAGAACTTGCTCCACCTAAGGATGTGCTTCTATTTGTTGAACACCCTCACGTTTACACGCTTGGGAAAAGTGGTAGCGAAGACCATTTATTGAAGTCTAATGATGAACTCTCTGAACTGGATGCAACCTACGTGAAGATCGATAGGGGTGGTGACATCACCTATCATGGACCGGGACAAATCGTCGGATACCCAATTATGGATCTGGATCGATATTTTACCGATATCCATAAATACCTAAGATTTTTAGAAGAAGTTATTATCAGAACCTGTGCCCACTACGGTATTACAGCCGGTCGAATCGAAAAACTGACCGGAGTATGGGTTGGGGACTCAAAAATTTGTGCATTTGGTATCAAATGTACACGATGGGTTACCTTGCATGGATTTGCCTTAAATGTAAATGCTCATCTGGAGTATTTCGGGAATATTATTCCATGTGGAATCAGTGACAAAGAAGTGTGTAGTTTATCATCACTTCTTGGTAGAAAAATTGATGAGAACGAGGTCAAAGACCGGATTCGATATCATTTTGAGCAATTATTTGGTGTACATATTGAAAATCAACCGGATTCAAGGCTTGAGTTATTTGAAAAATACGGTGTTAACGCCGGAGTAGTCTGAATCCAAATTCTGTTTGAAAAAAGTGCTATATTTGACGAATTATGATTAAAGAACTGAATGTAATTCCAGCCGAAACCGAAGGCCCGGGCCGCCGTCCCGATTGGCTGCGAGTTAAACTACCTTCCGGCAAAAACTTTAGAGAAGTGGCCGATATCATTCGCGACCACAAACTCAATACGGTGTGCTCTGAGGCGCGGTGTCCCAATATGGGAGAGTGTTGGGGAGCCGGTACGGCGACCTTCATGATACTAGGCGATGTTTGTACCCGCTCATGTGCATTTTGTGCCATTAAAACCGGTCGCCCTGTTCAGGGACTTGACTGGGACGAACCGAACCGTGTTGCACGCGCTGCCAAATTGATGAAGTTGCAACATGCTGTCATCACTTCAGTTAACCGTGATGAGCGGAAAGACGGTGGTGCCCCGATTTTTGCTGAGACGATTAAACTACTTCGGGAAGAAATTCCAGGTATTACCATTGAAGTCCTGATACCAGATTTTCGTGGGGTTTGGGAAGCCTTGCAATATGTAATAGATGCAAGACCAGAGGTTTTGAACCACAATTTGGAGACGGTTCCACGTCTGTACAAAACCGTCCGCCCACAAGCAAAATACCCAAGATCTCTTGAACTGCTGAAGATTTGCAAAGAACAAGGGCTTCGTACCAAAACGGGAATCATGGTTGGACTTGGCGAAACCGAAGAGGAAGTATTCAAATTGATGGACGATGTAGCTGAAGTTGGCCTGGATGTATTGACTATTGGGCAATATATGCAACCTACCAAGATGCACCATCCAGTATTGGAATGGATTCATCCGGATCAATTTGCCCGGTATAAAGAAATTGGTGAGGCTAAGGGGATTGGACACGTTGAAAGCGGGCCATTGGTTCGAAGTTCATACCACGCCGAACGCCACGTATAAAAAGTAGTTAAAATCAAGCCATGTTGTGTCGAAAGGGCTTGATTATTTCATTGAAAAACGGTTCCATTCGAGAGTATATTCTAGCATAATTGGATTCGGGAAAATACCCGAATTCTGTACGAATTTATGATTTGATAACGTTAAACCAAGGTAACAACCGGATTTAGAAAGGGTCCCCCCGTTGAATTCAGTAGAATCTGTATCCATAATTATACTTTTAAGTTATTTAATTGGCTCCATCCCGACGGCGGTATGGGTCGGGAAGCTCTTTTATGGAGTTGACATCAGGGATCACGGAAGTGGAAATGCAGGCGCAACAAATACATTCCGGGTATTAGGTTGGAAAAGCGGGGTTATTGTTTCACTCATTGACATTTTTAAAGGTTTTGTTGCTGCTTTCTATATCAGTCAGCTAGGATTTGTGCTTGGTGGGATCCCGATGTATGCATTTGATATCTGGAACATCGACATTTTTATGCGTGTTGTTGCCGGACTCTTCGCCGTTGTGGGGCACATGTATCCACTTTACGCAGGCTTTAAAGGGGGCAAGGGAGTAATTACTGCTGCCGGGATGCTTTTTGGTGTTGAACCCATTTCAATATCACTGGCATTGACCGTCTTTTTTATAGTTCTTTTAACCAGTAGATATGTTTCGCTGGCATCTATAATTGCCTCCTTTAGCTACCCAATGTTCCTTCTAATTATGCGCTATGGACTTGGAATGAATGAACTGGATGGGAGCTTGTTGGTTTTCAGCTCTGCTGTAGCTTTGGGTATCATTTTAAAACACTCGGCGAATATAAAACGCCTGATAAACGGTACTGAAAACAGAATTAAATCATTCTCTCCGGCCAAAGGTAAGCTGAATGAGAAAGGCGCCACGTGAAAGCTACTATAGTAGGAGCTGGTAGCTGGGGAACTGCTCTTGCAGTAGTACTTCAAAGTAATGGTCATGATGTAATGATTTGGGCACGTGAGCCTGAAATAGCCAAAAATATCAACGAAAATCACCATAATCCGACCTATTTACCGGATCTTAAGATACCCGAATCGATTCGATGTTCTACCTGTTTGGTTGATGGATTACATGAACGAGATCTTGTTGTTTTTGCAACTCCTTCACATACGATGCGGGAGGTAGCCGAGAGGGTGAAACCGCATTTATCAGGGAATGAAATAGTGGTTTCCGTTTCCAAGGGGATCGAAAACAATAGTTATCTCACGATGACCCAGGTTTTGACCGAGGTATTGGAAGGCGTCATAGTAGAAGATCACATTGGAACACTGTCTGGTCCAAGCCATGCCGAAGAGGTAGCACGACTTAAACCAACGGTTGTGGTATCAGCGGCATATTCTAGAGGTGCTGCCAAATTAATCCAGGAAGCCTTCATGACACCAATGTTCCGCGTATATGTAAACTACGATGTAATAGGTGTTGAGGTAGCAGGTTCTGTTAAAAACATAATGGCAATCGCCGCGGGAATAGTGGATGGAGCAGACCTCGGTGACAACATTAAATCCGCATTGATTACACGTGGATTATTTGAAATGACACGTTTGGGCACGCAAATTGGGGCTTCCAGAGAGACCTTTTCGGGTCTGGCTGGTATTGGAGACCTGATTGTAACCTGTACAAGCAAGCACAGCCGAAACAGATATGTTGGTTATCATATCGGCCTAGGTGAGAAGTTAGATGATATAATTTCAAAAATGGATATGATCGCAGAAGGTGTTAAATCAACGCAATCTGTGTATGGATGGTCAAGAAAACTTGGTATCGAAATGCCAATAACGGATATCGTTTACCGAGTGCTATTTGAAGGAATGAATCCACACGATGCCATGTTTGAACTGATGACACGCGAAGCAAAAGACGAAACTCGTTTGTGAATTTTCGCAACGGGTGGTATACTTTACAGCAGTAATTCAGGAGCCATAACACCGTTCATTTCCAACTTATGATGTTTGAGCATCCAGTTCCATCCACCATGTCGGTGGGAGCCCTTAAACGCCTGGTAAAAACAGGCGAAGGAACCTATCTCGAGTTTAAAAGACTCATATCCACTCCTGAAAAAATTGCCCGAGAATTGGCAGCATTCGCCAATACAAGGGGCGGTACCATGCTAATTGGTGTCGACGACGACAAAAAGCTCATTGGGATCGATAGCTATTACGAACAAGAGTTTCTCCTCGATAAAGCGATAAACTACTGTTGTATCCCTCCGCTACCGGTTCAAATTGAAACCGTACCATACAAAGACAGAGAGATTATCGTTGTTCACGTCAAAGAAGCAGAAGTTAAGCCAATCTATGTGGAACAAGACGGTAAAAGATCTGTTTACATCCGTGAAAAAGATAAAAGCGTTCAGGCTAGTCGTGAAGTCGAACGGGTACTTATCAACTCAACATCGAAGAGTGGAATAACTTTTGAATATGGACCTAACGAACAAAAGTTATTCAAGTATCTAAATGAGTACCAACGAATATCGGTCCGTGAGTTCTCAAATCTTGTTAATATCTCCCAACGAAGATCCAGCCGCATTCTGGTGAATCTTGTAAGTGCTGGTGTTCTTCGATTGTTCAATCATGAAAAGAAAGAGTACTTCACATTAACCAATGAGATAGCCTGATTAAGTAGTCTGACTCTATTCTTTTCTATCGCGTAAATTTTCACTATTTTTACTTAATCTGAATTAAACGATTTCTCTGGGGCAAGCGTTATTGACAATCCAAATGAGCACGAATCAAAACGATATTATGGCTGAAGACGAATTGAGTGTAGATGACCTAATTGACAATCTGTTCAACAAAGATACGGAAGAGGCAGTGATAATAACCCAAAGAGCGGCTGAACAGATAAAGAAAATAAAAGAAGATGAAAATATCCCCGACGACCAGTACCTTCGTGTCGGAGTCAAGGGCGGTGGCTGTTCCGGCATGAGCTATGTTTTGGGTTTCGATCACAAAACCGATTTCGATACATTTCTAGAGAGAGTAGGGCTTCAGGTTATTGTTGATAAACGACACCTGATCTACCTTGGTGGAACGGTAGTAGATTTTAAAGACGGACTCGATGCAAGGGGATTTACTTTTGAGAATCCACGTGCTGCAACAACATGTGGATGTGGATCATCATTTAGTACCTGATTGAAAACGGAGCAGTTCATGTCGGACAACTTTAAAGCTGTCGAAGTCATAGCAAATGAACTGCAGCCATTTTTGGTTGAGACCCGTCGCGACCTTCATATGCATCCCGAGGTTAGCTGGAAGGAAGTCAGAACTTCCGAAAGAATCCGTAGGATTTTGATCAGTAAGGGAATAGAGGTTTCAAAACCACTTGCAGGAACTGGATTTTTTGCTGAAATAAACGGCTCCAGACCTGGTAAGACGATTGCCTATCGTGCAGACATCGATGCACTACCGATACAGGATGAGAAAAACACATCTTATGCCTCGAAAATTTCAGGAGTAGCGCACATGTGTGGTCATGACTATCACACAACGGTTGCCCTAGGTGTTGCATTAACCCTGCATAAATTCAGCGATACTTTTCCTGGGAAAGTCAGGGTCTTTTGGCAGCCAGCCGAAGAGTCAACGCCAAGTGGCGCGCCAAAAATGATCGATGATGGTATTCTAGATGGAGTTGATGCTGTGTTTGGAATTCATTGCGACCCACACCTTCAAAGTGGAAAAGTAGGGATTAGAAACGGTGCTCTTACGGGCTCATTCGATGCTTTCGAGATTACGGTGAAAACTCCCCGTTCGCTCCATTCTGCCCGTCCACATATGGGGCCCGATGCCATGTGGATTGCCAACCAGGTTGCTCAACAATTATATTCCTTGAGTACCCGACTTACAGATTCAAGATCACCTAGTGTAATTTCCGTATGTACCTTTCATGGTGGTGAAGCAGTGAATGTGATTCCCGATACTGTGAAATTAACAGGTACAATAAGAACTTCAGATCCTACTACAAGGTCACGGTTAATCGATCATGTGAAATCATTTTGTAATCATCTGGCCGAGTTGAATGGCTGCTCGGTTAGTGCCTCAATACTGCACGGCGCTCCACCCGTAATTAATGATCCCAATATCTTTGGTTTTGCTCAAGAAACACTCAAAACTGTTCTGGATTCCGAGCTCATTGAGTATCCAGAACAAAGTATGGGTGCTGAGGACTTCGCATACTATAGTGAAATCAAACCCTCTTTTTTTATGAGAATCGGGACTTCGAACGGACCCGATACATCACATCCACTCCACTCGGCATGCTTCGATGTTGATGAAACTACATTGTCGTTTGCAACTGCAATTCAGTCGTACTTACTGATGAATTACCTAAACGGCTCTGACTAATTCAATTTAGCCTTCAGTTGTGAGACAATTGTTTTTATCTCGTTGGACGTAATTAGATATTTCTTATTGCAGTAATGACACACCAGCTCTTGTGAACTGCCTTTCATCGATTCTAGGTCTTCAATCGATAGCATAGAAAGTGCGGTTGTGAACCGATCTTTGGTACAACGGCAAAAAAAATGAACTGGAACGCGCCCAACTTCTTTTGTTTCACGTGAACCAGATACTTTGTGTAGCAGATCGTCGATGTAGTTATCATCCAAAAATTGTGAACTCAACGGTAACAATGCTTTTAGATTCTCTTCCAGCTCTGCTACTCCATTCTCTGGCGCGCCAGGAAGAGCCTGAATCAATATTCCTCCCGCGTGAGTAACTTCCCCACTTTCGTCTATACCAACATCCAATGACACAGCAGATGCAATCTGTTCTGATTGATACAGGTAGTAGGCGATGTCATCGCTTATGTTGCCAGACATGAGCTCAACAGTCCCGGTTGTTGGTCTTGCTTCATTATATAGCGTCTTTGAAAACGTAAGTACACCCAATCCAAGTCCATCTCCAATATTTTGAGAGCTTGAATAGTCTAATTCTGCATCCGGATTTTGCACATATCCACGCGATTCTCCGATTGCATTGGCCTCTGCTATAATGGTACCTACCGGACCATTTCCTTCCAGCTGTATACGAATCCGTTCTTCACCTTTCAATTCGGAAGCGAGCAAGAGAACACCAGTAAGGGTACGACCTAACAATACAGTGTTTAGTAATGAAAGTCCGTGATTTTCCTGCGCCTGCTTAACTACATCTGTAGTCTTAACTACAGAAATTTTGAAAAACCCGTCTTTGGTTATGCCTTTAATGAGGCGATCTTTTTTGAGGTATAGTTCTTTTTTATTCATACCCCAAATATACGGAAATTTTACATTTCAGGGGCGATCAGCCATCCCGGGATGAGGCAAAAAAAAAGGCGGGTTGTTTCACCAAGCCGCCTTTTGTGTTAGGGATGTTAGGGTAATTAAAGACTTCTCAAATCAACACAAGATAGCAGCTCGATTAAAAATCAGTCAATCTCGATACCATCCAAATAAGCTAAAAAAAAATCACATACATCAGTCGACTTCAGACGTAAGTAATGTACAAAATAAAATGGAAAAGCGCTTCCAATAAGCGAAAATTTTTTTAAAATATTTCGTATTGAAGAAAATCACATTCAATTCGGCCATTCAAAACCTGAGTTCGGTCATTGTATTTAAGACCAAAAAGTTTGCGGAAATCTTTGTCTCCGGTTAAAATCGCAGCTTTATATCCTTTAGCGTTACGTTTCAGCATATTTCCGATGCGCGGGTACAAATCTTTTAATGAATCTGAATCACCAATTCTTTCCCCATAAGGTGGATTCATTATTATTAATCCGGCTCCTTCAGGTATATAAATTCGCTCTACGTCTCCCACTCTAACTTTTACATTCTTGGTAAGTCGAGCTTTTTTCAGATTCTTTATGGTTGAATCTATTGCGCGGTCATTGAAATCACTTCCAAAAATCCAATCGACATCTTTTCTGACCATATCTCGAGCTTCGTCCTGAAGAGATTTCCACAAAGTTGATCTGAATGTTGGCCACTTCTGAATACCATAATCGTCATGAAGCAGTCCAGGAGCTTTATTTTTGGCCATGAGTGCTGCTTCGATCAGAAACGTTCCTGTACCACACATCGGATCGATAAAGGTTGTGTCTGGACTCCAGCCTGTCATTTTGATTAGTCCGGCAGCAAGGACTTCGTTTAGGGGTGCAGGACCGGTTGCAACCCGATATCCTCTTTGGTTTAATGACTTACCGGATGCGTCTAACGAAACAACGGTTTTGCCATCTGGTGATATGTGGATATTAATCAGGACATCCGGCGATTTTGGGTCAACAGACGGGCGAATACCAAATTTTGTTCGAAATTGATCAACTATAGCATCCTTTGACTTTTGTGAAAGGAAGATATTGTGATTCATCGTTGGATGAAATGACAAACAATCGATAGCGAACGTGTTTTTGACAGACATTTGTTGCAACCAATCGATCGTTGAAACAAAGTCGTACAACTCCTGTTCATTATGGACAACCTGTTCGGCAAGTGGTTTCAGGATCCGAAGTGCTGTACGAACATGCAACAGAATGCGGTACAGTAGCTCATCTGTGCCGGAAAAAGAAACTCCACGATTGGCCAGCACTGTATTTTGGGCGCCAAGTGCCTGCAACTCTTCCATCAGGACCTGTTCAAGTCCTGGCATCGTTTTAGCAAAATAAGTCTGGGTGTGGGCCAAGGTTAATCGATGCCTACTTCAGTGGCATAATTTTGTTTATAAACAGAATCAGATATGATTTTGGCCGGTTCGTTATCCTTGTTCATAATAACGGTATGAGGCTTGTGATTTCGTGCCTCCTCGGGAGTCATATGTGCGTATGAGATCACAATAATACGATCGCCTACAGCAGTTAGACGTGCAGCAGGTCCATTAAGACATACTACCCGACTACCTCGTGGACCTGGAATAGTGTATGTTTCAAGACGGTTACCGTTGTTCACGTTTACAACTTGTACTTTTTCATAAGGCAACAAATTCGCGACCTCTAAAAGCTCCTCGTCAATAGTAATACTTCCCTCGTAATAGAGATCCGCCTCTGTTACGGTAAGCATGTGAAGCTTGGATTTGAACATTTCAATGGTCATGTCAGTCAGTTTTTTCCACAATAATATTGTCAATCAAGCGGGTATTTCCTACCCATGCGGCGATAGCAACGATATATCGTTCGTGCTCAAGCATGGATAATACCGGCTGCAATGATTTAAAATCAACAACTTCAAGATAATCAATTTTGAAACCAAATGCAGT
>CAZJZI010000048.1:0-18990 GCA_964550435.1 uncultured Chitinophagales bacterium | reverse complement strand
AAAGATGGCCTCATGGGCTTTTTTGTCGGACAAGTTATGCGAAATTCGCAAGGGAAAGCCAATCCCCAATTGGTAAACAAAATGGTGCTTGAGCGAATTCAGGCATTTAAAGGAGAATAATAAATCAGTATGAACGCATCTGTGTTAAATTCAGCTACCAGGAAGTTATTCCCAAGCGTAGTTTTATCGGTTGGGATTCTACTCGCTGCCTGCACATCGGCTGAAACCCAGCAACGTACCGTTATCATTCGGGGTGAAATCACGATTCAATCAGCAGATCGCGACGTAACTGATTTCAGTGGGATCAATTTGTCAGTTGTAAGTACTCGTTCTGAGTCAACGGAAGACACCATTCTGGATGTAAACACGGATATAGATGGACGTTTCAGTGTGGTTACAACAGTGGCTGAACGTGGTTCTTATCCATTAGTGATTTCCAGAAACAATCAGGTGTTATATCTTTCCAATATCGTGCTAGCGCCCGGCGATACAATCAGTATCACAGGTACAGTTCCGGGACTAAACGAAAACATCAAGGTGGATTCGAGAGAGAACAACGCTATGGCTACCTATGAACGGCTACAACGTTTGTACGGTCGTGTAGCTACCTATGCCTATGGGGGAGGACTCCAACAAGACACGATTCCAAGTTTGATGAATCAATGGAGTGACTATTTCTGGTCACTACGTCAAGAATATCCGGGTACGTACGCATCAGAACTTGGTTCTATTGATGCTATCGAGGTTCTCGAGGGATGGAACGATGCCAGAACACTCGAAAGAATCAATGAACTCGATAACTCGAGCACTTTTTTACCAGTTAAAGTCATTTACGGCGGCCATGTAAGTGCCCGAATGAACGGATTAGACTCAGGATTAAGCTATCTGGACAATCTGCGTTCGCAAACCCGTGATGCTGACGAGCAGACTAGTATCGATATGCGAAAAATTGAACTATTGGTCGATTTTAGTGAGTATAATCGTGCGCTAAACGAAATCAATACCATGATTCAGCGCAGCAGTAACGATAAAGAATTTCAAGCCTGGGCTCAGTCTGTCAAATACGAGCTCGAGAACCTAATCCCAGGGCGAGTGATCCCCGATTTTTCAATACCACTCAATACCTCTGAAACACTGACGAAAGCATCCATTGCCGGAGAATATACTATGATTGAAGTCGTACTTCTGGCTGATGCGAACTACCAGGCTGTTTATCCGCAACTTCTTGAGACATTCGGAAATTCCGGAATAGAAAACCTGCGTTTCTATTCACTACCACTCGATAACAGTCAAATAACGATCGATGCATTTTTTGAAGAGCGCCAAAAAAGCTGGACCTTTTCAAACGCAGGAAGTCTGGATCAGGGGAATATCCTTGATGCACTTAGAATCGATCAGGTGCCAACAAGGTACTTGATTGGTCCTGATGGTCGAATAATCAGCAGATACATTTCACATGATATTTCCGGTTTAGCTGCCGATATCCAAGCCATTAACCAGAATTAATCAGCACGTTAATATCCCTTTCTCATGAGAAAATTCCTCATTGCCGGTAACTGGAAAATGAATCACTCACCTCTGAAGGCTCGTTCCTTTTTTACAGATTTGAGTGCTCAAACATCCACTGTGGGAGCAAATGTAGATGTACTTCTATGTGTGCCATACATCAGTATCGAATCTGCACTTGACGGAGCCCGTAAAGTGCAGGGGGTTGATATTGGTGCTCAGAATGTACACTTTGAGAACGATGGAGCTTACACAGGTGAAATCAGTGCAACAATGCTGCGAGAGGTCGGAGTACGATACGTAATTATCGGACATTCCGAGCGTCGCGAGTATTTTGGTGAAACTGATCAAATCGTCAACAAAAAGGTTAAAAAGGCATTGGAAGCTGGCTTAAACCCAATCTTATGCGTAGGTGAAGTACTTGCTGAGCGAAAAGAGGGTCGACAAAACGATGTTGTTAAGACCCAGCTTATTGGGGCTTTGAAAGACATCGGAGGTTCTGCTTTCTCTAGTCTGGTTATCGCTTATGAACCCGTTTGGGCTATAGGCACAGGTGAAACAGCTTCTCCTGAACAAGCTCAGGAAATGCATGGATATATTAGAAGTGTGATTCAGGAATTGTATTCTGAATCCGAAGCCCAGGTCGTACGGATTCTGTACGGTGGGAGTATGAAACCCGACAATGCTGGTGAATTATTGGGTCAACCAGATGTCGATGGTGGACTTATCGGTGGTGCAAGCATGAAAGCGGACAGCTTTTACAGCATCGTCGAAATTGCGAACGAACGTAGTAAATGATATGGAACAATTAAACGTCCTCCTGATCGGAAGTGGCGGCAGGGAGCATGCTCTTGCCTGGGCAATTGCAAAATCCCCAATCCTTAAAAAACTTTTTATTGCACCCGGAAATCCCGGGACTGCAAAACTTGGCGAAAACGTTTCTCTAGACCTCGATGATTTCGACGACGTTTTAGCTTTTGCCGAAGACAATGCTATCGATTTAGTAGTCGTTGGACCAGAACAGCCTCTCGTAGATGGCATCACCGATTACCTTACCGATTACGGTATCAAGGTTTTTGGTCCAAGCAAGGCAGCTGCTGCTCTTGAAGGGAGTAAGTCATTTGCGAAATCAATCATGCACAAGTACGGCATTCCGACGGCTGGACACGAGGTGTTTGAACGTCATGAAATCGCCAAACTGGAAGCGTATTTAAACGAGCAGGCTCTATATCCACTCGTGATTAAAGTTGATGGTCTGGCGGCCGGAAAAGGTGTGTTTATCTGCCATAATCCGGTTGAAGCATCAGAATACATCGATCGCATCATGAATGATGTGAACCTGAGCGCTGCGGCCTCATTGATTGTTGTAGAAGAGTTCATGCAAGGCGAGGAAGTGAGCGTGTTCGCTTTTTCGGATGGAAATACGGCGCGTTATTTCATGCATGCTCAAGATCACAAACGCATAGGCGATGGCGATACCGGATTGAATACCGGTGGAATGGGGGCCTATGCTCCGGCTCCGGTTTTAGATCAAGCCGGGGTTCAAAAAGTAATGAACGAAATCATTTCCCCCATGATTGATGCCATGGCATCAGAAGAGATACCGTATATTGGAATGCTTTACTGTGGATTAATGATGACCGCTGCAGGACCCAAAGTAGTTGAATTCAACTGCCGATTCGGAGATCCCGAATGCCAGGTGATGATGCCAGCCTTAAAATCAGATCTGCTTGAATTGATGAACATGACGGTTCATGGAAAACTGGAGTATGCTGCGGTTGACGTAGAAGATGGCTATTTCTGCTCGGTTGTTATGGCCTCGGAAGGCTATCCGGAAAGCTACAAGAAAGGATTTGTACTACAGGGACTTGATGAAGCGTTGCAACATGCAGAAGTATTTTTTAGCGGTGTTAAGGATGAAGATGGACGTCTGATAACCAGTGGTGGCCGTGTGTTAAATGTAGTTGGTAACGGATCCACACTCAAAGAGGCCATAGAAAATGCCTACACCGGCGTGTCGAAGATTCATTTCGATAACGCATATTATCGAAAAGATATCGGGGTAAAAGGACTCAGATATTTTTCCGCTTGACCCTTGCAAGCCAATCAACTTTCAAATTTGGACCAAAAACATGGTAAAAATGCTTAAAATGCCATTTCTGACCATGTTTTTGTCATTTTTGGTTGTTTTTACCCCTTTTTTATGTGCCCAATCTCCTGAAATCGACACAAGAACCAGTGAGTTTGAACTTGTTCGAGGTGGATTCTCAGGGATCTCGGATCTGTATGTGAGTCCGGCCGGGGTAGTATACCTCACCGATTCCCGCACCCATTATATGTACAGAATCCATGTAGAGTCCGGTGTAACTGACTCACTCGGTGGACGTGGAGCAGGCACAACTCAATTCAATTCTCCTGTTGGGATTCATGCCACCAATGATCTTCGAATTTTTGTTAATGATGCCGGAAATGCTCGGATTCAGGTCTTTGATAGAAGATTTCAGTCGATGGGACAGATCACATATCCCTCTTTGAGCAGAAGCAATACGACAGCAACGGGAGTTCATGTATCCCGCGATGGTCGCGTCGTATTTTGGGATGGAGGAGATGGCAGGCTTACAGGCACTCGCGATAATTTTGAGATTGACGAGTTATATCGCCCGGATGTGACAAATCTGGGACAAGAAATCAGATCTATTAGATCTGGAAACGGGGAATATCTCATACTTAGCTCAACCGGTAACCGTATATTCCGGTATCAGGACAATGGACGATTTGTCGGATTTTGGGAGTTGACGGACACTATACTCGACATCAGATCGACGATAAACGGATATGTTTTACTAACGAAGGACGAAATTGTCTCACTGAGCGCGGCCTGGCAACCGATGTGGCGGATAGAGCACGGGGAGAATCATGCGCGGGTAATTTTTCTGCGTGGATCATGGCTCTATCTGGCTACCAGCGAAGCTGTGTACAGAACACCTATCTGATTGGTAAGCACTACTATTTAAAAGTTAGTATATTGCGTTGCAGGCCTAACATTTGACCTGCGGAACTTACCTTTACTGACATGGTACGTCGAATTCACCTCGATATGAAACAGCAGCCAGACGACTATACGTGTGGCCCTACTTGCCTGCACGCTGTTTATAACTACTACAACGACAATATTCAGCTAGAGGATGTGATTTCGGAAGTGGAAAAGCTTGATGATGGGGGCACACTTGGTGTGATGCTGGCAAATCATGCGCTACAACGAAGCTACAAGGCGGTTATTTATACCTATAACCTCCGAATTTTTGATCCGACCTGGTTTGATCTCCCTGATGGGATCATAGAAATAAAACTTCAGCAAATGCTTGATGGCCTGGTTAAGGGATCTAAACAAGCCTATGCAGTTCAACAATACCTGAAATTCCTGAAACTGGGTGGTGAGATCAGGTTTAAAGATCTAAACGCTAACCTGTTACGGTACTATCTGAAACGAGAAATTCCAATTCTTACCGGTTTGAGCTCAACATATCTATATCGTTGTGCCCGTGAACGCGATGCCGGCGACAAGATGGTATATGATGACATTAGTGGACTACCAACGGGACATTTTGTGGTTCTGAGCGGATACAAACTCAACAATAGAACGGTCAGGGTCGCTGATCCGTATAGCTCAAATCCCAAGTATTTAAAACATTACTATGATGTTAAAGTTGACCGTCTTATCAATTCAATACTGCTGGGTATCCTGACCTATGACGCCAATCTACTCATTCTGGAGCCGATTTCTAACCATAATATTTAATACAATACCAGCGTACTTTCAGGGCTGAATCCGCGTTCTCTGATTTAGTCTGGAAACACACAAAATCTATTCATGGAACACCTCATCGTAGTGAATAATCCCGCCGACTTGAACCTTGAAATTCCCGGGGTTAAAGTCGTCGCGGCACGAAAATACCTAACCGATCCTTCATTTAGTGATTTGGATAAAGTCAAGGTGTACAACTTATGCCGGTCGTATCGATACCAAAGCACCGGTTATTATGTTTCGTTGCTGGCTTCTGCACGTGGACACAAACCCTTACCGAGTATCGCCACTATCCAGGACATGAAATCCCAGACGATAATTCGTTTTGTGTCCGACGATCTGGATGAAATCATTCAGCAAAGTTTATTACCGATCAAGTCATCTGAGTTTGTACTTAGTATCTATTTCGGAAGAAATCTCGCAAAACGGTATGATCGATTGAGTTCGGCTCTATTTAGCATGTTCCAGGCACCTTTTGTACGTGCACACTTCATGTATATACATGATAAATGGGAGCTCAAGTATATTGGTCCAATTCCGGCCAGTGAGATTCCAGCCGATCACAAACCTTTCGTGATTCAGGTTGCTGGTGATTACTTCGACGGAAAAAGGGTATCCGTACCGAAACGTTTTGTTCCAAGGTACGATATGGCAATTCTGCATAACCCCGACGAAGTCGATTCTCCATCAGATGAAAAGGCATTACAGAAATTCATCCGTGCTGGTGAGCAGCTCGGAATTGGGGTTGAGCTTATTACAAAAGAAGACTTCTCTCGTCTTGCAGAATTCGATGCACTTTTCATCCGTGAAACGACCAATGTGAATCATCATACGTTTAGATTTGCACGTAAAGCAGCCGCAGAAGGATTGGTGGTGATCGATGATCCTGAATCGATTCTGAGATGTACGAATAAGGTCTATCTAGCAGAAATGTTGTATCAAAACGACGTTCCTGGGCCAAAAACGATGATTGTTCATCGCGATAATATGGACAAGGTTGGCGCAGAACTCGGTTTTCCGGTCATTTTAAAGGAGCCCGATGGATCATTTTCATCCGGTGTAACAAAAGTTAATACCCAGGATGAACTAGACGAGACTATCCGTAAACTGCTTGATAAATCTGACCTGGTCGTTGCACAGGAATTCATGCCAACGGATTATGACTGGAGAATTGGTATCCTGGATCAAAAACCATTGTTCGCGTGTAAGTATTTTATGGCCAGAAAGCACTGGCAAATTATCAAGCGTGATGGTCAGGGCCACCGCTCGTTTGGTGACGAAGAGACCATTCCGGTTGAATTGGTTCCACGTCACGTAATGAAAACCGCTCTGAAAGCAGCGAATTTAATGGGTGATGGACTTTATGGAGTTGACCTTAAGCAAGTTGGCAACAAGTGTTACATCATTGAAGTCAATGATAATCCTAATATCGATTCAGGTGTCGAAGATTCGCTACTCAAAGACGATTTATACCTGAGAATCATGGAAGTCTTTTTGCGGCGTATCGAAGAACGAAAACAGATGCGTCGACGCTAAAAACACATTAATACGGATTAATTAGTAACAATTTATGGCTTATCACCTGTTTGAAGTCTTTGGCGTTGAAATGGAGTACATGATAGTGGACAAAGATACCCTTGATGTACGTCCTATCGCTGATCTACTCATCAAAGAAGTAGAGGGGCACGTTGTCTCCGAAACTGAGCAAGGAGAACTGGCTTGGTGTAATGAATTGGTTAGTCATGTCATAGAGCTTAAAACCAATGGTCCAACAAACTCACTCAGTGGCGTCGCAAGACTCTTTCAACATGATGTTCGACGTATCAATGAAATTCTATCCCAATGGAACGCGTGTTTGATGCCAACTGCCATGCATCCGTGGATGAACCCCTACACTGAGACGAAGTTGTGGGAACATGAGTACAGTGTGATATATGAAACGTTTAATGCCATTTTTGACTGTCGTGGTCATGGGTGGGCAAACCTACAAAGCACTCACCTGAATCTCCCATTTCATGGTGACGATGAATTTGGACGTCTCCACGCTGCAATTCGGGCGATATTGCCCATTTTACCGGTGCTGTCAGCAAGCTCACCCATTATGGACGGGGCACCGACCGGAGTTTTGGACAACCGTTTGTCAGTGTACCGCACTAACGCCAGACGTGTTCCCTCCGTATCAGGTAAAGTGATTCCTGAGCCGTGTTACACTGAGCACGAGTATCGATCCCAACTTCTCCAGAAAATCTATAACGACATTGCCCCATTTGATCCAGAAGGCATCTTACAAGACGAGTGGCTGAATGCAAGAGGCGCGATTGCCCGATTCGACCGTGACGCAATTGAGATCAGGGTACTAGATCTTCAGGAACATCCTGGTGTGGATGTGGCCATCTTACAGTTTACGGTAGGTGTATTGAAAGCATTGGTGACGGAGCGATGGGTAGATATGAAATCATTAATGTCACTGGATATGGACTTAATGAGTGATCTCTTATTCCGTACAACTGAATCGGGAGGGGATGCTCAACTACTTATTTCTGGCTATGCATCCTGTTTTGGAAAATTATCTGCAGTGACTGCCGGGGATCTATGGAAGTCACTTTTTGTTGAACTTGCCGATGAAATTTGGACTGATGAAGATCCTGGTAGACAGTACATCCAAACCATATTGGATAAAGGAAACCTGAGTCAACGAATCGTTCGGGAGTTGGGCGAGAATCCATCTAAACGTCACATCTTCAAGGTATACAACGCGTTACGCAAATCACTGAACTCAGGAAATATGTTTATGGCATAAGAATGAAACGAATTGATGCAGAAAAGCGGTTTCCGTAGCTGAATCAACCTACACCTGACTAATGTAGAGTGATTAAAAATAAGCAGTGAATCCATGGCTGGAATTCAGTTTTCAGGTCAATAAATAGTATATTACGCCAGCTGAAATTCAGCCAGTTTTCATCATTATTAAACACTAATTGCACGTCATTCATGTATTCATTAGTAACCGCGTTTCAAAACTCGGTTGGCCGAAAAATCCTTACCGGTGTTACCGGTATTGCACTAACGTTATTCTTGATCTCCCATCTTTCGGCTAACCTGACATTATTCGCGCTGGATCCCACAACCCTGGAATCCGGTGACAATGCGTTCAACCGCTATGCAATGTTCCTAAAAGACCTGGGCTTCCTGCTCTATATAGTAGAGTTCGGTCTTTTGGCTATTTTTTTAATCCACGCATACCTTGGGGTAGCTATTTATTTACGTAAACGTAAGGCTCGTCCAGAGGCTTACGAGAAGTACAAATCCCGTGGTGGAGTATCAAAACAGGGATTCAGCTCACGAACCATGATTATTACCGGAACCATCTTGTTCCTGTTCGTTGGGATGCACTTGAAAACCTTCAAATTTGGTCCAGGCTGGAATTCAGAACCTGCTTACACGGTGGAAGTACAAGCAAACGGGAATACCGTTGAAATGCGAGATTTGTCCAAACTGACCGTTGAAATCTTCCAAAATGAAATCTACGTAGCCGTTTACATGGGCATCATGTTGCTTCTTGGATTTCACCTTCGTCACGGAGTTTGGAGTGCATTACAATCACTTGGAGCTAATAACAAGTCTCTGACACCAATTATTTATTCGATAGCCGGACTGGTGGGAATCCTGATTGCTCTTGGATTCTTCATATTGCCGATTTATCTGTATTTCATGTTCTAAGAGGATATTATTTATGAGTACTTCGAAAAAAAATATCGGATCACCTAAACTAGATTCCAAAATCCCACCGGGACCCATAGAACAAAAATGGGCGTACCGTAAGGATCACGTCAAACTGGTGAATCCAAACAATAAGCGTAAGCATCACATCATTGTTGTAGGAACCGGCCTTGCTGGCGGATCTGCTGCCGCATCCTTGGCAGAATTGGGATACGAAGTGAGTGCGTTCTGTATTCAGGATTCCGCTCGCCGGGCTCATAGTATCGCAGCTCAGGGTGGAATCAACGCCGCTAAAAACTACAAGAACGATGGTGATAGTGTTTTCAGATTGTTCTATGACACCGTGAAAGGTGGGGACTACAGAGCTCGTGAGGCAAATGTATATCGTCTGGCTCAGGTAAGTAACAATATCATTGATCAGTGCGTGGCCCAGGGGGTTCCTTTCGCACGTGAATACGGCGGATTGTTGGATAACCGATCTTTCGGTGGCGCCCAGCTGAGCCGTACCTTCTACGCACGTGGACAAACGGGTCAGCAGCTACTCCTCGGGGCTTACTCGGCCATGATGAAAATGGTAGATGCCGGTAAAATCAAGATGCATGCCCGTCAGGAAATGTTGGATCTGGTCGTTATTGATGGGAAAGCTCGTGGTATCATCACCCGGAATCTGGTTACTGGAGCCATTGAACGTCACGTAGCAGATGCTGTATTGTTGGCAACAGGTGGATACGGAAACGTATTTTATCTGTCTACAAACGCAAAAAACTCAAATGTTACCGCGGCCTGGAGATGTTACAAACGTGGCGCTATGTTCGCGAATCCATGTTTTACTCAGATTCACCCAACGTGTATTCCCGTATCTGGCGACTATCAATCCAAATTGACATTGATGTCTGAATCGCTTCGAAACGACGGTCGTGTTTGGGTACCGAAAAAAGTTGGTGATAAACGTCATCCAAATGAAATTCCAGACAACGAACGCTATTACTTCCTTGAAGAGCGTTATCCAAGTTTCGGAAACCTTGTTCCTCGTGACGTTGCTTCCAGAAATGCAAAAGATGTCTGCGACAAAGGACATGGCGTAGGCCCATCTGGTCTGGCCGTTTACCTGGACTTCCGCGATAGTATCAAATTGTACAGTGAGGATAAAATCCGCGAGCGCTACGGAAACCTTTTCGATATGTACGCTAAAATTACGGGCGACAATCCATATAAAGAACCAATGAGAATCTATCCAGCGGTTCACTATACGATGGGTGGACTTTGGGTCGATTACGACCTGCAAAGCAACGTTCCCGGATTGTTCGTTCTTGGCGAAGCTAACTTCTCGGATCACGGTGCTAACCGTCTGGGTGCATCAGCGTTGATGCAAGGTTTGGCTGATGGCTATTTTGTAATTCCTTATACACTTGGAGATTACATTGCAGGTACCAAACTTGATAAAGTTGACACCTCACATGATGCATTTGCAGAGGCAGAAAATGATTCGGTACAGCGAATCAACAAGCTTCTGAAAAACAAAGGGAACAAGACTGTCCTTGACTACCATAGAACCCTTGGCAAGATTATGTGGGACAAAGTAGGTATGGCACGTACGGAAGCCGGGCTCAAAGAAGCGATTGAAGAAATCCGTGCATTACGAGCTGATTTCTGGGAAAATGTGTTCGTTCCGGGCGAACAGTCTACGTTTAACAAATATCTCGAGTATGCAACAAGAGTAGCTGATTTCCTTGAACTGGGAGAGCTGATGGCACTTGATGCACTGGATCGAAATGAGTCCTGTGGTGGCCACTTCCGTGAAGAATATCAGACCGAAGAAGGTGAAGCCCTGCGTAACGATGATGATTATTGCTATGTAGCTGCCTGGGAATATCCAGGTAGCGCTGACACGAAGCCAAATCTCCACAAAGAGATGCTGGAATTCGAAAACGTCAAATTGACCCAACGCAGCTACAAATAAGGAATTAAGGAAGTATTATGAGTACAATGACCATTAATCTGAAGGTGTGGAGACAAAAAAATGCATCCACTCCGGGAAAACTAGTAGATTATAAACTCGATGGGGTGAGTGAGCATATGTCCTTTTTGGAAATGTTCGATCACCTGAACGAGCAACTGATGAAAAAAGGTGATGAGCCGGTTGAGTTCGATCATGACTGTCGTGAAGGGATTTGTGGATCCTGTAATATGATGATCGACGGTCAAGCACACGGACCACAAAAAGGAACGGCCGCCTGCCAACTTCACATGCGACACTACAAGAACGGTGATACGATTGTAGTTGAGCCTTGGAGAGCCACTGCGTTTCCATTGATTAAGGACCTGGTAGTGGACCGTTCTGCATTTGATCGTATTCAGGCTGCAGGTGGATATATCTCGGTAAACACCAATTCTGCTCCCGATGCGAACGCAATTCCGATTCGAAAAGAAGACGCGGACCTGGCATTCGATTACGCGGCCTGTATTGGCTGTGGTGCATGTGTTGCAGCTTGTCCAAATGCATCAGCTTCGTTGTTTACTGCAGCAAAAATTTCACAATTTGCTCATCTACCACAGGGTCAGCCTGAGCGTAAACGCCGTGTTGTTCGAATGGTCGAGCAAATGGAAAAAGAAGGATTTGGTGACTGTTCGAACTTCGGTGAGTGCGAAGCGGTATGTCCGAAAGAAATCTCCATTCAAGCCATTGCTGAAATGCGACGGGAGTACTTAAAGGCACTCTAAAACGTCATCAATATTTGCATTAGCATCCAAAGCCGGATTCCAAAAGAATCCGGCTTTGTTGTTTTTGGCATAAACTTAACTTGCGTATCTAGTTATTTGGTATTAAAAATATCCGATTCAGTAATTCGTGAATTTTTGATTCACAATGACACAAATTCACTAACTTTAATCCATGAGTAACGAACTATTTGACCAGGCTCTTGCGAATCTTAAGAAACACTGGGGATTTGATACATTTCGCCCAGGACAGGATGATGTGGTCAAATCGGTGCTGGCAGGAAATGAGACGCTGGTTCTCTTCCCGACAGGTGGGGGGAAATCTCTGTGTTATCAGGTTCCAGCGACAGTACTACCGGGTCTAACACTTGTCATTTCTCCATTGGTTGCCTTGATGCAGGACCAGGTGGATCAACTAAAAGCTCGTGGTGTATCTGCTACATTTATTAATAGTACGATATCAAAAAAAGAAGTTGAACAGCGCATTGTGAATGCCGCAAATGGTATGTATACGCTACTTTATTGCGCTCCTGAACGACTGGAAACATCTTTCTTTCAACACGAAGCTGCTAATCTGAATATTCAATTAGTAGCGGTAGATGAAGCACATTGCATTTCAGAATGGGGGCATGATTTTAGACCACCTTACAGGAAAATTCGAGAAAATATCGATGCTTGTGTCGGTAAAACACGATGGATGGCACTAACAGCCACCGCAACCCCGAAAGTAAGTGAGGATATCAAACGTGTATTGGGCTTCAGCAATCCAACTGTGCTATCCAAGGGATTCGAACGCAAAAATCTGAAATGGTGGGTCGACGTAACCGAGCAAAAAGAAACCAGACTTATTCAGATGGTTAAGAAGGCTCCTGGATCAGGATTGATTTATGCAGGTACACGAAGGTTGTGTAATGAACTTGCTGCAAGTATCCGAGCTGAAGGAATCGCATGTGAAGCATACCATGCTGGTCTCCCTTCCGAAGACCGCGCCAGAATTCAGAAGCAATGGATAGATAATACACTCAGAGTCGTAGTGGCTACCAACGCATTTGGAATGGGAATTGACAAACCCGATTGCCGTTATGTAATACACTTCGATATGTCATACTCTCTTGAAGCCTACTACCAGGAGGCCGGACGTGCTGGTCGAGATGGAGAACTCAGTTTCCCAACACTCCTGGTCAGGAATTCCGACATCAATCAAGCAAAAAAACGTGTCGAAGATTCTTATCCTGACTATGATTCGCTCTCAAAAACCTATACAGCACTTGCTGATGCTCTTCATCTTGCAGTTGGATCCGAACATCCGGAACCCGAGCTGATTTCATTAGTCTCTTTGGCAACTCGTACTGGATTTCGACCAAATACAATACGATCGGCACTTCGAATATTAAACAGGCTTGGCGTCATTGAAATGAATGAACTCTCTGAACCGACGATGGGAATTTATTTTATAATTGGTCGAGAATCACTTATTGAATTAGTAGAGGGATATGCAAACGAGGCAAAAGCTGATTTTGTTGACCAATTAATTCGAATTTACTTGCCTGAGGCATCAAACGACTTTCACTACCTGCCGGCAGATATGGTTATTTCAAAACTAGAAATTACCTATAATGGACTCATCAAGGGACTTGAAGTGCTAAAAAATGAAGGTGTACTTGATTACCGTTCGCAGACGGATGATCCAATTGTACGTCTCGTAGAACACAGATCAAACAGGCTACCGGTTACCCGTCAGGAGGCTGAACACTTCCGGGATATCCAGCTCAACAAACTTGAGAAAATGATCGGATATTCGAAAACCAGGCAATGCAGAAGTTATTATATACGATCTTATTTCGGAGAAGAAAATGTCCCAAAACGCTGCGAAATGTGCGACCGTTGCCTGGCATCAACGGAGGGTAAAACGATACCTGATTCAAAAATTTTGACCATGGTTATGGACTTTATTAAAAGTAACCCAATCAGTCTACATGAGTTGGTTGAAAAATCAAACCAAAACGAACGAGAAGTCAAAATCGCGCTTAAATGGCTCGTTCAGCAGAAAAAAGTAGTCTATAGCCGTAAAGACACCTTCTTTAGACCAAAATAGCCAGAGAAATTAGTCAATTCCGGCCTCTTTCCGCCTTTCAAGTCGTTCTTCTTCTCTTAAATCATACAATTTAAGTTCTAATTTCTCATGTTCACTTCCGAGTTTTTCTGCAACTCTCAACACGCGCTCCAGTTGTTCCTCGACGTCACGTTCATAGAGTCTGTGACTCTGTTCAAACTCTTCGGCTGTGACGTTGTATTTAGTCCACATAGAGTCTAAAAGGGATTGAGTAAGTACAGTGTCCATAGTTTGTGTATGAAGCGCGAAAATCAACTCACTTTCATATAGTAAAGCCTCATAGGTTGCTTCATCAATGGATGGTTTCTCCACCTCGTCACACGAAATGACGGTAAATGGGATAAGCAGTATCAACAGGAAGAAACAGGTTCGTGTATCCATTTTTCAGCTCTTCTTTTTCGGATTCAAAGGGCGCATAACTATTTCATCTATCAGGAAATTATCGGGCATCTCGAGTAAATTAACCAAAACAGTAGCAACATCATTTGATTGCATCATATTTGGTGACAAACTTCCTCCAGAGTGCATGAAAAATTCAGTTGCAATGGATCCCGGATACATACAAGTTACTTTAATTCCATACTCACGAAGTTCTTTCATCAAAGCATCACTGAATCCGCCAAGGGCAAATTTTGTGGCATTATAGCCCGAAAGTTTAGGATTCCCCAGCCGACCAGCAATTGAGGCAATATTAACTATGTGACAGATATTCTCATTTTGTTTCATCAAAGGAACAATAACCGAAGTCATGTAGAAAACGGCATTCAAATTCAGGTTGATCATTTTATGCCAATCTTCACTCGAAAGTGCGTCAACATCTCCAAATTTCCCGATTCCCGCATTATTGATCAAAATATCGGGCGCAGTATCGTTAAATGTCTCAGAAACCCAGGATCTAACACGATCTTCGTCCGTGATATCCATTTCAACCCCGATAAAGGCATCACCGAGTTGTGTCGCAAGGTCGTCAAGTTTGTTCTTCCGGCGGGCGAGTCCGTAAACTTTGGCTCCCTTTTGTACCAGTCTGCGGGAAAAATCAGCACCAAGTCCGGAACTTGCACCTGTAACGATGGCCGTTTTGTTACTTAAATCCATAAATAATATTCCTACCTTACTATTGAAATGTTAGCGTTCTAACTTACTAACGTTGTAAACTACCCACACGATCCATATAAATCAATTTATCTGAAATTCTTATGCTTTATATCGATGTAGGAAACAGTCTGATCAAAGTTGCTGAATTTGCCGAGGGAGAATGGAGTATGAAGTTACGGGTTCCTCATGATAAAATTGGCGATGCTTTGGTTTGGATGGGAATGCTTGCAAAAACTGGCGAATCGTTTAGAATGTGTAGTGTTGTTGGAAATATTGCAGATAGAATCTGTTCTGAATTGGGAGAAAAAGTTACTCATGTCACGCTGCAAAAAATTTCAACGTCAATTCTGGATTACAAAACGCCTCAAACTCTGGGATTAGATCGAGTTTTAGCTTGTTATGGAGCCTGGTTATTATCCCAAAAGCAGTCAGTGATCGTGGTTGATGCCGGAACTGCGACAACGATAGATTTCATGGATCGAAATGGGGTATTTCGGGGTGGAGTAATAGCGCCAGGTATCGCTGCTATGGAACATGGTCTTCGAAACCATGCACCTTCGCTCCCAGTTGTAGATCGGGTTCGTCCCGCAATATGGCCTCCGAAATCTACAACCGAAGCGCTTCAATGGGGACTAACCGGAAGCTTTCAGAACATGGTCAGAGATCATGTTCAACGCTTTTTAGACGATGACCCTGAATCGGTCATTTGGCTAAGTGGAGGTGACGCAGCTATTCTGATGAACTTAGGTGAAAAAAAGACTAATTATCATCCGAATTTAGTTTTCGAAGGACTTCGATTACTTCACATTTGATTAATTTACTAACAGTTTTCCGCTGATTAATGCGTTTAGCATGTCTAATGCAGCCTGATTCTCACCACCATGCGGGATAATAATATCAGCGTATCGCTTTGTTGGTTCCACAAACTCAAGGTGCATTGTGCGTACAAATTTTTCATACTGGTCCAGAACACTCTCTACCGTTCGCTGCCTCTCAATAATATCCCGGCGCATACGACGAACCAATCTGACGTCAGAGTCAGTGTCGACAAATAATTTTAAATGCATCAGATCACGGAGCTCTTTTTCAAAGAAAATGAGGATACCATCAATCAAAATGACGGGTTTCGGTGCCAGTGATACGCTCTCTTCTTTACGTACATGATTCTTGAAATCATATACAGGAACCTCGACGCTGTAACCTTTTGAAAGTGCTTCAATATGCCGAACCATCAGTTCGGTTTCAAGTGATGATGGATGATCGAAATTCTGTTTTGCCCGGTCTTCAAAATTAAGATGCTTAAGATCACGATAGTACGAATCGTGTTGGATCAGAACCAGATTATCCTTTCCTACACGCTCAATGATGTGATTTACAACAGTTGTTTTACCCGATCCACTTCCTCCAGCCACACCAATAATAAACGGACTCATATAAAAATCGATTAATGTTCAATAATTTCTTTGTACTCTCTGATAGCCCTGAATATTGCAGACGCCAATATGCTTTGTCCGGAGTCACTGGCAAGGTAGCGTTCTTCATTTGCGTTCGAAATAAAACCCAATTCTACTAAAATTGCGGGCATAGAGGCATGATATAAAACGATGAATCCGGCTTGTTTGACACCTCTTGACCTGCGTTGCGCGCGCTCAGCGAACTGGCGTTCCACAAGTTCTGCAAGTCGTTGTGAAGCACTCATATATCCGATATTATTCAATTCATATAGAATCAATTCTTCTTCAGAAAGCTCTCGTGACCTGGTGTTGGCATCTTCTAACAGAATAACCTCATTTTCCTTTTTCATGACTTCAAGAGCAGACTCCGTTCGGGCAACCCCTAAGAAAAATACTTCAGCGCCGTACGCCTGTCGACTCCGGGCCGCATTAGCATGGACCGATACAAATAAGTCTCCTCTAGCTCTGTTAGCTATGCTTCCACGTTCTTCAAGTGGGATAAACGTATCATCGGAACGAGTATAAACCAAGTTGATCTCAGGTAAATGTTCATTAATGTAGGCACCAAGTTTTTTAACAACCGATAAAGCCACGTCTTTTTCACGAGTCCCACGCTGACCAAGTGCTCCCGAGTCTCTACCGCCATGTCCAGCGTCAAGTACAATAGTACGGAGTCTGGGTCTTTGGTTTGTGGAATTATTCAAATTCAGGATTGGGGTAGCCAGAGAATCAGGTAAAGGTGTACTTTGAACAGCATCGAGTGTGTCGGCACTCTGAATAGATTCGGATAATTCAGCAATGGCCAGGTCCAGAGAATCGGCAAGAACTTCAGAATCAGGTTCAACTGGTGTTCTGTGTGCTGTTAACCAATCGATCACAGGTTGACCGTCTGTCAGGATGTCCAGCTCGCGCATTGAGATTTCAGTCAATCCGACTAACAAATGTCTGCCATTAGCATCTGGATATGCTTTTGCAAGATATGCCCGAGTACCTGGAAGTCTGATGTCAGTTCCAAATCCACCCGGAATCTCGGTCAAATTCATGCCATGAATGCCCGCACTACCTGACGGAAGTTGAGTACTCGTAAGGGATACTCCATTTTTGTAGATGGCAACCTGAATCAGATTGGCTGAGGGTTGGAACACTTTAAAAGAATCGGGCGCTGAACTAAAATGATAGCGAATAACGTATCCAAGTCCATCCGAGCGTTCAGCTACAGAAATTCGCGGTAGTACAGATTGTGCCGCTGAAACTAGTGGAAAAAAGAGAAGAAGAGTTAACAATACCAATCGCCAAAAATTATCTGGTGATTGCGTAACAGGATTTGTACTTGAATACATAATTGGGGTAGCCGGCAAGTGGGTAGTCCTGGGATTTAAAGTTGTATAAGACTGTTAACGCCTTCAAATTTAGAAAATTACAGGCAGAAGTGATATAGTGAGTTTTTTGTCGATGCAAATTTGATTAGATTCCATTTTATAAAACAAAACGTGTCAAGCGTGTATGCTCAAATTAGATTCTACAGTTTCCGAAGATGTTCGCGTGGTCAGGGTGGCCTTCGACAAAACAGTGCTTCCATTTCTTGTACAATATCGAGAAGAGCTTCTAGAACAAGCTGAGTTATCTGTAACAAATACTGTTAGAAAGCTAAATAAATCGGTTAAAAACGATTATGACTTTTTGACACTACTTGAAGGAATTGATGAGCTGAGAGATGAGTTGGATAAAATCTCAATCTCGATGTCGCAGCGTGACAGAATCCAGGATTTTTACCAGGCTCTTGGAACCTGGCAACACGATCTCCCTATCCGCAGGGAATATCCTCAAACAGCTATTTGTTACAACAAGATTGCAAATGATTCGGCACTCACAAAACTAGGCAAAGCACTTAAACGAGTCAGAGTTTCTTTAAAATCTGGGTTACACTCCATTAAAATGGGTACCCTGAAAGCAATTGGAAAGGAAGTGTCGGAATTTCCAGCGGAAATGCATCAGATTAGATGGGTCAGGGTATCAAAGTCTTTATCGGTAGAGTTATTAGAACAACTGGCCCTAATCAACTATCAAGACTTCGGATTATTCAGTAAGATTGCCGCACTCCTGAATGATACTTGTGACTATGGAGAAGACCCAATAAAACTTGAGCAACAAGTACGAATTGCAGAGAGTCTTAAGAATGAAATCAAGGCGATTCGCTCATCGAACCACGATAGGATAAAAGAACTTTGTGACGAGGTCTTTGATCAAATTATTCCGTTGGTCGAGTTCATGGGAACCTTTCAGGAGTCGAGACACCATTTCCAAACCAATGTGTTGGATTCCAGAGATGAGAAGGCTTTAAAATCAATTAAAAAACTGAAATCCGATTGGAGAAAAGACTGTAGAACACGACTAAGTCAGTTACAAATTGATATTGGATTGCATCGATTCAACGATGTGATTTTTAACGAAGTCTTGCAGTTTCAAAATCAGGTTAACGTAACCCTTGATGAAATACTTAAGCGGTCAAGAGAAACCTCGTCATTTCTAAGAGGACAAGCTGAGACGAATAAGAAAGTAAAATCCTCAGAAATACGATC
>CAZJZI010000047.1:0-20259 GCA_964550435.1 uncultured Chitinophagales bacterium | reverse complement strand
CGTTTGTACTCATGACTTGATAAATTCCGGCTAATTGACCCGCATAGCGTGCTTCCGGATATACCTGCATAACCGAATACACGAATTCAATAGAGGCTTCTCCAAGTGCAAGTTCAATCGCTGTAGCTCCGGTTCCAGCCTCAATCAGGGTCTCGATCCAATTTGCAGTTCCCGGCAAGGTGTCAACAGCAAAGGACTCAAATTCTACCCTTCTGTTCGCACGGCGACCAGCTTCAGTGGAGTTGTCAGCTAATGGCTGCTGGTATCCACGAGCTACGATGGCAACTCTGGACTCTTCTATGCCTCGCTCTACCAACCATTCTTTCATGTTCCAGGCACGCTGATATCCCAAAATATCATTCAACTGTCCAGCTCCGGTACTGTCTGTGTGTCCGGATAATATCAGTCCCTGATCTTCGTAGTAACTCAAATATTCCAGAATGCGCTCAAGTTCCATTTCTGCAGATTCTTCCAACTCAGCAGACAATAATGCAAAGTTGGCCATGCTTGGTAGCAATGGTGCCGGAGCTTCGAGCACGACGTCAACAATTTCATCAACTTCAACCTCAACAGGTACACTCACCGGAGGCTCTGGCGCTGGAGGAGGTGTAGGTTCAGGTGCTTCTACTATTGGCTCTGGAAGGATTGGTACGATCATTGGTTGCTCAATTTTGCGTCCGCGACCAACCGATAATCCCACTGACACTGACCAATACCCTTCTTTGTTTCCCAACGCACTTGCGGCAAGTTCTTGCGAATTGGTGAACGTGTACCCACCTTTTAGCGTAATAGCCGTGGAAGCATCAGCCCAGATTTTAGTTCCAAGTCCTACCGGAGCCTGAGCAATCCAGTTTTTGTCAAAGGTCCAATAGTCGGTGTTGATGATGGTATTTCCAGCATCTACGGTAAACGGATCATCCGGACGTAAAACTTTGGTATGATGATAGTTCAATACACCAACTCCAGCGTACAAAAACAAATCAGCAGAGCGTAAAGTACCCAAGCCTGCGCCATAATCGCTTCGAAACGGATATAAATTAAAACTATAATCAATCGGAACCACACGTGTCCTGTACTGCGTACTGTTCAACATTCCGATACCAAAGGATAACTCTCCATCTACCAATTGATGAAATCTGTGGCGAAAAAATGGCCTTACAAGCCAACTTGCACGGTCATCACTTAAATTTGTGTTGCCAATGGTGCCACCAAAATAGACCCCGCGTTCATAAGTTATCGGAGACTCCTGAGCTGAAGCCATGTTTGAGATGAGCAATAGAATTAGCCCGACAGCTGTAACGATTTTTTTCATAAATTTGGGACTGGAGTGCATGCGAAACAGGAATAAATCGATCCGACTTTTTTAACACGTATACGTTATTATCCAATCACAATTTACCCTGTCAAAGTCTATAATACTTTTAGAGTCTCATTAGAAATGCATCATAGACACTTGGAATTATTAAGAAATCCCGATAAATCTCCGAACTACATAAAAATCGTGCCACTTTTGACTTTCATCAATAACCCCATAGATAGTATTAGAGTATTCTAACCCTAATCGAAGAAATCAATATGCACTTAACTAAAGATACAAATATTGACCCAATTATATTAATATCTGTTAATAAAAAAGCCCGAATCGTTTCCGAATCGGGCACCGTTTTAGATAGTTAGTATAGTCAATTTTACAAAAGAGGAAATGCTACTTAAGTATATTTTGATAGTTTAAGATATTCTTAGAGTCCAGATAGTGAACTGACTTAATCATCGGACTCAATTTCATCGTCAGCGATGTCGTCTGGATTAATCACCGGACTGTCATCACCATCTCCATCAGAATCTTCTTCGTCTTCGTCCTCTGCTGGAGCAACAACAACAGGTTTTTTCTTGGCTTTCTCCTCGGTGGCACCGGCTCGCTTGAGCAACATGGATGCCTCCAGGTGGTCATTCTCATTGGCCATCGACAAAGCATTGTCTCCATTACGGTCCTTTGCCTTGACGTCAGCTCCTTTGTGAATCAAGTAGCGAATGATGTCAGCATGGCCTTCTTTTGCAGCCAACATCAACGGGGTGTGTCCCCAATGTGACGCCGCATTGATGTCAGCACCAGCTTCAACCAGAAGTTTGACGGCAGCTAATTTTCCCTGACGTGCAGCTATCAAAAGTACCAGTGGACCAACCTGCGCCCCTTTTTCAAGCAGATATTGCATCAGTTCGACATTGATGTTTTCAGCAGCACGGTTCAAAGCAGTCCCGCCAACTTTATTCTTCAGGTTGACATCAGCTCCGGATTCAACCAGAAGTTTAACCACACTCATGTGGTTATTCTGTGCTGCATATATCAATGCAGTTGAGCCGTTTTTAACGGTTTCGTTGATGTCAGCACCCGACTCAATCAGTTTTTTGACCTGATCCAGGTCTCCATCCGCTGCTGCCTGCACTAAAGGAGTTAATTCCATGTTGAATTTCGTTTGTGTAGATCTTTTTAATGCCGGATTTTCACGCGGCGTTCGAATTAATACCAGATTCCCTTACCCGGTAAAAAATTGACCCAAATATATCGATTTTTTTACCGTGTTCTTTCACGAAAATACAGGTTTTTTTCTGTGTTACAAACCCCGGTTAACTTCAGTGATATCCTGCTTATACTCACATCAACCAATACGATATTCTCCCTGATACCCTCTGACAAAGTCACTACCTGACGTCGCTTTCTTTCCTTCCAGTTGAACCATTGAAAGCGAAACACACCCATCTGAGGTGCCAACAAGAAATTCATCCCCTGAAACCGACACCTGCCCGGGACTCGATAAAAGAGCATCCTCTCCGATTACGATCTTATATACCTTGAGCTTCTTCTCATCAAGCATTATCCATGCCATTGGGAATGGATTCATCGCACGAACGTGATTCACCACATCAACTGACTTCTGATTGAAATCGATCTTTGCATCTTCAGCAAACAGCTTCGGCGCGGATGTTGCCAGAGAGTCATCCTGTTTAGTGAGTTGGTAACTTCCAGACTTTATGCGCTCAACAGCTTCGACCAAAGCATCTGCTCCAAGCCGCATCAATCGCCCGTAAAGATCACCGGTGGTGTCATTCGATCCTATTTCAACACGCTCTTGCAGCAAGTAGCTGCCCGTGTCAACCTGCTCATCCAGAAAAAATATGGTGACTCCAGTCTCGCTTTCGCCCCTTTTTATGGCCCAGTGGATGGGCGCCGCCCCCCGATATTTAGGTAACAAGGATGCATGCAGATTTATGGATCCAACTTTCGGGATCTTGAGCAGCGACGCAGGCAACACTTTAAAGGCTACTACCACAATCAGATCTGGATTCAACGCCCGCAGCTTGGGTTCAACATCCGGATCACGCATGGAATCTGCTTCAATAACCGGCAGTCCCAACTCCAAGGCCTTCGCTTTCACCGGTGAAGGACTTAGCTCCGAGCCCCGTCCTCTCTTCTTGTCCGAACCCGTAACGACCGCCACAATCTCATTCCCCGCCCGGTGCAGCGCCTCTAAACCTGGCACTGCAAACTCGGGGTTACCCATAAAAATTAACCTAAATGGATTCATAACCATGTTTAAAATTGCGTTACGGTTAATTTTGCTCGCAAAGCGAGCGTAAACAGAAAACAGTAACCAGTAAACGGCCATGCTTCCTAGTAGATTTGTGAGCGGTAGGGCTGTTTACTGTTATCTGGTTACTGTTTTCGCGTGCAAAGCATGCTTGATGGGCAGTTTACTGGTTACAGTTTAACGTTTACCGTTTACAAACTAGTGCTAGCCGCTCCCCGCTCCCGGATTAAATAATCCGTCTCAACCTCACCGGCATCAATCAAAGCGAGACGACGAGCCAATAGTCGCTTCTTGAATGATCCGAGGTAGTCATAAAACAGCACTCCATCTAAATGATCAAGCTCATGCTGAAACACGCGCGACATCCATCCATCGAAGGTCATTTCCTTCTCAACGAACGTACGATCTAAAAATTTAACCGTAATCTGGTCCGGACGCGAAACTTTCTCGCGTAGATCGGGCAAACTTAGGCATCCTTCTTCAAACTCGATCGATTTTGTCCCGTTCGAAATAATTTCCGGATTGATAAAGACCATAGGACCGAATTTTGGAGCGTCTTCGTCATCCTCGACCATCACATCTGCATCGACTACAAAAAGTCGGATCGACTCACCAATCTGTGGAGCAGCAAGTCCTACACCGCTGGCCTCGTACATGGTATCGAACATGTCGTCAATAAGTCGCTGGAGTTTTTTAGAGTCGGATTCGATCGCGGCAGCTTTTTCGCGTAACACCGGATCATTATATAAAACGATGGGTAGAATCGCCATATTTCTTTATTTCTTGTCGAGATAATTCTGGAGTAAAATAGCGGCTGCTACGGTATCGACCAAACCTTTTTGCTGACGTTTTTTCTTTGATGAACCTAAATCCCGTATGGTGTTTGTGGCCATAGTCGATGTGTACCGTTCGTCCAGTAATTCGACCCTAATAGCAGGAAATCGCTTGGACAGACGCCGAACAAATGACGTAACCATTTCAGTAGACGTATTTTCATTGCCTTTCAACGATAACGGCCAGCCAACGATCGCCATTTCAATTTCGTGCTGATGAAGCTCGATACGAGTAAATAGTTCTGATTCTGAAAAGGTACCGACAGGAGAAGCAATGGTTCGGGTTGGATCGGACTGTGCTAGCCCGATCCGTTTCATCCCGACATCGATACCAATAATTCGTCGCGAATAAATCAATGAAACTTATTCCTGATCTGCGGTCTGTGGACTAGGTTGTCTCAAGAATTCTTTGAGCAGTTTAGAAGGCTTGAAGTGAGTTTTACGGTGCTCTGGCACATAAATCACTTCGTTGGTCTTCGGATTACGTGCTTTAGGCTTAGCTTTAGTTTGCTTGACCTCAAACACACCGAAATCACGGATTTCAATACGGCATGTAGGATTAGCTTCCATCATGGTATCACGCAGCGCTACAATTACAGAGTCCACCCATGGTTCTACTTGTACCATAGGCACATCCAATTGTTCTGAAATTCGACGCACGATATCACGTTTTGTATAGGTCATTACAAGTCCTTCCTTAAGAAATATTATATAGTTAGATGATTAACGTGTGTTAGGGTTTATTAGTGCTGTAATCCTCAATATTCTTTTGTACTTACAGGTTTTACAATATTCCACTAACGAATGGGTAATAGCTTGTTTTTTTTAAAACTTAAAGTTAATAAGACTTTCACTCAGGGCAAAGTGAAATTGTGTTAAAAAAAGGGCTTCACCCTGAGAAAGTGGCTATCGCCAGTGAAAGACTGCTTCGCAGTGAGAAAGTTGGCTAGCGCCAAGAAAAAATGAGAACATTCTCTCGCGAAGCGAAACGTTCATATGCAAGCGTATCGTTTTTGAGGCTGCAGCGCAGCTACTCAAACCTGTATGCTTGCTTCACACCAGATATTTTCATGATCCGCTTGATAACCCGATCCAGGTGATTCAAGTCTTCGACATAAACAATCAGTGTACCCTCAAACATCCCCTCGTCACTGCTAACATTGATGCTTTTCATGTTGGTTTTAAGTGAATTCGAGATCAAATTGGTGATATCATTGACCAGCCCAACCCTGTCTTCTCCGATGATACGCACCGCACCAATGAAATTGGCCGTCATAGATTTTGGCCAGTCGACTTCCACCACCCGTTCGTTATCATTTTTAATCAAATATCCGACATTATTGCAAGTGGTTCGATGGATTTTCACATCCCCGTTACGACTCAAAAATCCGATGACATCATCGCCCGGAATCGGATTACAGCATTTTGAATAACTGTATTTGACATCCGTGAGTTGTCCATTAATGATGAGTCCACGCAACGATCCAGCTCTGGCATTGTCATGAAACAGGTCCTGAATCTCTTCGTCAGACAGCTTCTCTAGCTTGTTCTTCGATTTGGACTCTTCTTCAATTCGCCCTTTGTCCAAAAATGCTTTTACGGCCTTAACAAGCGTATTCACATCAAAAGCTCCAGCACCGATGTCGTGGTACATTCTGTTCAGACTCGGATACTTGAGTTTGAGGGCAACTTTGACCAGGTCTTGATCTGATAACTCAAAATGGTTCTTATAGACCCGTTTCTGCCACTGTTCTTTTCCATCTTCAACAGCTTTACGCTCTTTCATGTTAATGAACTGGCGGATGCGCGACTTGGCTTTATGGGTAACCACATCGTTAATCCAGTCCGGATTCAGATTGATCTGCTTACCTGTGATGATCTCTACCTGATCACCGCTATTGAGCTTGTGACGTAATGGAACCATCTTTCCATTCACCTTGGCTGCCAAAGCGCGTTCTCCAATCTCACTGTGAACTTCAAAGGCAAAGTCAATCGGAGTAGATCCCTTCGGTAGGGTCATCAACTTACCTTTTGGGGTGAAAATGTAGATCTCGTCAGTGAACAAGTTTAGCGTAAAGTCCTGAACAAATTCGGTGGCTGCATCCGGACGTGGATTCTCGAGTGCATCACGTACCCAACTCGAAATCTTGTCCAGCGGACTATTTCCGCCAGAGCCCTCTTTATATTTCCAGTGTGCTGCAAGACCTTTCTCAGCGATTTCATCCATTAAACGGGTACGGATCTGGATCTCAACCTTTCGCCCGGTCCGTGAAAACACTGTGGTGTGCAACGATTGATATCCATTGGCCTTAGGAACGGATAGAAAGTCCCGGAAACGCTCAGGTATGGGAGTGTATGTATCAGTAATGTAGGAGTAAACCCTCCAACAGTCCTCCCGTGTGTGAGGTTCATCCAGAATGATTCGAATGGCAAACAAATCGTATATGTCCTCAAATGGCTTCTGCTGGGTCACCATCTTGCGATAAATCGAATAAATGTGCTTAGGTCGACCTTTTATTTCGAAGTTGAACCCAGCTTTGTACAATTGCTCACGAATCGGCTCCATGAATGCCTCAATAAATCCGTCACGATCTTCTTTTTTCTCACGAAGCTTGCGAGTAATGAATCGATATCCCTGTGTGTCAACCGTTTTAAAGCACAGATCTTCAAGCTCACTTTTCACATTGAACAACCCAAATCTGTGGGCTAACGGAGCATAGAGCTGAAGTGTCTCGTTCGCGATTTTCAATTGTTTCGGACGCGGCAGATGCTTCAGCGTTCGCATGTTATGAAGACGATCAGAAAACTTGATCAAAACCACACGCAGATCGTCGGCCATCGACATCAACAGCTTCATAAACGTCTCGGCCTGCTGAGCCTCTTTACCCTTTAACACTCCGGATATTTTGGTTACCCCATCAATGAGGTGCGCTACCGTCTCTCCAAACTCTGTGTTGATGTAGTCAAGACTGATTTCAGTGTCCTCAACGGTATCGTGAAGCAACGCTGCAGCGACAGAAACATCATCGAGCGACATTTCATGGATAACGATATGAGCAACCTCGAGTGGGTGCTGATAGTATGGCTCTCCGGAGGCTCTGGTGGCACCCTCGTGTGATAAATAGGTCAACTTAAAGGCCCTGGTGACCAGATCGTCATCTACAGTATCCATGTGCTCATGACAACTTTTCAACAACAGATCGAGCTCATCCTGCTGTTTCTTCAGGAGCTTATACCCTCTAATATCTGCATCTAACAGTGTTGTAGCCATCAATTCGCCGTCTGTAATCTTATTCAGAAGCCTAATGTATAATTAAGTAATGTAGTTTATTTAAAAGAAACAGTAAAGCAGTAAGCAGCGAGCGGCCAGCAGAAAGATTGCTTCACTATTCGAAAGCAGGCTATGCCTGGAGAAAATGCCCGTATAACGCTTTCTCAACTGCAAAGCAGTTCTTTCTCTGGGCAAAGCCCATATTCACCAAGCGAAGCTTGCTTTTCCGTTGATCAGGCCGACAAAGTCGGCTTGTCGGCTATGGATTTAAGTGAATCAATCTTTCATCGGTAAACAGTCGTCCCTTTCTTATCAATGTCCCATCCAGGTACACATCTGCTCCGATGCAGACAAGATCCCAGTGTATAGCACTCTGGTTACCGTTAGAAGCGATTTCATAGTCGTTTCCAAGGGTAAGGTGATTAGAACCATAGATTTTCTCGTCAAAAAGGATGTCATACATTGGTTTCTCTATCACTGGATTCAATCCGAAACTAAATTCTCCAAAACGCCGTGCACCCTCATCGGTGTCTAGGATCTGCTCGAGTGCAGCGTTGTCGGAAGAGTCAAAATCGATCACAATTCCATCTTTGACCACTAATTTTACAAACTCAAAAGGCTTACCCTGATATACTGAAGGAGCATAGGTTATGTATCCGTTTACGCTATTCAAAATGGGTGAACTAAATAGCTCTCCATCCGGAATATTGCGCTTTCCGGTACATGGAATCCAGTTTTGCCCTTTAACAGAAAACCGAATATCAGTCCCTTCCCCTTTCAAATGTATCTCATCGGTTGCTCGGAGCATCTCTTCCAGCGGACGCATCGCTTCTCCCATGGATGCATAATCAAGCAAACAGGACTTGTAATAAAAATCCTCGAATTCCTGAGTCGGCATCTTGGCATTCATAGCGAACGCCTCCGATGGATACCGCATGATACACCATTTAGTGTGATCCACACGTTGCTTAAAATGTACCGGATCCAAAAACTGCTCTGCATAGGCTTTATTCGCCTCTTTGGACACTCGAGAAGTCTCATAAATATTCTGGGTCGCACGAATTCCTACAAACGCGTGCATTTGCTTCATCAGAGGAAGCTGATCAACTTCGGCCTGACGCTTCCAGAATTCAACATCACCGGACTCCAACAACATACGTTGCGTCTCGGCATCAACAATATTCACAAACGGATGCGCACCCATTTCCCTAGCCCTTTTTACCAGAGCGCGTAGCAATGAAATTCCATTCAGTCCAATGAGCTGTATCATTACGTTCTCGCCGGGCTGTAGCTCAACGCTGTACGATAATATGTTTTCTGCGAATTTCTCGTCCTGTGGTTTAATCATTTTGGATTTTGGGTTATGGGTTATGTGGCACTTTGTGCGTTATGTGGCGGCAGAGCCGCGTTATGGGTTATGTGGCCGCAAGCGGCGTTATCTTGGGCCGTTTACTGGTTACCGTTTACCGTTTACTGATAATACAAAATCACATAAATCCAACTCATCAGCCTGATTACTGGCAAGAATAGTCAACTGCATGTGCTTTCTGCGTATTTCGATTTGGTCACGGATAAAAGCATTTCCGCGGACATCCAGATTGGTACCGGGTTCATCCAGAAACAGCACTTTTGGTTGATGCGCAACAGCCGAGATCACTTTTACACGTTGCTTTTGTCCAGAGGATAGCGAACCGTAGCGTTCATCAAGTTTATTACCGATTCCAAGCGAGTTAAATAGCGACTCTAGATCCATTTCTGGTGGATTTACAAGCGGTGACTTCAGAAAATCCAGATTTTCGCGACACGTCAGATCTTTGTAGAGTTGAATATATGGTGCGGCGAATCCTCCATAGTTTCTAACGTCAAATGTTTTACTGGCAACAGAGTCGTTGTGCCATAGAACCGTTCCTTTGTCTTGTTTCAATAGACCGGCAAGGCATTTCATCAGTGTCGATTTCCCAGATCCGTTAGATCCGGCAATCCCAACAACACCGCCTGTAGGGGGTAAATTCAGGTCTTTGAACACCCAACGAACACCAAAATATTTCCCCAACGATTGTAGTTCCAGTTTCATCATGAATTAAAGGTACGCATTGAAAAAGAAAACAAAAATTCATTACACGTTTTAGCGGTAGCTTTCGTTTGATTAGACAGACTAACAGCGATATATTTCCTTAAGAAATTATGCAACAAACTATCAAGAATACTACAGCCAATCTTTTGGCGTCTCTACCCCAAGAGCACGTCTACTACACCCCTTCTGATTTCAAGAAGGCCGGTTTTCCGGAATATTTGATCCATCGTATCCAACTCGAAGTCGACAGAAACCTCGCGGATTCGGTTTCACTTCCAGATAGCGAATGGATCGACATGAAAGCAGAAAACGTGCTCGATTCATGGGAACAGTTTTTATCTGCCATTAAAGCTGAGTCCCGCGTTCCAGCCAGTTACGCACAATCGGTAATAGAAAGTGCTGTTGAGGATGTGATCGACCAACTTACTCAACCAAGAAATTATATTCTTGATACATTGATCGGGGAAAAGAGTGCTACTCTCTATCAGATTCAATCTCGAAAAGACTGGGTCGTTTGCTATCCGATTCTGGCCGAGGCTCTGATACGATATATGCAACGCAAAGAGCTCGAATCAATATCTCGTGAAAAAGCTCTTCAGGTAATTTCACACGTCGATGAGAAAATTGCTGAAAATTATACTCCGTTGAAATGGGCGCAACATCTCGATCCCCTGTTTTCATTATTGAATAACGATGTACCTTCCGCTCTTTTTGTTAGGTTTTTCAACGACCGGGAAATGACCGATTTCGCGAAATGGGTCGATAAAGGCCCCGATTTTTTGTCCAGAACCTCATTTATAGAGCGAATCTCAACCGTAGGGATGCTCCCGGAGCAGGATGTTGATGATTTTGAGGTGGATTCAGGTTCCGTTTCAGCAGAATCCACCGAGTCGACGAATGATACTACTGCTGAGTTTCCACCAGAGGCGTCAATGCATGAAGAACATCCCGTGGAAGCTGACGATACGACTTCTGAAGAAAACTTCGATGAGGGGATGGAACTAGGCGAGTTGAATTCTATTGAAAGCCCTCCTTTCGATACGAACGATGCAACAGATACATCATCCAACGAAGAACTCCCTAATGAGGTGACTCTGGATGAAGTACTGGAAGAAGAAGCCGTGTCAGACCAGCCACTTTTTGCTCAGTTCCTTAGCAATGAGGATGAAACCGGGTCCGATAACGAGAACACGCATTTCGAGGCATTTAGTAGTTTTGAGCCCGAAACTGAGTCTGAGTCTGAACCTCAAGCTGATTTTGTACCCGAGCTAGATTCGGAATCTGAAACTGAGTCTGAGACTGAACTTGATTCAGAGCCCGAAAATGAGCCAGAAGATTTCGAACCTAAAGTTCTGGAATCCGAATCTCCTAATGCGGAGCCGAAAGAGTTGTCCATAGCTGAGTCGTTTAATATGGGACAATCCGAGCCGTCTATAAGCGACCGGCTATCGGATACTTTTGAAGAAGCAGGACCAGTGGAAGATGTACAGGAAGAGGAAATTGACGAGCCGGAAGACACTCCGCCAATCATAGACGCAAGTTCAGACGATGAACATGTGATCTACTTGACTGACAGAGCAAAACGACTCCTCGACTTGCTTGAGCCAAATTTTGAAGCCTTTGTTGTTGAAATATTTTTGAACGACGAACTCGATTTTTACAAACATCTCGAAAACATCGTGGCATACGATCAATGGAGATCAGCCGGACGATATATTACCCGAGACATATTTGACAGAAACCGCATTGATCTTTATTCCGAGAATGCTGTGATGTTTACTGATGCAGTTCAGGAGTTTTTTGATCAAAATGCCTAAAATACCTACTACTCATGTCAACTGAAAAAAGAGAACTGCTCCTGAAAAAACGCGCTCAATCGCAGCTTGGCGGTGGAGAAGAACGGATCAAAAAACAACATGAATCGGGCAAGTTAACAGCCAGAGAGCGCATCAATTTGCTGGTGGACAAAGATTCCTTCGAAGAAATCGGGTCTTTGGTCGAGCACCGTTGCACCGAGTTCGGACTCGATAAACAGCAGTTCCCGGGAGATGGAGTGGTCACTGGATTCGGTAAAATCCACGGACGACCAGTGTATGTTTTCAGCCAGGACTTTACGGTTCTCGGGGGTTCACTTTCTGAGTCTCATGCCGAAAAAATCTGTAAGATCATGGATTTGGCGATCAAGAACGGAGTTCCTGTAATTGGACTCAATGACTCTGGTGGTGCACGTATCCAGGAAGGTGTAGTTTCTCTGGGTGGATACGCGGAAGTGTTCTGGCGAAACTCGATGGCATCGGGAGTAATTCCTCAGCTCAGCGCGGTCATGGGACCTTGCGCGGGTGGAGCAGTGTACTCTCCGGCAATCACGGATTTCATATTCATGGTAGAAAACACCAGCTTCATGTTCGTGACCGGACCAAACGTGGTCAAAACAGTTACACATGAGGAGGTCAGTTCTGAAGATCTTGGCGGAGCATCGGCACACAGCACCAAGTCCGGAGTTGCCCACTTCACAGCACCTAACGATGCCGAATGCCTGTTCCGTCTGCGAGATTTATACAAATATCTTCCGCAAAACTGCGAAGAAAAGACGCCACTACAACCTTCAAAACCTGCCGATCCTGAGTTTGCAGCGAAACTCCCCGAGATTATCCCCGACTCGCCGAACAAACCTTACGACATCAAAGATGTCATCAAAGGCATCGTAGATCAGGATAGCTTCATGGAGGTCCATGAGAATTACGCTGACAATATCGTCGTCGGTTTCGCTCGTCTTGACGGGCGATCCATTGGAATAATTGCGAACCAACCTCTATCTCTGGCTGGGTGTCTTGACATCAATGCATCCACCAAAGGCGCACGATTCGTTCGTTTCTGTGATGCATTTAACATCCCGATTCTAGTCTTCGAGGATGTACCAGGGTTCCTACCCGGTACCGACCAGGAGTGGGGAGGCATTATCAAACACGGTGCAAAGCTACTTTACGCGTTCTGCGAAGCCACAGTACCAAAAGTAACCGTTATCACTCGTAAAGCGTATGGCGGAGCCTACGATGTAATGAACTCCAAGCATATCCGTTCCGACTACAACGCAGCCTGGCCAAGTGCCGAAATCGCTGTTATGGGGACAAAAGGTGCCGTTGAGATCATTTTCCGTAAAGAAATTTCCAAAGCTGCTGATCCGGTGGCCAAACAGGCCGAGTTCGAAGCAAGCTACGAGAAAGCGTTTGCTAATCCATACAAAGCAGCCGCTCGGGGATATGTCGATGAAGTCATTTTCCCCGAAGAAACACGCAAGAAACTCATTCGCGTATTTGAAGTGATCCAGAACAAGGTCGATACCGTTCCTCGTAAGAAACACGATAACCTGCCATTGTAATGTCCGGCGCCGAACCCTTCGTCCCAGTAGCAACCCGCATGCGTCCACGAAATGTGGAGGAATACGTGGGACAGGAACATATTCTGGGACAGGGAAAACTATTGCATCGAGCCATTAAAAGCCGAATGATAGGCTCTATCATTTTTTACGGACCACCAAGCAGCGGAAAAACTACACTGGCTCACGTAATCGCCAACGAAATGGATGCGCAGTTCATCACGCTGAATGCAGTTTTGGATGGAGTAAAAGAACTCCGGGCTGCCGTAACACAAGCCCAGAGTAATTTAGAGCATAATCTACGCACCATTTTGTTCGTGGACGAGATTCATCGCTGGAACAAAGCACAACAGGATGGACTATTGCCCCATATAGAGTCCGGATTACTAACACTGATTGGCGCAACGACAGAAAATCCGTACTACTCACTCGTGGGTCCACTTTTGTCCCGATGTCAGCTCTTTGAACTGAAACCGTTCAGCACCGAACACATCATTGAAATGATGCGAATGGCAATTTCAGACACAGAACGTGGGCTTGGATCGCTTAAAATTGACATTACCGACGACGCTCTAAACCATTTCGCTGAATATGCCGGTGGCGACATCAGAAATGCGATCAATGCCCTCGAAATTGCTGCCAGAACAATCGCAACAAAGTCAGATGGAACCCGATTCATAGATTTATCGGTCGCCGAAGACTCCATCCAAAGACGGGCAGTTCGATACGATGGCACTGGGGACGAACATTATCATTATGCGTCGGCATTTATAAAATCCATGCGCGGATCTGACGTTGACGCTGCATTGTATTGGATGGCAGCGATGCTCGAAGGAGGAGAAGATCCGATGTTTTTGTTCCGCCGGATGCTCATTTTTGCTTCAGAGGATGTTGGAATGGCCGACTCATTTGCTCTGACCCAGGTTGTAAGTTGTCAGGACGCCTTTCAACGTACCGGAATGCCAGAAGGCCTGTATTTTCTGGCACATGCGTGTATTTATCTGGCTTTGGCTCCCAAAAGTAACAGTACAGGTGCAGTATTTCAGATCATCGATCACATCAAGAATTCAGGTATCGGAAACGTTCCGGGCCCATTACGAGACAAAACAGCGAGCAAGCTCGAAACTCGTTATACAGGCCGTAAAAACGAGTCAAAAGACTACAAGTATCCCCATAACTATCCGTGGAACTGGGTCAAACAACAGTATTTGCCAGAAAATATCAAAAGTCAGTCCTGGTTTAAACCAGGTACACAGGGTCGAGAAAAATCTCTTTGGGACCGACTTCAGGCGATCAAAAACGGGACTACGGCCCCGAAATCAGAAGAGTGATCATCTTTGCTGAAATACTAAAATAAAGGACTCCCCCGCTATCAAACGAGAGAGTCCGATGAGGCTTGCGACCTTGCCTCAGTCTTCGCCAGAGTTGACCTATAAATAACGTTACATCTACAATCCGATACCAAACAGTAAGAATCCATTATTGGAATAAGGGTTGGCAACTACGTTCCCTTTTAGGGTAATCCCGAACGTATCGGTTAACTGAACTTCTTTACTTGTGCTTAATCCTGTGGAGACTATTCCTGCTTTTTGTGTACCGTACAGAGCCGATGCTGCTGGTGTGAATCCAAGAAATAATTCAACATTACTGTATGAATATCCAAGCTGTGTGTAGATGGAATAATCGTCGTCATTTGTTACAAACATACCTGTTGACACTGAAATCGGCAGAACTCCGGACCCATCGTATGCCAGTCCGAGCTCCACAAAATGCGAAGCTGCATCAAAATAGTTGCCCGTTGGAGACTCTGGGAACGTGTAGTCTGTGAGGTTCACCGAAAAAGCGCCCAATGCATAACTGGCATAAAAATCGATTTCGGATCCTGCTGGATTACCGTTGGTTGCCATGGCGGCCCAACCCCCTATAGTCAGATTACCGGATGAAAACGAAAGAGATGGTTGTATACTTGGGGAGTTCCCAAAGTCGGTCCCACGCCATACATAACGACTCATTACATCGGCCCCGATTTCGACTTGTGCATACATTGGAGTTATAGTTGTGCACAACATGACTAAGAACAAGAATTGTATTTTGTGTATTACTTTCATGGTTGTATATTCGAAGTGGTTACTGTTTATTTAGTTTCAAAGCTGATTATCAGAAGCCATTTGGAAGCCGGCCTGCACGCCGGCTTTCTTTGTTTTATTTAACTCTTTGTGGGACAAGATCAACACCTGCAAAGCTTGGATACGCATTGTTACCGTGCTCTTCCATATCTAGTCCCTCGTGCTCTACTGCAGAGTCCACTCGGACACCCATAGTGTATTTGATCGCGCCGAAGACCAGAAATGAAAACACTAAGGTGAATCCGACCACCGCTGAGGTTCCGATCAATTGAGTTACAAATGAATGTGCCGGAGAAAAGATCCCAACAGCAAGAGTCCCGAACACACCACAGACTCCGTGGACCGAAATCGCTCCAACTGGATCATCTATTCTGAGTCTGTCAATTGCTAAAACAGCTCCAACAACCAATACTCCGGATATTGCTCCGATCAGAATCGCTGCATTTGGGGATACTACGTTTGCTCCGGCAGTGATACCTACGAGTCCAGCCAAAATGCCGTTCAATGCCATTGGAGCGTCCAGTTTGTGCATGAAAAAGTTCGTTGCTGCCATTGAAGCAAGTGCTCCTGCAGCCGCTGCCAATGCCGTGTTCACAAACACAAATGAAATCTGAGCCGGATCAGCACTTAATACCGATCCCCCGTTGAATCCGAACCATCCGAACCATAACAAGAATATTCCTACTGTAGCCAATGGAATGTTGTGACCCGGAATGGTCTTGATTTCACCGTTTTCAAACTTACCGGCACGTGGACCTAAAAGTAACACACAGGCAAGACCAGCGAATCCTCCTACGGCATGTACAAGGGTGGATCCGGCAAAATCATGAAACCCAAGCTCACTTAACCATCCCCCACCCCATAACCAGGAACCAGTAATAGGATAACTGACCGCAACGAGTAGGGTTCCAAAAATCATGAATGCCGGAAGCTTGATTCTACCAGTTACACAACCCGAAACAATCGTCGCAGCAGTAGCAGCGAACATGGCCTGAAAGATGAAGTCAGTCCATATCGTCATTTCGAGACCATATGCCGGAGTTAACATACCTACTGGATCAGTCGGATCGTATCCGATTCCGAATCCACCAAATCCAAAGTATCCGTTGAAGTCACCCGGGTACATGAGCTGGAATCCGACCAACGCATAGGTAATGATACCTACAGCCAAAATAAACAGGTTCTTGTAGATTACGTTTACTGAGTTTTTTGCCTGAGTAAATCCACTTTCAACCGTAGCAAATCCGAGGTGCATGATGAAAACCATCGCAGCACAGACCAAAATCCAAAGGTTATCTATCATAAACTTTATGAACTCAGGAGTTTGTTTGAATGACTCAATAGACGCTGCTGGAGAGACTTCAGCCGCAACCTGTAAAACCGATTCTGATTCAGTGTCCAAGATTGTCTGAGAATCACTGACATCAGTCGGGTCACTCTGATTATCTGTGGCCACAATGACTTCAGTTGCAGCTTCAGAACTCTGTGATTCGCTACCCGTACTTCCACTAACATATACCGCCGCCATTGTCAGCAACAGTGCAATTGATATCGTTTTTAAGTATTTGAACATAGTTGACCTTGTTTGTTTAGGGTTTTCTGAATTTTAACCTAAAAAACGAATAAGTCAATAGTTATTTAAGTAATTTTATGAATATACCTAATAGAATTAGTTATTTGTGGCGAAAAAGCGCTTTTATTTAGAAAATAATTTTTGACTTCGAAAACCTGGAACCTATTGATTACTATAGTTGTTCGAACAATCAAATTAAGAGTGACTCCAAATGATTGTCACTTGAATCAATTTCACAGTATATTTAGCCCTATGAATCCACGTATAGCAATTATTTCAGGCACCGACAGGCCGAACTCGTACGCATTACGCGTTGCGACTTATATCCATGAACAATTTATGGCTATCGGAACCGATGCCGTTATTGTCGATTTACAGAATTTTCCGACTGCTGATGTCGCTGGCGGGCGTTACGATGAGGATATTCCAAGTGTCGATGCATTCAATAAAACGGTATTGGAATCCGACGCAATGCTGTTTGTCGTTCCTGAATACAATGGAACCTTTCCTGGAATCCTGAAACTATTTATCGATTATCTCCCCTTCCCATCCGCTTTCAAAGGAGTACCTATTGCATTTGTCGGGGAAGCTTCGGGCGCATTTGGAGCACTTCGTGCAGTTGAGCAACTTCAGATGGTAGCTGCATACAGAATGGCGTTTATGTACCCAGAAAGAGTATTCATCAGCAGAGTTAAGGACAACTTCGACGAGCAAACTGGGCCGAAAATCCCCATACAAAACGAATTGATGCAAAACCTGATCAAAGGCTTCGCAGAATTCGTTGCCGAGCGTAAGGAAAAGTCACTAACGAATAGTTAGAAAGGCGTTTAAGGCGCCTTTTATTGTAGTTTGAGCATATAGCCAACACCATGTAGTGTAACAAGGTAACGAGGGTCCTCAGGCTGCATTTCTATTTTCCCGCGTAATTTGGAGATATGGACATCAACCGTTCTGGTGTTTGTGCTATATTCATATCGCCACACATTCTCCAACAGTGCGTCTCTTGAAACTGGATCATTTGCGTGAGCAACAAGATAGCGAATCAGTTCAACTTCACGGGTTGTGAGCTCCTGCTCGCCGTCGGGACGTACAACCATAGACTCGTTGAGTTCAATTCTGACAGCTCCCAAGGTGATTACATCCATCGGACCCGTCTTGGAGTAAGAATTGGCTCTTCTTAATCGCGCCTGTATACGAGCTAGTAGTTCTTTGACTCCAAATGGTTTAGTTATATAATCATCAGCACCGATATTGAGACCTGTTACTTTATCGATTTCCTGGTCACGTGCAGTCAACATAATTACCGGGAATGTGAACTTTTCTTCACGAATTTGCTTACAAATTTCAAAACCACTCACACCCGGGAGCATCACATCAAGAATCAGTAAATCCGGCCTGACAGATCGTACCATTTCCATGGCATTGGTTCCTGTCTCAGAAACAAATACTTCATATCCTTCATTTTCCAGGGTGTCCTGAAGTGTAAAGACAAGACTTGGCTCATCTTCTACGATCATGATTTTCTTTTGCTTAGCCGGCATATTCAACTTTCGCTTCTGTGGTTGATGTTATGGGAACTGAGTTTGACGATGTTTCATAGACAGGAAACTGCACTGAGAATACTGAACCCTCTCTGTAACTTGAAGTTACAAAAATTCGGCCTCCATTCATCTCACAAAGTGCTTTAACTATAGATAATCCTAATCCATGTCCTTTGGTACGCGCAGTTAGCGTATCCTCGACTCGATAAAACTTATCAAATATGTGCTTTTGAGCCTTGGCTGGAATTCCTAATCCATGGTCTTCAATGTCCATTTGGACAAATTTACCGGTTCGGAACACATTAATGGCCAGATACTTTTCGTCAGCGCTGTACTTCATAGCATTTTCAACTAAATTGCTAAGTACGACTCTGAAACTTTCTTTGTCAACCATTATTTGGTCAACGTTGTCAGCGATAGATAATTTCGGTGTGAATCCCGCTTTTTTGATGGCCGTTTCGTTCTCGTCCAGGTAGGACTTAATGAGCTGCGAAATACTGGATGGCTCTGGTTTGACTACCAATTCGCCTGCATCATTCTTGGCCGCATCCAGAAGCTTGTCGATCATGCTTCGTAAACGCATTGCTTCGGTATGGATATGTTCACCGTATGAACGAAGTCTGACAGGATCCTGTACACGTCCATCAGCAAGATTTTCACCAGCTGCCTGCATTACTGCAAGAGGTGTCTTAAGCTCGTGGGTCACATTAGCTAGGAACGCCGATTGTCTATCTGCCAGCGCTTTCTCTTTTTGCGACATTCTGAATATGATTACAACAGATGTAATTAGCAGAAGTACACCTCCACTCAAGACAATCAAATTTCTTGTGAGATTAGACTTGGAGGCTATAACAGTTGAACCCTCATCAAAAGATACCTTAAGATTCCAGTTGTCCATCAAGTCAGGGAAACGTTGAATATAGTTCACAGCCCGGCGATCGTAGGGTACGTCATCATCAGTCGTGGCAAGGATTTCATTTTTGAGCCAATCATGCAACCACACGGTCATTCCACTTTCATGACGTGTCCCAAATGTCTCTGTAAGTTCTTTAGCAAAAAAGTCGTTGACCAAGTAGTCTTGATCGATCATGAAATTCAGATATGCAACCACCTCGTGTCCACGCGGATTAATCAATGCGACGGTCATACTTCTGTGGGTATCAAAGACGACCTTGGTGTTCCAGCGGTAGTCGTTGATGAGCACCCTCATACGTGTTCTGGTGAGTCCAAAGCCATCGCAAACCGTCTCAGGAATTTGGCGGGTCGGAGTCAACTGCCTGGTTTCAGGACTAAATATATACACCTCTGAGTCGGGCATTCCACATTCGGAAAATGTAGGTAAAGTGAAGTAAATCCCGCTGAAAATTGAGTCTATAGAGGCCTCATAAAGTACATCGGCCAACGATTTCCCAAGTGGCAGACGAGAATCTATCTCTTCGTCAATCTGCTCCATATTCAGCCTCCAGATTCCTTCAACCGGTGCCCTGAATCGATTTCGGACTGTATAGCTGAAATCCGTCAACTGATTCTTACGACTATCGATAGATGCACTTACCGTAGACTCGTGCAACGCGTACAACGAATAAATGTTCATGGCCGTAATTCCTACAACAGCAGCAATTGCCAAAAAAAACAATATCCAGCGTACGCTATAATTCCGTTTCATAGATTCCAAACATTTTCTCTGCTTTGATCTTGTAAAATACTAAGAAACAACGATTCCACACCATTGTTTTACAAATACTAATCTATCCTTGATAATAAGGTTGTTTTTTTAGATTAATTGCATTAAGATGAGGGCTAGTCGAATAGACGTATTATCATCTATTTCAATTAGTTACAAACATAGTAGAGGTTTATATGAAGGATGGATTACTA
>CAZJZI010000046.1:0-20339 GCA_964550435.1 uncultured Chitinophagales bacterium | reverse complement strand
CCGTTGAATCCAGATGGGGACGATGGACTTATCATCAATATTTATGGATTTGATCTCGAACAAAAAAAATCATTGGCAACTGGCATCATAGATCAACTAATGAAACTTGATGATGTGATTTCAGCTACTTCCTCAGCGGATGAAGGTCGTCCTGAGTTACGAATCACCATGGATCGTGAACGCATTTCCAGGCTGAACATGACCACATCACAGGTCGCCAATGCAATCAGTGATGCCGTTAGAGGATCGATTGCAACAACGTTCGTGGAGCAAGGTGTCGAATATACAATTCTGGTACAGTTAGCAGCTGAAGAGAAAAATGATTCTCAGGCCTTGGAAGATATTCAGATCCGTACCCCTGAAGGGGCCTGGGTACCCCTCAGATCGCTCGCGCGGGTGGAACGATATCAAGGGCCGTCTAACATTCTTAGGATCAACCAGGAGCGAGTAACCGAAGTATTGGTAGATATCGGTAACGCAGATTTGAAGTCTGTAACTGACCAGGCCGTTGGGCTGCTGAATAGTTATGAGTGGCCTGATGGTTATAGATACGACATCGGCGGAACTGCCGAGGAACAGTCAGCAAGTTTCGGATATCTGCTGATCGCCTTCTTAATTGCCGCTGTACTTGCTTACATGATTATGGCTTCACAGTTTGAAAGTCTGGTTGAACCGTTTATTATCATCGTTACGATTCCTTTAGCAATGACAGGGGTATTAATCATGTTGTTCATTACAGGAACAGCAGTAAGTGTGACTGCAATGATCGGATTGATATTGCTGGCAGGTATTGTTGTCAATAATGGTATCATCATGATTGACTACATCAAAGTATTGCAAGCACGTGGACTTTCGCGACTTGATGCAGTTATCAATGGTGCGAGCAGGCGTCTGCGTCCAATACTCATGACCTCAGCAACTACGATCCTATCCATGATTCCACTTGCTCTTGAGCTGGGATCAGGATCCGAAACGTGGAGTCCAATGGCACGTGCTGTTATTGGAGGGCTTACCTTTTCGACCGTTCTGATGTTGCTCGTTGTGCCTTGTTTATATTATGTGATCAATTCATTCATTGAAAAACTCGGATTCGATGCAGTGCATAAGGTAGATCCACTCACCTCTGAAGAAACCCAATCTTAATCGGTATGAAATACACCATCGTAGATAAAATCCTGCATCGTCCTGTTACGGTAGTCATGCTATCGTTACTGGTTATTGGTTTTGGACTTTTTGCATTGTCAAAGCTCAAGGTTACACTGTATCCATCGCTTGATATTCCGGTGGTAGCAATTTCTACCGGATACCGAAACGTGAATCCAGAGGACATCTCCAAGCTTTTGGTAGAACCGATAGAAGCCGCCGTAGCTGGAATCGATGGTGTTGAAGCCATTGAAAGCAGTGCCAGAAAGGGCAGTGCTTTTATTAGAATGAATCTTAAGTCTGGGACCAATGCACGCAAAGTCGAGCTGGATGCCCGTGAAGCCCTTGATAGAATCAGAAATGAGCTCCCTATCGAAGCAACCCCTCCGGTAATATTCCAATTTGACCCCGAGAGTTTTCCAGTAATGCGTTTGAGCGTTCAGGCTACAAATCGTGGTCTTGATGAGTTAAGAACTATAGCCATTGAACAGATTGAGCCATTGTTAGAAAGAATCGCAGGTGTTGCTTCAGCGGATACACGTGGTGGACTTCAACGAATGATATACGTTGAATTGAATCCGGCGCAGATGGCCCAACATGGCATCACAACAGCAATGGTCGAGAGTGCGATTCGGACCAATAATCAGCAAGTCCCGGTTGGTACTTTGATTGTGGATCGTCAGAATTACAGCATTAGAGCACAGTCAGTTTACAGCAATACCGATGAAATTGCACAGACTATCATTACTAATAATGACAATCAGGTTGTTCGGATTCGCGACGTAGGCGAAGTTATTGATAGTTTCATGGATGTAACTACACTGGAAGAAGTAAATGGTCGCAACAGTGTAACCGTTGAAATCCAAAAGCAGTCCGATGCCAACACACTTGAAGTAACTAACGGAGTAATTGAAGCACTCCCTGGAATTGCCGAGGTACTGCCTCCTGGTATCGGCGTTGAAGTATTATCGAATGAAGGGACATCGATCGAATCATCCATCAACAACTTGGCCCAGTCTGCCCTTTTCGCATTGGTACTTGTAGTTGCGATTCTGCTAATCTTCCTGGGTGGGATCCGTACATCGACAGTTGTTGCACTTAGTATCCCAATTTCTATGACAGCTACGTTCGCTTCAATGTACTTCATGGGACTCACATTGAATTTCGTTTCTATCACAGGTCTGGCATTGGCTGTTGGACTTCTGGTTGACAGCTCGATCGTTGTACTTGAAAGTATTGTTGCCAAAATTGAAGATGGTGAACCGATTTTCAAATCAGCTGTCGACGGAACCAAAGAAGTTATTGGATCACTTTGGGGCTCTACTTTGACCACTTTGGTGGTATTTTTGCCATTTTTGTTCACGACTGGAATGGCAAGTGTTTTCATGCGCGATCTGGCCATTACCATTTCATTGGCAATTTCGCTTTCATTCCTGGCATCATTTATCTTGGTTCCTGTATTTGCAAGTAGATTGCTTACTCACAAGGTAGTGAACAATACCAACCTGATCAGTCGCATGTTTCGTCGCATGGAGGGGCCTTATGTTAGGTCCTTGAAATGGGCATTGACTCATAAGTTGATTGTTTCGGTATTGATTTTGGCCACATTCGTTGGAACCTGGTTTTTCAGCAGTAATATCGAATCAATCACTCTTCCAACCAGTGATGCAGGACAAATTAACATCAATGTTGAACTCCCGGCAGGAACCAATCTCGTTCAGACCGCTTCTACAATTCGGGATATCTCAGAACAGATCAGAAATGAAGACTATGTTCAAACGATTGTTTCGAGTATTGGACAAGGTGGCTGGAGAGCCGATTCCAATTATGGAAGAATATCGTTGACCCTAACTCCTGCCGACGAACGTGAGAAAACCTCTGATGAAATCGCGATGGAGTTACGAAGACGATTTGACATGGCTGGAGCCAGAATCAGTATTTTCGCAACTGGTGGGTCTGGCTTCAGATTCGGAGGACGAGGTAATTTTGGCGGTGTAGGCAACACCGTTCGTGTTACATTAATCGGACCCGACACAGAAGTCCTTGTCGGAGTGGGTAACCGAATCGAAGAGGTAATGCTTCAGGATACTTCTGTAATTTCTGTAGATAATCCTCGTACAAGTGGGGTCCCTGAAATGCACTACAAACTTGATCGACAACTTGTGAGCCGTGCAGGAAGCAACCTCAGTGAAGTCGCTAATTCCTTCAAAACTCAAGCTCGTGGGACACAAGTAGGATTCTATCGAGTCGCAGGACGTGAAGTTCCTATTGAAGTCCGCGTACAGGAGGAATACAGACAAAGTTTACAAGACATGCGTGAATTTCAAGTGGTACAAGTTGATGATCAGCGTATTCCATTGGCTGCTCTTGGCCGATTTGAAACCGTAGAGGGAGTTAACAGTATTACACGTCGTGATCGTGAAACCATAATGGATATCTCTATCAGTGTCAACGGAAGCGCTGAAGTTTACAGACAACGTATCGTTGAGTTATTCGAAAATGAAATCGTAATGCCAGAAGGTTATCGATATTCATTCACAGGTGATAATGTTGATCAACAAGAAGCCAGCTCAAATATATTTTGGGCGCTCATTGCCGGATTACTTCTGACCTACATGGTTATGGCGGGTAAATTCGAAAATTTCAGGGATCCATTTGTGATCATGTTTACCATACCATTGGCGTTCTTCGGTTCGTATTTTATCCTCTGGGCGACAGGAAATCCCTGGAGTATCCCCGCTGGACTCGGTATGATCATTCTCGTCGGTATTGTAATCAACAATGGGATAGTAATGGTAGACTATATCCATCAATACTGTGATAAACAACACGGAAAAGCGAACTACATTGAGAACCTGATACATGCCGCCAGACGACGCATGCGACCGATACTACTCACTGCCTTGACGACAATCGGCTCCATGATTCCACTGGCATTGGAACTCGGTTCTGGTTCAGAAACATGGAGTCCGCTTGCACTGACTGTTATTGGCGGCCTCATATTTTCGTCAGTATTTACTCTTTATGTTGTTCCTGTAGTACTGGTAGGAATTTCAAAATCCAGAAGAAAAGCAGCTAGAGAATTCAAATTAGCTCTGATTCAAAAATAACGGACAATAGATTGCCATTGTTTGTTGTTATTGATTATTATTGGTCATGAACCAGAAAGGAAAGTTATGAGTAAGTTTACAAATGGATTTACAGTAGGTGTTATAACCGGCGCATTGGTTGGTGCTGCAGTTGCACTCTTATATGCACCTGATAAAGGGAAAGACCTTCGGGATAAAATTTCATACAAGCTCAAAAGCATGCTTGATGATCTGAACGACACCTTGGATAGACTTCAACGCGAAGAAGCAATTATTGCTCAATCTGAAAGTGAAAGAGTTGTAGCAGAAGCGCAACAAAAGGCTGAGGACTTGATTCGCGAGGCCGAAGATCTGTTAAAAAACATAAATCTGGAAAAATAGTACCCATTCTGTTGCAGTTCACGTTGAACTGGGTTGGTACTTCATTCAAAAATGCCTAAAACAAAAAAGGCCCTGATCGTATGACCAGAGCCTTTTTTTATTTTCTTCCGAGTAGACTATCCTCTCATTCGAGGTCCGCCAGATCGGTAAATGTTTCGTCATTGGAATCCTGTCCAAGAGCTTCGAACACACGGCTTGCTGCCTCCACATCTTCCATCTCTGACTTAGAGCCAACGATGTAGCTTTGGTATTTACGCAGACCGGTACCAGCAGGTACTTTGTGTCCAACAACCACGTTTTCTTTGAGACCAAGCAGCATATCGGCTTTCGCTTCAATTGATGCCTGTGTAAGCACTTTAGTTGTTTCCTGGAAGGAAGCCGCTGACAACCAGCTGTCGGTAGACAAGGCTGCTCGGGTAATTCCAAGGAGAATAGGTTTAGAGATAGCTGGTTCGGCTTCACGAACAACCATTTCTTTTTTACCTTCCTTCGACAGACGTGAATTGATGTCACGAACATCGCGACGCTCTATCACAGTCAGGTACTCAAGACCACTATCTCCCGGATCATCCACAACGAACTTACCGATTAAGGTATCGTTCACGCGGTTCACTTCGAAACGGTCAATTTTGTCACCTTCCAGGAACATAGTGTCACCTGGATCTGTGATTTCAACTTTTTGCATCATAGTGCGTACGATGATCTCAATGTGCTTGTCATTGATCTTCACACCCTGCAGACGATATACTTCCTGAATCTCATTCACGAGGTACGATTGTACAGCGAATGGACCGAGGATGTTCAAGATATCTTGAGCTAGGATCTGACCATCAGACAATGGTTCACCAGCTTTAACATAGTCGTTTTCCTGAACCAAAATATGTTTCGACAATGGAATGAGGTATGTTTTTGTCTCAGAACCATCTTTTGAGGTAACCATGATTTCCTGTGAACCACGCTTACGTGATCCCATTTTTACGGTTCCTTCAATCTCGGAAACTACAGCTGGATCACTTGGAGGACGGGCTTCGAAAAGCTCGGTAATACGCGGTAGACCCGCGGTGATATCTTTAGACTTGGATCCGGAAGTTCTAGGGATCTTCGCGAATGTTTGACCAGCCTGTACAATATCGCCAGCGTCCACGATTACGTGAGCACCCACTGGAAGTGGAGTTTCACGACGACGTCCACCTTCACCGTTTACGATAATACTTGGAACAAGTGCACGATCTTTAGAATCGGTGATTACTTTCTCTTTGTGACCGGTTTGAGAGTCAGTTTCATCTGTGTAGGTAGAACCATCAACGATGTCTTTGAACTCGATTGTACCGTTCATTTCAGAGATAATCAGTGCGTTATACGGATCCCACTTACACAGTGGTACACCTTTAGGCACTAAATCACCTTCTTCGACCAACAACTCGGATCCGTAAGGGATGTTGTAGTTGATCAGAACCTTACCGGTTTCATCTTGGATCTTGATTTCACCCACACGGCTAAGAACAACTTTATGCTCTTCTTCTCCATCGTCATAATCTACATAACGAAGGTTTTCAAATACGATCTTACCTGCAAACTTAGATTTGTGCATCGACTCTGATTCGAGACGTGATGCAGTACCACCTACGTGGAAGGTACGAAGCGTCAACTGTGTACCCGGCTCACCGATTGATTGAGCAGCGATAACACCTACAGCTTCACCTACTTGTACCATCTTACCACGTGACAAGTCACGTCCGTAACATTTCGCACAAACTCCTCGGGGAGATTCACAGGTTAGTGTAGAACGAATTTCAACTTCTTCGATTGAAGTCTCGGAAATCTTTTTGGCAGTAGCTTCAGAGATAAGTTCATTTGAAGCAACCAAAAGCTCGTCAGTTAATGGATCGTACACATCGTGCATTGATACACGACCGAGGATACGATCTTCGAGACTTTCCACGATATCTTCGTTGTCTTTTAGAGCACGAATCTTGATACCACGAAGTGTACCACAATCGTCCTCAGAGATGATTACATCCTGAGACACGTCAACCAATCGACGTGTCAGATAACCAGCATCTGCAGTTTTAAGGGCCGTATCGGCTAGACCTTTACGAGCACCGTGAGTAGAAATAAAGTACTCAAGTACGGTCAGACCTTCACGGAAACTGGAAAGAATAGGAGTTTCGATTACTTCGCTACCGGATGATTCAAGTGAACTCTTCTGTGGTTTAGCCATTAGACCACGCATACCACCGAGCTGACGAATCTGCTCTTTGGAACCACGAGCACCTGAATCGGCCATCATGAATACCGGGTTAAATCCGTCACGATCTTTGGTCAATGCCTGGAACAGTGTTTCAGAAACACGGTTTGTAGTGCTTGTCCATTTGTCAATAACCTGGTTGTAACGCTCATTATCTGTGATGAAACCATTCTCGTAACGATCCTGGATGAGTTTAACTTCATCCTGTGCTTTCGTAATGAGTTCATGCTTCTCTTGTGGAATAACAATGTCCTCCAAAGAGAATGAAAGTCCACCACGAGTAGCAGTGTTAAATCCAAGTTGTTTCATGTCATCGAGGAACTTAGCTGCAGCAACAGTACCACATGTGTTAAACACCTCGTTGATAAGTGAACGGAGTTCTTTTTTACCAAAAGTCTGGTTTTTGAATCCAATCTCGACAGGGAGAATCTGGTTAAAGATCACGCGACCAGTGGTTGTTTTAACCATATCGGTCACAGTCATGCCATTCACTACTCTGCTTAGACGTACATCGATCTTGTCGTGCATGGTTATTGCACCCTGATCATATGCTATGATTACTTCTTCAGCACTATAGAATTTCTTATCTCGCGATGGAGCAGAAGCAGCCATTTTGGTCAGGTAATAGATTCCCAAGACCATATCCTGAGATGGAACCGTAATCGGACCACCGTTTGCAGGGTTCATGATATTGTGTGAACCTAACATCAATACTGATGCTTCAAGAATTGCATCGTTGCTAAGTGGCAAGTGAACGGCCATCTGGTCACCGTCAAAGTCAGCGTTGAAAGCTGTACATGAGAGCGGGTGCAATCGAATTGCTTTGTCTTCAAGTAGTACCGGTTGGTAAGCCTGAATACCTAATCTGTGAAGGGTTGGAGCACGGTTCAGAAGTACCGGGTGTCCATCGATTACGTTTTCGAGAACGTCCCAAACGACTTCATCACGGCGATCAACTACTTTCTTCGCACTCTTGACCGTCTTAACATACCCACGCTCAATCAAACGACGGATAATAAACGGTTTGTATAATTCAACGGCCATTTCTTTTGGAAGACCGCATTCATGCATTTTAAGCTCTGGACCAACAACGATTACAGAACGACCTGAGTAATCAACACGCTTACCGAGAAGGTTCTGACGGAATCGACCGTTTTTACCTTTGAGCATGTCGCTCAACGATTTGAGCGGTCGGTTGTTACTACGAACAGCGTTGGTTTTACGAGAGTTATCGAACAGGGAATCAACTGCTTCCTGGAGCATGCGCTTCTCATTACGCAGAATTACATCCGGCGCTTTAATGTCGAGAAGTCGCTTCAGGCGGTTGTTACGAATGATAACACGACGGTAAAGATCGTTAAGGTCGGAAGTCGCGAAACGACCACCTTCTAGAGGAACGAGCGGGCGTAGTTCTGGTGGAATTACCGGAACAACACGCAGGACCATCCACTCAGGGCGGTTTTCCATGGATTTGTTGGCAGCACGGAAAGATTCGAGTACTTGAAGACGCTTCAGATATTTCTTCTTACGCATCATTGAAGACTCATTACGCACTGCGTCACGGTACTTCTTGGCATCTTTGTTCAAATCAATACTCATGAGCAAGGATTCAATAGCCTCGGCACCCATTTTGACAACAAATTTGTCTGGATCGTCTTCATCGAGTTCACGATGCTCATCAGGCAATTGGTATAGAATGTCATGATACTCTTCTTCAGTGAGCATATCGCCCATTTTGTATCCGAGATCACGAGCAATACCTGGATTGATTATCACGAAATTCTCGTAGTAAACAATCTTTTCAAGATTTTTTGAAGAGAGTCCGAGTAAGTATGCAATCTTGTTTGGTAATGACTTGAAATACCAGATATGTACTACAGGAACGCAAAGGGATATATGTCCCATGCGCTCGCGACGTACAGCTTTTCTGGTTACTTCAACGCCACAACGGTCACAGATAATACCTTTGTAACGAATTCTCTTATACTTTCCGCAATGACATTCCCAGTCTTTGACTGGACCAAAGATTTTCTCGCAGAACAAACCGTCTTTTTCCGGCTTGAACGTACGATAGTTGATCGTCTCTGGATTCAGAACTTCGCCACGTGAACGTGACAGGATAGTTTCCGCAGAAGCCAGTGAGATTCTTATATGGTTAAAATCTTTGGATACGGTATCGCTTTTTGGAAACGGCAAGGATGTACCTCCGTAAAAATTAGCTTTTATTGGATATATGTTTCAATGCAGGCATATTAAGCCGTTATTCAATGTTGACTTCGAGGCCGAGACCCTGAAGTTCGCGTAACAATACATTGAATGATTCAGGTGTTCCACCTTCTGGCAGATTTTCACCTTTCACGATGGCTTCATAAACCTTCGAGCGACCTTTAACGTCGTCACTCTTAACAGTGAGCATTTCCTTAAGAATGCTGGCTGCACCGTAGGCATAAAGGGCCCAAACCTCCATCTCACCGAGACGCTGACCACCGAATTGAGCTTTACCGCCCAAAGGTTGTTGCGTAATAAGTGAATATGGACCGATAGAACGAGCATGCATTTTATCCTGAACAAGGTGGTTCAGTTTAAGCATGTAAATGTATCCGACAGTAGTTTTCTGTGCAAAACGCTCTCCAGATCTACCATCATACAAATACGTTCTACCATCTATTGGAAGTCCGGCTTGTCCCAGCCAGTACTGAACGTCGTCGTAACTTGCACCATCAAAAATAGGTGTTGCAAAGTTTACTCCAAGTTTTTTACCAGCCCAACCCAGAATGGTCTCATAAATCTGACCTAGGTTCATACGCGATGGTACGCCCAATGGGTTTAGCACGATATCTACCGGTGTTCCGTCTTCCAGGAATGGCATGTCTTCAACAGGTACAATTTTGGCTACAACACCTTTATTTCCATGTCGACCCGCCATTTTGTCACCTACCTGAAGCTTACGTTTCTTGGCAACATATACTTTTGCCTTTTGAACGATTCCCGGTGGAAGCTCGTCCCCAACTTGCACCATATATTTCTGGCGCTTGAGTTCGGTTTCGTGCTCACGACGTACATTACGATAGTTTTCAAACAGTTTGACGATGAGTCGATTGATGTTATCGTCCTGACACCATTGCTGGTTCACACGAAGATCCATCGGATCGAGTTCCTCGAAAGTTTGTTTGCGATATTTTTCGCTCTTTGGAATTACTTCAAGACCGGATCGATTGATGATTCCCGGAGAAGTTTTATCCTTGAGCAGTTTGTACATTCTTTCAGCCCAGCTTGCATTCAGACGCATGATGAGACGATCAAATTCTTCCTGAATTTTCTCGACCATGTCTTTTTCTTCCTTGCGGGAGAACTGCTCGTCGCGCTTACGGCTAAATAAACGTGTTTCGATTACGACACCTGATACACCCGGAGGAGTTTTCAATGAAGCATCCTTCACATCACCGGCTTTATCACCAAAGATTGCACGAAGGAGTTTCTCTTCAGGGGTCGGATCAGTTTCACCTTTCGGAGTAATCTTACCTACGATGATATCGCCTGGTTTGATTTTCGCTCCAACACGGATGATTCCGTTCTCATCGAGGTTTCGTGTGGCTTCTTCACTTACGTTTGGAATCTCACGTGTAAGTTCTTCTTCACCACGTTTGGTATCACGAACCTGTTGTTCGAATTCCTGAATGTGGATTGAAGTATAAATGTCTTCAGAGACTACGCGCTCTGAAATTACAATAGCATCCTCAAAGTTATATCCACGCCATGGCATGAAGGCAACCAGTAGGTTACGACCTAATGCAAGTTCACCCATGTTAGTTGCACAACCATCTGCTATCGGAGTTCCAAGTGACACGCGGTCACCGACTTTCACAATTGGGGTCTGGTTAGAAGTGGTGTCCTGGTTAGTTCTTTCAAACTTACGAAGTGTATAGGAAACAACACCTTCATCGAAATATGCAAGTGCTTCGAGTTCGTCACGGTCGTAACGCACACGAATTTCGCTTGAACTTACATACACAACTTCACCATCGCCTTCGGCCACAACCAATGCACGTGAGTCACGGGCTGCACGATACTCCATCCCTGTACCAACAACTGGTCGTTCCGGGCGAAGTAGTGGTACACCCTGACGTTGCATGTTCGAACCCATCAATGCACGGTTAGCATCATCGTGTTCGATGAAAGGTATCAGGGCAGCAGCAACGGATGTAATCTGGTTAGTACTAACGTCCATAAACTCGATTTGCTCTGGACGTGCAAGACCTACGTTACTGTCACGGAAACGTGAGAAGATGAACTCATTCTGAAATTTCGAGTTATCTGTAAGTACTGCGTTTGCCTGTGCAATAATTGTTTCGTCCTCTTGCTCTGCAGCTAGGTATTCAACTTTCTCGGTAACAATACCTTTTTCAACCTTACGGTAAGGAGTTTCTATGAATCCGAAGTCATTTACTTTAGCGTGCACACAGAGTGAGGAAATCAATCCGATGTTTGGACCTTCCGGTGTCTCAATCGGACAAAGTCTTCCGTAGTGTGTGTAGTGAACGTCACGAACCTCAAAACCGGCACGTTCGCGTGTTAATCCACCTGGACCCAGCGCTGACATACGACGTTTATGAGTCAACTCTGCCAATGGATTTGTTTGATCCATGAACTGAGAAAGCTGGTTAGTACCAAAGAATGTATTGATTACACTTGAAATGGTACGGGCATTCACAAGATCTTGAGGCGTAAACTGCTCAGCGTCTCTTGAATTCATACGCTCACGAATAGTACGTGCCATTCGAGCGAGTCCTAATCCAAATTGCTGGCCAAGTTGCTCGCCAACAGTACGTACACGACGGTTACTCAAGTGATCTATATCATCAACTTGAGATTTCATATTTTTGAGACGGATCAACTCTTTAAGAATCGCAACGATATCGTTGTGTGTAAGAACGGTAGTCTCAAGTGATTCTTCAAGATGCAGACGCTTGTTCAGGCGATAACGTCCTACTTCACCAAGATCATATCGTTTATCACTGAAGAACAAACGATCAAGTACTGCACGAGCAGTTTCAAGATCTGGCATCTCACCGGTACGAATCTGACGATATACCTCAGCGAGAGCAGTTTCCTGATTGTAGGTAGTGTCTTTGCGAAGAGTATTCAGAATTACAGACCGATCTGCATCCTCAGATGAAATCTTCAGAATGTGAATAGTGGTAATTCCGGCGTTCTTGAGTTCATCGAAGTTGTCTTCGGTAAGCTCATGATCACGTTCGAAAAGTGGAATGCGTTTGACCGCTTCTTTTACTTCACCTGTATCTTCGTCGGTGATCTCTTCAACTACTTCGGTAATGATTGGTGTAGCCAGTCGTTTACCGATGACGTCAGCAAACGCTTTTTTCGTTTTGATCGTAACTTCGTCAGACAAATCGAACATCGTGAGAATGTCGAAGTCGCTGGCAAAACCAAGAGCACGAAGAAGTGTTGTAACTGGTAACTTCTTCTTACGGTCGATGTATGCCCATAGAACATCACGGATGTCGGTTGTGAATTCGATCCAGGAACCTTTGAATGGAATGATTCGGGCAGAATACAAGTGCGTCCCGTTAGGGTGCATTGACTGACCGAAAAATACCCCTGGCGAACGGTGTAACTGACTTACAATGACGCGTTCTGCGCCATTGATGATGAATGTACCGCTACCGGTCATCCATGGCAGATCACCTAGAAATACTTCTTGCTCGATAGTTTCACTAGCTTCATCGGTCTGGTCAACTGCGGACAGACGTAATTTAGCTTTCAGTGGAACTGAATAAGTTAATCCACGCTCTTGACATTCTTTAATGGTGTAGCGGGGTGTATCAACAGTGTAATAGAGAAATTCCAGAATATTTTGTTCTCTGGTATCCTGAATTGGGAAGTGTTCCAGAAATATTGCCTGGAGTCCTTCTTCTGCTCGTTCTTCGGGCTGAATGTTCCATTGAGTAAAGCGTCTGAAAGATTCAAGCTGTACGTCAAGGAAATCCGGATAATCAATTACATGTTTTGTTCGAGCAAACGATACACGATTTGTAAACGGAAGAGTCTGATATGTTTTAGACAAGGAAACCTCGCTATTAAGTTAGGAATTGCTCAAAACGAAGAGATGTATAGTTTTGATTGCTTGGCTATACCACAAGCAAAAATAGACGACAATAGCCAATACCGTCTCCGGCATTGGCTAAGTCGTCTATGAGAGCCTTAAACTGATTTATTTCAGTTCTACAGTAGCACCAGCTTCAGTCAGCTTAGCCTTGATAGCTTCAGCTTCTGCTTTATCAACAGCTTCTTTGATGTTGCTTGGCGCACCATCAACAAGATCTTTAGCTTCTTTTAGTCCGAGACCAGTAAGTGCACGGACTTCTTTAATAACAGCGATTTTGTTAGAACCAGCTTCTTTGAGTACAACAGTGAATTCAGTTTGCTCTTCAGCGGCCTCACCAGCGTCACCGCCAGCAGTAGGAGCAGCAACAGCTACAGCAGCAGCTGCAGGCTTGATACCATACTCATTTTCGAGGATGCTTGCGAGTTCGTTAGCTTCTTTAACGGTTAAGTTAACCAGTGTTTCAGCAATTTGTTTTATGTCAGCCATTTTATTTTATCTCCAATTTAGATGTTATAATCTCTTTTAATTTTCTTTTTCAGCGATGGTTTTGATAGCACCGACTAAAGTAGATCCTTGTGCCTGAAGGGCGCCTACTACGTTTGCCATAGGCGACATCAACAATCCGATGATATCTCCAATAACTTCGTCTTTAGACTTCATTGTCGACAACGCTTCAAGTTGGTTACTCCCAAACAATGATTTCTCAATAATGGCAGCTTTGAACTGTGGTTTGTCGCCCTTTTTCAGGAAGTCTTTGAGCACTTTTGCAGGACGAGATGAGTCGCCTGTCATGAATGCAAAAGCTGTTTGCTCTTCCAGATGTGGGAATACAGCTTCGTAACCTCCGATGGATTCCATCGCTTTTTGAACGAGTTTGTTTTTGAAAACCCGATAGGTTATACCGCTTTTTCTGAATTCTTTACGCAATGCACTGATCTCAGCTACCGACATTCCTTTATAGTTTGTCAGATATACAGCTTCGTTGTTGTTGAGAATTTCAACCAACTCGTCAATGACTGCTTGTTTTTGTTCTTTAGTTGCCATATCTGTTGTGCTTTTATCCTTTTACCTGTTGTATTACTGTAAGCCTACGCGGGTCACAGGAATACTCGGTCCCATTGTTGAACTCAGGAATACACTCTTAATGTATGTTCCTTTTGCACTAGATGGTTTGAGCTTAATTACTGTTTGAATGAACGCTTCAGCGTTTTCTTTGATCTTATCGGCATCGAAGCTTACTTTACCAACAGATGTGTGAAGGATTCCGTATTTGTCAACACGGAAATCTATTTTACCAGCTTTAACTTCGTTAATAGCATTGGCCACATCCATGGTTACTGTGCCGCTTTTTGGGTTTGGCATAAGTCCACGTGGACCCAAAACTCTACCGAGCTTACCAAGTTTACCCATTACATCGGGAGTTGCGATGATTACATCTACATCCGTCCAACCGCCTTCAATTTTTTCCAGATAATCATCAAGACCAACATGGTCGGCGCCAGCGTCGCGAGCTTCTTGCTGTTTAGCAGGATTCACGAGAGCAAGTACTCGTACAGATTTTCCAATTCCATGTGGAAGTGATACTGTACCGCGGACCATCTGATCAGCATGACGTGGATCAACACCCAATCGGAGATCAACATCAACAGATGAATCAAACTTTGTGGTTGATGTTTTTTTGACGAGTTCAGATGCATCAGACAAGGTATATTCTACACCTGGTTCGATGAGTTTGACTGCGTCGTTATATTTTTTACCGTGCTTAGCCATGGCTTATTTTACAATTAGGGAAATACTTATTTGCTTCTGTCTACACGCAGACCCATGCTTCGTGCTGTACCGGCAATCATTTCAGCCCCAGCTAATTCGTCGTAAGCATTTAGATCTGGAAGTTTTTCTTTAGCAATCTCAAGGCATTGTGTCCAGGTTACAGAACCAACTTTGTTACGGTTTGGCTCACCTGATCCTGACTTGATGTTCGCTGCTTTTTTCAATAGAATTGGCGCTGGTGGAGTTTTTGTGACAAATGTGAATGATTTGTCAGTGTAAACTGTGATCTCTACCGGAGTAACTGTACCAATTTTGTCCTGCGTTTTTGCGTTGAACGCCTTGCAGAACTCCATGATATTAACACCAGCTTGTCCAAGTGCAGGACCTACTGGAGGTGCTGGATTTGCCTGACCGGCAACGATCTGCAGCTTGATTATTTTTTGGACTTTCTTTGCCATTTTTTTCTTACTTGTATGTTATCTAAACGATGCTGGTACTGTTAATCCTCAGGTTCAACCTGATTTACATCAACCTCTACCGGAGTTTTACGACCGAAGATACTTACCAAAACACGGAGTTTTAGTTTATCGGGATAAATCTCCTCTACGGTACCATCGAAATCCTTGAATGGTCCATCGACCACTTTAATGATATCACCAACTTTGTAAGGAATTTGAATCACCCCACCGCTGGCTGCTTGTTCCTTGTTGGTTTTAACGTGTCCTAATATTCTGTCTACCTCATCCGGACGTAATGGGGTAGGTTTTTTAACGTCTTTATCTCCTTTGAGGAATCCAATTACTGAAGGAGCGTTTGAAATAAGGTCATTTACCGCATCGTCATAAATGGCATTAACAAGCAGATAACCCGGGAAAAAATTCTTTTCTCGGGTTCTCTTTTTACCGCCGCGTATTTCAACGACAGTTTCGGTTGGTACAAGCAGTTCACTAATTTTATCAGCCATGCCAAGCTCCTGAATCTCTTGATTGAGATATTCACGAACTTTTTTCTCATGACCTGAGAAACAGCGGACTACATACCATTTATGTACTTCGGTATTCATTCTTAGTTGAAGATCAATTCTAAGATTCTGCTGTAAACATTATCGACTCCGAAAATGAACAGCGATACAATGATTGAGAATACCATAACAACAGTAGTGTTATCGACCAACTCTTTTTGAGTTGGCCAGGTAACCTTGTTCATTTCCTTGCGGACATTCTCGAAATATTCAGTAACCTTACTCATATAATTTATTTAGTTGCACGGGCGGAGGGACTCGAACCCCCAGCCAACGGTTTTGGAGACCGCTACTCTACCAATTGAGCTACACCCGTACTTTTACTGAATTACTTCAGAATTTTAGTTACGACACCTGCACCTACGGTACGTCCACCCTCACGGATAGCGAAGCGCAGACCATCTTCCATGGCGATCGGATTGATCAGATCAACTGTCATTCCTACGTTGTCGCCCGGCATGACCATCTCAACTCCACTTGGAAGCGTACAGATTCCAGTTACATCCGTTGTACGGAAATAAAACTGTGGTCGGTATCCGTTGAAGAATGGAGTGTGACGTCCACCTTCATCTTTACTCAATACGTACACTTCACAGGTAAACTCGGTGTGTGGTGTTACTGAATTTGGTTTACAAATGACCATGCCTCGCATCAAGTCATTTTTGTCGATGCCTCGCAATAACAAACCAGCGTTGTCGCCCGCTTGTCCTTCGTTGAGCAACTTACGGAACATCTCTACTCCCGTAACTACCGACTTCATCTTCGCATCGCGCATCCCTACAATATCAACTTCCTCGTTGACCTTGATGATCCCGCGCTCGATACGACCGGTCGCTACCGTTCCACGTCCCGTGATCGAGAATACATCCTCGATCGGCATCAAAAACGGCTTGTCTACCGCACGCTCAGGAGTCGGAATAAAGTCATCAACCGCTTGCATCAATTCGATAATGCGCTCTTCCCATTGTGGCTCACCATTCAGGGCACCCAACGCAGATCCTTTGATCACCGGAGTGTCGTCGCCTGGGAATTCATATTTGCTCAACAATTCACGCACTTCCAGTTCAACCAGGTCGATGAGTTCTTCATCGTCTACCAGGTCCACTTTGTTCATGAACACGACCAATGAGGGGACGCCAACCTGACGAGCCAACAAGATGTGCTCACGTGTCTGTGGCATCGGACCATCGGTAGCCGCAACCACAATGATCGCACCATCCATCTGAGCCGCACCGGTAACCATGTTTTTTACATAATCGGCGTGACCAGGACAGTCGACATGGGCATAGTGACGATTTTGTGTTTCATACTCTACGTGAGCTGTAGCGATCGTGATCCCACGCTCGCGCTCTTCTGGAGCATTGTCAATCTCGTCGAACGCTTTCGCGTTTCCACCATATTTAGCAGACAATACTTTCGTAATCGCCGCTGTTAAGGTCGTCTTGCCGTGGTCTACGTGACCAATCGTGCCCACGTTTACGTGTGGTTTTGAGCGTACAAATTGTTCTTTTGCCATAATGCTTTGTTGGATTTAAACGTTTAAACTTATTTTTCTTCTATAATTGTTTTTGCAATGGAATCAGGTACCGGTGCAAATTTCGCGAACTCCATAGAGTACACTGCACGACCTTGAGATAATGAACGGAGGTTTGTTGAATAACCGAACATCTCAGCAAGAGGTACTTCAGCGTTGATGACAGATCCATCAACCTGATTATCCATTCCAAGAATCATACCTCGTCGACTGTTTAAATCGCCGATGATATCACCCATGTAATCTTCCGGAGTAATAACTTCCACTTTCATGATTGGCTCAAGCATAATCGGACCTGCTCTTTTCGCCGCTTCACGAAGACCAGCACGAGCACACAATTCGAAGCTCAATGCATCGGAATCGACATCATGGTAAGAACCATCATATAAACGTACTTTGAGGCCTTCAATTGGGTAACCTGCCTGGATACCAGAACTAAGTCCTGATTTGAATCCTTTTTCAACTGGTCCAATGAATTCTTTTGGAATGTTACCACCGGTAACTTCATTAACAAATTGAAATCCGGTATTGCCTTCCATAGGCATAATCTCGAATTGAATATCAGCAAACTTACCACGTCCACCCGTTTGTTTCTTGTAAATCTCACGGTGTGTAAAGGCTTTGGTAATGGTCTCACGGTAGGATACCTGAGGTTTACCAACGTTTGCTTCTACTTTAAATTCACGCTTCAGACGATCAACAATGATTTCCAAGTGAAGTTCACCCATACCGGCAATGGTAGTCTGACCGGTTTCATCGTCAACAGATACTTTGAAAGTAGGATCTTCTTCAGCTAGTTTTGCCAATCCAGTTGTCAACTTGTCGTTGTCAGCTTTGGTTTTTGGCTCAACAGCTAGTTTAATTACCGGCTCAGGGAATACCATTTGCTCGAGCAGGATTTGATGGTCCTCTGATGACAAAGTGTCACCTGTGCGGACTTCTTTAATACCTACAGCAGCGGCGATATCACCGGCGCGGACAATCTTAATGTCTTCTTTTGAGTTAGCGTGCATCTGAAGTAATCGTCCGATGCGCTCTTTTTTACCCGTTGATGTATTCACTACATATGAACCCGCTTCGAGTTCACCAGAATAAACACGGATAAATGTCAATTTACCGACGTATGGATCAGACATGATCTTGAATGCAAGTGCTGCAAATGGCTCAGAAGTGTTTGGTTTGCGATACAAAGTTACTTCTGCATCATCAGGATCTGTACCGGAAACAGCTTCGATATCCAATGGTGATTGCATATATGCGATTACCGCATCCAACAATGAGTGAACACCTTTGTTTTTGAAAGCTGATCCACAAACAACAGGATTGATTTTGAGAGCCAATGTAGCTTTTCGAATACCAACAACGACTTCTTCCGATGTGATTTCCTCTTCCATGAGGTATTTTTCCATCAAAACTTCATCGGTATCAGCAATTGATTCGATCAGCAATTTGCGATATTCTTCAGCTTTCTCACGAAGGTCAGCTGGAATTTCAATTTCTTCGTAGCTGGATCCCTGAGTTGAATCATCCCATATTTGACCAGTCATTGTGATAAGGTCAACCACACCTTTGAAGTTCTCTTCTGATCCAATAGGAATTTGAAGTGGAACCGCATTGGAATTGAGACGAGTTCTCATTTTGTCGATTACATTGTAGAAATCTGCACCGGTACGGTCCATTTTATTTACAAATGCAATACGAGGAACTTTATACTTGTTAGCTTGACGCCATACTGTTTCAGATTGTGGCTGAACAGCACCAACTGCGCAAAATACTGCAACAGCTCCATCCAATACACGAAGTGAACGCTCAACTTCAACAGTGAAGTCAACGTGTCCCGGTGTATCAATGATGTTAATTCGGGTACCTTTCCAGGAACATGTAGTAGCAGCTGAGGTAATCGTAATTCCACGCTCACGCTCTTGCTCCATCCAGTCCATCGTCGCAGCTCCATCGTGTACTTCACCAATACGGTGTGAAATACCGGTGTAAAATAGGATACGCTCGGTAGTCGTCGTTTTTCCGGCATCAATATGTGCCATGATACCGATGTTACGCGTATTCCTGAGTTGCTCTTTGATTTGGGCTTCTGTCATTACTTAATACTATCTTTTAATTAAAATCTGAAGTGAGCAAATGCTTTGTTTGCTTCTGCCATTCTGTGTGTCTCGTCTTTTTTACGAACGGCACCACCTTCATTATTGGCAGCATCTGTAAGCTCACGGGCAAGACGGCTTGACATTGATTTGTCGTTTCTACTTTTCGCAGAATTGATCAACCAACGCATGCCAAGTGCAGTGCTTCTCTCGGTACGTACTTCAACGGGAACCTGATAGGTAGAACCACCAACACGGCGACTTTTTACCTCAAGGACCGGAGCAGCATTTCCCAGAGCAGCTCTGAAAACTTCAATTCCTGGCTTACCAGTTTTTTCTTCAATAATTTCGAATGCCTGATACAAGATCTTACGGGCGGTATTTTTCTTACCGTCTTTCATGAGGCAATTCACAAAACGGGTTACCAGTTTATCCGCAAATTGTGCGTCTGGTCTTATATATCGTACTTCTGCTTTTCTTCTTCTCATTTTCTTTTGGAATGAAATTCAGGTTGAAACCTATTTTTTCTTAGCAGGTGTTGCTGCTGCACCCGGTTTTGGACGCTTAGTTCCATATAAGCTGCGTCCTTGTCGGCGATCATTAACACCAGCGGTGTCTAAGGCGCCACGGATGATGTGGTATCTTACTCCCGGAAGGTCTTTTACTCGACCACCACGGATTAATACAATACTGTGTTCCTGAAGGTTGTGACCTTCACCTGGAATGTATGCCGTTACTTCAATACCATTGGTAAGTCGAACCCTTGCAACTTTGCGTAATGCAGAGTTTGGTTTCTTAGGGGTAGTAGTATATACTCTTGTACATACACCACGTCGCTGTGGGCAACTTTGAAGTGCAGGCGCAGTTGTTTTCACAACTTTGCTTTGCCTACCTTTTCTAATTAACTGCTGAATCGTTGGCACGGTATTT
>CAZJZI010000045.1:0-20906 GCA_964550435.1 uncultured Chitinophagales bacterium | reverse complement strand
AACATCCGTTTACCTTTTAAGGCGAATAGAAGAAATTGAACATTTATGTATTACGTATACTGAATACTCAGTTGAATCACGCCCAATACGGAAAGCCCGCAGGTAAAACTGCAATCCATGGCGACTTCGTATCTGGTCTGGGTAAGTTGTGCTCATTTGGGCATGATTCCCATTCTGGTGTCGAAAGTTGCTTTTTTCATTTTATGACCAACCCTCAGGCGTCTAACGACGTCGGAGCTATCAAATAACATCAATATCTAACAGGTAGGGGTAAATGAAAGCATTAGGTAGACAAATTCTTGTAGAATTCTACGATTGTGATGCAGACGTAATTAACGATGTAACCATGGTCGAGGATATCCTACTGACCGCGACGCGGGCTGCCAAGGCGAGTATCATCTCTCATAATTTCCATAAGTTTAGTCCACATGGAATCAGCGGAACTGTTGTTATCGCTGAATCCCACGTAGCCATCCATACATGGCCTGAGTACAATTATGCTGCTGTTGATATTTTCACATGTGGTGAAACTATCGATCCATGGGTAATTCAAGAATACATTAAAATGCATTTCTTTTCTAAAAATGTGTCAAGCATGGAAATGAAACGCGGAATGTTCAAAGTTGGTCCGGGTGAAGAACTCTTGTTCAAACCAAAGAACTCGGGCGCTGTTAAGATTTTAAACTAATTATTTACAGACATTTATTAAATCATGACTGGATTCACCAATCAAATGGTAAGAACCCCTAATATCTATTCGCTTGTTAAGGGTAAGGGTGAGGCTAGAATGCCTCTTAATGCTTTCGATATGGCACTACTGGATGCTGGTGTTGGAGATACAAATCTGGTTCGAATGAGCTCAATTGTACCTCCTGCATGTAAACAGGTCAAAGAAATCATCCTTCCAAAGGGTGGATTGATTCCTATTGCTTATGCACAAATTGGATCTACTACTCCAGGTGAAATAATCTCTGCTGCTATTGCAGTAGGTATTCCGGTAGACGACACTGAACCAGGTGTGATCATGGAACATGAGGATACCAAACCTCTAAGCCATGTTGAGGCTACCGTCCGACAGATGTGTGTTGACGCTTTTGAATATCGGAATAGAAAACTCCGTGAAGTTAAATCTCTTGGTATCGAGTACCAGGTCAAGGAATGCGGAGCAGTATTTGCTGCAGCTGTTCTCTGGTACGAGTAATAGGAAAGAGACATGCCATTTCAATATTTAGAGTATTACAACGGAACTACTGGATTATCAGTTGGTGTAAACAAAGTTCTTTTCTCGGAACAAACTCCATTCCAAAAGGTTGAGGTTTATGAAACCGATACCTGGGGAAATCTCATGACCATAGATGGTATGGTTATGTTATCCGAAAAAGATGAGTTTGTTTACCATGAAATGATTGCTCACGTAGCTTGTTTTTCTCATCCAAATCCTAAACGTGTTCTAATCATCGGTGGAGGTGACGGCGGTACAGCTCGTGAAGTACTGAAACATCCATCTGTAGAGCATGTAGATATGGTTGAAATCGATGAAGCTGTTGTAAGAGCTTCTAAGCTTTTTATGCCTGGAGTCGGAGACTTTGATAATCCAAAGCTACATGTCCTGTATGAGAATGGGCTTACATTTGTTGACAATGTACCGAATAAGTATGATGTGATAATCATTGATGGTTCAGACCCAGTTGGTCCTGCAGTCGACTTATTTAAACAAGAGTTCTACGACAAATGCTATGCAGCCCTTTCAGAAAATGGTTTACTTACCGGACAGACCGAAAGTCCATGGGTAGGTTCTTATCATGAAAGTATGCAGTCCGTTTTTGGGGCTTTAAAAAATGCATTCGACTTATCAAAAATGTATCTCGCTTATATACCGCTTTATCCAACTGGAATGTGGTCTATGGCGTATGCTAGCAAAGGGGTTGACCCATTGTCTAATGAAGTCTTACAAAGAGTAAAATCTGGTTTGCCAAGATTTGAATCATCACTTAAGTACTATAATTATGAAATGCATCAGGCTTCATTTGCACTTCCAGGTTTTGTTAGAGAAATTATCGAATAAACGATAATTTCCTTCCTTGTGAAGGCAAATCATTTCATACTACTCCTAACCTTAGGGCTGTTGAGTTTCCCTGTTTACAGTGACGCTCAACAGCCTTTTTTAGTAAAACCAGATTCAATATTAAATGGTTCTGAAACTTCTATAGTCGTACGGATTCCAATTACTGATTCCACTAGCCTCGCCACGGAATCAAGAAACCTCATCAATCTTTTAATCTCAGAAGGTTATTTTAACTCGAAAATCGATTCAATAAGAGGTAAAGATGAAATTCAAACTGAGTTATTTTTTTCAAAAGGACCCAGGAGTACTTTTTATAGAATCATTGATTTGGACGGCAGCTCATTATGTGAGTCTCTTATTGGTTCATTCTTCAGTTCTATAGCATTAAGTGAATGTATGAATACGTTGATGGACTCCTTCAACCGCAGTGGAAGACCCTTCGCAACTATATCATTATCTGACATTAATAATCAAGTAGAAAATGAAGTCTCTGTAACACTTAATGTTGATACTGGTGACCTCGTAACCATTTCAAATATCAGATACATAGGTAACAATTACCTGTCCGATTCTGTTTTAAAGGAGATTTCTGGATGGAAAGACAATGAAATCTTTTCACCTGTTTTTATTGATGAATCACTATCCAGACTAAACCGTTCGGTATACATATCAGACGCACGTTTCAATGGATTTTCAAAATCAGATAGCCTGTATAATATTATTTTTTCTATAGATGAAGTTCGCAGTAGTACAATTGATTTAATTTTGGGATTAGAACCTAAAGTGGATGGCAATTATCGATTGATCGGGCAAGGTAACCTTACTTTAAACCATTTGTTTACCGCCGCAAGTAGTCTAAATATTCACTTCAACCGGTCTGGTACGGCTCAAAGTGGTTTGGATCTACTGTACGATCAGTTTCAAATAAGTCGTTTTCCTTTTGGGTATAGTTTAGGAGTTGAATTAAGACAGATTGATTCAACCTATCTAAGTATTGCATCTTTAACATCAGCCTCATGGAGAGTTAATACTAACAAGAGTCTAAACGTTGGATTTAAGTATAATCGAGTTTCCAACTCAGATTCGATACAAAACTTAAACCAACTTAACCAGAGTAGGAGAGAATTTAGTCTCGGATTTACTTTCAATTCACTTAATAATTGGAGAGTACCTACATATGGTTCTACATTTATGGCTAAGTTATCTTCTGGTTTCGTAAATATAACTGACGATAATATTGACGATACACAATCTCGTGGATATTCAATAAGCTCGCTTGAGCTGAAATATTCCCGTTATTTACCTATTAGGAATCGATTGGTCATTGTCCCAACTCAAAGCTTCATCCATACGGTGCAGGACCGTTATTTCGACATAGACAAAGCACGTTTTGGTGGTACTCATTCGATGCGTGGTTTCAGAGAAGAGCAGTTCAGACTAGCGGGATATTCTATGACTTCTGTAGAAGGGAGATGGATGTTGGATTCTACTAGTTACCTTTTTACGTTTGTAAGTGGTGCTTATATATGGACGCCCGACAAACTAGGAACAACAGATTATAACTTAGATTATGATAGAATCTATTCATCGGGTTTTGGTATTTCTTACAAAGTCCGACCAGGGATTTTTAATATATCCTATGCTATAAGCAGCGACGATTCATGGATTAATGGGAAAATACACTTTGGAATTACAAATTCTTTCTGAAATTATGCAGTATCGAATCCATCGTAAAATAAGTTACAAATAAGGTTCCCAGAAACACTATAGAAACCATTGGGTTCCAAATCACTAGTCCACCAAGAACACCAAGAATAGCTCCCAGATACTTTATATAATTCAGTTGATCAATAGTTGAACTCTTGATAAGCTCTTCTAATCGTCCTTCATCAAAACGATTAAGATTGTCTTCGATAAGTGATCTTAGGTCAATTCTATGTAGAATCTCATCGATTCCAGATATTAAAAACTCTTCGATTTTGTCGCTATGAGAACTAATTTCATCTGGAATTGAATTAATGGTCGATGAAAAACTACTCCTATGTGTATAAATAGTGTCTGGAATAGTCAATATTGCGTTATCAATCGTCTTAATAAGTTGCTCTTTTCTGAGGTTTCTGTACAATTTGAAAATATACTTTTCAATAGATTTTTCACTAAAAGAGCTTTCCAAATGTTCCATTAAAACAGATGTGATATTTTCTCTGACTACAGGATCCTTTAAATACTCTCTGGTTGAATCTGCTATTATCTGAAATAGCTCATCTTTAAATTCTTCATCATTACTAAGGTTTGAAATCCCCGATTCTAATTCTTTTAAAACATTTGCCAATATCCCGGACTGTGAAAGTTTGATTTTTATCTGTTCAGGATTTATAAGGTTTTTATTAACTGCATTCGAAAGCTTTTCAGCAATTACAGTTTTTTGTGCGGGTACAAGACCTTGTCCGAGTAGCGGACGCTTCACTTGTGGTCGAAAGAGCATGATTATAGCGACCCAATTCGTGAAGAATCCAATTAATCCACTTATAGAAAGGATTTTCAGCAGACCTTCGATTGAAAAAGTATAGGATAATAATTTTATTGATTCACCCTCAAAATCATAAAAAAAGCTTACTATAAACCCGACAAATAAAACCCACGGAATCACTCTTAGAGCAACCATTCTCGATGGTTTAGGGTCTGCACGATCGACTATAGTTGTTTGTGATGAGTCTTTTAGTTCAAGAGGATGATCTCCCTTTACCTTGCTTTGTGCAAGTTGTGCTAATCGAATCAACGTTGACTTTTTATCAGCATTGTCGTTCATATTAAATTTAATTTCGTGAAAGTCCGGTTATACGGTATGAATCAGTTAATCGATTCACTTCCGCGAAGAAAAGAAGAGTGTACTTTTGCAGCTTTTTGAGATTCAAACAAATACTCCTGAATCATAGTTTTAACCGACTCAAGAGTAATTCGCTCGGTCGAATGGAACATTACCTTGTCTATGATCGCTTCCATAGTGGTTTGATCAATGATGTCAATTTCTACCAACTCAAGTAAATATCCATAAGCATCAGGCGTAATTAATAATCTTTCAGCATAATGCAGGACCCGGTGATTATGTTCAGAATCTACGGGCTTTGTAGTAGGGCTGTTTTTTTTGCCTTTTATTTCTTTGGCAAGGCGTTTATATCCATTTAATGTTGCCTCAGATTGTGGGTTCTTTCCATTCGGATGTCGTTGCAAAATCCAAGAATAGGCTGCAGAAATCTCTGATTTATCAAACGTTTTTGATCCATCAGACAATATTTCAGAAATCGGATCACCAGTTCTGATTCTTTTGGCTAAATAAACTATTAAATCGACAATATTATGTTGCATGAAGACTCAGGAAAGGTATTTATTCTCAAGGGTTGTCATTTTATCTTTAGACTCGCTTGAATCATCGTTGTAACCACATAAATGCAGAACACCGTGAACAAATATGCGTTTAAATTCTTCTTCAACAGATGTATTTAACTCACTTGATTGTTCTCGAATACGTTGATTGCACATGTATATAGTGCCTTCAATTTCCCTGATATTCTGATCTTCGTCCGAGTAACTAAACGTAATGACATCGGTAATGTAAGATCTGCCCAAAAATCGTTTATTGACATCGACTATGCCATTTTCATCAACATAGACAAGTTCAAGCCAACTGATATTTTTCATTTCACCCTTGCAAATTGAATCTGCAAGTCTGCAAAACTCTTCCGTTTTTATTGGAATGTCGAGTCCCGATTCGTTGAAAACTTCAATGTCGATCAAATGATTATCAGTTATGGATGTTTACTCGAATGAAAATCCTTCAAAATCGATACTATCTGTAAGAGAAAGAGCTACAGAACACATCATGAGCTCTGTAGGTAATTTTGTAAAATCACCTTTCAAAATGGTATCATCAACATTTGCGTAATAGCTGCAACCGGCTTCCTTTTCAATAATCAAACCCGAGGTCGTATTATCAGTTTTACCGAAAAATGTTACCTGATTCAAAATGTCAGATGATACAAATCCAACACAGTTATGTAACTGAAGGAATGTGTTGTGAGAGTATACTGAAATCAAATTTGTTGGTCGCCCTTCTATGATTAAATCCGGTATGATTTCAAGAGCTAATTTCCGAGTCTTTTCTTCATCCTGCAGCTCGAAACGATACACGTTCCCGTTGAGTTTAGGTTCAACACCGAGCGTTTGGCCAATCAGATTAAGATTTTCAATGCTAAATTCGTGTACCATAATTGATAAAGTTTATATCAGTTAAATATACTGATATCTGATAATAATTAACAGATGCTTAATCACCATAGATTCGCTGAACATTACGAAGGTTTTCCTCTTCATTTGTCGGGAAGGGGACACGTCCGTCAGTGGTTGCAGCAACATAAGCTGTAATTTCTGCCGCTCTATCATTCATATCTGCCATATAAAATATGCGTTGAACAATCATGAATCTACTTGAATCAAACGATATTTCAGAAACTAAGTTATCACGTGATGAAGCGAATGATCTTAGTTCTTGTTCAAGTGCCTGTCTTTTAGAAAGATTTGTTCTATTCTCTTCGATTTCATTTTGTATCATGGCAATTCTGTCATCCAGAATATTAATCTGACGAACGTTATAGGTTAGCGATTTTTCTAGTTTCTGGATGGCTTTATCAGCCAATGATGTCGCCCTTTCAAAGTCATTGAGTTGGGCATATCTATATGCATAGCTGACCATTGAAGTCATGTCACCTTCTATAGTTTCGAAAGGAATCATGTCTTCTCCCCAGCGTAACCAATACCTAGCGCTGTCGGGTTGATTCAACTCTACCCATGCCTGAGCTTGACGGGTAATCACAGTTCTGTAATTATCTACCATTCTACGGATATTCTCATCAAAATATGCATCAGGATTATCGATTTCACGGAATCGAAATTCTCGTAAACGTTCTCCATGAATAACTGGATCAACATACCCAAACTGTTGACTCTGACGGACAGGAACCACACGAAATGCTTTACCTTCCAGACGAAAATATGGTTGCATGTTGAGTTGACCGTCTTGCGAAACAGTTATTGCAAAATAGACAGGTCTAACCCATTGATTTGTTCGCAGAATATCAAGAATGATGTCATCTTGAATTCGGGTGTAGTATAGCTCATTTCCTTGACGATCGCTTCCCAGATAATTACCCTGATAAAACCATCGGATTTCATCGTCTAACTGATCAACTGGAATACCAAAAGACAGTTCAGGGGTATAAGGTACATCAAAGAAATTATCCGATTCTCCTGTTATTATCAATTCTCCAATTCTGGAAGTGTCTTCGAAAGCACTTCGCAAAAGATCTTTATTTACAGGAATTACTAGTTCTTGAGGTCTATAGAAGTCACTAGGGCGCTGGAAACTGAATTTATCTTCTATGTTTTCAACTTGGTCATCTGTGTAAGATATCGGTACTGGAGGTGCTTCATAGTTGTATTTATTCTTCATCTGAAGAATGTACCATGGTGTGTTTAATAAGCTCAAATTAACAACCCTCACATCACGGCGCACGCCTTCGACATCCTGAAGGTACCAAAGTGGGAAGGTATCGTTATCTCCATTGGTAAAGATAATGGCATATGGAGCTAATGAATTCAGTAAGTTATACGCATAATCGGGAGCTACATATTGTAAACTTCTATCATGATCGTCATAATTCTCACTGCCCATCCACACAGGAAGTGCAAAAAACAACAAAAGTATTAATCCATATGCACCTTGTATTTTGTTCTTAAGCAGATCTTTGAGCATAAAAAGCATACCAGAAGCACCGAGACCAACCCAAATAGAGAACGCAAAAAAGGAACCGGTATACGAATAATCACGTTCTCGAGGTTGAAATGGAAACTGATTTACATAGAACACAATTGCAACGCCTGTAGCAAGGAATAACGCTAGAACACTCAATGCTCGCTTCCAATCGGTCCGAAAATGGAAAAGCATCCCAAGTAATCCGATAAAAAATGGGAGATAAAAATACCGGTTATGGGCTGGGTTATCAGTATTCTGACTTTGTTCAAAACCTGAAATCCATCTTGCATCCTGGACGTCAGAATCCCTGCCAATGAAATTCCATGCGAAATATCGAAAGTACATATGACCAATCTGATAATTCCAGAAGTAATCCAGATCTGATGAATACTGTGCATATTTTTCCAGATGTCGTGCCTCGCTTGAATGACGTCTTGGGAATAGTTTTTCATAAGAGCGGTCAATGGATCCAGTCTGGTTATTATATGAATATCCTGTCAGAAGTGGGGTGGCACCATATTGTTCACGTTTCAAATAACTGATAAAACTGTCAACAGTATCAGGTGAATTTTGATCTATAGGAGGATCAACCTTAGATCTAACATAGATCAAGGTGTAACTGGAATAGCCAATAAGTATGGAGGCATAAGCCAAAAGTAAAACATTGGCCAAACGCATTCTTTTTTTGTGGGTGTAATAGATTCCACCGACAACGAAAACAATCAAAATAATGAAAAAGGATGCCGGACCTAAGAGTCCTGCGGTCATATCTGAAAAATTACCTGCGATCGTTGGTAATTGAATGATAGTGAAAGGGAAAATGAGAAAAAATGCTCCGACAGATAACACAGCCGTGATTAGGAATCCCTTTATGGAGAATTCATAATTTCTGAAATAGATGATCAAGGCCACCATAAAAATAGATAACAAACTTAGTAGGTGGACTCCAAAAGCAAGTCCGAAAACATAAGCAATTAATACTAACCATCGTTCAGAGCCCGGATTCTCGGCCATCTCTGACCATTTGAGAACTAGCCAAACCGAAATTGAAGTAAAACATAACGAAATAGCATAAGCTTCGGCTTCTACTGCTGTGAACCAAAAAGAATCCGAAACTGCGAATGTAAAAGCTCCAATAACAGCACCACCATAAAGTGCCACTCTATCGAATGTATCGTATGTATCTGGATTCCCCTTAAATTCACGAACAAATCGTACGATGATTAAATACAACATCATAATTGATATTGAAGAGGCGACGACGCTCATCATATTAATACTGTAAGCAACGTTCTCCGGTGATACGAACATTGAAAACATTCTGGCAATAATCAAATATAGTGGTGCGCCAGGAGGGTGTGGGATTTGAAGCATGTACGAACATGCTATCCGCTCAGGACAGTCCCAAAAACTGGTTGTGGGGGGCATTGTAAACAAATACAAGATGAACGCTGAAAAGAATGAACCAATAGCGATATACTTGTTTAAACTCTTGTGATCCGTTTGCATAGATTCGATAACTTATTTCGCGGCTGTCGTTGAGACGTTGTATATTCAGTGATTAACGTGTAAGCCCGAATAATAGGCATACCTGACTCATATATCAAAATAAAGACTGTAAAATGGATTCAAAATCAACGAAGTTTATTGGATTAAATTATTTGCTGGTTCTAATTCTTACTGTATCTGTTTCAGCGTGTGCGGCAAACTCAAGTTTATTAACCGATTCAGAGTCCATTGAGAATTCAGAATCTACAGACACTTTTGAAAATGGTATCGAATTTGAGGAAGTAACACCCTTGAGAACGTGGTTTGTACCCAAAGGTAAACCACAAATACTTCGTGAAAGGACTTGGGATTTACATCATCAAAAGATTTGGGTTCGTTTTGATTTTGAAAAGAAAGAAGTTATTGGATCCACTGAACTGTTTTTTACGAGTATTATTGATTCGAATACCGAGTTAATCTTGGATTCAAAAACTACTCAGATCAATTCTTTAAGAAATGGGGTTGATAACAAAGAAATCCCTTTTGTCAGAGATTCTTCTTTGGTGCGTATTCCACTCCATAAAAGTTATTCGACGGGTGATTCATTGTTTATCAGGGTTGAATATATTGCTACTCCACCAAATCGTGGATTATATTTTGTTGTTCCAAACGATCAGTATCCTAACCTACCAGTTCAAGTATGGACCTTAGGGCAACCTGAGGATAATAGTTTCTGGCTTCCAACTATTGATCATCCAGCAGAAAGGACAACTACAGAGCAATGGATTCAAGTACCAGAGAGTTTCACCACGATATCAAATGGAAAACTAATCAGAAGTGCCGTAGAATCAGGAGACAGTTTACGTACAGATTATTGGGTTATGGATAAACCACACGCCCCTTACTTAATCGCAATAGCAGCCGGTGAATATGTAAATGCAAATCAGTTCCATGACGATGTTATACTTAGTTATTATGCTGAACAGAAATACTCTCCATATCTATACTCAATTTTTAAGGATACCGACACTATGCTCAGTTACTTTGCAAGTCAACTCGAGTATCCGTATCCATGGGAAACATATGCCCAAGTCCCGGTCCGGAATTTTATTGCAAGAGGAATGGAAAATACAACGGCTTCATTCTATTTCGAACACATACAACTGACCGAAAGACAACAAATCGACGTCACTCACCAAGATCTTTTAGTGCACGAACTAATTCATCAATGGTTTGGAAACCTGGTAACAACCGAAGATTGGGCTAACTTGCCACTTAACGAGGGCTTTGCAAATTATTTTGAGACTTTGTTCAGAGTCTACCATAATGGTAAGAGTCGTGCTTTAGTAAAAGCACTTGAAGATCGTAATGCGTACTTCAGAGAATCTGAGACCAAACGACGCCCAATAATATTTGACCAATATTCAGTACCCGAGGATATGTATGATAGACATACCTATGAAAAAATGGGTCTTGTACTTCGACAGTATCATCATTTAATTGGGGACGAATTGTGGTGGGAGGGATTACGCTACTATCTAAAACGGAATGAATTCAAATCAGTGAAATGGACGGACCTAAGGGATGCATTTCGTCATGTTACTGGCGAAGATCATGACTGGTACTGGGAACAATGGCTATTAAGTTCCGGTCATCCCGAACTTTTAGTGAATTATAACTACACAGGGTCTAACCCTATCATTTCGTTTGAACAGATTCAAACCTTCGAGAATCAACCCATTTTCAAGTTATCAATTCCAATCAGATACCTGGACAATTATGGTAATGAATTCACTACTGTATTTACATTGAAAGATCAACAATCAGAGTTTAGAATTCCTTTACCAGTTGATTCTGTCTCAGTTATAGATGTAGACCCTGAAAGATTAATCATTGCTGAATATCTTGAAAACATTTCAATAGACGAGTGGATTTCAAGATTACTTCATCCATCCGAGCTAATTCGTTCAGAAGCAGTGAATTACTTATCACACAGAATTGCAGAATCTGATTCTCTTCTTAGAATATTGATGCAAGCCTATGAATTAGAATCAGCACCTGAAATCAGGTTGCAAATTATTAGAAGTATTCGTGCACATCTCGATCAAAATCATCTACCATGGGTACATCGAATCAATCAGGATTCGGAAGATTATTATCTCGTGCGTATATTGGCCGCCGATATCAGTGCCGACATTGCCGGTAAAATTGGAAACATGTATTTAGAATCGTTACGAAGCGACAAAAGCTATTATGTTGAAAAGCATATAGTTAATATAATAGGTCTATGATGTATGTCTGAAAACAAAACTCATGTCTCAGAAAGTTTTTCCTCCAGATGGGGACTCATTTTAAGTGTACTTGGAATTGCAGTTGGTACTGGGAATATTTGGAGATTTCCGAGAATTGCTGCAAACAGTGGTGGTGAAGAGGGGGCAGGCGCTTTTCTCATTGCTTGGTTAACATTCTTAATTTTGTGGTCAATTCCATTGATAATTTCTGAATATGCTATAGGTAGAACCGGTCAACGTGGAACAATAGGATCATTCAAGAAACTGATTGGAGAAAAATTTGCCTGGATGGGTGGTTTTGTTGGCTTTGTGGCAGTTGCTATCATGTTTTATTACAGTGTGGTAACTGGATGGTGTTTGTATTACTTCGGATCAGCTGTGTTTTTCCCTTTACCTGAAGATAACTTGGCTGCATTGGCTTACTGGGATGCTTTTCAATCTTCATGGTTTCCGGTTTTGTTTCATGGAGTAGCTATGACCATGGCTGGATTTGTAATATTAAAAGGGGTTAAAGCCATAGAAAGAGTCAGTACAATACTAATTCCTTTGCTTATTTTAATTCTAATAATCTCTTTTGTCAGAGCGGTGACACTTCCTGGTAGCATAGAAGGAATCAGATATTTGTTTACACCTGATTGGTCAACTTTACTCCAGCCAAGTGTTTGGCTAGAAGCTTTGACTCAGAACGCATGGGATACAGGAGCAGGTTGGGGGTTAATTCTTACTTATGCTGCTTACATGAAAAAGTCAGATAATATAACCTTAGCGGCACTACAGACTGGTATTGGGAATAATCTCATCAGTTTAATGTCTGCAGTAATTGTATTCTCCACTGTATTTGGAACACTTGGGGCTACCATGTCTAATTCTGAAATCCTTGAAGTTATGAGAACTTCGGGGCCAGCTTCAACAGGACTTACCTTTATTTGGATGCCCCAATTATTTTTAGAGATCCCAGGCGGAAGGATATTTGCCATTTTATTCTTTCTTGCACTGTCATTTGCTGCTTTCACCTCGTTGGTTTCAATGGTTGAATTACCTGCAAAAGCTTTTGTAGATATGGGAATATCAAGAAAGTCGGCAACGATGTGGATCTGTTTTGCTGGATTTGTGTTTGGATTGCCATCGGCAATGAACCTTCAGGTTTTTGCCAATCAGGATTTCGTTTGGGGACTTGGCTTAATGATTTCCGGTGCCTTTATTGCCTTTGTAGTCATCAGGAGTGGGGCTACACAGTTTAGGGTACAGAATATAAATATTTCGGATTCCTCAATTCGATTAGGATCGGTATATGACTTTGTTATTAAATACCTGATTCCAATTCAAGTAGTTGTGCTACTCGGATGGTGGATATATCGTTCCGCATTTGAATTTGCTCCAGAAACCTGGTTTAATCCATTGGATCCTTTTTCTGTAATGACTTGTTTGGTTCAATGGGGAATCGTTGCACTTGTCTTATTTGCATTGAATAAGAAAATTGCCTCTATGCAGGTATAGGTTTTTAAGAATTACTGGAATTGTAATCATCATACATAATGAATAGTATTTTATCATAATAGCAAAAGTCGTATAATATATATTATGTAAAGTAATAAATATTGAAAGAAAAAGGGAATATCTTATTACTCCCTTCTTTTCGATACCATCCAGGTTAATCTCAGTTATTTATTCTTTGCAGAGTGTCCTGTAAAGCTTCAAAATTTGGTAGATCGCTTGCTTTCTCTAATACTTCAGCATAGGCAATATTTTGATTTGAGTCTATAACAAAAGCAGCACGCTTAGAGACGCCATGCATCCCGAAGAATTCTTCATAGAAAGCACCATATGCTTGTGAGACTTCTTTATTGAAATCACTTAGCAATGGGAAATTCAAATTCTGTTGACTCTTAAACTGAGCAAGTGTAAAAAAGCTATCTACAGAAATAGCAAGAACTTTAGCACTTGAAGAATTATAGACACTGATCGAATCACGAACTGAGCATAATTCTTTTGTACATACTCCTGTAAATGCAAGTGGAAAAAACAAGAGAACTACTGGAGTTCCTTTGAAATCACTTAATGAAACATCATTCCCTTCTGAATCTTTCAGTGTGAAATTCGGAGCATTCTGATTGATATTAACCATATCCTGTTATTAAAATTGAAGTTCTTTGATTTTATAAGTTTTATATATTCCATAGACGGTTATTACTGCCAATGTCATGGTCAGAATAACCAACTGATTAAAGAATAAGTTCAAAGTAACTACCAATGCCAATAAGGCTGTAAAAATCAAAATATATTTATAGTCTGATTGCTTTGAGTAGTGATTCGTATACATTAGAAGTGCTATAAGTATCCCTCCTCCTTCTAGTAGTAAAAAAACAAATCGTTTAAGCACAAACGTATCAGCAACAAAGGGATACACTGCTAATATTAGAAATGGTATAAAGGCCAACACAACTGGTGCACGAGCAATTTTGGGCTTTGATTCTCGTATCATTAAACCCAATGCACTTAGAGACAAGATTACAGCTGTTATGTTAACCCAATCTTTTATGTAAGAGATTGAAGCAGGACTGTTAAAGCTATAAGTGGTCAGTACTATATCAAAGCTAATAACAATTCCATATAAGAGGGCTGCAAACGCATAAAACAGTTTATGCCGTTGATCTGATGATAAACCTTGCCGGAAAAATAAAAGTGAAAGCCTTGTCAAAAGTAAGATCAAGACCAATTCAATAATAAATTGACCAATTTCTACCAGTTTCATGCTTCTTTATTTATAGCGAGAACTTTTTCGGCCATTTCTTTGAATATTGCACGTTCCAGTTTAATCAGTTGAACGAGATAATTCAATGTAGAGTCATTTAGCTTTTTAGAATTATCTGAGTAGGTTTTCAGAAGACCAACTCTAGCTTGAATCAATTTATTGATATAATGTTGAACTCCTTTTTTTTGCTCAACTAAGAAATCTGATCTTTGCCTCTTGTACTCTTCAGATAAGTACTGTATTCCAAACTGAATGTTTGAGTTAGTTGTCGGATCATCTATTGCACTAATGATTTTTTCTTGAGCGAAATAAATCAATCGTATATGCTCGCAAACAGACAGTTCGTCACCGGGTCGTTCATAAACAGGAACAACATCAATAAGATATTTTAATGCTTCCAGTTCATCGACCAAATATTGAAGATCTGCTATTACTGTACTGAGCGGGTCTTTAGGCATGCCCATAGGGATTAATTGGATGCTTTTTCCTGCTCTCTACGAGCTTCAAGCATTTCAACTAATGAAAGACTGGTTTCCCATCGTTTGTCACGATTTCTCACAGAATGGATATTGTTTTCCTCTGGGAAGTCCCAAAATTGTCCAAATTGTTTGTTTTTGTATTCTCGTAAGTAATCAAGACGTTCTTTAAGGTCTTCTTTTGGTATAAGCAGTTTATCTTTACCATAGACAGCCTCTTCCCTACTCTTGAATGTAATATCGTAATCTTTAGACATTACAATAGCCTCTTCAGGGCATACTTCCTCACAGAATCCACAGTAAATACATCGAAGCATGTTAATCTCGAAAAAATCAGGGAATCTCTCTTTGGGATCGTCAGAATTTTCTGAAGCCTGCATACTGATTGCTAAAGGTGGACAAGCGCGTGCACACAATCCACAAGCCACGCAACGTTCTTTTCCATTGTCTTGAACCAGAACAGGACGGCCCCTGAATATTGATGGTGGATTCCACTGTTCTTCAGGATACATCATGGTAAACTTAGGTTTAAACATTTGTTTAAACGTATACCACATTCCCTTGACTATTTCAGGAAGATAGGCCTTCTCTAATGCATTCAGGTTTCGTTCGTTTTCGTAACCTTCATTTAGAGCATTAAGAAGTGGTTTCTCGAGATTTTGAGACATGTTATAACTGGATTCGTGTTCGAATGTTGTCAATTTTTAAAGATAATCCGAAACGCGGATACCTTCAATGCAAAAAGTATATTTAGATTCATTTTTCCTTGAACACCATCGTAATTGGAACTCCAGTGTAATCAAAAGAATCACGTAGTCGATTCTCAATGAACCTTCTGTAGTTAGCAGGAAGTTCCTGAGGTTTATTCATAAAAAAGGCAAAAACAGGTGGCGATGTCTTGACTTGAGTCGCATATTTGATTTTTAGCTGGACTCCACGAGCTACTGGTACTGGTTTTTCTTTGAGAATACCTTCAAGAAACGTATTAAAGTGTGAAGTTGAAATTTTTCTGGCTCTATTCTCAATCACAGTATCAGCTACATCCAATATTTTGTGAATACGCTGCTTAGTAAGAGCCGATATTGACAAAATAGGTACGTACTTCATATCAGGAATCTTTTGATAGATTGCGTCTTGAAATTCTTTGAATGTATTCGTCTCTTTTTCTATGAGATCCCATTTATTTACAACCAATACAATTCCTTTATTGAATTTCTCAGCTTCGACCAGAATTCGGATGTCCTGTGCTTCGAAACCTAATGTTGCATCGATCAGTATGATGGCCACATCACACTCCTGAATTGCTTTATGGGTTCTTATTGTACTGTAAAACTCTATGTTTTCTTGCACTTTTGTTTTACGTCGTAACCCCGCCGTATCAACGAGTATATATTCACGATCTTCGTAAATCAATGTTGAATTGATCGAATCTCTAGTTGTTCCTGCGATATCGGTAACAATACTCCTCTCCTGCTTGAGTAGTGCATTGACCAAACTACTTTTACCTACATTTGGACGTCCTACAATGGCCAGTTTCGGCACCTTAGACTCGACCAGTGGTTCAGAATCTGGTAGAAGTGACACAATTTCGTCCATTAAATCGCCAGTACCAGTTCCATTAACGGCAGAAATTGCATGAATTCTATCAAACCCAATTCCGTAGAATTCTGCAGCTTGCCATCCACGTCGTTCATTATCGGCTTTATTAACCACAACGAGTACTGGTTTCGACTGTCTTCGCAGAATATCTGCAATAGCTTTGTCTAAGTCGGTTATCCCTGTTTCAACATCCACAGCGAAAAGAATTACATCCGACTCGTCAATGGCTAAATGTACCTGTTCTCTAACCCCTTTTAGCATTACATCTGGATCATCAGGGACATAACCACCAGTATCTATTACATTGAATTCACGTCCACCCCAAAAAGATTGCCCATAATGACGATCTCTGGTTACGCCTGAAAAGTCGTGAACAATAGCCTTCCGCTCACCTATCAACCTGTTAAATATAGTTGACTTCCCAACATTTGGTCTTCCGACAATAGAAACTACTGGAAGCATTTTTTAAATAATTGTTTTATTTCCTGATTATATTGACCTAAAGTTACGCATTTTATTGATAGACATCGTTAATCATTATGCTTCAATGGTTCTATGGTCAGTTCGGGTTCGCAGGATCTGTTCTGATTTCATTATTCTTATTTATCTGTTTTATTTTTTGGTTCGCTGGGATTGCCGGAATTTCAGGTTTACCCGATAAAAACGCCACAAAAAATACCAAGCTAATACTTGCGGTATTGATTCCTGTATTCCCTATTTTCTGGCTCATTTACGACATGAGAAAGCAACACAAAACCATTAAAGGTCATAAATAGCAGATATGATAAATGAACCGTCCTTTCACCCTACAAATACCGGGTGGATTGAAGTAATCTGTGGTGGAATGTTCAGTGGAAAAACGGAAGAATTGATCCGGAGAGCCCGAAGGGCACAAATTGCAGGATTGAGAGTGGTTATCGTAAAACCTCCGATTGACAAACGCTATGATGATGAAATGGTAGTTTCTCATAATTTGAATAAGCTACCTAGTCTTTCTGCTGAAACAGCCGATCAGATTGTTTTACTAACCGGTAACGCCGAAGTTGTTGCGATTGACGAAGCTCAATTCTTCGACAATCGACTCATTGATGTGGCTAATACATTGGCAAATGACGGCAAGAGAGTCCTTATTGCTGGGTTAGATATGGATTATCTGGGACGCCCATTTGAACCAATGCCTCAGCTTATGGCTATCGCTGAATATGTAACTAAACTACATGCCATATGTGCAGAATCGGGTGCAATTGCTAGTTATTCTCAGAGGGTTGTAAATAGTGAAGATCGAATACTTGTGGGTGAATCTGATGCTTATGAACCGCGGTCTCGAGGTTGTTTCCGCCCACCCCATGATTTACGCAGAGGAAAACGAATTTCCAGAAATGAATTTAATACAAATCAATAAACGTTAAACGTCGATGGATATATTACGCGGCTTTCTAGGAATGGCATTCATAATTTTGCTGGCTCTGGCGTTCAGCAATAATCGTAAAGCAGTAAACTGGCGACTCGTAGGAACAGGGTTACTAATCCAACTTACTCTTGCAGTTTTTATCCTAAAAGGCTCTGCTATGTCCGAAATTTTTGGACCACTTGGTTGGCCTAAACAATTTTTCAGTCTAGTATCATCGTTCTTTGTTGTTGTATTGGAGTTTACTACAGAGGGCGCTGCGTTTATTTTTGGTGATTTGGCTAAAGGACCCGGTATAGAAGGTAGCTTGGGTTTCTTTTTTGCCTTCCAGGTCCTTCCAACAATTGTATTCTTTGCCTCACTGACAACTATATTATATCACTATGGTATACTTCAGGCAGTTGTAAAATTTATGGCATCTGGAATGAGACGTGTAATGGGTACATCAGGTGCTGAATCGCTGTCTGTAGTTGCTAATATTTTTGTTGGTCAAACTGAAGCGCCACTGGTAGTCAAACCATATGTCGAGAGAATGACCAAATCTGAATTACTTGCTGTCATGACTGGTGGTATGGCGACAATCGCTGGCGGTATAATGGCGGCTTATATTCAAATGCTCGGCGATTCTTATGCTCAATCGCATGGGATTACTATAGAAGCTGGAAGACAACTATTTGCTGAACAGCTTCTAGGTGCGAGTTTAATGGCTGCCCCCGCCGCTTTGGTCATTGCCAAAATCCTCTATCCAGAGACAGAAAAGCCCGAAACGATGGGTGACGTTAAGGTTTCTATCGAAAAAACAGATGCTAATGGCATAGATGCAGCATCTAGTGGAGCTGCAGAAGGTCTGAGACTAGCTTTAAATGTTGGTGCTATGTTACTGGCTTTCATTGCATTGCTTGCTCTTATCAATAGTTTTCTGGGATGGGCGGGTACTGTTCCCCAGACAGTTGGCTCACTTGTAGGTCTTGAAATAGGTGTACTAGATATTACCATACAAAGTATACTTGGATATCTTTTTGCTCCAATTGCATTTGCCATAGGAGTACCATGGGAAGACGCGTTTAGCGTGGGATCAATGCTTGGGACAAAAATCGTATTGACTGAATTCATAGCATATATAGATCTTTCTGAATTCGTTTTGAATCAACAGTTACAAGAAAAAACAATCTTTATGGCCACATTTGCACTATGTGGTTTCGCAAATTTAGCTTCAATTGCAATTCAAATCGGTGGCATTGGTGGAATTGCACCAAACAGAAAGGCGGAATTAGCAAAATTTGGAGTTAAAGCCGTTTTTGCTGGTACACTTGCCAATTTAATGACCGCTACTTTGGCCGGCGTATTATTTTAGATCTTCATTATCCTACAATCACTGGTAATACGGAATAGATTTCTTCGTTAAACACGGGACATAATACCTATATATGGTGTATATTTGACCCGATTTAACACAATACTAATCGTTACAGAATAAACAACAGATCAAACATCAGATGAAAAGCTATCGTTATTATCTATCCATTTTAACTGTAATTGTTGTATCTGGTTGTGGTGCCTCTCAGAGTTCCACCTCCCAAATGAATGACATCAAAGTTGGTGAAGTTCGTGGTAACAATATCTATTTGTCCGAATTGTTCCAACAATTTAACAGAACATCAATTGAAAGCGACTCGCAGATTATTAATGACTCATTGGTAACTGCATTAAAAGATTTTTTACCGCTTTATATTGATTATAGATCAAAACTTGAATCTGCTCGAGACGCAGATCTTTTTGAGAATGAAGACATTCTAACCGAACTTGGGACTTACGAACTTCAAACAGCTTTTCCATACTGGTTGGAGAATAAAGTAAAAATCGAATTACTAAATGAACTCGACGAGCGATCAAAAATCGAACTCAATGCATCTCACATACTCATAACACTCCCGGCGAATCCAACTCCGTCTGATACGTTAACAGCTCATAACCGACTTATCGAAGCCCGTACCAAAGCAGGAAGAGGCGCAGATTTTGATTCATTAAGTACAGTTTATTCCAGCGTACAAAATGGACGAAGTGTTGGCGGGGCATTAGGTTATTTTTCTGCTGGATGGGCAGTAAAGGAGTTTGAAGATGTGGCTTATTCTTTAGAACCTAGTGACATATCTATGCCTTTCAGAACTCAGTTTGGATATCATATCATTAAACTCCATGAAATCAGGCAATCTAGCCCCGATAGATTAGTGTCTCACGTATATTTACGTGTTCCAAGTGATGACCAGATTGAGGAGATAATTGAACAGGCTATGGTTGGGTATAATGAGTATAAATCAGGTCAGATTGATTGGGCGAATTTTGTCCAGAACTATTCTCAAGATCCACAATCGGGGCCGGTCGAAGGTCGTATTGGTTGGGTAAACCATGGACGATATGACCCTCGATTTATTGAAGTGATTATGAATATGTCCGCACCCGGAGATGTGACAGAACCATTCTTTAGTGGCTATGGAGTTCATGTTGTACGACTGGATTCTATCAGAACCTATGTTTCTGAGGAGCAACGCTTGAACGAACTTAACGGTAGGTTGCAATCTCTACCGAGATATCGCAATAACAAAGCTTATACACTGCAGAATGTACGAAGTAGCGGGAAAGAATCCGTTAATGAAGAAGTGCTCACCTCCTTTGAAACACTAATTCGCGAAAATGGTGATTTACCCTACGAATCATTGCAGCTATCGCAGGAAGTAAAGAACCAGACTATTTATACATTAAATGAATCGCAGCATTCATTAGGTGAGTATCTAGATTGGTTAATTGGAAATACAGACGCTACATCTACTCGTAACTATAACTTTAGCTACCGTGATGAATTTTTCAATGCAATGTCAGAAAAACAGATAGTTCCAGTTACCAAAGATGTATTCCCCGAATTTAGTAACTTGAGTAAAGAATATTTAAACGGACTAGTCATTTTTAAAATTTCAGAAGATTCAATCTGGAACTACGCTAAAAGTGACTCGGCAAGAGTAA
>CAZJZI010000044.1:0-21985 GCA_964550435.1 uncultured Chitinophagales bacterium | reverse complement strand
TCAATCAATCACAGGTTACGTGGTATCTCTGTAACTGAAATGTCCAGAGGATGGTATGATTTCTCGTTTAACAATCATGACAACGAATATATTCTTAACAGGGACCTAAGTCAGATTTCATCTTACAGTCACGAAATTGCATTGGGAGTCGCCTGGGAACAGGGGCTACTTAGCGGACTCATTGGAAATCGAAGTGCTATTTATGTAGGTGTTAACCCCAAAGTGATTCTGCCTGTCGAGTACATAAATGGCACGTTCGTTTCAGAATCAAGATTAGCAAATCTGGAAGGCAATCAGGTGAATCGATCACACAGCCTTGATTTAGTAGCTTCCAGAAACAATTGTTCAGGCTCTACAACTAATCCATTTACTTGCTCGACAAATTCTCCCAATTGGTCACAGATATCGGGTTTTGGTGCCGGTTTTGATGCCGGATTAATCTGGAGATTCAGTCTCGGAAACAGTATCAGACTAAGAAATGATCTACGTCCTGTTTCAAACTATCAAATAAGTTTATCCGTTGCAGTAAATGACATTGGATTCATCTCACATACAAACTCAAAATCTAAAAAGATTGATAATTTTAATTATTCAACCGACAAGAGTTCACTTAGAAGCATAAATCAAGAGTATAGATTCAGCCCCGAGTCTTATTTCAATTTTATCAGTTCTGACATTCCGATCTCGGCTGAATCTGATCCGTTATCTGCCAAGACTGAAACTTATCTAACGCCTACCACTCTTTCAGCTGGAATTGGAATTGAACTTAATAAAATCAAACTTGGAATGGAGTACCAGCAACAAACAGGCAATCAGAACACAATAGCTGACTTTAGTTCGCTCCACTTTGGCAACGAAATTAACCTGATTCCATACCTATCTATTAAAAGTGGTTTCATAATCCAAACAGACGAACCAGTGATTTACACTGCGGGCTTTGGCTTTGATACTTCCTGGCTAAGTATTTCGGCAAGTACAATGGCTAAACAGTTAGATACTAACGACGATTTCAGGCCAGTAATGATGAATGTTGGTACTTTAAGCCTCAAATTTTAAATTTCGATATGCCTTTTTGACAGCTTTTCTATGAAAGCATGAAATTATGCCATGATTTTAACTGTTGTACATGACGAAATGTACCGATCAATATGTTTGGTTCAATATTTGTTTAAACAATACCAAACAGAGTTATCTATCTAAAATACTATTTAATGAAATTTTTTAACGACGCTAAAGACTTTCTAAACTTTTCTGAAGAAGATTTTCAGGATTTTGAGCAAGCAATTCCATTACTCTCAGAAGAAGAGGAAAGAAGACTTAGCGAATCTGATATACCAGAGCAACTGCCAATTCTCCCCTTAAAAAATACGGTTCTGTTTCCTGGTGTCGTAATACCTATAACTGTTGGTCGTGACCGATCCCTTGCACTTGTTAAACAAGCGTACGAGACACATAGAACTATTGGTATTATTACACAAAAGAACAAAGACCAGGAAGATCCGGAACCGGGTGACCTTTATGAAATCGGAACTGTTGCACAGATTCTTAAACTCATCAAAATGCCCGATGGAAGCAAATCTATTGTAATACAAGGTAAGAGTGTTTTCAAGGTAAAGAAGTATGTACAGACCGACCCCTATTTCCTGGCCGAAGTTGAACAGTTCAAGAATGTGCAGGATATGTCTGGCATGGAATTGGACGCCGCCTTACGATCGATTAAAGAAACATCAGTACAAATTGTCAACTTGTCTCCAAACCTACCATCAGAGGCGGCTTTGGCTATTAACAATATCAATAGCCCCACTTTTCTGTTAAATTTCATCTCCTCAAATCTGAATATTACGATTGAAGAGAAACAAAAAATTCTTGAAACTCAGGGCTTCTCACAGCGCATGGAAATGGTGATGGGTTATCTGAACAAAGAGCTTCAGGTATTAAACCTGAGTCAGGAAATACGGTCAAAAGTTAAAACAGACATAGACCAGCAACAGCGTGATTACTACCTTCGACATCAGTTGAAAGCGATACAGGAAGCTTTAGGCGAGGATAGTGAGAAAGAAGAAGTCAAAAAACTACAGGCACGTGGTAGATTCAGTTCGAAAGGTATTGGATAAAGAACTTCAACGACTTGAAAGAACCCCTGCTTCAGCACCAAACTATGGAGTCATCTACAACTACGTGGAGTGGATCCTTGATTTACCTTGGAATGAATTCTCTGAGGACAAAATCGACCTTAAATACGCAAGAAAAGTACTGGACGAGGATCATTATGGTCTAGAAAAGGTTAAAAAAAGAATTGTAGAGTATCTATCAGTGCTGAAACTTAAGAATGATATGAAAGCCCCGATTTTATGCTTTTATGGACCTCCAGGCGTTGGGAAAACATCACTAGGAAAATCTATCGCTCGTGCTTTGAATCGTGAATTCACACGTTTCAGCCTTGGTGGACTTCAGGACGAGGCAGAAATTCGTGGTCATCGTAGAACTTATATCGGTGCACTTCCAGGTAGAATTATTCAAAGCCTAAAAAAAGCAAGCAAAAGTAATCCGGTAATGATGCTCGATGAAATTGATAAGGTTGGTCTATCCTATCGTGGTGACCCAACTTCTGCCCTGCTTGAGGTGCTGGATCCCGAGCAAAATAATTCTTTTCAGGACAACTACATGGAGCTTGAATATGATTTGTCGCGCGTACTGTTCATCGCAACAGCAAATAGTCTTGATACAATCCCCGCGCCTTTGCGTGACCGTATGGAAATCATTCATATCAGTGGGTATACCCTTGAGGAGAAGCTCGAAATCGCCAAAAAATATCTGGTGCCTGACCAAATAAAAGAAAATGGACTGAATAAAAAACAATTCAAAATCTCCGATGCAGCCATAAAAGCAGTAATTGACGGATATACCAGAGAATCGGGAGTTAGAAATTTAAACCGAGAATTAGGTTCTGTGGTACGTGGTGTTGCAAGTAAAATTGCACTCGAAGAAATAGAGGATCAATCAGTTGGGGTCAAGGAAGTTGAAGAATACCTTGGTATGAGAAAGTTCTTTTCTGATGTTGCTGAAAGAACAACAGTACCAGGTGTTGCAACCGGACTGGCTTGGACGCCATTTGGTGGTGATATACTTTTCATTGAAGCAAGTGTATCCCCAGGTAGCGGAAAATTGACTATCACTGGCCAATTAGGAGATGTTATGAAAGAATCTGCCGTGTTAGCCCAATCTTACCTTAAAAGCCATGCAAAAGACCTGGGTATCCCCGCTACTGCATTCACTGACTGGGATCTGCATATGCACGTTCCTGCAGGTGCAGTACCTAAAGATGGTCCTTCAGCAGGAGTATCTATTTTGTCTGCCATGACATCGATCTTCACCCAGAGACGGATTAAAAGCTCTGTTGCTCTTACCGGTGAAATTACACTACGTGGTGCTGTTCTACCAGTGGGAGGCATTAAAGAAAAAGTACTTGCCGCCAAACGTGCTGGAATTAAACATGTGTTACTCCCCAAGAAAAACGAGAAAGATGTTCATGAAATCGAATCAGATGTCATAGAAGGCCTGACCTTCACTTATCTCGAAAGAATGGAACAACTTTTTCAGCAGGTTTTAGAAAAAGATGCCATTACAGATCCTGAAATGCGATTCAAACCGGTAAAAAAAGACGATTAATCCGTTTTTTTCAGTAGATTCTGACCATGAATTCAAATGAAACATTGATCTTCGGCAGAACCATCAAATCCACCGGAAGTTGGTACATAGTTGCCCTTGATGCAGGCGATACGATATCGTGTCGACTGCCCGGCAAACTGCGCCTGGAACAGCTAGATCAAACGAACCCAGTTGCTGTTGGAGACCGTGTTGGAATTGAAAAAAACTCAGATGGCACTGGTACTATTCAGGAAATATCCGAGCGACTAAACATGATTACACGACTTGCCACCCATGGCAGACGTGGGCAGCAAATCATGGCCGCAAACATTGATCTGGGCATCTTGGTCCAGTCAATCAAAAAACCAGAGTATAAAACCGGACTAATTGACCGGTTTTTGATCACTTGTGAAGCCAACCATGTTGAGCCACTTATTGTCATCAACAAGATGGACCTTGCAAAAAATAATGATATATCAGAAGTCATCAAGGTGGTGGAATTGTACAAGAGTTTAGGATATACAATTCTGCCTTTATCAACTGTTCAGTCTGACACCATGTTGGAGTTTCGCGATTACATTGAAGGTAAAACAGTTACCTTAATGGGCCCATCGGGAACGGGAAAAACGAGTATTCTAAACTCACTGAACCCAAATCTAAAACTCACAACTGGTGAGATTTCAAGCTTTTCAAACAAAGGAAAACACACTACTACGTTTGCAGAATTATTGGAAATATCACCGGGAACATTCGTGGTTGATACCCCAGGAATTAGGGAATTCGGTCTTGTTGATATCGATGCTTATGACTTATCCAATTTTTACGTCGAAATGCGTGACCTGCGTATGCAGTGTAAATACTATAACTGCACCCATATTCATGAGCCGGGTTGCGCTGTAATGGAGGCTTACGAAAAGGACGAGATACACCCTTCCCGGTATATGTCATATCTTCAGATTTTTGAGTCATTAAAAGCTGATTAGTGGGCATCCAGCCAGTTATCGGCTACTCCCATCTCTACCTTCAATGGAACTTCCAGATTCATAGCAGACTCCATTACTGATTTTACCAAATCAGGAACAATATCAAGTTCAGATTCATGAACTTCAAATACAAGTTCATCATGAACCTGAAGTAGCATTCTTGATTTTAGCTGCTTTTCTTTAATGGAGTCAGCCACTCTAATCATGGCGATCTTGATTAAATCCGCAGCAGTTCCTTGGATTGGCATATTGATCGCAGTTCGTTCAGCAAAACTCCTCACGTTAAAATTACTTGACCTGATATCTGGAATATATCGTCTGCGACCTGATAGCGTTTTAACGTATCCATGCTCATGTGCAAATACTTTTGTGTCATCAATGTATTTCTTTACGCCAGAGAATCTATTGAAGTATGCATCTATGATGTCTTTTGCTTCATTATTCCCTATTCCCAAGCGCTGAGCTAGTCCAAAAGCACTAACTCCATATGGAATCCCAAAATTCACTTCTTTGGCTTTTCTTCGCTGCTCACGATCAACTTCCTGCGCCGGATCGAGTTCGAATATTTCCCGTGCCGTTCTTGAATGGATGTCCTCATCACTCTTAAATGCCCGCTGCATCGCCTCATCCCCAGACATTGACGCGATAACTCTCAACTCTATCTGGGAGTAATCAGCAGATAAAAGTTTATATCCGGGTGCCGGAACAAATGCTTTACGAATTTCTCGTCCTCTCTCAGTGCGTATGGGTATGTTTTGCAGATTGGGATTGGATGAAGACAGTCTTCCGGTTGCAGCCACGCTTTGATTATAATTCGTGTGTATTCGTCCCGTTTCTGAGTGGATCAAAGGTGGTAAAGCATCTATATAAGTTGATCTGAGTTTAGCCAGAGATCTGTACTCCAAGATTTTGGATGGGAGTTCATAACGGACAGCCAAATCAGATAGAACAGCTTCAGATGTAGAATATTTTCCGGTAGCCGTTTTCTTACCTGAAGGTAATTTCAACTTTTTAAAAAGTATTTCACCTAGTTGTTGTGGTGAGTTGATATTGAATTCAGCTCCTGCCATTTGATAGATTTCCTGTTCTATTTCAAGGATTTCATCTGTGATTGTCTCTGAAAATAAAGCCAGCATGTCTGTGTTTAAAGCAATACCGGCCAATTCCATATCCGCAAGCACTGAAGATAAAGGGAATTCAATTTTGAAGGCGACTTCATCAAGTTCATCTGTTTGTATCCGTTTCGAGAGAGTGTGATAAAGTTGTAGAGTGATGTCAGCATCTTCAGCCGCATAATTTGTAACCTGATCCATGTCAATCTCTGCCATTGATTTCTGCTTCTTCCCTGATCCGATTAGTGCTTCTATTGGAATCGGCTCATATTCAAGGTACTTCATTGCAAGTGCATCCATTTTTAATGGTTGTGCAGGATCAATCAAGTAAGCAGCCAGCATGGTATCGAATATACGAGCCGTTATGCTAGCTCCATGGCGAACCAAAATCATATAATCGTACTTGAAATTATGGGCAACTAAGATCAAGTCAGTTCGATTCAACACAGGATTCAGGACCGCGATTACTTCCTCAGTGCTCAAATATCCTTTTCCGACCGGTATGTATACCCCCGAACCAGGATTCAATGAAACTGCAACACCAAGTAACTCAGCTGACATTGGATCCACTCCTGTTGTCTCGGTGTCGATACACAATTCATGTACACCTGTTGTAGATGCTAAAAACGCATTCAAATCTTCCATTGATTTGATACAAGTATAATTGACTGACTTTAAATCAAGCTTCTTATAACCAGATGTAGTTTCAATGATACTTGTATCAGATGAACCACCAAATAAGTCTGCTTGTGCTCCATCATTTGGCACAGTAATAGGTGTTTCAGAACCAGAGAACTTTTTGGTCAACGTCCGGAATTGCATCCTATTAAAAAAAACACCCAATGCTTGTCGATTCGGACCCTCCCACTTCAAGGTTTCCCAATCAGTGAAGCTCTCACAGTCTGTTTTTATCACAACTAATTCTCGTGAAAGTCGAATGCGTTCTTCATTTCCAACAATTCCTTCCCTAACACGCTTTGATTTTACGTTCGGTGCCGCGGCGATGAGATTATCAATGCTTCCGTACTCCTTGATCAATTCAGGGGCAGTCTTTTTACCGACACCAGTTATTCCTGGAATATTGTCGGAGCTATCTCCAATTATCGTCAATACATCAATTACTTGCTCAGGTGGAACTCCAAAAAAAGCTTCGACTCCTGATCTATCAATAATTTCGAATCCATCCCCGTTATTGAGAGGTTTCATCATAAAAATATTATCATGTACCAGTTGCATGTAGTCTTTGTCGGGAGTCACCATGAACACTTGTACGTCTTTACCACGTGCAGATTCTGCTAATGACCCTACTATATCATCGGCTTCAATTCCATCACGCTCCAGACTTGGAATATTGAAATGTCCAAGCATCTGTTTAATATATGGAATGGCCTCACGCAGTTCTTCGGGCTGAGGTGGGCGGTGGGCTTTATATTCGACATCCATTTCATGACGAAATGTTGGCGCATGTGTATCCCATGCAACTGCAAAATGTGTTGGCTTGTGAGATTCGATTAGTTTGACTAATGCATTTGCGAATCCATAGATAGCACCCGTAGGTAGGCCATCAGCATTTCTAAGATTTGAATTAATAAATGCGAAATAGGATCGATATGCGAGTGCCGTTCCATCAAGTAAAAGTAATATATTATTTGCCATGGGATAAATACGTTCAATGCGCCTAAACGCACTAACTTTTAGAATTTAACTTCGTTTAAATGTCTTAAGTCCTGTAAGTTTGAAATATACTCGAATACGTTAAGGAATACAGTTAAAGATTGAAACCATGAGTCTTAAAAACGAAGCAAACCAAGCTTATCAAAGCACTCGGTCATTTTACAAAGAATATACCCGAGGAATGACTCGCGAACAACTTGGGCGAGAGTTTCACGCCGATTCAAATCGCTTGATGGAACTTTACCGAGAAGCTGTTGGTGCAGATTTTGATGAAAAAACTGGAGAGAAGGTCGATTTACTTACAAAATTTGAACGTTTAGCCAAAGCTCTTAGCATTCGTATGAGCCCGGTAAGGAGACTCATTTTTGCTGGTACTTTCATTCTATTTATTGCTCACTATTTCTCACTTGGAGTCATTTCTACTATTGCTTTCCCTGTAGCTTTTTCAGGTTTGGTTATGCTCCTCTTAATTGAATTGCTCGAAAAATTGGATGCAAAAAAGGAGATTGATCTGGCCAGAGAAATTCAACTTGGACTTCTACCATCTTCAAATATAGATACTGATGATGTACATATCGTTTCTTTTGCCAATACAGCCAGTGAAGTTGGTGGTGACTATGTTGATGTAATTCAAACGGAAAAAGGTACATACTATATCATTGCAGATGTTTCAGGTAAAGGACTCTCAGCTGCACTGTACATGGTGAGGATGCAGGCTTTGGTTCATTTAATTATCAACAAGTTCCATCCTTCACCTAAAGATCTGTGTCTGGAGCTTAATGAGTACATCAAGTCTGGTAAATTTGACAAAACCTTTGTTACTGCAAGTGTTGCGTTCTTTCCTAAAGGAGAGAATCACTTCACTATTGTGCGGGCAGGACACAATTCACCGTTACTTTATAAAGCCGACAAAGACGTAGTATTAGATTTAAAAACAACTGGATTTGCACTTGGAATGACTTCTACACAGCGATTAAAAATGTTCATGAAGGAAGCCAGAATTAATTTCAATCCGGGCGATTCACTTTTAATTTATACTGACGGTCTGAATGAAGCCCGAAATGAAATCAACGAAGAGTTTGGGGATAGTAGAATCCGTGCAATGTTTGAGATTTATGGTGCTCTTGAACCAAAGACAACCGTAAAAAAAATGCAGAATAGCCTGGAAGATTTCATTGGCACGACAAAACCATTAGATGACATTACATTCAGTTGTATCAAAAAGAAATAGCGACAGAAAGTCGCTATTTCTAGGTGATTTCAACATGTAAGATGCTCTTTGTCAGCTTAACGCCTCAACGACAGCATCAGCGGTAATTCCGAATTCCCTGTATAGTACTTCGTAGGGTGCAGATTCCCCAAAACGGTCGAGTCCGATTACTTTGCCTTCTGATCCTACGTACTTATGCCATCCAAATGTAGCTGCTGCTTCGATTGCAACACGTTTTGTTATAGATTTTGGGAGTATTGATTCTCTGTAGTCTGCGTTTTGTTTATCGAACAACTCCCACGATGGCATGCTGACCAATCGAACAGATTTACCAGATTCAGTCATTTTCTTCCAGGCCTGATGAGCAATACTTACTTCAGATCCGGTAGCAAGTATAATAGAATCCGGATTTCCGTTAGCGGAGTCTGCAAAAATATAGGCACCCTTTTCTGTGAGATCACGAGAATTATTTTCATTTCTTGAAATTTCAGGCAAGTTTTGGCGAGTAAGAACCAAAGCTGTAGGACCGTCCATTCTACCCAAGGCAATCTTCCAGGCAACAGCTGTCTCATTGGCATCTGCTGGTCTTAACACAACCAGATTAGGTATTGAGCGAAGAGATGCAAGGTGTTCGATTGGTTGATGGGTGGGACCATCCTCCCCGAGACCAATACTGTCGTGTGTGAACACATAAATTGCAGGCTGTTTCATCAGAGCAGCCAGACGGATTGCTGGTTTACAATAATCAGCAAACACCAGGAAAGTACCTCCAAATGGCCTTATTGTCCCATGTAGAGCCATACCGTTCATTACAGCTCCCATTGTGTGTTCTCGAACTCCGTAGTGAATATAGTTACCAGCTCGATTATCCGATCCAAACACAGAATGACCTTTAAATTCAGTAAGATTACTACCTCCTAAGTCAGCCGATCCACCCATGATACCTGGAATTTTGGAAGCTATGGCATCTAAGACCATTCCTGATGCCTTTCTTGTTGCTATTCCTTTTTCATTGGCTTCGAAATATGGAATTTCGTCAAGAATCCCATCCGGCAGGTTTCTAGTTAAACAAGATTCTAAAACTTCATAATTATTCGGGCTTTCAGATTTTAAGCTACTTTTCGCCTCATTCCATTTACTTTCAAGATCTTTTCCACGATTTAATGCTTTTCTGAAGTGTTCAAGGACATCACTTTCAATATTAAATAAAGAATCTGGATCTACACCATATACTGTTTTGGTCTTCCTGATCTCTTCATCACCCAATGGGGATCCATGAGAAGCAGCTGTATCTTGTTTGGATGGTGATCCAAAACCTATGTGAGTTCTGCAAGCAATCAAGGAGGGTTTGTCTTGATCCTGAGCTTTTGATATTGCTACACGTATAGCTTCTCTATCATGTCCGTCTACTGTATCAGTGTGCCATCCATAAGCAGCAAAACGGGCTTTCACGTTTTCTGTAAACGCCAAATCCGTAGATCCGTCAATCGTAATTTTGTTATCATCGTACAGATAAATGAGGTTATCAAGCTGAAGATGACCGGCTAGGGAAGCCGCTTCGTGAGAAATTCCCTCCATCAAGTCTCCATCACTAACAATCGCATATATCGTGTGATTAATTAATTTGTTTTCTGATGTATTTACTTTTGCAGCAAGGTGTTTCTCTGCGATGGCCATACCAACTCCAGTAGCAAACCCTTGTCCCAACGGACCTGTGGTTGTTTCTACACCAGGTGTGTGACCAAACTCGGGGTGTCCTGGAGTCTTACTACCCCATTGACGGAATTTTTTGATTTCATCAAGGGGTAAATCATAGCCAGTTAGATGTAGTAGACTATAAAGAAGCATCGACCCATGACCGGCTGATAATATGAATCTGTCACGATTCACCCAATTTGGATTCGATGGATTGTGGTTCAGAAAGTCATTCCAAAGTACATAGGCAACATCAGCCATCCCCATAGGCATACCGGGGTGACCCGAATTTGCTTTTTGTACAGCATCCATGGATAAAGTTCTGATTGTGTTGACACAGCGTTGTTCCAGTGAGCTCATGCTAGATCCGAAATTGAATAAATGGTTAAGAGATGGTTTCCAAAGATACGATTCGACCTATTGAATGAAAACCTAAAACACCACATTCTTTAGATGAATTGAAACTTTCTTAAAATAAAAAAGGCTCCCGGAAGAATCCGAAAGCCTTTGAATTTAGTACAGGATCTGATTATGGATTACCACATTTCAGTTCATGTTCCATAGCATGCTCAGCTGCAGCACGGAAACTTCCAACAGCTGCCAATGCATAATTCTCGCATGCCCCGGCAAAATTACCTGCATTTGATTGTGCAAGAGCCAATTCAAAATATATTTTAGCTTTGTCAGCTCGGCTTCCACGCTCGAGTTCCAATGCACGATTTGCATGGGTAATTGCCTCTGTGGACATTGCGCGCTTGTTATAAACTTCGGCTAAGCGGTAATGGACATCAGCATTTTCTTCATCATACTGAAGTGCTTGACGAAGTAGTTCGGTTGCCTGATTAAATTGACGTGCTTCCATTCTGTTAACGCCTGTTAAAAGCAAGAAATTACGCGCCGCGTTTGTAGCATTGGAGACAATTTCACCCTCGTTTGAGGCTCCGCCAATTTGAATCGCACGGTCAAAGAAGTTTAATGCTTCTTCAAGATTTTCTTGCTGACGGAAAACCAGTCCCTTCTGATAATAAGCTGCGGCATAGTTTGGACGGGCTGCAATAGCTTTGTCGTAACTTGCTAAAGCGGCTGTGTTGTTCTCAGCACGAAACAGACGGTTTCCTTCCATCAGGTGTAACTGTGGAATTACTCCGCGTGATTGTTGTGCAATTCGAGTATTACCATATTTGGTTGCTTGTTCTGCAGCTACTCTGAATGCTTCAGCAGCTTGAACAAACTGTTCTGCTTGATACAGATCACGAGCAATTACGAAATACAACTGTGGAATTTGATTCTGTGCTCTGGTCTTGATGTCAGCAGCCTCACCTCCAACGCGGTCAGCCATTGTGATGATACGCTCGAATGATGTAATTGCCTGACGGTTTTGCCCACCGCGAGCCAATTCAGTCGCTTCGTTAAAAGCATTTACCACATCTTCATAGGACTGTGCGCTAACGCTAGTTGTAGTTGCGACAAGAACTGCCAGTGTAAGTAACAGGCCTTTGATAGAATAACTCTTCATAATCAGATTTTTGATCCTTGGTTTAATTAACTGTTTATAAAACGGGTTCCCAAAGCACAATAGTATACAGTCGTTGATGGCATATTCATGTGATTTTTATGCTTTTAGACTGAACAATGACTCCCGTCTTGAGTTTTGCCCCGACAATATAACAGATATTTGTACACAAACAAGTTAAAAATTGGGACGCATAATGCGATCTGTGTAAAATTCCTCAATAATATTCACCACTTCATCAAGATCGTCGGTCACCTTAAAAAGGTTCATATCGTTGGGACTTATTGTGCCTGTTTCAATTAGACTCGTTTTTAACCAGTCAATCATGCCACCCCAAAAATCGGTACCAAAAAGAATGACTGGAAATCGAGAGATTTTATGGGTCTGAATTAGTGTAAGTGATTCAAACAATTCATCTAGTGTTCCGAATCCACCAGGAAAAACCACAAAAGATTGCGCATACTTCACGAACATAACTTTACGTGCGAAAAAATAATTAAATGTAATCGTATAATTAGGATCGACATACTTGTTTGCCTTCTCTTCAAATGGCAAGTCGATACATAAACCAACAGATTTTCCTTTAGATTCGAAGGCTCCTTTGTTTGCAGCTTCCATTATCCCTGGTCCACCGCCTGTAATAACACCAAAACCCATACCCGTTAGCTTGGCTGCAAGATCAGTAGCAATTTGATAATATTTTGAATCAGGTTTAAGTCTGGCAGAACCAAAAATGGACACACATGGTCCGATTTTAAGCATTCGGTCATACCCATCTACGAATTCGCCCATTATTTTAAATATGCTCCATAAATCAGCCTGACTTGTTAAATCATACGAATCTGGAATCTTAATCGGTGGTGTCATGCTTTTTTAAATCTAAAATGAAATTTTCAAGGTCAATGACGCCGTTTGCTGGCCATCAGTGTTTTGGATAGTGGGATTCAAACTTGCGCTTAAATCGTCAGATACATCAAAATCTCTCAAATGTGCAAAAATATAGGCATCAGCGATATTCAATCCATAGACTAAGAAGATGCCTATTATAGATAGGTCCCGTCGGTTGCGAAAAGTGTTTCGGTTAGATCTATACAATTCCGAGGGTTGACCTACGGGGATATAGTCGGGTGTGGGGCCAAATCTCTGGTCTGTGTTCCCTTCAATGGAGTTATAATACGCCGCTTTGTAACCCTGATAACGATCGTTTGAATATATAGTATAGGCGGTAACTCCAGTTAGTAATCCATATATAATTGGTACTTTCCAGGCCTGGCGATTTGTGATTTGTCCCCATCCAGGAAGGATTAATGACTTGTACATGACCGATCGAGGACTCGGAACGGTATCTCTTACAGAACTGCTATCGTGAATTTGATGAAATTCGTGATAGAATAAGTTTGAGGATCCAGATGTTGAAATACTCAGATCCGAGAAGTTAGACACTGATTTCACTTGAGCATATACCTTCGTAGAGACATCAAAATGTAAAAAGCACAACACAGCAAGCGTCATCCAAAATGAAGAACGTTTGGATGGTAACAATGACCCTGAATCAGGACATTGATTCAAACAGATTAAGTAATCTGTCCAGTTCTTCATCTGAGTAATATTCAATTTTAATCTCGCCGCCTTGAGCTTTTCGACGAATCTGAACCTTAGTGCTGAATTTATTCTTGAGTTGGTTGGAGAGCTGAAGTAACTCTAAGTCTTTTTGATCTTTTTTTGATAAGACCTTACCCTGTTTTTTACTTTTAGAACCGTGTGTTTTAACGGCTTGCTCTACCTGTCTTACAGACCAATCTTCTTCAATAATTTTATCAAGTAATTGTTCTTGAACACGCTGATTCTCAATAGTGATCAGCGCCCGCGCATGACCTATCGATATCTGATTTCGTTTGAGGGCTGATTGAATAAAGGCAGGCAAATTCAAGAGTCTTAGCATATTGGTAACAGTCGTCCTGTTTTTTCCAACACGAGTCGCAACTTCCTCTTGCGTAAGTTCGCATTCTTCGATGAGGCGCTGATATCCTAAAGCTGTCTCAATTGGATTCAATTGCTCACGTTGAACGTTCTCAACCAATGCCATAGCTATGACATCTTCGTCGTTAACCTCTCTGATATAAGCCGGAATTGACGATATACCTGCCATCTTGCAGGCACGAAGTCTACGTTCACCAGAGATCAGTTCATACCGACTTTCGCCAACATGACGTACTGTAATTGGTTGGATCAGGCCATGGACCTTAATCGAATCAGCAAGTTCCTGAAGTTTGATTTCATCAAAATCCAGTCGAGGTTGAAACGGGTTGGCCCGTATGCTGTTAACAGGTATATGAAGCGTGATGTTGACCTTTTCACGTGTATCGAGTTTTTCGAAATCCTGCACAGAAGATATAGGCGGATGGGCAACCTGATCAGCATTCTGGTTGTCAAAATAAACACCTAATCCACGTCCAAGTACTTTTTTTGCCATGAAACTACTTTTTACTCGTTAATTCCTGCTTTACCAGAGAAAACCGGACTGTTCTTAAACATTTCCTTGTTTCGGATAATCAGTTCTCGTGCCAAAGCAAGGTAATTCTTTGAGCCCATACTAATGGAATCATAAAGCAGAACTGGTTTTCCGAAACTCGGTGCTTCTGCCAAACGAACATTTCGGGTTATAACACTATTGAAAACTTTATCACCAAAATATCTTTGAACTTCTTCAGCGACCTGATTAGATAGCCTTGTGCGAGTATCATACATGGTCAACGCTACACCCTCAATTTCAAGTTCAGTATTAAGATGCTGACGAACAATTTTTATGGTGTTCAGTAGCTGACCCAGCCCTTCAAGAGCAAAATATTCACACTGAACAGGAATCATGACAGAATCTGAGGCTGTAAGCGCATTGATTGTCAATAACCCTAGAGATGGCGGACAATCAATTATTATGAAATCATACTTTTGTCGGGCTTCAGCTAGTGCATTCAGTAAAATGCGTTCACGTTGAGGACGTTCAATCATCTCAATTTCGGCACCTACCAAATTGATATGAGATGGAATCAGGTCTAAAAAAGGCAGTTCTGTGTTTCTGATTGCATCAGATAATTGAACTCCACCAATCAAAACTTCATATATGGAACTGGTAACCGTGGCCGTTTCGATCCCAAATCCTGATGTCGAATTACTCTGTGGATCGATATCAATGAGTAACGTTGGGTGCTCAAGTGCCGCTAAACTAGCCGCTAGATTGATTGAAGTGGTTGTTTTTCCAACTCCACCCTTTTGGTTTGCTACTGATATTACTTTACCCATTCGGATTCCGGATTCAAAAATGTTCTGTTATTTTTCAGACTTGAAATATAACGTTCAGCGTACTGCATTACAAAAATATAAAAGCCACAGACCTTGTCAGATCTTATGGCTTTTACATATAAATCAAAACAAATTGGTACTGTAAAATTATATCATAGAGTAGATTTAGAATTAGTTTTGTGCCCCGGTCAGTTGTAGCTGACGGCCAGGTCTTACAGTAATCACTTCCCCATCGATAGGCCTGACTTTACTCAGCACAGTGTCAGGAACATTTTCGGCTCCTGAACCAGATCCGTTGACATGTAGTATGTCTTTATTGTCAACCCACGGGTTTGATACCGGCGTTGTAGTTTGATAGGCATTGCCATCAGACACATCATTCACCAAAAGCGGTGCGACATCGCCCAATTGCATATACCATGTTGCTCCACCTGCAATCATAAGTGATGCTGCGGCGGCATAAGATATTTTCCGGAAATTAAACAATGGAGTCATTCTGGTACTTCCAACCGGGCGATTTGCCGATGAATTTACTAAAGACTCCAGAATATGGTTCGGGGCAGAATATCTTGGTAGGTTTTGTACCCTTTTATAGGTGTTTCTTAGTGATTCGACTTCTATTAGTGTGTTTTCGTCGTCAATCATGGCTTGCTCGACCACCATTTCTTCGGATGGGTCGAGTTCCCTCATAACGTACTTCACACATAATTCAGAATCATTCGGTAGCTTTGATTTCATTGGCATTTTCCTGTTCAAACATTTTTCTGAGATTGATTAGAGCATATCTCATTCTACCCAAAGCTGTATTGATCGATACATTGGTCAACTCTGCGATTTCCTTGAACGACATTTCATAGTAATGACGTAGCATTACAACCTCACGTTGTTCAGCAGGAAGGGCGGCAATATGCTTCATCAGACTTTTTTGATCCTCACCCATCTCCATTCCCTCTTGTGCCCCCACTTGATCGGTATCTGGGATTCGGTCATAAAAGTCATTGTCTGGATCGTTGCTTGCATTCACATCAACGAACCGTTTTTGTTTTCTGATATGGTCTATAGTCGCATTATGAGCAATGCGCATTACCCAGGCAATCCATTTACCCTGTTCATTGTAAGTATCATCCATTTTGGTGATAACTTTCGTGAAAGTGTCTTGAAAAATATCATTTGCGACATCTGCATTACCTACCATACTGTAAATGTATGAATAGATTTTAGACTGATGACGTTCTAACAGTGCTTTAAAGGCCTGTTGGTCATTGTCTTTGCGGTACGCCCGAACCAACTGGTGGTCATCGAGCTGGTCGTATGATATGTATTTGGGTTTATCAGTAAACATAACTTGAACATTAACGTGATAGAAAATGCCTTATTGCATGAGTATGGTACTTAATGCAAGTTTGGATTTCAATCACATCATGATGTTAGAACAAAAAGATTTCACAATCAATTGATTTTACTGGGACTCATCATAATCTATATGGATATCTTCTCGTTCGGGGTGAAAGTATAGGTAAACTTTCTTTGCAATAGTTGAGCCTGCTTCAGCTGTTAGCTCTTCTAATGTGGCTTCCTCTACCTGTTTGACTGATCCAAATTTCACAAGTAACTTTTGAGCACTTTTCTTTCCAACTCCATCGATATCAGTCAACTCAGACCTGAAAGTACGCTTACTTCTTTTATCCCGATGAAAAGTAATAGCAAATCGATGAGCTTCATCTCGTAAACGCTGAAGTAACTTCAGTCCGCTGCTTGTTTTGGGAAGCATGATGGAATCTGATTTTCCTGGAACAAATACTTCTTCAAGTCGTTTAGCCAATCCAATAATGGGTACCTGTCCAAATATTCCAACATCCATCAAAGCCTCGATGCCACTTGTCAGCTGCCCTTTCCCACCATCCACAACGATCAGATCGGGTAATTGAGACTTAGTCTGTTTCAAACGTCGATATCTTCTTGTAAGTACTTCACGCATAGATGCGAAGTCATTGGGCCCTTCAACAGTCTTTATACTAAACCGCTTGTATTCAGATGTTTTTGGTTTTCCATCGATAAAGCATACCATCGAAGCCACAGGATCAGAACCTTGTAGGTTCGAGTTATCGAAGCATTCTATTCGTCTAGGAGCAGCCGAAAGACCCAGAGCCTCTTGCAGATTCTTGACCGAATGAGGAATTCGATCTAGCTCAGCTTTATTTTTCTGTAATACCCAATCACTAATCAACAATCGCGCATTTGATTGTGCCATTCGAATCATTTGAGCCTTTTCTCCAATTTTTGGCACAACTATGGGCACTTTTCTCCCATACTCTTGCCACAAATATTCAAATAGTGGTTCATCGTCTGGTAATTCATGACTTAGGTGAACCTCCTGAGGAGTTATTGCAGCAAGATCGCTTGTATAATAGTCCTCAACAAAGACCTGAAGCATTTCCTCCGGAGTTCTGTCATCTACGTCATGAAGATATTTATGCATACGACCGAGGAGTCTACCTTCACGCACCCGGAACAGTACACCACAAGCGACACCATCATCATAATTCACTTCTAAACCAAATATATCACGGTCGATATAATCGGTTGCTACCACCTTCATTTTCTCAGAGTATTTCTGTAGCGCAGAAATACCATCTCTTAGTCTGGCAGCATCCTCAAACTGAAGTAGTTCTGCGGCTTGTTCCATGTCCAATTTCAGCTCACGAATAAGGTCATCAGTCTTGCCATTCAACAACTTCTGAACCTTACTCATGATTTCGTTGTAATCCTCAAGTGGAATGTCCACTGAACATACACTTACATATTCTTCAAAACAGGACCTCCATTTCGATAGTTTTCGTGATCTATCCAGATTACGTGGTGATACGGCACAGGTACACAATCCAAATGTTTTACGGATTATTTCCAGCATATCACGCATTTTTCCAACGTGATCGTAGGGTCCAAAATAGCGACTACCATCTTTTACTATTTGTCTGGTTGGGAAAAATCGGGGTCTTTCGTCACGTATCATGCAAATGTAGGGTAGCGATTTGTCGTCGCGATATGAAATATTGTAGCGAGGTTTGTACTTCTTGATGAGGTTGTTTTCAAGTACAAGTGCTTCTGCTTCAGTATCGGTTACAATAAGTTCCAAATCATGGATTTTACTAACCATCACGGCCGTTTTACCCGAATGATTTGCAGATTCCTGAAAATATGTTCTGACTCGATTACGTAGTTTCTTTGCTTTACCTACATAGATGATCTGACCTTTGGAGTCTTTGTATAGATATACTCCAGGGTCCAAGGGCAGATTGGTAAGCTTTTCTTGTAAAATCGAATTCATACTCCAAAATATGATTTACATCGAAATGAGTACAAAACTAGATACCCTATTTGTTATTTATTTCGGAAATAGATGGATTCTGGAACAAATCTCCATATTAGTAATCCAGATATAAGTATTGCAAGTCCTGAAAAGATAGTGCTGGTAGCATAGCCGAAATCAGTATACAGTATTCCGGCAAAAAAACCCCCGATACCCATTCCCGTTTGACCTAAAGCAGCAGTTAGACTCATCAGTGACCCTCTTGATTCATCGTCTACCTGTTCGCTTAAGAGGGTCTGAAAAGGGGTAACCCGAATGGCTACAAGTGTCATGACAATCATAAAGAATGGATAAGCTAACCAAGGTTCTTTGACAATCCATGTCGTTAGTACGAAGATTATTGATGTGACTGTACATGATATAATTACCAAAGACTTTCGACCAATTTTATCAGACAATTTTCCAGCTCGGGGGCCTGTGATCACATTAGCTACACCTCCAACCAAAAAGAGTGATGCTATATAAGTTCCATCAACATTGAAATTTTTCTGCATCCACGAAGGGAAGTAGACAATAAAAAGTCCGACACTTACAAACATCATGAAAAATGCCATAATGGAGGCAAGCTGTTCAGGTACACGTATGATTCGATAGTACTTTCTTAAGGATCCGGTTATTGTAAGATTGTCTTTGAAGAGTTTTACATCGGGTTGAGGAACCTTGAGTCGAATCACAAAATAAGTGATGGCCATACTGACACCAAACATGATAAATGGTATCCTGAAACCAAAGTACTCTGCCATGATAGTTCCCAAAGGTATACCAACAATTTGCCCGGTAGCAGCTCCACTCATTATCCATCCGTTCGCCCATCCCCTTTTCTCATATGGGAAATAATCTGCAACGTATGAAACCACAGAACCACTTAAAATACCTCCCGCTACTCCAGCAAGAGCACGATAGATCAGGAGCTGTTGGTACGTTTGAGCTAGTCCATGCATCGTTAATGCTATTGCCATAGCGCCAGTCCCAATCAACAGTATTCGTCTTCTCCCAATCTTATCAGATATTGGTCCAATTATTATTGCAAATATTCCAACCATCACTGCGTATGCTGTAATCAGAAGTCCCTGCAACCTTTCTGGCATGTTTAACTGCTCACCAATGTATGGAAGAATTGGCGCCATGATTATAATCTGGCTACTAGCTGAAAAGATCAACAACCACAATGCGAATAGGATTGTCCGTGGATTTGTGCTGGTTTGCATTAGATTAATTGTTTAAACAGACGAACGTCAAAGTTAGCCTTTATTGTTTCCTAATACGACAATTATTTTGTGGTTCCCATCTTTTTTACATTTAATCAAGGTAATTTCCGACAACACTCGAATGTGTATTTATTGCAAAATTTTTCATTCAAAAATCAGGATACTTTGACACAGGAAAATAGTACAAAAGACTACAGTTACATTGAACCTACAACTAGGTTTGAAGATTTGGTAAACATCATGAAGATCCTGCGGAAAGAGTGTCCATGGGATCGCAAACAAACTCATGAATCAATAAAAGATCTAATGGTGGAGGAGATTTACGAAGCAATTGATGCCATTGATTCGGGAGACTTGGATGAACTTAAAAAGGAGCTCGGGGACCTGCTGTTACATATTGTATTTCATGCAGAAATGGCTTCTGAAACAAAATCATTTTCGATTGATGATGTAATTTTCGGAATTCAGGACAAACTCATCAGGCGGCACCCTCATGTTTTCGGAGAGCCGCAGGACTTAAGTGCAGATAACGTCTTGTCGAACTGGGAGAAACTGAAAATGAATGAAAAAGACCGAAAATCAGTACTTTCTGGTGTTCCAGATACACTACCAGCACTGCTACAAGGCCAACGAATGCAGGAAAAAGCCGGTGGTGTGGGGTTTGACTGGAAAGAATGGCAACCTTCTTGGGAAAAGCTGCAGGAAGAACTATCAGAATTCAAAGAAACTATCCATTCGGGAAACAAATTAGCACAGTCCAAAGAGTTTGGAGATGTTCTTTTTTCAATGGTGAATGTGGGTCGTTTATTAAAACTTAATGCTGAAGATAGTCTCCGTTTGACGAACAAAAAATTCAAATCCAGGTTTACCTATATAGAGGACCAATTGGCAAAAAGAAACCTTCGTCCTGACCAGGTAAGTCTGGAGGAGATGGATCGGCTTTGGGATGAAGCAAAGTCCTTGGAGTAACCCTGAATGTATTTGCGCCATCGAGTTGTTAGACTTGTAATTCTAAGGGATTAAAGAGAAAACTACTCAATTTGTTACGTAATTTTTCAAGTACAAATTCAGATTAATAGCGCTTTTTTTCGTAACTTCCGGTGTTTGTTAGTTACCATTATTATTTAGCCGACTGAGATCGGTAATATCCGGTAAGCTTTTAAAACCATTAGTATTAACCTTTAAAAGAAAAGTATTCGTATGGAGCCTACAATGACTCAACAAAATACAACAGGTCCCGACCTCAGCCAGTATCCGTATCTCGACAAAGGACTTGAAGGCATTGTAGCATTTTCCTCCCGTAAAAGCTTTATTGACGGAGCTAAAGGTGAGTTAATTTACGCAGGTTATAATATTGAAGTACTTGCTGAAAATGCTACTTTCGAGGACGTCTGTTTCCTACTTTGGCATGAACGTTTGCCGAATGTTGCTGAGCTGAATGAGTTGCAAAACCAACTCACTTCACAGAGAGAAATACCAGATGCTGTATATCAGTACCTGAAGAATACATCAACCAAAGCTGAGCCAATGTCTGTTTTACGAACAGCTACATCCATGCTTGCCGATACTGATGTAGACGCTCTTGACAACTCTGCAGAAGCTAATCTTCGCAAGGCGATTCGCTTAACAGCAAAAATGCCAACAATTATTGCTGCGTACGATCGCATCAGAAACGGGAATGAACCCGTTGCACCTTTAAGCGATGAAAGTACAGCCTATAACTTCCTCTATATGTTGAACGGGGAGCGTCCAGGTAAGCATGCTGAACGTGTTATGGACTTGTGTTTGGTTACTCATGCCGAACATGGAATGAATGCTTCAACGTTTACAGCACGTGCAGTTGCATCCACTATGTCAGATATTCATTCTGCAATCACAGCTGCTATTGGATCGCTGAAGGGTCCATTACATGGTGGAGCGAATACAGCTGTAATGAATATGCTCAAAGAGCTTGATAAAGATACCGATATCACCGCATTCGTAAAACGTAAGCTCGAAAACAAAGAGAAAATCATGGGTTTCGGGCACCGTGTGTACAAAACGTTTGACCCACGTGCATCCTTGCTTCGAGTAATGGCTCGTGATCTTGCGAAAGAGGTCGATATGAACTACCTATACGATTGGTCTGAGACTATCCTTAAGATCATGAAGGAGGAGAAAAATATCGATCCTAACGTCGATTTCTTCTCCGCTACAGTTTACTACTCAATGGGTATCATGCCAGACCTGTATACAGCCATTTTTGCAATGGCTCGCATCACAGGATGGACAG
>CAZJZI010000043.1:10139-22729 GCA_964550435.1 uncultured Chitinophagales bacterium | reverse complement strand
CTTACACCTTGATACGGATAAGTAGCAGATTTTACTGATTATTAGGGTGGTGCTTTGTATTTGCCAGTGGTGCTTCGTGCTGTAGTGAGGTAAGGACGTTCTCGTATTCTGGAGAGTAAGTCTGCGCAGATGAAAGTTGATGAGGCAAGAAATGGCGGTAACTATTTAGTCGCCATTAATCGATTAGATTACTTTGAATTTATTGTTAAACATACACGGCTACAGTAAATTAGCTCTCAGATAGATACCTGAATTTGTAACTCTAAAAATCCATGGGCACTTCTGTTTTTAAAAATGATGCTGTTAAGGCTCGATTATTGAACTGGTATGACCGGTTTTTGGCGAAGATTGATGTGCCTACAAAGTTAATAGAAGTTTCGACGTCGTTCGGATCCAGTCATGTCCTTGCGGTAGGAGATCCCTCGAAGCCTCCGATGGTGTGTCTGCATGCTATGCTGACGAGTTCGGCGCATTTGTTGTCGGAGCTGAGTCTGCTGGCTCGGGATTACTACCTGCTGGCACCGGATATTCCGGGACAATCGGTGATGGGGATTCCGGCGCGGCTGTCTTACACAGATGACTCCCACGCCCTATGGCTTCGCGAAGTGGTCGATGGACTGAAACTAGATTCATTTGATCTGCTTGGTGTGAGTCTGGGTGGATTCGTGTCCCGTCAGTTTGCTTCGAATTATCCGGAGCGTGTGAAGTCATTGACACTGATCGTTCCAGCTGGAATCGTCCAGGGTTCGTTGGTATCTGGATTCTCGAAAATGGCTTGGCCTATGATGAAATTCCGCATGAATCAGAGTGAAAAGAATCTGCGAGGGTTGCTGCAACATCTGGTCACCACCTGGGACGACGACTGGTCTCACTACATTGGCGATTCGTTTATGGATTTCAATCCGAATATGAAAATCCCACCGCTGGCGTCGGACGAAGAATTGTCCAGATTGACCATGCCTGTGCTATTAATCGGTGCCGAGCACGATATTTCGTTTCCAGGAAAGGCACTGATAGACAGACTTCAGGGAAATGTGCGAAATCTGAAAACTGAACTACTCAAAGACGCCAAACACTCTCCACCCACAACACCGGAGTTTCGGGAGTGGTTGTATAAGCGGGTGAGTGGGCAAGCGGGCTAGAAGTGTATGGCAGTTTACTGTTTACACTTTTCTGTTTTCTGAAAACTACGTACACTTAATAATTAGCTCACCAAGAATCAGTTTAGTAGTTTTCCAGTATGAAATGTTCCGTTTTTATAGCCACTAGTGTGGATGGATTTATTGCCCGGACCGATGGTGACATTGAGTGGTTGATGCGACCGGAGTTTGACGATGCCGGAACACTCGGACTCACTTATGATGTGTTTATTTCCACCGTCGAAGCCATTGTAATGGGACGAAACACCTACGAAAAAGCGTTGACCTTCGATAAATGGTACTATGAGGGCACGGAAGTTGTTGTGTTGACCTCGCGTAAGTTGGAAATCCCCGAGGAATTAGTGGGAAAAGTGCGGGTTTTGAATGGGAATCCAGCAGAAATCGTGTCTACTCTTGCCTCCGAAGGCAAAAAACATCTTTACATTGATGGAGGTGTGACCATCCAGCGCTTTCTCGACGCCGGGCTCATCGATGAAATCACCATTACCGAGATTCCGATCCTGCTCGGAACTGGAATTCCACTATTCGGAGGCGGGTCCAAAGACCATCTGCTCAAACTTATCGAAGTGAACACCTCGCCAAAAGGGGTGGTACAGAAGAGGTATAAGATATAGGTGCACAAGGGTCAGGAAGGTCGGAAGGTGCAGATAGTTCAAAAAGCACCTACACCATTCGTTGAGCTTTACTCAATTTGATTTGGGACGAGGGTTGAGAATCTCTTGTCTCTAATCCCTAATCACTTTTCTAACGAACGTAGTGAGTGCACACAAATTACGGAACGAAAGTGGTTGAGATGGGGCGGAGTGAGTGATATACTTTTTAGAGAAAGCAAATCATAATGATACTCTGAGATATTCGCATTCTATCTGATTTGAGTGTATATTTATACTCATAGTATCAAATAATGATACTATGGACCTTAGTTCAAGACACAGAAAAACTCTAAATCAAATTTTCAAAGTCCCGGTTCAATCAAATGTTTTGTGGAGTGATATTGAGGCATTGTTCGAATCTTTAGGTGCTGAAATCAGTGAAGGCAAAGGTTCAAGAGTCCGAGTGTCTCTGAACGGGATTCGAGCAGTGTTTCATAGGCCACATCCGCAAAAAGAAACGGATAAAGGAGCATTAAACTCAGTGAAACGGTTTTTAATAGCTTCTGGATTTCATCCACTTTAAGTTTTAAAATATGTTTACTTATAAAGGCTATCACGGAGCAGTAGAGTATGATTCCGAAACAGATCTTTTTCATGGAGAAGTCGTAGATCTTCGTGATGTGATTACGTTTCAAGGCAACAGCATAGATCAACTGAAGCAGGCATTTCGTGAATCTATTGACGATTATATCGCATTTTGCGAGGAACGGGGAGAGGTTCCAGAGAAGCCCTTTTCAGGTAAACTTATGCTACGATTACCTATCGACATACATCGTAAGATCTATTTAAAGGCCAAAAAAGAAGGTAAAAGCCTGAATGAGTTTATTGTAGAGAGGCTGTCTGTATGAACTTAATTGATAATAAATCCAAATTCTGTCATCTTTTAATCAGGAGATCAACTCTATGAGCACAATCATGAATTTCTTGTGGTTTATTCTCGGTGGACTCTTGATGGGTCTGGCGTGGTGTTTCGTGGGAATTTTGGCATTTGTCACTTTTGTGGGGATTCCCTGGGGCCGGTCGTGTTTTGTTATCGGAAGGTTTACGTTTTTCCCGTTTGGGATGGAGGCGATCAATCGTCGGGAGCTGACTACCAGAAATGACCTTGGAACGGGTGCGTTGGGTACTATCGGGAATGTGATCTGGTTTATCGTTGCGGGGATCTGGCTGGCCATTGGACATGTGGTTTCAGCATTGGCGTGTTTTGTGACGATTATCGGGATTCTATTCGGGGTCCAACACCTTAAACTTGCTGGAATTTCGCTGTTTCCTATCGGAATGACGGTTGTTTCGAAGGAGGTGGCTCGTGAGGCTCGGGCCGAGAATGCTAGGACAGAATTAGGGCGGTATAGGAGTAGATGATAAGATTAAAGTGCACAAAACGCAGAGCGTAGAACTCGCTTTGTTTAGAGATGAGGGAGGTAGGGATGACGTAGAAAATCCCATCCCCACTCCCTTTTACTCTCTATGCTTCAACTTCCGATGCTTCGATGTTGATGGCACGTGTGGCCACTTCAGTCAGTTTTACATCCGAGGCTTTTTCTTCGTTGAGTGTTTTTTCCAACAACGTCATAGCTTTATCGAGTCCTAAGGTCTCGGCAAACTGGCGCAGTGTTCCGTATGAAGCGATTTCGTAATGCTCGATTTTTTGTCCAGCAAAAATAATTCCAGCATCGCACATAGATCCTTCTTCGCATGATTCCATGATTTCTTCGCCTTCTTTGATGAGTCCTTCCATGGCAGCGCATTTCTTGGGTTGTGCTGTTTTACCAATGGACTGAAATACTTGTTCTATTCGGGTAACTTGATTTTTGGTCTCTTCCAAATGGCCTGTCAATGCATCAATCAACTCCTCGGAGGTCGCGTTTTTGATCATTTTTGGGAGTGCTTTGGTCAATTCTTTTTCGGCCCAGTACAGATCTTTGAGTTGATCTTCGAATAATTTCATCAATTGCGATGATGCAGTAGCGGTTTTTGAGGTACTTGATTGTGTTTTTTCCATTTCTTGGTTTTCCTGATTCTTAATTATTTTTGTGATTGTGGATGGTTTCCACTTGATAAGCTCTTTACGTAATGAGCAAACTGCCCGACGCATCGTCCTGTGTTCCAAAAGGTGCGCGACCTGTTCGATTTCTGATACTGTTTGAAAGTGATAGTTAACAAACAATAGTCAGAGGTATCAATTTTGTCGTCAGACGTGTTTTATCAGGATTGACTTGTCGGGCAATTTACAGTGGATGATTAATAGCTATGGATTTCTTTACCATCATGTGTGCGCCACTGGCTCTGGAAATACTTGGCATCTTCTTCATTACGGGGTTTGACTCCCATTACAATATTGCCATCTTCGATGCCAGACTCATACAGTTTGGCGCGCGCTTCTGGAATACCAAGTCCAACTAAAGCGCCGATTATTCCACCTGTTAATCCGCCTGCTCCAGCTCCGACAAGTCCGGCCGCGATTGGTCCAGCAACAACTAGTCCAAGTCCCGGAATGACTAAACTTGTTCCGATTGCTGCAATTACTCCAGCGACTGCTCCAACAGCTCCACCGATGGCAGAACCTTTTCCGGCGCCCTCGGCAGCTTTGGTGCCGATTACAGTATCGTCTTCATCGCCCGAGAAATATTTTTCCCGGGTATCTTCTGACATCACGAGATTGATGTCGTCTTTGGTATACCCGCGTTCCTCAAGCGAGCTGTATGCGTTTTCGGTACTTTCGCGATCATGAAACATTCCGGTCAGCATTCTGCTGCCGTTGGTATTGTTACTTACATTTGAATTTTCTCTCATAGTTGTTTTTTTAAATTGTTTTTTGGGTACTCTGGTTGCTCACACAATGTGCCGAAGTTCGGGAGCTATAGTGTTACAGAAGTTTTGGCAGATGTTATATATTGGGTAGTGGGTAGTTTAGTTCGACTTTTTTGGCTATATCTCTTATCTTATTAAAGACAATAAAGTCTTATATATCTATTTGTGAGGGATTTATGGTTTCAAAAGTACATCAGGCTGAGGGGCAGGGGACGACTACACGCACCGATGATAGTCGTTCACTGAAATCGGATTCGTTTTCCGATCGGGTGGATGCTTTTTTACAGCTTAGTCATGTTGCTGTGGTGGGAATCTCTCGGAAATCCGGTGCTGCGAATTCGATTTTCGATAAGTTTAAGTCCAGTGGATTCGAGGTAACTCCGATCCATCCCGTACGGGATTCTTACAATGGTGTGAAGTGTTATCGCCGGATTTCTGAAATGCCTGCGGCTCCGGATGGTGTATTTGTTATGACTCGTCCGGAATTGACGCTCGAAATCACCCGGGACTGCATCCAGGCCGGAGTGTCTTTTATCTGGATGCATAACATGAACGGAACACATCCACGTTGGGCGAAGGGAATGGCTTCAAAGGCTGGTAGTGTCCATGCCGAAGCGGTTGATCTGGCCGAGGGAGCGGGAATCAAGGTCATTGCAGGTAGTTGTCCGTTGCAATACCTCAGGCCTGTGGATCCATTTCATCGATGCATCCGATGGATCAATGAGAAAACCGGTTCGGTGTAAAAAGACGGGTTGAGGTGTTTGTTGAGGCGTTTACAGAAATCGCTCAGAAATGAGCGATTTCTGTAAACGGAAAACAGTGCAGAGTAAACTGTAAACTGGCCTTCTAGATACATTCCATAACCTAGTCGAGTCAGCTATCGATCGGCGCAGACCAATCGTAAAGCGCCATCACGATTATGTATCGCATCCATATTAGCACCGCCGCGCAGCCTCTGAAACAATTATGGCGCCAAGTTCTTTGACCTCACCCATTTCATTCCAAAGAAGATTGCCGTAAGAACAGCCATCATGATAACCATTCCAATTACATCTTGGCCTGACAGGTGGGCTAAAAACCATAGAATACTTATTACAGTTAAGATTGGAATGATTGCTCCACCCGGTATCCTAAACGTCTCGGAATCTGCAGGTTGATTTTTTCTTAGTTTTAATACAGCCAAGGCAACTCCAATGTAAACAAGAAGCGCGGTCCCACTTGAAGCAATCATCAATGCTTCGAGTCCACCAATCACAGAGAGTATAAAAACTGCTCCGGCATAAACGATGATCGCGACATGCGGAGTAGCATATTTTGGATGAATCCGGGCTAAAATATAGGGAGGGATTACGTGGTCCCTTGCTCCGGCATAAACAATTCGTGGCATATTGGTGACCATCCCACTTAAATTCCCAAACATGGAAACTGCTGCACCAACCGTGAGTAATGTGAGTCCTATTGGACCAAATAAGACATTGCCCACCTGCGCAAGTGGATTTTCCTGAAATTCAGGTAGTGAGCTTCCCAAAACGCCTTGAGACACGACTTGTATAAGTGTGTAAATCAGTAGCACGCCACCAACACCCAAGAGGACACCTTTTGGAATTGTTTTTCGAGGCGACCGCACCTCACCACCAATAGTCAGTCCCACTTCAGAACCTTGAAAAGCAAAAAAAAGAATCAACGACATCTCACCCACACTTCGTAATGAAGGAACGGAATCCCAAAGAAGGTTACTGAATACTACGTCCTTCCATCCTACTAAAATCAATAATAACAATGGAGCTAACTTTAACACCGTAATGAAGAATACCAATCGCATCCCTGTTCTTATTCCAACTATGTTAATCCATGCCAATCCAGCTGACATTATCAGGAAAAACAGGATCCTAACCCATCCGTAACTCATTGCTGGAAAATATGTAGCTATAATATCGGCTATAGCATTTGCAACTGCTCCGTTTGCAGTTAGAGCAGATATGATGAACAGATTGGCAGTAAGGAATCCGGCATAATTACCAAAAGCGGACTCAATGTATGCATAGGCACCGCCAGTTTCCGTTACTTTACTTCCAGCTTCCGCAAAGCAAAGCATGACCAAAGCGATTAGGACTCCACATAGGAGATAGGCTAGCACACTTGCGGAGCCAAGGCCTGCGGCAACAATTGCAGGTAGTACAAAAATCCCGGCTCCGATGGTAATGTTGACGATGTTAGCACCAAGTCCCCATACTCCAATCGTGCGTTTAAGACCTTCATCACTGAGGATTGAATTCCCGTTGTTTGAATTCATAGTTGATATTTTTCTTGTTTAATGGCTAATCAACCTAATACGTAAACGTATAGGTGTATTTTAGCAGGATGGTACGGTTGTTAGTGAATGGGAGCATGGGATCCAGTCGGTTTCGGTCGGTGTGAATGGCCTCGTTTAGTACAATGTACAGGTCATTTCCTTCGCGTGGATTGTAACGGATTCTCAGGTTGGAGACGATACCATTGGCCAGACTGTTATATTGTGTGAATGCCGAAACGGTAAATTTGGTACTGAACATGTACAGCATTCTTAGTTGTGCAGCCGATGCGGTTAGTCGCTCATTCCTGTCTGGAAATGTGATGTAGTTTACTTGAAAGAATCCGGATAGGCTCAGACTTGGGGAGACGCTCCAACGTGGTGAGAGACCTACAGAATGCCTCCATCCATCAAAGAAGGTCCCGCTAAAACCATTTATTTCAACACCATACAGTCTTGCGTTAGATGTCTGATAGGAAAAGTTACTTCCAAAATATTCATAAATACCTGCTAAAACCTTGGCATCATTACCAAGTTCGAATGTTTCTGGAATGTTTTCATAGAAATACTTTCCGCTGAATGAAATAGATTGTCCATTTTTGGAAGTTAAGCTGTATCCCAGACCGAGTTCGGCAGACTCAGTGAGACCGGTAGCGTTACTGGTTATCAACATCCCCGATAATTCTGCCCGATGTCGATTAATGAATGAATGATTTTCGGGTATCCATCCATATCCAATACTATTCCCGATTCGAGTAAAATCGGATCTGTTCTGAAATCCGAGTCCGGGATCATAATTCTTTCCCGAAAAGGAGTAGTCCAAATCATAAACAAGCCCGGCATAATCGCGATTGGCAATATTTATCCGGACTCTTGCCGGGTCTGTCGATAGTAACGAGGTGCTTTCATTATCACTGATGGTCTGCGCCCAGGCTGCTGTCAGATAGTGCTGTTTGTGCAATTTGAACACCCCATCAACTCCGTATGCGATGTTTTGAGAGCCATCGGTACCCAGTAGGGAGGTCATCATTCCACCAACATAGGTATTTTCATTGATGATCTGGCGTCGCAGACGAACGACGCTATTGTTCTGGCTACTGATGTCACCAATGGCTTCTGTTTGCATGGTCAATACTCCAATATCCCAGGCTCCGGCTCTGCCCACCACTCTGGCACCACCATAGATACGGGTTGGATCTCCATTCTGGATACCAATACGCCGACTGTAAAACAACCGGTCTTCTTCACCAAATCCGAAATCAAATGTACTCGATCGTTCGAGGAAAAAAAGGCGTTTTTCCGGAAAAAATAACGAAAAACGTGTCAGGTTTACTTGTTGATTGTCGGCTTCTACCTGCGCAAAGTCGGTGTTGAGTGTAATATCAGCTGTTAGATTACTGGTCAGCCCGAACTTGAGATCCAATCCGGGTTCCACCTGATAAGTGTTTTCGAGGTCATATCCGGTTTGAGCGTCATTTTCCAGGTTTCTTTGTGTAACGCCTCCCAAAAGATAAGGGGCGATGTACAATGGTTTTCTGCTGTTTAGATTCTCAAACGTAATATTTATAAACTGAGAGGGTTTGAAAGGACTCCAGAATCCCCATTGATTCGAGATATTTGGATAGGAACTCCATTCCGAATTACGGGGCACATATCGTATAATTGCCAGCCCCATCGTGACTTTGTCTTGTGTGTCCTGAAAACGCAAGCTTGATATCGGGATGCGCATCTCTGCATTCCAACCTTCATCATTTTGACTTACTTCCACATCCCAAAACGTGTTCCAGTCTTCATTAATTGGGAAGTCCCCCTGGGCATCGTTGTACGTTTGGTAATCTGTACGCAAGCCTGAAGGGGTGGTCATAAAGGCCAATGCATTTTCCTTATCATTGAATGAATCCAGAAATAATCCGAACCAGTCATTATTGAGTCCCAGATCGTCCCTTTTTTTGGTAGGGGATTGTATAGATCCCGGGTCTATGCTTTTCATGACCCCTGCTACATACACATATCTGTCATCGTACATGATATAAGCGGTGGTAGCTTCAGTTGGCTCGACATTATTCTTTGGAGCATGCATCATCAACTGAAATTGAACTGCGCTACTCCATTCTGACTCACCAATCACTCCATCCAATTCGACCCCACTGTTTGTTTTGGGAATGACGAGGTTGTTCTGGGACTGAGCGAGTCCGGGAAAGAATAAAATGACGGTAACAAACAGGACGGTTGACTTTGTGAGGATAGAGTGAGGAATCATGTATCGTGTTGATCTGGATTTTGAAGGCATTATTTCTCTTTTAAGGCCACTACGCAGCAGGTATTATTGTGATAATCATTTTTACTGGCTCTTCCTGAGGACAATGATTTTCCATATTCGCCATAGGAGAAGAATCCAGCCATAGGTGCATTCCAAATGTTCTGAACCTGTTCAATCTCTTCGGTAGTTACCATCCCGAATGATAAATATCGACTCACACACGAAAACATAATCAAGGCATCGGCTTCCTGTTGCGAATCTTCTTTGAGGATTTTACACTCGGCTACAACGGTATCGATAGAACTAAAATCCGGAGGCATTGAAAACTTGATTTTTGCTCCAAGTGGGACTTTACCCGAGCAAATTAGTGAGCGGTCTATCCGATTGGCAAACATGGCTGTACGAATGACCGGGTCCACATCTTCACGCTCCACCTGCAATGGATAATACCAGGAACTCAGAAATCTCACGATATCACTGTCGCCATCCAGGTTCAATTCTACGCCAAGGTAGTTTAATAGCATGTCCAAAGCGGGCTTATCGTCGAGTGTATAGACGATGCTTCCATCACTTTTTGTTACAGTTTTTGTTGTGCCTATGGCTTCCCATCCACAGGTGGCGATACCTCTTACATCTATCTTGTCCTCATCGATAATAAGTGCAACAAGTGCACTCTGGCTTACTTTTTCATTTGTAAACACGTATGTCGCTTCGAGTGCTAGGTCATCACCCGCTTTACCACCAAATATGTTTATTTCGGCATCCGACGGATTAGAAGGTTTTCCGAAACCATCCAGGATTCCTTCTACAAAGGGTTCTCCATCTGCTGAAACTCCACTATTTGCGATGATAAAGGCAGGTTTGGAGTAAAGATTCTTACCAGCAAGACCCAGTTTGACGCCTTCATCATAGGCTGTTTCTTGAGTCGTTTCGAGTAGTTCTACTTTGAAATAAGTAGGATGCATATCCAATAGGAGCATCACAATACTGCCTTCTTCAATTTCACCATCTATGAACTCACCTGCTGTTGTAGCTCCAAAAACTTGGATATTATGATCATCAAGGAGGTTTGATATCGTTTCTATGTTTTGTTTAACAGATAGAAAAACAATGGCTAAAGTAGGTTGAAAACCACTGCTCATACTTTGAGCAAGTGCCTTTGTAATTTCTTCTGGGGACTTTCCTTTGATTGATTTTGCGATCATGGTTTAACAGTTAAGGCTTATTTTAAAGATTGTTTGTCCTGGTTGCGAATGTATTTCCATACTCCCCCCATGAGCCTTTACAATATCGTTGGTAATCGATAGTCCAAGCCCCGTTCCAGCCGTTCCCTTCTTCGTTGTAAAAAATGGCTGAAGGATTTTATCCTTGATACTATCAATAATACCCGGTCCATTGTCTTCGATCTCTATAGTGACTTTATCACCATCTTGCTTTGTCCTTACACTGAGCTTTGCTGCAAATTCTTCTCCCTTGTCTCTTATCCCTTCTCCCTTCTCCCTCAATGCGTCAAATGCATTGTTGCATAGATTTAAAATCACACGTGAAAAGTCCTCCGTTATCATGGGTACTTTACCAACGGAATCATCCAAATGTAAATCGATATCAACGTTAATAGAATTCTTCCCAGCACGCATCCCGTGGAAGGCCAGGTTTGTGTACTCGCGAACCAGTCCGTTCAAGTCTGTGGGCTCCGGAGAGCCCGTTCCACCGCGTGAGTGCATGAGCATCGATTTCACGATTCCATCTGCGCGAGTTCCATGTTCGTGGATTTTAGCCAGGTTCGATTTGATATCGTTCAGGATGTCTACTGTATCGGCGGTATGCTCATCTTGATTAGCTTTGGCGAGTTCCACCAAGGCTTCATCAATCATCTCCATGCTTACATCGGAGAAGTTATTCACAAAGTTCAGCGGATTTTTGATTTCATGGGCTAGTCCGGCGGTAAGTTGTCCAAGACTGGCAAGTTTTTCCTGCTGAACAAGTTGCTCCTGGGCTGCTTCCAGATCGGTCAAGGCCGAGCGCATTTTTTGGTATGCATCCGCATTTTGCATGGCCACACTGACGCTGGCCGCGATGGTGTTGAGCAGGCGCATGTCATTTTCATTGAATCGATTCTCCTGTTCCTTGCTCTGTACACTGATAACTCCTATCGATTCATTGCCTACCATAATAGGAACACCGAGGAAGGATTCAACGGTTTCTCCTTTTTTTTCTGCCTTTAGCTTGAAGTAAGCATCATCCAGATTCTGATTAATAAGGATAGGCTCTTTTTTTTGAATTATTTTTTCAGTTATACCGTTTCCAAATGGTCTGGATTGTACCACATCTCCATAAGAGTAGGGGAAGTGAAGCATATTGGTATCGCGATTGTGAAGCGCAAGATAAACGATGTCAGCTTTGAATGTTTCGCGCATTTGGTCACCAACAAGTATAATAAGCTTATCAAATTCAAGCTGTGATACCATGGCCCGACTGATATTATTAACCGTTTGCATTTCCGAAGCCCGTTGTTCCGTTTCGAGCAGCAAGCGTGTGGTTTCATTAAAGAGACGTGCATTTTCGATCGCCACACTCATACTATTAGTAAGTGTGGTTATCAACTGGACATCACTTTCTGAGAAGGCATGTTCGATTAATACATTCTGAAGACTGACTGATCCAACTACCTTACCTCCAACGATCATAGGAACGAACACAGCTGACTTCGGAGCCATCCCTTTTGTATAAGGTGTATCCCCGTGTGCAATGGCAAATTCTTCAAAATTACTGCTGATCAGCAGATGTCTTTTGGTGTCAATTAAAATTTCACTTGCAAAAATAAATGGCTGAGGATCTACATCAATAACGTTACCCATTTCAACGGCATATTGCCAATGTTCCATTTTACTCACATGGTCAAAAGTACGAATGACCAGTGTTTGTGTATTTAAGACATCACAAATCTTTTCACCAACCAATTTATATATGGCTCCCAATTCCATTTCACGTACTAAGCCCTCTTGAACACTGTTAATAACAGCCAATTCGGCATTTTTCTTTTCGGTTTCGGTGAACAATCTCGCATTTTTCAATGCCACACTCATACTGTTTGCCAAGGTTGTAAGTAACCGCACATCATCGTCGGTAAATACTCCTTCATGATCCACATCCTGCAAACTTATATTCCCAACCTGTGTTTCTCCTGCAACTAGTGGTACAAATACAGCCGATTTAGGAATCTCACCTTCAATTGAGGTTTCATCAGAGAATTCACCGATAAAATCTATGAATCGATAGTTGACCACAAGTGGTGAAGTCAGTGAATTGAGGTATCTGGCAAAGTTATCGAGCGGACGAGGAGGAACTGTCTGTTTTACCCCTTTTTCGATTGCATAATGCCATGTTTCCAGATCTGCTTCTGTATCGAAGGATCG
>CAZJZI010000043.1:0-10039 GCA_964550435.1 uncultured Chitinophagales bacterium | reverse complement strand
CATAATGCCATGTTTCCAGATCTGCTTCTGTATCGAAGGATCGAATTACTATAGCATGGACGCCAAATATCTGCAGAATATGATCACCAATGAGATCATAAATTCCCTGCATATCCATATCCGCAACGAGTCCCTGTTGTACACTGTTTATTACCGCAAGTTCGGCTTCGCGTTGTTTAAGGAGATCCGATAATTCTTTGATATTCTTTGCCATTATTTCTAAAGTTCTGCCTTATTTAGTGAGTTTAACTGTCATAATACTTTGGTTTTCCACACTTTTGATTTCTAAAAGTCCCCCGTGGGCTTTGATGATGTCGTGAGTTATTGACAGTCCGAGTCCGGTGCCTTGTGTTCCTTTTTTGGTGGTAAAAAATGGTTGAAGGATCTTGTCTTTGATGTCGTCGGGAATCCCAATGCCGTTGTCTTCGATTTCGATGGAGACTTTGTCCCCATCGTGCTTTGTCCTGACACTGAGCTTCGCAGCAAACTCTTCTCCCTTATCTCTTTTCTCTTCTCCCAATTGACGCAACGCGTCGAATGCATTATTACACAGGTTGAGGATCACACGCGAGAAATCTTCAGCGATGAGAGGGACTTCCCCGACGGATTCGTCTAGTTGTAGATCGATATCCACGTTAATAGGGTCTTTTCCAGCCCGCATTCCATGAAATGCCAGATTGACATACTCTCTAACCAGTGCGTTCAGGTCTGTTGGCTCCAGAGTTCCTGATCCACCGCGTGAGTGCATGAGCATCGACTTCACGATACCATCAGCGCGGGATCCATGTTCAAGAATCTTGGCCATGTTTGCCTTGATGTCGGTCAGTATGGCGATGGTCTCCTGTGCATGTGGATTATTCCCTACTTTACGGGTTTCCTCCATCGCCTCATCGATCATTTCAAGGCTGACTTCTGAGAAGTTGTTGACGAAATTCAACGGATTCTTGATCTCATGGGCGATTCCGGCGGTCAGTTGTCCCAGTGAGGCCAGCTTTTCCTGCTGAACGAGCTGGGTTTGGGCGGACTTTAGATCTGCTAAAGATTTCCCAAGCTGCAGATTAGATTGCTGTAGTTCTGCCGTTCGATTAGTTACCTCATTTTCCAGACGATGTCGCTCTTGTTCAAGGGATCTGGTTCTCCAGAAGATGAAACCGAATACAGCACCAGCCATTACCATCAAATATAGAAGGTAAGCCCACCAGGTCCTTTGCCATGGTGGCCGTATGACAAAGGGATATGAAATTTCACTCCATTCACCATTGACATTCAACGCTCTTAACACAAATGTGTAATCACCCTCGGGGAGGTTTCCGAAACTGGCTTCTGTTCTATCTGACAACGTACTCCAGTCATCATCACTGCCTTCCAGACGGTATTGATACTGTGTGGATGCTCCATAAGTAGGAGAGATAGTGGAGAATTCAAAACTGATCGAATTGTTTTCAAAAGGCAAACTCAGATTATCAGGAATAAAATGTGGAGCTCGAACCGAGTCGAATGACGCTTCTCCAAATGAGTTAAAATGATTTAGAAGTTGATCGTTTGAAAGCCGTTCCCCAAATTTCAAACCCATTTCGTTGATTGCGGCCAGGCTGTCTTTCTCATTCTTAAAAGGAGCGAGACTGAGCCAGCTTACCGGCTGATTATTTAGAAGGATATTTTTTATGTAAGGTTCAGCTGCAGGAAGTTCTACCAGGCCCGGGAAATCTAACTGGAACATGCGACCGTTTGAGTTACTCCAAACTCTGCCATCAGCATCATTAAAAGCAGCAAGAACAGGTCCAATGGAGAATCCAGTTAACGTATTATAGCGACGAAACAGGGGTACTTCTTCATTGAACTGACTAATATCGAGGGAAATTAGTCCAGATATTGACCCAAACCATAAAACATTATTCACAGGGTCCGGGCTAATTCCTGCCATTAAATTTGCCAGACCATCGAGAGCATTAAATGCAACTACGGTTGAATCGGTAATCCGAACGTTTCCATAATCGATTGTGGACCAGACATTTCCAAGCTGGTCTTCTGCCAATCGATTGATCTTATTACTAACCAGACCTGTTTTTGTACTAAACCGACTGAGCTGAGTACCATCATATTTGTAGATCCCATTTTCTGCGGTTCCAAACCACACATTACCCTTGCTGTCTACTAAGTGTGATTCTAATCTTACATTGGGCAGAAAGTTCTGTTGAATTATTCTTTCACCATCAAATTCCAGAATTCTGTCCCTACAACTTATTTGTAATGCATTTGTAGTTCTTTCTATTTTCTCAATCCTAAAACACTCGCTTGATGTATCAGTGATGAATCCCTGTTCCGGACCATACACAGTAAAGTTAGTTCCGTCAAACTTCATTAGTTTTGATCGGTTAATCTGTTCATCGATAACCAAAAACCATAACATCCCTTCATAATCAACCATTTGAGAAGGACTTTGCCAATTGTATGGATCTGATTCAAATTCGCGTCCAAACCATGCGATCCTATCTTCTTCATATTTACCAAATCCTTTATTAGTGGCAGTGATCCAGACATCTCCTGATGGATTTGGAATTACTGAAACAGTGCTTCTTTCACCCGGTACTTCAGGAAAACTAAGAGTGGGGTTTAATTTCAGTACCTCATTAGGAGAAAGTGCCCACAAGCTTCCTTCTTGATCAAAAGCAATGGAGTAAATCAAGTATTCACTGTTACCTAGCTCAGTATTTGAATAATTAGTGAATGCTACCCCATCAAAGTAAGAAAGGCCTTTTGTAGTCGAGATCCAGATATGACCCTTACTGTCTTCAGTTAAATCTGTAACTATATCATTGCTTTCCATAGCTCCAATCTCATAATAGTCGATCTCAGAGCCATTGTATTTACCTATCTTTCCATTTCCTGCATAGAACCAAATATTTTTCAAAGAATCAGAAAAGAGTAAAAGACGACTTCCCGGGACATTGTTTAAAGGGATTTTATCGAAAGACGCGATTTCAGTTCCATCGTAAATAAAAACCTGATTATTATTACTCAACATGATTACACGATCTTCATTATCTATCAATAGTTTATCAAGCCCTCCGGTTACAGGCTCATCCATGACTGCTATTTGAGTGATCTGATCGTTTTGAATGTGGAATAATTTGTAATCCAGACTACCCATCCACAAAGTGCCATTTTTATCCTCAACAATTGATTCTATTTCTCCTAATCTGTTTCCATCCTTATCAAGGGTATAGGTAATGAAAGAACGGCCATCAAAAACTGTGATTCCATCGTCTGTAGTTATCCATATTCTATCCTGACTGTCAACTAAATAATCATTTGAATAGGTCTCTTCCATAAGCCCGTTAAAACGATTGTAGGCAGTAAAACTTCTTCCATCGAACTTAGTGAGGGTTTCAACAGATAAAAACCACATTAAGCCATCAGCTCCTTGAAATACATAACGTGTTATACTTTGTGGCAGACCGTCCTGTGTGTTATAGGTAGTGATGTCAGGGAACCCACGTCCATAAGGGGTGGAAAGTAAATCATAGATGGGTTCTGCTGCTTTTATGACAACTGGTGGTTCAAAGTCAGACAGGTTGATTACTATAGGAGCAGGGAGGGTGTCGGTTACAACCTCGCTATACGAATTTGAAACATTCACTTGCACCGAGGGTAAATCGGGCTTTTTTTCACAGGACACGATGACGAAGCCAACGGTCAGTATTAAAACGCTACTTATGTACTTCATTCTAAACTTAGTTTTCCTTTTTAAGCGTAATTGAAAATATTGTTTGGCCTGGTTTGGATTGAATCGCCAGACTTCCACCATGGGCTTTGATGATGTCGTGGGTGATACTCAGCCCTAATCCCGTGCCTTGTGTGCCTTTCTTAGTGGTGAAGAACGGCTGCAGGATTTTGTCTTTGATGTCATCTGGAATCCCAACACCATTATCTTCGATTTCGATAGTGACTGAAGTTCCGTCCCGCTTGGTCCTGACACTGAGCTTCGCTTTAAACTCTTCGCTCTTGTCACTTATCCCTTCACTCTTGTCCCGAAGGGCGTCAAATGAATTATTACACAGATTCAAAATGACCCGTGAGAAATCTTCGGCGATGAGAGGGACTTGTCCGACGGACTCGTCTAAATCCAGATCAATATCAACATTGATCGCATGTTTACCTGCCCGCATCCCATGAAATGCCAGGTTTACATATTCGCGGACTAGTCCGTTCAGGTCTGTGGGCTCCGGAGAGCCCGTTCCACCCCGCGAGTGCATGAGCATCGACTTCACGATTCCATCGGCGCGGGACCCATGCTCGTGGATCTTGGTCAGGTTGGACTTGACGTCTGTCAGGATGGCGATGGTCTCCTGGGCATGAGGATTCTCACCCACTTGTCTAGCTTCATCCATCGCCTCATCGATCATTTCCAGGCTGACTTCCGAGAAGTTGTTCACGAAATTCAGTGGATTCTTGATCTCATGGGCAATTCCAGCGGTAAGTTGTCCCAAAGAGGCCAGTTTTTCCTGCTGGACGAGCTGGGCTTGGGCGGATTTTAGGTTTTTGTATGCCAATTCGATCTCTTTAGCCTGCGCAAGCTCTTTTTCGCGGGCATCTTCCCGTTCTTTTCGGATGACACGCCTACGCTGAGTATCATTCACCCAGTACACGAATCCGGCAAAAATCAACGTATAAAATCCATACGCCCACCAGGTTCTCCACCAGGGCGGAAGGATTCTGATGGATAGACTTGCGGGAGTTTGTGATACCAACCCATCCGCATTCATCGCATTCACTAACAAGGTATACTGATTCGGTGGCAGGTTTGTGAATTGGATGATGCGCCGCGTGCCTGCATCTACCCAATCCGTGTGGTATCCTTCAAGTTTGTATGAGTACGTAGTTCGATTTGCATTTCGGAAATTGACAGAGACATATTCGATTTCAATCTCGTTGTCATCCCAATCGATGGTAATGTCACCATTTTTCTGATGTGGCTTACCTGCCACGTTAACATCAGTGATAAGAATCCGTGGTTCTGTAGATAAATCGCGTATGGCTGCCGGATTGAATATGTTCACACCACCCACACCACCAAACAGAATCTCTCCGTTTTTGCGTAAAAACGCGGACCCCCGGTTCATGCGAAACGGTCGCAATCCGTCTTCCTTGTCGAAATGTCGGAATCGCTCGGTTTTTGGATCGAACCGAGAAATACTATGTTCGGTTGTTATCCATAAAACTCCGGCTGCGTCTTCGATGATGGTATATACGTTGTAGTAGGATAATCCTTTTGATTTGTCGAATAGTGTGAATGTATCAGTTGATGGTACATAGCGTAATAAACCGTCGTTGCGACCAAACCAAAGGGTTCCGCCACGTGATTCAATGAACCAATGGACTATACCCTGTGCCAGGAAGTCGCGATACTGGGGTGTGATGGTGATAGGTCTGAACTGGTTTGCATTTTGGTCCATCCGCCCTAAAAGGTTACCCCGGAGTGTTGACGTGGAATCAAGTAATCCGTTGAAGTCCATCGCCCAAATAGTCCCGGTCGGACCTATCTCAATGAGATTCAGTGTTGCATTGACCTGAAGTTGGGTTACGTTCTTCGAGATCGGGTCATACTCTTTAACCCCATCTGAAGTAGATACCCACAACACACTATCGGGCATCATTTTCATGGTCAGTAGTGTCGATGATCGGATAGTTGGGTTGGTTGGGAACAAAGGGGTGGTTTCTAAAGTAACTACATCAATACTGGTGAGTACATTAGTGCTTGAATTGAACCATACCGTTCGATTACCATCGAAGATCCCAGCCTGGCGACCTGTGTTTGTGCCTCGGGTATCAGGCATCATAATTGAGCCATCAAAAGGAAGTGAACGAGTAGTACCTGTCGTGCGATTCCATTCGTAAGCTTCCAAACCGTCGTTATTGAACCAAAAAACATTGTTACGTACTTCCAAAATGCCATAATGTAGATTCAGCAGATCAAACGGATCGTTTTGAACTGCGGTGAATGCATCTAGTTGCAAACGAGAACGGTCTGATTTAGCCAAACCACGGGAGGTACCGACCCATAAAATGCCGTCTTTGTCTTCATATAAAGAAGTCGCATAACTCCACGGTAAAGAGTTGGGGTTTCCTGCTTCGTAATTGTATAGTTGAAAACTGTCTGATTCAGGCAGATATCTAGCCAGTGACATGACATTTCCAGCGCTGTTTGTAACCCAAACCACACCATCGCGAGTCTGTCTGATATCAGAAAGTAGTATCCACCATGCGGGTTGTCGTGCGCCTTTATAGGTATAAACTCTAGTTTCTCCTGTCTTTAAAAACCGACGAAGGAGCCCAGCTTCCATTCCTATTTCAGGGCTATAGACTTGTGTTGGTAAGCGTACACGATAACCGACCCACAGAACATCGTCACGGTCAACAAACAGTGCGCTGATTAAGTTGTTGGGAATAGACTCCGGGTCTGTCGGATCATTGACCCAGTGATCCAAACTTTGTCCTGTTTCGGAATCGAGTACGTGGATGCCACCTCCCGCGATTCCGACATACAGACGTCCAGATGAATCTTCTGTAAGACTGGTGACAGTATAGGTACCTTGAGCACTCGGTAGATATCGTGAACGGTTGAGTGGATGTCTTGTGAAGTGACCAGTAGTATTGTTAAATGAAGCCAATTCGCCTGTACTCATTCCAACCCAAAGTGTCCCGTTTCGGGTTTGATACAAGCTTGTGATAACACCGGATGGTAGAGATAAGGAATCATCCGGACTATGGGAATACCGATAAAAACGATTCATTTCTGCATCGTACCGGTTTAGTGCATTAGCGGTGGCAATCCAAAGGTCTTCGTTAAAATCCGTAATCACATGAGAGGTGTTGTCGCTAGACAGACTGGTTGAGTCGTCACGCAGGTGGCTGAACGTCTTGAAAGAGTACCCATCGTAACGTGACAATCCAGCTTCGGTCGCTAACCATAGGTATCCGTTTTTGTCTTGGGCGATATCCCGTATCCAATTGCTTGGCAATCCTTGTTCGACTCTGAATCGCTCAAAATGCAGTCGATCGTTTACTTGCGCATCACTTTCAACGAACAACCCAAAGTTAAAACCGATAATCAGGCTTAATGTCAGAAATTGCGACCAGTTCATACTTGTGTTAATTACAGTTATCTTAGTTTGGTTTTTAAGGGAATTCATAATGACCATTTTATCCCAACTGGATGGCAAATGTAGTCTGTCTTGGTTTAGATAGCACATTCAGACTTCCCCCGTGGGCTTTGATGATGTCGTGGGTAATGGAGAGTCCGAGTCCGGTGCCCTGGGTGCCTTTCTTAGTGGTGAAGAACGGTTGCAGGATCTTATCTTTGATGTCGTCCGGAATCCCAACACCGTTGTCTTCAATTTCGATGGTGACTTTGTCCCCATCCCGCCGTGTACGAACACTGAGCTTCGCAACAAACTCTTCTCCCTTATCTCTTGTCCCTTGTCCCTTTTCCCTCATCGCATCAAACGCATTATTGCACAGGTTGAGAATGACACGCGAGAAGTCTTCAGCGATTAGCGGCACTTGTCCGACGGACTCGTCTAAATCCAGATCAATATCAACATTGATCGCATGTTTACCTGCCCGCATCCCATGAAATGCCAGGTTTACATATTCGCGGACTAGTCCGTTCAGGTCTGTGGGCTCCGGAGAGCCCGTTCCACCCCGCGAGTGCATGAGCATCGACTTCACGATTCCATCGGCGCGGGACCCATGCTCGTGGATCTTGGTCAGGTTGGACTTGACGTCTGTCAGGATGGCGATGGTCTCCTGGGCATGAGGATTCTCACCCACTTGTCTAGCTTCATCCATCGCCTCATCGATCATTTCCAGGCTGACTTCCGAGAAGTTGTTCACGAAATTCAGTGGATTCTTGATCTCATGGGCAATTCCAGCGGTAAGTTGTCCCAAAGAGGCCAGTTTTTCCTGCTGGACGAGCTGGGCTTGGGCGGATTTTAGGTTTTTGTATGCCAATTCGATCTCTTTAGCCTGCGCAAGCTCTTTTTCGCGGGCATCTTCCCGTTCTTTTCGGATGACACGCCTACGCTGAGTATCATTCACCCAGTACACGAATCCGGCAAAAATCAACGTATAAAATCCATACGCCCACCAGGTTCTCCACCAGGGCGGAAGGATTCTGATGGATAGACTTGCGGGAGTTTGTGATACCAACCCATCCGCATTCATCGCATTCACTAACAAGGTATACTGATTCGGTGGCAGGTTTGTGAATTGGATGATGCGCCGCGTGCCTGCATCTACCCAATCCGTGTGGTATCCTTCAAGTTTGTATGAGTACGTAGTTCGATTTGCATTTCGGAAATTGACAGAGACATATTCGATTTCAATCTCGTTGTCATCCCAATCGATGGTAATGTCACCATTTTTCTGATGTGGCTTACCTGCCACGTTAACATCAGTGATAAGAATCCGTGGTTCTGTAGATAAATCGCGTATGGCTGCCGGATTGAATATGTTCACACCACCCACACCACCAAACAGAATCTCTCCGTTTTTGCGTAAAAACGCGGACCCCCGGTTCATGCGAAACGGTCGCAATCCGTCTTCCTTGTCGAAATGTCGGAATCGCTCGGTTTTTGGATCGAACCGAGAAATACTATGTTCGGTTGTTATCCATAAAACTCCGGCTGCGTCTTCGATGATGGTATATACGTTGTAGTAGGATAATCCTTTTGATTTGTCGAATAGTGTGAATGTATCAGTTGATGGTACATAGCGTAATAAACCGTCGTTGCGACCAAACCAAAGGGTTCCGCCACGTGATTCAATGAACCAATGGACTATACCCTGTGCCAGGAAGTCGCGATACTGGGGTGTGATGGTGATAGGTCTGAACTGGTTTGCATTTTGGTCCATCCGCCCTAAAAGGTTACCCCGGAGTGTTGACGTGGAATCAAGTAATCCGTTGAAGTCCATCGCCCAAATAGTCCCGGTCGGACCTATCTCAATGAGATTCAGTGTTGCATTGACCTGAAGTTGGGTTACGTTCTTCGAGATCGGGTCATACTCTTTAACCCCATCTGAAGTAGATACCCACAACACACTATCGGGCATCATTTTCATGGTCAGTAGTGTCGATGATCGGATAGTTGGGTTGGTTGGGAACAAAGGGGTGGTTTCTAAAGTAACTACATCAATACTGGTGAGTACATTAGTGCTTGAATTGAACCATACCGTTCGATTACCATCGAAGATCCCAGCCTGGCGACCTGTGTTTGTGCCTCGGGTATCAGGCATCATAATTGAGCCATCAAAAGGAAGTGAACGAGTAGTACCTGTCGTGCGATTCCATTCGTAAGCTTCCAAACCGTCGTTATTGAACCAAAAAACATTGTTACGTACTTCCAAAATGCCATAATGTAGATTCAGCAGATCAAACGGATCGTTTTGAACTGCGGTGAATGCATCTAGTTGCAAACGAGAACGGTCTGATTTAGCCAAACCACGGGAGGTACCGACCCATAAAATGCCGTCTTTGTCTTCATATAAAGAAGTCGCATAACTCCACGGTAAAGAGTTGGGGTTTCCTGCTTCGTAATTGTATAGTTGAAAACTGTCTGATTCAGGCAGATATCTAGCCAGTGACATGACATTTCCAGCGCTATTGGTTATCCAAATCACACCATCGCGAGTCTGTCTGATATCAGAAAGTAGAATCCACCACGCGGGTTGTCGTGCACCTTTATAGGTATAAATCCTTGTTTCTCCTGTCTTTAAAAATCGACGAAGGAGTCCAGATTCCATTCCGATTTCAGCGCTATAGACTTGTGTTGGTAGGCGTACACGATAACCGACCCACAGTACATCATCGCGGTCAACAAACAGTGAGCTGATTAAGTTGTTGGGAATGGACTCCGGGTCTGTAGGATCATTTACCCAATGATCTAAACTCATTCCAGTTTGGGAATCGAGTACGTGGATGCCACCTCCCGCGATTCCGACATAAAGTCGTCCAGATGAATCTTCCGTTAGGCCGGTT
>CAZJZI010000042.1:0-22809 GCA_964550435.1 uncultured Chitinophagales bacterium | reverse complement strand
CTTCCTTTCTGAATATCGCAAAAAACTGGAATCCAGTTACGTGATGAAGGACATGCGCAATTTCCAGAGTGCAGTACATTTTCTGCACACCAAAGACATGTTCACGTCCGTTCCAAAGATAGTGAACGATTTCGGCCGGCAATTCTTTACTATCGACAACAAGCCGACCGACAAAACACCTGTCATGTTGAAAAACGCCGTTAAGAAGCACTCATCGTTCTGGAATTTGCTAAAAATTGGAATCAAAGGAGCACGATCGTTATGAAAAAAATGAGTATTTCCGAGCGCCTCGGACTCGTTAGCTATGTGAATCAAGGCATCAGTGAGGCTAAACCACATATTTTGGTCGAAACCGACATCTGCAACACCCGCTGCGACCATAAATGCACCACGTATGTGTGTCCTGCAAACTGCTACACCCTAGATGACATCGGCAAGGTTCACTTCCAGTTCGAGGATTGTATTGAATGTGGAACCTGCATGTATGCATGCGACAAAGGAGCGGTAACCTGGAATTATCCGAGTCCCGAAGAAGGACGCGGAGTTAAATGGAACTTCGGATAACACCGAATCGTTTTTTGACTCGTCAGGAAGCATAATCTTCAGGGACCGACGTTATCTCTGAAGTCGTTTATTAATCGAATTACTGCGTTATTCCACCCTTTTATGGAAGCGCTTTTTTTTACTCACTATTCAACGGTTGCAGGCAAAAAGCCTGCTTCTAACACACTCAGATATTGTATGGAAACACTCACATCTGCCTCACTGAATTTCGACCTGACTTCGGATCAACAAATGATCCTCGATACCGCCAAAGACTTTACCGAGCAATTTGTGGCTCCGGGAGTCAAAGAACGCGACTTCAACTGTGAGTTCCCACATGATTTGGTTCGTCAGCTCGGAGACATGGGACTCATGGGTATGGTTCATCCCGAAGAATACGGTGGTGCAGGCGCCGATGCAGTCAGTTTTGCTCTGGTTTTGGAAGAAATCGGGAGGTGGGATGCATCGCTTGCATTAACCGTAGCTTCACATACCTCTCTTTGCTCGGCACACATCGCCCTTGCTGGAAATGATGCACAAAAGCGCAAGTACCTGACCCAGTTGACATCTGGTGAAGTACTTGGAGGCTGGGGACTCACCGAACCGGGATCAGGTAGCGACGCTTCAGGGATGAAGACCGTCGCCATTCGAGATGGTGACGAATGGGTCATTAACGGAGCCAAAATTTTCATCACACAGGGATCCGTCGGTGGAATATTCGTCATACTGGCCGTAACCGACCGTGAAAAAGGTCCGAAAGGTATCAGTGCTTTCATCGTTGAAAAGGGTACAAAAGGATTCTCACACGGACCAAAACTGCATAAACTAGGTATGAATTCTTCCGACACGACCGAATTATACTTCGAAGACGTTCGCATCCCAGCAGATAATCTTCTTGGACAAGAAGGCATGGGATTCATCGACACCATGAAAATCCTTGATGGTGGACGCGTCGGGATTGCTGCCATTGCCTGTGGAATCATTCGTGGTTCACTGGAAGAGTCTGTTAAATATGCCTCAGAACGCAGACAATTCGGTAAAGCCATCGGAGATTTTCAGGCCATTAGGTGGAAAATCGTTGATATGGCCGTACAATATGAAGCCGCTCGCAACATGATCCTGAAAGCGGCCTGGCTCAAAGACCAGGGACGTCCATATACCATCGAAGCCTCCATGGCCAAGCTTTTCGCCTCCGAACAGGCCACCAAAGCTGCCCTTGAGGCAATCCAAATCCACGGCGGATATGGATACACCAAAGAATACCATGTGGAACGCTTCCTACGTGACGCTAAACTCCTCGAAATCGGCGAAGGCACCAGTGAAGTCCAGCGCCTGGTTATCGGTAAACACCTGTTCAGATAAATAGTTCAAGTATACTCAGAAAAGCCCGGTCTATTTCGACTCGGGCTTTTTTTCTTTGATTAAAATTGAGTCAGATGCAGTATATTTAGACAAAATTTGCTACCAAAAAGACCTTAAAAAAGTATTATTAACAGAGATTATGGCCAAGTTTAACATTGACGACGCATACAATTTTGAGTCGCTTCTGAACGAAGACGACCGCATGATTATGGAAACCGCACGTGAATATGCTCAATCTAAATTAGAGCCACGTGCAATGGTCGGAAACCAGGAAGGAATTTTCCATGATGAGATTCCACAGGAAATGGCAGAACTTGGCCTGCTCGGCGCAACAATCGACCCAAAATACGGCGGAGTTGGTGCATCCTACACCGCCTACGGACTCATTGCCCGCGAAGTTGAGCGAGTCGACTCCGGATACCGTTCGTTTATGTCTGTGCAATCATCACTGGTGATGCACCCAATCAATGAATTCGGAACCGAAGAACAAAAACAGCGTTTCCTGCCAAAACTAGCAACTGCTGAACTCATCGGATGCTTCGGACTTACAGAACCAGATCATGGCAGCGACCCTGGATCGATGGTTACCAGTGCAGTTAAAGTAGATGGGGGATGGATCCTGAACGGAGCCAAAATGTGGATTACCAACTCTCCGATCGCTGACGTTGCAATCGTCTGGGCGAAGGCAAAAGAGCACAAAGACGATAAGCCTGTCATTCGTGGATTCATCGTCGAGAAGCATATGAAAGGGTTCTCAGCTCCGGTAACACACAACAAGATGTCACTTCGTGCCAGCCATACTGGTGAATTGACATTTGAAGACGTGTTCGTACCTGATGAGAACGCTTTTCCTGATATCCGTGGACTCAAGGGTCCGTTTAGCTGTTTGAATAGCGCTCGTTACGGAATCGCCTGGGGAACCGTAGGGGCAGCAGAAAACTGCTACCATCGCGCCAGAAATTACACGCTCGAGCGTAAGCAATTCGGATACCCACTGGCTGCGAATCAGCTGATTCAAACCAAGTTGGCCAATATGCTCACTGATATCACTCAGATGCAATTGCTGGTACACCGTCTCGGACAACTCAAAGATTCTGGACAACTTCATCCATCAATGATTTCATTAGCTAAACGCAACAACTCCGGCAAAGCATTGGAAATCGCACGTATTGCCCGCGACATGCTCGGTGGAAACGGTATCACTGGCGAATATCGCGTGATTCACCATATGGTAAACCTTGAATCGGTTAACACCTACGAGGGAACCTTCGACATCCATGGACTCATTCTGGGTCGCGACATCACCGGTATTCAGGCATTCACTCCTCGTGGTAACGATTAAACAAAATTGGCGACGATGTCGCCAATTTCAGTAAACGGACAACAGTAAACAATAAACTGCCCTTCTGGTTTTTATGTACCGAGTGCATGGCAGTTTACTCTCAACTGTTTACCGTTTACGGTTCCAGTTTTCACAGTTGCGAGTTATCGGCAAAGACGAAACTCATTCGCAACTGTGAAAACTGGAACCTGTCACCATCGTTCCTTGTGGTAATCGGTCAATGATGTCCATTCCCTCAGTTACCATGCCATAATTGGTGTACGACCCGTTCAAATGCGGAGCCCACATGTGCATCATGAAAAACTGAGTGGTTTCAGTGTCACGTCCGGCACTGGCTATTCCCACAGCCCCGCGAGAAAAATCATCCTCATTGGCCTCGGTAGGAATTAGTTTCACTTCCGAGTTAGGTACATCCTCCCTCCAAACCGCGCCCGACTGTACCACAAAATTATGAACCACCCGATGAAATGGTGTTCCCTGATACCATCCAAGGTCAGCGTACTCTTTGAATCGGGTCACCGTCCATGGCGATTTCAACGTCTCCAAGCGCATCACGATGTCGCCTAATTCTGTGTGCAAAATCCACATCGGACGTACACCTACGGCTTTAATCTGCTCTGGTGTAGGAGTATACTTCTGCCTATCAAGTTCAGAAAGTGATTGTCCTTTGGTAATCACTTCGAACAAAGGCTGAAGCTCTTCGCCTGCGATCCAGTTCATGGCAGCATTTGATTGATACAGCGCCATTGCGATGTGATCGGATTCGATTTCAGCTGACTTATTAAGAATACCGGCAACTCGAGATTTCAGAACGGCGTCATCTGGATTCGCCATCGCATAAGAAGTAGCCTGACCAAGGGCAAAAACAGCTTTTCGCACATCGTCAGACTCTATCAGCGTTGACAATCGAGTCAGGAAGTCCTCTCTGGTTTCGATTTGTTTAGCGAGTTCAAGATACTCGTTCATCAATTGGTTATGAACTTGAGAATAATCCGGAAGGTTCGCAAATGCCTGACGACCCGACTCTGGCCACCATTTGAACAGCGTGGATACATGTCCAATTGCTTCAAATGGCGTTGCAGACTCAATGCTACCCAGTAGAACCGATAAAAACGAGTCATTTGGCTTGGATTCCAATGTACGTAGTGAGTTCGAAGCTTCAATTCTGATGTAAGGGTTCTCATTCAATAGCAGTTCATTCATTATCGATGAATAATCCGTATGATCTAAATACCAATTCATTACGCGTGCCAATTCGACACCTTCCAGCGGAGACAACCTCGAAATCCCCTCTTTTTGGATCATTTCCGGAAGTGCTGAATGCCTTGCTCGTCCCAAGATTGAGATGAAATATTGCCTCAAAAGCCCATGAGCTTCGCCAAAATATACTTCTGACCAAGACCCGATTTGCTGAATAGTCACAGAGTTTGGTATTAACTGCGATGACCTGTACCACGCATACAACCAAGAAGTCTGGGCCATCGCATCAGTAGATCCGATTGCGTTTTTGACTAAAATCGATTGATCCAGGGCCGTCTCCGGGAATCGCAAATAAGCACGATTTACTGCAAGTCCGAGTGCTGCACTGATCTCCGGATTTACTAATCCATTTGACCATTCCAGAAGCTTTTGAAAAGACGTGGCATCTCCCTGTTTTCCAAGCGTTAGAAAGATCCCGCGCAGATCAGCTTCTCTCGACTCACTAACCAAATCCTCCAAAACCCGTAGATGTTCTGCCTTTACCGGATGATTACTTAGTGTATACCATCGAATCGTCAGCGTATCGTTCATAGCGAACTCAAAAAGTACACCAGAATCTTCAAGTGTCATATTAGACAATCCACGCCATGCGGCTTCACGGACCATAGCAGATTCAGAGTTCAAATATTGAATCACAGACTCAGCATCTCTGGCAGAAGTTGCTGTCCAGACGGGATAAAGTAAGTCCACTTGGTCTGTAAATGAAAGCGTGGTGATTTCTGAAGTTGCTTCACAACGAATTGATTCGTCAAGTTGGTCGCTACTAAAATTAAATGGCCCAAAACTAGACATACTCAATGAAATAGCCACTACAAATGTTAAGATCCACATAGATTTTTGAATTTAATACACAATTACAAGGTCGAAAACAAAGCCATTGGTAGCAATTTGCCACATATTGACACTATATGACTAAAATATGTGACACAATTCACACATAGTACTTGACCTTTGTCATATGTTTTTGTTAATTGCACATATATTATACATAACAAACATACATCATCATGGATAATGTACAATTAACCGGCAAACAAAAGAAATTTCTGGACTACATCATCTCCTACCGGGAGGAGCATGAAATCTGGCCAACATATCGTGAAATCGCAGACGAATTCGGGTTTCGATCACCAAATAGTGTGACACAGAATCTACAGTCGCTACTCAAAAAAGGATACCTGGTCAAGACCGACGATAATGAGTACGAGCTACACAATCGTTATCTGAAAAAGAAACAACAACGCCAGGTAGTATCAGACTCTGAGCCAACCTATGGTGGGATTCCAATTCGCGGGATAATTTCGGCCGGTTACTTGCAGGAAGCTGTTGAGGCAAATTTGGGATCCATTACTTTACAGCATCTGTTTCCTAACCTAAACCGCATTTTTGCTTTAAGAATCTCCGGGCAAAGTATGAAAAATGCTGGTATCTACGACGGCGACTTTGTCCTACTGATGGATGATGACATCCGCGATGGTGACATTGGAGCGGTTATGTACAATGGAGAAACCAGTCTGAAACGAATTTATTATGGTCCGGGTGGATTACGACTTGAACCAGCTAACGAAGAATATAGTAACATTCACGTTGAACCCGACATCTTCGAGGAAGTCAAAATCATCGGTAAGTATGTAGGTCATGTCAATAAAACCGGCATCTATAAAAACGTACACTCAAAAGCTTCCTGACGGTAATTTTGCGTATATTTGATGTATATATTTTTCTTCGGCAACGAGAATTGCCACAGGGATAACCAAATATTCAGCAATCAGTTACATTATTATGAAAGTGTTCAAAGAACATCAGAAATTATTGCATGAGCAGGCCACTATTTTCAAGAATACCCGTCGCCATCAGCATGATGGTGGACGTGCCTGGATCAAAGACGGACAATTACACGATGCCATCCGTAATGCTAATCCAACACTAAAAACAGTAAAAAAAGACAGTAAATAAGAGGGATACACGCCTTTCTTGTTGTTTATCAAACTGAGATTTGAAATCGAGTTTGAGGGTAGACCAATCCTATTGCTAAGCCAGGCTTATGAATTTCATGTAGCAGTGGGTGGATATCGTTTAATGCAATCAAAAAAATAGTTTGTATTTAGGCTTGAAAGCCCGTAAATTTGCAGTCTTGAAAAAATCACATTTAACGTACTCTAGAGTTCATTATGTACGCAGTTGTAGAAATTGGCGGACACCAATACAAAGTAACCAAGGATCAGGTCCTGTTTGTTGACAAACAGAACGTCGCTGACAATAAACTGTCAATTGACCGTGTATTCCTTGTAGCAAACGATAAGGATATCAAAGTCGGAACCCCAGTGGTAAAAGGCGCTAAAGTCGAAGCTACCGTTCTGGAAACCGTCAAAGCTGACAAACTGATCGTTTTCAAAAAGAAAAGACGTAAAGGATACCAGAAAAAAACTGGCCATCGTCAAAAGCTTTCCCAAATCAGAATCGATAACATCATCGCTTAATTCCAACGAGGTAACCTACCATGGCACATAAAAAAGGTGGTGGCTCCACTAAAAACGGACGCGATTCTCACTCCAAAAGACTTGGAGTAAAGAAATTCGGAGGTCAACAAGTTCTCGCAGGTAACATCATCGTACGTCAGCGTGGTACTTCTTTCCATGCCGGTGAAAACGTAGGTGTTGGAAACGATTTCACCCTGTTCGCTCTTACCGACGGTGTAGTTGAGTTCAAAGTTGGACGTAACTCACGTCGATTCGTTTCTGTAGTAGAAGCGTAACTCTGACTTCGCGTCAAAAGCCTTTTTCAAAAGCCTCGGTGGACTTCCATCGAGGCTTTTTTTATTTATGTCTTTTACTGATTCACTACATTTTTTTCAGTTTATCATTTGAATATCATTCCTGCTTCAAGTAATATCCATCGGAATTAACTCACATAAACTCGACAATCTATCTAAATGATCAGAACCCTTCCCGGACTCCCCCATTTACATCCCGGCGCTGTTTATTGCATCGGTCGCAATTACGCTGAACATGCCAAAGAATTAAATAACCCGGTACCAAAATCGCCCATAATTTTCATGAAACCTGCTTGTTCTCTCCTTGAAGATGGTGGAACGATCCAAATTCCAGATGGTTCTGCTAATGTTCATCACGAGGCAGAATTGGTTATCGCAGTAGGGAAAGAAGGAAGGAACATTTCAAAAGAAGAAGCATCAGATTATATCGCGGGGTACGCAATCGGCATAGATGTAACAGCACGTGATATCCAGGATACATTGAAGTCAGCAGGAAAGCCCTGGTTACTTGCAAAAGGACTCGATACCTTCGCCCCATTGGGAAATTTTATAGCAACCTCAGAAATCACGGATACGTCAAATATTTCAATCCAACTTTGGGTCAACGGAGATCTTCGCCAAGACGGAAACACGAAAGACATGATATTCCCAATAGATGACCTGATTTCAAGATTATCTGTTCATTTCACTCTGCAACCAGGCGACTTAATTTACACCGGAACACCTGAAGGTGTCGGACCAATGGTTCATGGAGATGCAGTTCGTGCAGTCATCAACAATGGAAGTTCATCCTTAAACGTTTCTGTAGCGAACTCCTGGTAACAATTTAACTCCCTGCACGACATGTATTCCAAATTCCGGGCCGCAATCAATGGTCTGACATTGATTCTTTTGTTGACAACAACTGTATTTAGTCAGGCACCAGATACGAACAAATTGCCCTTTTTGTCACCCGATACCCGTTATTTGTGGCCAACCAATGCCAGTGACTACATGTCGGCAACGTTCGGAGAAACCCGTTCAGCACACTTTCATGCCGCAATCGACGTCGGCACATGGGGACAAAACGGATATCAGGTATACGCCAGCCGGGATGGAATAGTAAGTAGAATCGGAGTTTCACCAAGCGGTTATGGTAACGTGGTCTATCTCAAACACGACGATGGATCATACTCGATGTATGCACACTTGAGAAACTTTGTCCCCAAAATTCAGCGGGTTGTTGACGAGTATCGATTACAGAACTATCGTTTCAATTTCGATCAAAACATGGAGTCGTACAACATCGAGTTCAAAAAAGGTGACCTCATAGCTTTCTCGGGAGACACCGGAATCGGCCCACCTCACTTGCACTTTGAACTCAGAACACCGTCTAATAATCCATTTAACCCACTTTTGGCCGGAATCAGAGTTCCTGACAAAGTAACTCCCAGAATTACGGGTGTTTCTATTGAGCCACTTAGCCACGACGCTACCGTCAATGGTCGCAGAAACATACAGACTACCGTAACCAGAGCATCCGGACGCAACTTCACCTTCGGTACAATCAATGCAACTGGAACTATCGGACTCGGAGTCGATGCCTCTGACCGTGCCGATGCCATGAGAAATGTATATGCAGTCTATGAGCTGAAACTTTTTGTAGATAACGAACTGTATTTTCATTCGAAAGCAGACAGCTTCGACATATCAAAAGCACGAATGATGTTCCTGGATAGGGTTTATCCGGTATTACGCGAGCAGCGAAAGGGTTATCAGCGCTTGTACATCCGTGATGGCAATGAAGTCGCTTTTTATCAAAATGTGGGTCGTGATGGGACTATTAGGCTTCCCGAAGGCACTTATGATATCAGAATCGAAGCATCCGACTATTTTGGAAACCAAACCACCGCAACGGGTCGATTACGGATAACTCCAGCACCAAACAACTCGGTCAGAATTGACACGCTAAGGAGTGTTGATTTCAAGATAGTCGATCAAAATACAGGCTTGTCCAGTGACTTAGGTAACATGATCTGGACAAATAATTGGATTGCCGTTCAATCGGGAAATAAAGTAGACCTGAAAGTTACTTCTCCGGGTCAATTTAATAAACGACATGAAAGCCACTTACTTTCCAGCGCTACCGAGGCGTTTGACATGACAAGCACTTCCATAAAATCTGGATTCGTAAATAATCACCCTTTTGTAATTCATCGTGTGATACCAGGAAAGCGAACCATTTTAAAAACGCCAGATCAACGTCTAAGTCTCGAGTTTCGTCCAAACACACTTTACGATACATTGAGTGTAGCTTTTGCCTGGAAAATCGAAGATGGGAACTATCTCATCGAGACACTCCCTACGCATGAACCGCTTCAGATTGGATATGTAGTCCGATTTATGTTACCAGATTCAGTTACAAATAAACCGGGAATCGGTGTATATCAGGTTAATGGAAGCGGAAGGAATCGGTCCTATGGATTTGTTGGCGGAGGAATGGTCCGTGGTGCAATGCAATTTACGACCGCAGGTTTTGGTACATTCACATTCTTAACAGACACAACCGGACCAGAAATGGCCCGCCCCAGTATATATCGACGTGCCGATGGGATGTGGTTCGCGTCAGTCAGAGTATCAGATGACCGATCAGGAGTCGATTATACGACTGCGGAATTCTACATCAACGATGTGCGTGGGATTCCCGAGTATGATCCATTTGGAAGCCGTTTAATCTACTACCTCCCCGGCTTCTCACCCAAAGCCAGAGGAAACGAGTTCCTAATCCGCCTCAGCGACCGTGCCGGAAACACGACAGAACAACGGTTTACTGTAAACAGATAAGCGGAGAGCAGGAAGTAATAGAGTATTTGCGAAGGGCTATGAATTTTTGACGCCTATTTTTGCGAAGCAAAACTCAGCGTTAAAAATCATAACCCGAAGCATAATAAAACATCTCTTTACTCTCGTCTCTTATCCCTTGTTTCTCCTACCTCAGCATTGTTTAAAAAGCTCTTTTAAGCCTTTTTTATACGATCGCAATACAACTGATCTCGACCAATGCATTTTTGGGTAGTGTCTTAACAGCTACAGTCTCACGTGCAGGTGGATTCTCTGGAAAAAAACGCCCGTAGATACCATTAACAATGGTAAAATCCCCCATATCTGCCAGAAATATGGTGCACTTGATAACTTTGCTGAAATCGGATCCGGAGGCCTTAAGCAATCCATCCAGGTTCTTCATAACCTGTTCAGCCTGAGAGGCAATGTCTGAACCTGCAAACTCACCCGTCGCTGGATCTATTGGTATCTGTCCGGAGCAATAAACCAATCCATTATGAATCACAGCCTGACTGTAAGGACCAATAGCTGCAGGAGCATCCGTTGTAGAAATTATCTTTTTTGACATAATCTTATCTTTATAATTAACAGTATATTAAATAATATAATCCGACGATCCGTTCAGTTCAAACGGATCCAAATCACGTTCGAATATACCAACTTTATCCAAATCATACAGAACTGTCAGACATACCATATATCACGGTTTCGGGCAATTCTCAACTCTTGCACATCGTTACGTCAATGATTACCTTAAAAGACTTACTTTTTTAAACCAAACATATTTACAAATATGAAATCATTCTTGTCAAAAGTGTCGATTGTACTGGTCACAATCGGATTTATTGCAGCTTGTGGAGGGGATCCAAATATTGAGTCTGCTAAACTAAACCTTAATAGAGGTGACTATCAACAAGTGCTTGAATCTGCCGACGCAGCTCTTCAGACCAACCCTGAGAATGCACTCGGTTTTTATTACCGCGGTGTTGCTTACAGCGAAATGGGTAAGGCTAAACCTTACAGTCAGCGTGAAGAAAACTACAAAGATGCCGGAACCAACTTCGACAAATCTGTAGAGCTCTTTACCACACAAGGAAACGAAGGTGCCGCTGAAATTCAGCTGATGGAAATCCAGCGTACCCAAATTTGGGCACAGGAGTACAATAATGCAGTTGCATTGGTAGCTCCGGAAGAAGGTGAACCATCCAATGAAGACATGGCTCGTGCTAGTGTCCACCTCAAAAACGCGTATGCCATACAGTCTGACAGTGTTCAAACACTCGATGTCCTTTCTGAAGTCTATTACATGATGGAAGATCTCGAGAATGCCGTCGTTACAATGGAAATGGCTATCGATCAGGCTACTGACAATGATCCATATCGATACTTGCGTCTGAACTACTTCCTTTCACAAACTGGTCAACAAGATCGCGCGTTGGTTATGCTCAATGACGCTTTGGCTAAGTATCCAGAGAACATAGAACTGACCCAGGAGGTTGCTAACGTATACCTTGCATTGGGCCGTACAAACGAAGCGCTCGAAATTATTCGTAAACTGATTGAGGTTGATCCAAACAACGCTCAGTATCGCCTCGTATTCGGAAGTCAGGTTTATCAGTTTGTAATGAATATGGGTGATGATCTCAGAGAAGCTACCGAGACTATCATCGATAAGACCCGAGAACTCCGTATGGAAGAGCGTAAGCAAAGACCAGATGCCAATCTGATCTCACAATATCAGAATGAAATCGCAGCTGCCGATGCTGAAGCATCTCGATTGACTGCTGAAATCGAAAACTTCACACAGCAGGCTGAAAATGAATTGATCAAAGCAGCAGAACTCGACGATCAAAATCCAACAATTTTCAACACACTGGGTATCATCTATCAAAACCGTGCAGCTAACCTGTTCGACCGTCGCAATGCGACCGAGAACATCCAGGAAGCAGACCGTTACGATGCTGAAGCTCGCGAAATGCTGGAAAAAAGTCTTCCATACTACGAGCGTGCTGCCGAACTGGATCCAGAAAATACAGATTACTGGATGTCACTCTTCCGCATTTATACTACGCTCGGTATGACCGAAAAAGCTTTGGAAGCACAAGAAAAAGCCGGTCTCTAATTAAATTCAGTTATTTTTAACCAGATTTACTTTATGCAAAATCTGATCACCCGAATGTCGATGCTAGTCATCGCATTCGGGTTCTTTATTTCATGTAGCAAGGCCTATGAGCCTGTATTTACACAACAATCGGATATAACTGCACAGGAACTGCTGGAACAGGCAGCAGAAATCAGAATTCAAGATCCGCAGAGTCCTCAAGCAGCATATCTGGATGGTCTGGCATATTCAAAAATCGCCCGGGAAAAGTCCCCAGAAGACCGTAAAGACGATTATCGGACAATGATAAGCAGCTTTGAATCTGCCACCAATCAGAACACCGCCGTGCGTGGATCAAACCCATTTAGAGATGCTGTAAACCATACTCTCGAAACAACCTGGAGCTATGAACACAATACTGGCGCTGGCATCATCTCTTCAGACTCTACAAAATCCACTCAACAACTTCGAAACGCACTGAATCACGCTCAAAACGCTGTGATAATTCAACCTGACAGCCTGATCAGTTATGAACTTCTTGCTGATACATACGCATTATTAGGCGAACCAGATGATGCAATTCAAACACTTTTATTAGCCGATAGCCTGCATAGACCCGAATCTCAGCGAATTCATGAGCATATTGCTTTTCTCTACATGAACTCCGATAACGCTGAAGAAGCAGTTAAATGGTACGAAAGCGCACTACACTGGCAACAATCAAGAACCGAACGAACTGTTGATCCCGGAGAACCGGGTCTGCAACGCGGAACTTTGATTAATACCTGGCATGGACTCGTCAACGCCTATATTGCTGCAGGACAATCAGAAAATGCCATTTCCTCTCTGGAACAACTATTGGAAATCTCACCCGTCAACAGTTCCTACAAAAGCGTTTTGGCTTCTCAACTCGTTTCCCGGATTGCATCCCAGTTCGAAAGTCCGGAAGCTCCAGACCGAAGTAGTATTGTTAACACGATCGACAAACTGACCGATCTGGTTAAAAGTGAGCCAGATGCAAAGCTATCCGTAGCCACTAGTCTCACCACTGTTGCAGCTTCTACTGTAGAGTCAAAGCTCGCAGATAACGAATCTTATGTAGCTGCTGATGACCTCGATATTATGCTTATTTGCGACACAGCAATCAGTTTGTACCAGGAAATCTTATCTGTAGACAATACCAATACATCTGCAATTTCCGGACTTGCCGACACCTATCTCGTGCTCGGTAAAGAAGAAGAAGCTGCTAAGTGGTTTGAGCTTTTAAACTGATCAGATCTCTTGATAATCAGTAATATTTCGTGTAAATCTGTCCTACTGGAAGCCCTTTTTTAGCAAATTTTGCCGTATTTTAGACACCTATGAAATTCAACACCAAAACCATTCATGCAGGTCAACATCCCGAGGAAACATCGGGAGCAGTGATGCCACCCGTGTTTCAAACGTCGACCTATGCCCAACAAGCACCCGGCGTACACAAGGGACACGAATACGCCCGGGTGACTAATCCAACGCGTGAAGCACTTGAAAAACTCCTCGCTGGACTTGAAGAAGCGACGGACTGCGCGGCTTACGCCTCCGGGCTCGCAGCCATGGATGTCCTGATGAAAATGCTTCGTCCGGGCGACGAAGTTGTATGTACAAACGACCTTTATGGCGGCAGCTACAGACTATTCACCCAGGTATATGCCCCATTTGGTATAAAATTTCATTTTGTGGACCTTCGTGATGCAGCTGAATTAGAGTCAGCGGTGAATTCGAGCACGAAAATGATTTGGATCGAATCACCGACTAATCCACTACTCAATATCATAGACATCGAACAGATCGCACGTTTTGCAAAAGCACGGAACATCATTTCTGTTGTCGATAATACATTCGCATCTCCCTATCTGCAGCAACCTCTTAAACTCGGTGCCGATGTCGTAGTCCATTCAACAACCAAGTATCTGGGCGGACACTCCGACGTGATCGGTGGCGCGATTTGTACCTCTCATCCTGCCGTAATCAAGAATATGCGTTTCCAGACCAAGGCAAGTGGCGCTGTTCCTGGTCCGATGGACTGCTATCTGACCCTGCGTGGAATAAAGACCTTGGCCGTTCGCGTGCAACGTTCCTGCGAGAACGCCGCGAGAATCGCTACTTGGTTAAACAACCACAGTAGTGTCATCAAAGTACATTATCCTGGCCTAAAAGAGCACCCCGGACACGACATTGCATCGCAACAAATGCGTGATTTCGGTGCCATGCTCTCATTCACCCTCAAAGACGATAGCGTCGAAACCGCTCATAAATTCATGAGCAACACACAGATTTTCACCCTTGCAGAAAGCTTGGGCGGTGTAGAATCCCTGATTTCACATCCGGTAAGCATGACACACGGCTCCATTCCCAAAGAAGTTCGTATCAAATCAGGGTTGAACGACTCATTGATTCGTCTTTCTGTCGGAATTGAAGACATCGACGACCTCATCGAAGACCTCGAAAACGCATTTTCATCCATTTGATGTGAAACAATCTCGTACACACACCATCCAGTTCCTCGTGGCAGTCAGCCTGCTTGGGATGTTGGCATGTACGAATCCATTTGCTCCAAAAGTCCTTGAAGGCGATATCTTGGGCGACCTGCTTGGGGACCCGACTACCATCGAAGGATTCTATCTTCGGTTTCAGAACGCCTATCAGCTTCGCGACACCACATTATACGGTCCATTGATTCATCCAAACTTCAGATTCACATATCGTGATCCCGAGCAGAATGTTGACATCACCTGGGGACGGTCGCAAGAGATGAACACCACATCCAGATTATTCCAACAATCGACCGACATCCAGCTGCAATGGAACAACATCATAACCCAATTTAATAACGCCGATAAAACTCAAAGTCAGATTATCCGGCGATTCAATCTGGTTGTCGTTCTCGAGGGATCCGAAATTTTCAGAACCGACGGATCTACCAATTTTGTATTAACCCGACCCGATTCCACAGCGTCCTGGCAGATACTGTCGTGGCGCGACGAATCCGAAATCTAACCAATAAGACGGAACATCCTATGAGAGAAGTAGTTATTGTAAGTGCTGTAAGAACTCCAATCGGATCATTTGGCGGTGCTTTGGCATCATTTACGTCCCCCGAACTTGGATCTATAGTTATTGCTGAAAGTGTAAAACGAGCTGGAATCTCACCCAATCACGTCAGTGAAGTAGTCCTGGGCAATGTGCTTACGGCAGGCGTTGGACAAGCCCCAGCCAGACAGGCATTGCTCAAAGCCGGATTACCAAATCACGTTCCAGCCACCACCGTTAACAAAGTTTGTGCCTCCGGAATGAAAGCAGTGATGTACGCTGCAAACTTAATCCAGTCTAACGAAGCCGATGTGGTGATAGCCGGTGGAATGGAAAGCATGAGCAACGTTCCATTTTACCTGCCGAATATGCGTTTTGGTAACAAATTGGGCCACACACAAGCCGAAGACGGCATTTTGCGCGACGGTCTTTTGGATGCGTTCAATCAGGAACACATGGGTAACTGTGCCGAACTCTGTGCACGAGACATGAATTTTTCCCGCGAAGATCAGGATGATTTCGCCATCGAGTCCTACAAACGCAGCCAGAAAGCAGTTGCCGAAGGTTGGTTCAAAAACGAGATCGTCACCGTAAAAATCCGTGATCGTAAAGGTAACGTGACCGAAGTAGACACCGACGAGGAAGTCAGTCGCGTAGATTTTGATAAGATGCGATCTCTGCGTCCCGTATTTCAGAAAGAAGGAACAGTAACCGCTGCCAACGCAAGTTCCATCAACGACGGTGCAGCTGCTATGGTAGTGATGTCGGGCGATAAAGCACGAGAACTTGGACTAAAACCACTGGCGAGAATCGTGTCCCAGGCCAGTGCTGCAAAAGATCCAGAATGGTTCACAACGGCACCTGCCGACGCCATTCCACTGGCCCTGAAACGAGCTGGGATCTCTGTTTCGGACGTCGATCTGTTTGAAATCAACGAAGCATTCTCGGTAGTGTCGTTGGCAAACAACAAACTTCTGAACCTGGATCCTGAAAAAGTAAACATACATGGTGGTGCAGTAAGTATCGGACACCCAATTGGATGCTCTGGTGCACGCATCCTTGTAACGCTAATTCACGCCCTGCAACGTACAGGTGGTAAATATGGCTGCGCGGGTATCTGCAACGGAGGTGGTGGAGCGTCGGCCATGGTTATCGAAATGATCTAAGATCTTTCAGCTTTATTCTCAAGCTTTGAGTATAAAAAGCGGGATACCATTGAGGGTCCCGCTTTTTTTTATTAAATCCATCCCAAAGCAATTATCATATATCTTAGGACGTTTTATGAATTACGACATAAGTTTCGCCAAATCATTATAATTTCATCATAAACGCAGGGAAGAAACGCTACTTCCTTGCTTTTTTCCACGAAAGAATTTAGCTTGAGGGACACTGATAAAACCGAAACTAATCTGCTTGTTTATTGCGTAATTCTGCTACAAATCTCTAACGTTACTCGAAACACTCACGTAACCGTACGCAATATTTTGTTCAGTCTCAGATCTCTTACCGCAGGATTAGTGCTTCTGTTTGTGCTCTCGGCATCATCAATGCCCGTTTTTGCGCAATCGTTGCGTGTTGAGATGCGTACCGCAGAATTCACAGATTACATTATTACCAATGATAGTCTGAAGATCGGATACCAACAGGAGTTAACCGTACCATCCGACGGATCTGACCAAACCTGGCGCATCTTAGAGCAAGAAATCGTTTCCAGACCACTTGCAGAAACTGAATACGAGCTTTTTGCTTTGATTTCAGAGGCACAACCCGAAATTAGTCCTATTGTATACACTACTGACCGTGCGATGTACCGAAAAAGATGGGTTGAAAATCTGGTGATTAACGTAGCTCGTGCATCTGAAACTCCCGGTCAGGTCCAAATAGTCAGGCACATGCGTGTAAGAGTGTATAACACTCGTTCAGAGTCGGTCAATGTGAGTCCACAAGCAGCCCGCGAAGTGTTCAATGAAACATCATCACCGCTGGCCACAGGTACCTGGTATCGAATACCTGTCACCCGTGATGGAATCTATCAACTTGACAGAAACTACCTTCAAACGCTTGGAATCAATGTTGCTAATGTAGATCCACGCCGAATCCAGATCTGGACCACCTCCGGATACGAAATGTCCCGTTTAAATTCTGCCCCACGCCCTGAGTTTAAACAGATTCCAATCATAGTGAACGGCGAGTCCGATGGATCCCTTGATGCTGCCGATGTAGTTTTATTTTATGGTAATAGTCCCAATCGTTACAATTACAGTGCTCAACTGGATCAGTATACCCATTCAATTCATCCCTATTCAGCGACAAACTTCGTATTTCTGACCGTAGGATCTGAATCAGGACTTCGGCTTACTGAAGTATCGAATTCTACTCCCGCAACCAGAACGGTCACAACGTTTCAGGATTTCATCTGGAAGGAAGAAGAACTTCGCCGCCCTGACAATCGCACAAAATCGGGGACCCAATGGTTGGGACAACAGTTTACTCCTGAATCGTTCGCCCGCACACAGACCATCTTCAGTGACACACTTGCTGGGTTCGTTCAGGGCTCAACAGTCGAAGTCTACATTGAGTACGCAGCCCGAGCCAATCAGGCATCCCGGTTCGATACAGAACTGAATGGAACCTTACTTGGAACTGCATCCATTACGGGGATTCCAGACTTGAATTCCTCCACTGGTCGTGCTGCAAACATCGGACGACTTTCCAGGATAATCCAGAATGTCACGCTTCAGAACAACATTCTAACGCTCACAGCAACATTCAACAATTCGAATAGTTCAGCCTTCGGATGGTTAGATTGGATTCGAATTCGTGCAACTCGCGAACTGCGACCTAAAAGCAATCAACTACATTATTTCACCCCATCCGACGGACAACAAGGTGAGTTGGCAGACTATGTTCTGCGCGGTTTCGCTAACCGTCCGATAGTTCTGGATGTAACCGATCCGGTGAATCCAATTCAATATAGTACCACCTCACAGGGTAGTGAATTCGTTGTGCGTCACCACACTCGTCCGGGTAGCCGATTCGTCGCGCAAACACAGTTTTTACGTCCCGAGGCTGGATCCCGTATCGAAAATCAGAATCTCCGGGGAATAACCGACTATCCAAATTTCATCATTATCACCAATGATGTACTAGTAGATGAAGCCCAAAACTTCGCCGAATACCGTCGAAACAATGGAGACTGGAACCCTGTGGTCGTCAGACAATCCCAGATTTTCAACGAGTTTAATGGTGGAGTAACTGACGTTGCTGCTATCCGTGATTACATCAGATACCTATATCTACGTGCAGGAAACGACGATTCCAGAATCCCTAAACATGTGCTTTTCTTTGGTGATGCAACCTACGATTACAAAGGTATACAATCCACCTCACCACTGCGCAATCAGGTAATAACTTTTCAGAGTCTGGAATCACTGAACCGTACCGACTCCTACTCATCAGACGATTTTTTCGTACTTCTGGACTCCAATGAAGGTAATTGGCCATCATCATCGGGCTTTATAAGCTCGCCAGAACGCATCGACATGGGCGTAGGACGTCTGCCCGTTCAGACTGCGGCAGAAGCAAGACTCGTCATACAGAAGATTCAGGTCTACGAGGATCCGGCAAACTTTGGCGACTGGCGTACCCTGTTCACGTTCAGTTCCGACGACGACATCAACGGTTCAAGATCTGAGCGCGATCTGCATGTCTGGAATGCCGAAGGCACTGCAGAAAGCATCGATCGTGATGCGGCTGGAGTCCGGCTAAACAAGATCTATCAGATCAACTATCCGATTGTGAACACGCCTCTGGGTCGACTTGCCCCTGAAGCAACAGCTGCGTTCATCAGCAGCATCAACAACGGAACCCTGGTCATGAATTACTCCGGACACGGTAGTGAGCAGCTACTGAGCGCCGAGCAATTGTTTCGAAGCGATGACATCCCTCGACTGAACAACTCAACCCGACTGACCATTATGGTCACTGCAACTTGTGATTTCGGCCGATTTGACGATGTTGATGAGCAATCCGGCGCCGAAAAGATGATTTTATACCCAAATGGCGGGGCAATTGCTTCATTCACCACAACCCGGGTCGTATTCACCTCCGAAAACATTAACTCCTTCAACTTCGGACTGAATGTACAGCTCAGCCAGCAAATGGCCAGCCGGGACCAAAATGGACAGCCTCAAACAATGGGCGACATCTATAGAAACACGAAAAATACCACCGTCGGTGCCTCGTTCAATTCAAGAAAATTCATACTTCTCGGTGATCCTACAATGCGAATCGGTCTGCCTCAAAACGAAGTTAAAATTGCATCCATCAATGACACCAACTTATTGGAAGCAAACATCGGCACATTCACATTGAGAGCACTCGATCAGGCAGTATTGCGTGGCTTTGTATCCAACGGAGTCGGAGGAGTCAACACTTCTTTCAATGGCGAAGCAACTGTTCAGGTTTACGACGCAAACCGATTCCTGTAACTTCCAAACTTTCAGGGACGTGAAAATGGCTGTATCACCCCAAATTGCCAGTATAGATTACAAAATGACGTCATTTTTAGCGGTCAGGTAACTGTTACAGACGGACAATTTAGCAGTAGATTCATTGTACCTAATGACATTGCCTACAGCGATGAATTTGGTCGGATTCTTGCCTACAGTCAGGACCCAAGTTCTGGCGATGCGGTGGGTTCCTACTCTGAAATTGTCTTTAATGGCCGAAACCCAGATGCCGTTAATGATGGCACCGGTCCCGAAATGCGAGTTTATCTCAACGATGAGTCCTTTGCCGACGGAGGGTTGGTGAACTACTCTCCCCGACTGATCATCAACCTGGAAGACCAGTCCGGAATCAATACAGCAGGCGCAGGAGTAGGTCACGAATTGGTTGCTGAGCTGCGTAAGATTCCAGCGACCGGAACCCAACAATCTATCATTTTAAACAACTTCTATCGAAGTGAACTCGATGATTTCACAAAGGGAAGAGTTGAGTATCCGCTCGACAGGCTTGAAAACGGTGTATACGCCCTAAAAGTCCGTGCCTGGGACGTTTTCAACAACCTCAGCGAGCAGGAAATCACATTTGAGGTCGCTTCGGCAGAAGAACTCGACATCCGACATGTATACAACTATCCTAATCCGATGAGTGGATATACACGATTCGTGTTCGAACATAATCAGGCCGGACAGGAAATGGACGTGATGATTCGCATTTTCACCCTAAGTGGACGCCCTGTGACCCGACTCGAACGTGAAGGACTCATCACCTCAGGCAATCTGGTCCAGATTCCATGGGATGGATTTGATGATGATGGAAACCGCCTTGCTGCGGGAACCTACTTGTATCATGTTCAGGTTAGAAGCCAGTATAACGGTTCACCTGTAACCCGGGAAAAGACTGAAAAACTCGTAATTATAAGATAATTCTAAGATTCTGATACGCTAAGTAATAGTAAAATCAGACAAACGTTTACTATATTGTACATCCAAAAGAAGAAAACCTATGAAAATGACGAAGATTAGTTTACTTGCAGGCGCTTTTCTAATAATTGCGTCAACTGCGATGGCTCAGGTGGGTATCACCTCGGTGCCATTTTTACAGATTGAGCCGGATTCACGTTCTGCGGGGATGGGGAACACGGGTGTAGCTAGTGCCGACAACGCAGCAGCACTTTTCTGGAATCCAGCAGGATTCGCTTTCCAGGAAGGCACTCAGATTGGAATCACCCACTCTAACTGGCTCCCGAACTTCAACACTGACCTTTTCTACGACTACATCGTTGGGAAAATGTATGTTGATGGAATTGGAACCATTGGCGCGCATATCACCTACTTTAACCTTGGCGAGCAGGTTCAGACCGACGAAACAGGCCTTGAGCTCGGAACTTTCCGCAGCTACGAATTCGCTGCTGGTGCATCTTATGGATTCAAACTGAACGAAAACTTCGCATTGGGTACAGGATTCCGATTCATTTACAGCCGTCTGGTTCCAGCCAATACACAGGTTTCTGGCCAAACTGCCAAAAATGGTACAAGTGTTGGCGTTGACCTTTCTGCGCTTTATCGTACAGATGTATTCCAGATTCTTGAGAAGAACGCTACCTTCAACGTGGGAATGAATCTGTCCAACATCGGTCCTGGTATCCAGTACACCGACCGTGCACAGCAGGATCCACTTCCAACGGTACTTCGTTTGGGATGGTCTTTGAACATGGACCTGGACGCTGAAGGATTCAACACTCTGACCATTGCCAACGACTTTTCGAAAATCATGGCACGACGTGACACCACCGGTGAATCAATGTCCGTAGCTAAGGCACTATTTAGCTCATGGGATGCCTACTACCGCTACGATGCGATAAACTCCGAGTACGTTGAAGTACCACTTTCTGAGCAGTTCATGATCGGACTTGGTGCAGAATACTGGTATAACAAGCAGTTTGCGGTGCGAACAGGATACTTCTACGAGTCACCAAACAACGGTGATCGCCAGTTCTTGACTTTCGGTGCCGGACTTCGCTACAATATTTTTGGAGTGGATTTCAGTTACCTGTACACACTTAAAGAAAATCACCCGCTGGCCAACACCATCCGCTTCTCCGTGTTGGTTGACTTCTGACCCCAATACAGAGTCCCTTGTACAATATACGTTTAGCCGAAAAGCGATGGCTGCTGAAAATTCTTCCAGCAGCTCTCGCTTTTCCGGTTTTATTCCTGACCATAGGGGTATTTAGCCCCACTGTTCTATTATCTCAATCCCGACAAACGGACCAGATCCATATTGTCGCGGTAATGGCAGAATTTCAGCCCGACAGCTCGCGCTTCACGACGGGTGATGGACGATTTAATCCAGACTTCCTGAACAGTCCCGATATTACCCTCGATCCACTTCCGCACGATCGCGGTTACTTCGAAGCCCACCTCGAGTTCGCCAAAAACTACTACGAAACTGTTTCCAGTGGGAAATTGTCGGTTTCATACGAAGTACTTCCACAGATCATCACCCTACCGGAAGAAATGGCGGCATATAGTCCGCTTGGATTAACGGGTGAGGAGAACTTTAAACTGGCAAACTTCTCGCGCGACGCCTGGGAGCAGGTGCGGCTCAGCGGAATGCTGGTGGGTCGTCAGTTTGACGCCGAAAATACCATGTTTGTGGTGTTCCACGCTGGAGCTGGTCGTGATCTCGAACTCACAGGAACAACCCTTATCAAGACTCCGCAAGACATACCATCGGTCTATCTGTCCAGCGATTCTTTTCAGAGGCTTGTGGATACTCCCACGTTCACAGGATTCGATGTCGGCGCCAGTATTCCGGTTATGAATACTGCCATTTTACCTGAAACTCAGTCACGCCCGGGTGAGGATGTCCTCGGGAATCCTTTTGTGCTTGAACTTTCAATCAATGGACTACTTACTGCGACTGCGGGAAGTTTTCTGGGGCTTCCTGATCTATTCAATACAGACTCAGGAAAGTCTGGAATTGGACGATTCGGGCTCATGGATGGTGCTGGCTTTTTCTCATACTTCG
>CAZJZI010000041.1:14727-23823 GCA_964550435.1 uncultured Chitinophagales bacterium | reverse complement strand
GCAGGATCCTAAAACCATCACCAGGACCATTGAAACCAGCAAATACGCCCAATTATGACCAGATGTACTTGGTCGGAGTCTGAAGTTTTGGGTGAACGGTGTCATGTGTGTGGTATCTATATCCATGTAACTGCGTTTTGTATCGGTTATTTCAGCAAGATAGTGCGGATTTCAAACGGTGAAAATGCCAGGGTGATGGTACCGTCCGCGCCGACTTCGCGCACGTCGGAGTCGTTCCACTGCTCGCGCAGGTCTGCGCTGCACCAGTTCGAGAAGGAATGGAGTCCGGAGACCTGAACGGTTTCCTGGTTGGCTGATACGTTGTAGCAGCGCAGTACGGTTTTTGTCTCGTTCGGGTGTATCCTGAATGCCGACAATACGATACGCGGATTATCCAGCGCGAGCAGTGAAGCGCGTGCCGGCTGCGGCACGCGTGCGCGCAGGCGCGGCAGGTACGGCATTTCGCGGACCCAGCAGGGGTGCGCGAATTCCCGGGCCTGCGTCGTTGCCAGATCGAATCCCTGTGCCGATGCCGGCGTCGTTCCGAAGGCGACGTGGGCCGATATCGGACGCAGGCACTGCGCGGCCGGGACCGCGATAGCGGGGCCTGCCTGCACTCGGCGGATGCGACCGCCGTAGGTAGAAAGGTGTCCCACGGCCCGGTGCAGGGTTATGGCGAACAGGGTTTCGCTGCCCTGGGTCACGATTTCAAATTCGTGGTTTCCACGTGCTGCGAACCACGCGTGGTGGTCGGGTCCGCGGAAGATAGCGAAGTCGTTCATGTGCAGGGTCGGATAGTTGAGTTCGCCCGGATACGTGTTGTACAACTCAGGATGGGTTTCCGGGGACTGAAACGCCGGTTTGTGACGCTCCGCCAGGCGGAAGTGTCCATCGACGACTGCTGATGTGGCATCGAACCCTACAGGGAGCAGCACACGAAGGCGTCCGTCTTTGGCGGTGTTCGTGTAGGAGATGTCCAGCGCGGTGGATCCGTCGTGGCGCCGTGACATGCTTGTGGTGATTCGTATAGTCGTTTTGTTCGTCGATCCGTGGGACTCGGGCACTTCCATGGTATGGATCAGCTGCAAGGTGTCGGGAAGGGTCGGGTGCGCCGACTCGGACTCGAGCGTTGAGTAATAAATCGCTCCCGTCGGATCCGGTCCGAAGCTGTAGGTGTCGCCCAGGTCGGGTTGGTATTCAAAGATTAGGGAGTGGGGAGTGGGGAGTGGGGAGTGGGGAAATTCTGAGAGAAGGGAGCGGGGAGCGGTACCTGTTTCCTGAAGAGGTAGTTGGTAGTGGGAAGTGGGTAGTGGGTAGCGGGTGATGGTGTAGGTGTGATAACCGAGGGCAGGGACTTCGGCGTCGAACAGGACGTCGTATTGGCGTCCCCAGCTGGTTTCCAGGAAATTGTTGCGCACGGCCCGTTCGGTGGACGACAGCACGGTAATCGGGAGTTCGGCCCCTTCGGCTGAGCGGAGTACAAGTGTGCCTTGGGGCACAGACGCGCCGAATTCAGAGGCTGGGTCGGCGAACAGGATAGTTGTACGAACCCGTGTGGTGACGGGCCATGGATGTGGATTATAAACAAAGACCGCGGTTTCGTCTTTTCCGGCAGGCATGGATTCCTGTGCCTGGTCTGAAGCTGATTTGAGCATGGTATCGAGCATTTCAACCATCATGGATTCGCAAAGCTCTATGACCTGACGAAACCTGACTTCGTTGTCCTCGTGTACGGCGTCGTGGCTGCAACCACATATATCATCATGTGGGTGATTCTCCATGAGTAGCTTCCATGCGTAGGACAAAAACTGCTCGGAGGCTGGGTGTCCGAGGGTTCTACGGACGTAAACATACATGGGCTCTACGTATTTCTCCAGCAACGACTGGGCACGGTGATTTGCCTGCTTCAGATAGAAACGTGTCGAGAAAACACTCGAAAGTATCGGATGATCAACATTTCCGAGTAAATCTCCCTCGACTATAGAATGAGGAAGACCTTCTTTGCGAATCGCTTCGAAATAGTCGCGGAAAGTGCCATGAATGAGATTGACATCCAGATCGGAGTTATTGACTGATTCAATAAGTTCGGGCAATTCGGATTGCTCCGGCATGTGATCGAATCCGTTATTAAGCAAGAATGTGCGTTCCTGCTGTAATGGACTCAGTTTTTCGATGGTAGAGCGAATGCTTGCAATAGCCTGGTCTATAGTCGGTTTGGCTCCGTCGAAGCGTCCGAACTGTTCTGTATGACCAAGATTTCCTGCATTAAAGTAGCCATCCATTATATAGGATGTGAGTACGCGCGAACCATCAGGACTCTGCCAGTTGAAAATACTTCCAGCAGCAAGCTTATTTTTGGCGTCCAGACCCCGCATAAAAATGAACGATTTCATGCCGAGTTTGTTCAAAATTTGAGGAAGTTGCGAGATGTGTCCGAATGGATCCGGGACATAGCCTTCCTGCATCGTAGCGCCCAGATCAGCCGACATTTTCATGCCGATTTGAAGGTTGCGGATGGTGGACTCTCCGCTCACCAGGAATAAATCCGGTAGGATGAACCACGGACCTACAATCAGCTTTTGCCGGCGAATAAGCGATTCGAGCCGCTCTTTCTGGTCCGGACGAATTTGCAGATAGTCGTTGATCAATATCGTCTGTCCATCGAGTGTGAACGAATGAAAATGTTCATCGGACTCGAGCAGATCGATCAAACGGTCGATCATTCGAACCATGCGATGACGAAATTGCTGGAAAGGTAGATACCAGGCACGATCCCAATGTGTGTGGGAAACGATAATTCCTGTTTTTAACTCTTTGTGTACCATTAGACTGTTTAGGTAAGGCGCGTTTTGCTTTGTTGCAACAAAAAGTGACTTTTTACCCCTAAAACATGTACATAATGTGCATAATAGGTATAAATACGTAATCTGGTTCGGTCACCTCGTGATTGACTTCCATTAATTTATCATTCTTTTATTCGATGCCCAATACTTTTTTTCTTCGATTCTGAATCCGAAAGCGCTTTTCCAAAAAAATAAGCAAAATAATTTTGACTTATTGGTTGCGACAAATTAGATTGGATTGTGTATGTACAATGTAGATGATATTGTGCACATTGTGTATGCAGGTATCTTTGGTAAACCACTTAGTTGAACTAAACCGATAGATTATGAAACGATCGCTTCCATCCCTTTTTGCCTTATGCCTTTCTGTAATGTTGCCTTTGAGTCTTGTGGCTCAAAGTCCGCAGGCTAATAACCTGGTAGATATCGCTCTTAATGGTCAGGAGGTTACCGTAGATGGTAATTTGGCCGACTGGAACGATGCCCAATTTGTTTTTATGAGTCAGGATAGTCCTTTCTTTCTGCAGATTACGAACGGTCAGCCGGTTCAGGGCGTGCCCGAGTCGCCTGCAGATTTCAGCGCGTTTGTTGCGTTGAAAATGACTTCGGATGCTCTTTATATCGGTGCGCGAGTACGAGATGAGGGTATTCCGTTGTATGGGGCACCTGCAACACCCAACCTGTCGTTCGATTTTGACCATATCAGTGTATACCTGGGGCTGTACGACATCGGCAATATGCCGGGTAGTCCACACCTCGAAGGCCCAACTGGTGAATTGGGCAATTTCCAGTTTATCAATCCGGTTACCGACGAGCGTTTCGACGCGAATCGTCATTATCGAATTGGCCCTGGTACGGACGATACGGAGTCAACCCTGGGTCCGGATTATCAGCTACTTCTTCGTGCAGTAGAGCATGATCCGGCCAGTTTTAATTCCCGTGAGCATACTTACGCCGGTGCTTATGTGGACACTACACTCGGTGGAACAACAGCTGCTGTTACTCTCTGGGCTAACGAGCGAGGATACGATGTAGAGTGGAGAATTCCTTTTGAGTCCTTAGCTGGAAACATTGCTAAAGGTTCCGGACCGTTTGCTCAATTCGAGTGGCCTGAGTTTACCCCATCACACGGAATGGTGATTCCTTTTGATGTGGACGTAACGGACCGTGATCAGGAAGCTGGTCTGAATACCTATTTGCGTATGGGGCAATATCCATCTCTTTGGAGAGATGCCCACCGTTTTGGTATGCGCGGACGAATTGTTGACTTGGCTCAGGCAAGTTTTGATACTCCAAACTCATCCTATTATGTCGATTACAAAGCAGTTCAAAATGTTGAAGTCGATGGTGATATGAGTGACTGGGCTGACGCGGCATTCTATGGTAATAGCCAGGATCACCCACACTTCCTGCAGATAACAAATAACCAACCTGTACAAGGTGTTCCACAGAGTCCGGCCGATTTCAGCTACTACTACGGTATGAAAATGGATGAAGAGAATCTGTATGTCGGATTAATTGTTCGCGATGAAGGAACCCCAATGGTCGAGACTCCATCAACCCCAAACCTGTCTTTCAACTTCGACCACCTTAGTGTGTATCTGGGATTGTTTGATATCGGTGAACGTGCAGGTAGTCCGCATATTGAAGGAGGAAGCCCCGGGGCACCGGCTAACTTCAACTTCATCCATCCGACTATTGAAGATTCCACATTCATCAACGACTTACGTCACTACCGTATTAAGCCGGGTTCGGATGATACTGAATCAACACTTGGCGCTGATTATCAGTTATTGATTCGTAACCTGCCTCACAATCCTGAGACGTTCAATTCACGAGAACATACCTATAATGGTGCTTTAGTGGACACGACAATTGCAGGAACTGTTGCAGCTGGTGCCTATTTTGACGATGAAACCGGATATTTCATAGAGTGGAAAATTCCATTTGCGAGTCTTGCCGGCAATATCGCACGTACTCAGGGTCGATTCAAAGATTTCGAATGGCCGTTATTTACTCCGGAGCCAGGTATGACCTTTGTGTTTGATGCAGACGTTACCGACTCTGATGCCGGTGACCGTGGACTCAACCGATTCATGCGTATCGGACGTTATCCCGCACTTTGGAGAGATTCACACCGATTTGGAATGCGTGGTAAAGTTATTGAAGGCGGACAAATCCCGACTTCTATCGAAGATGGTATCACAGATCGTGGTCAGAACGAACTGCCTGTTACCATCGAACTCGGACAGAACTACCCAAATCCGTTCAACCCTACAACAAGCATCCGTTATGCATTGCCTGAAGCAGCTCAAGTTCGCTTGAGTGTGTTTAACTTGCTTGGCCAGGAAGTCGCGGTGTTGGTAAATGGTACTCGTCCGGCCGGGATTTCAACCGTCAATTTCGACGCTTCGAATCTGAGTAGCGGTGTTTACATCTATCGTCTGACCGATGGAACCCAGACGATCACCCGCAAACTCTTGCTAGTTAAATAATCCATCCAATAACGCTCTCGGGCGCAGGTGTAACAGCCTGCGTCCGAACTTTTTAAACGCTTATTCACATGGCAGCGCTCAAAAGCATCATACGCACCTGGTACTGGGTCGCGTTTCTGTTGTTTCTACCATCACTAGCATATACACAGTCTGGAAAGATCGAAGGACGTGTCACAGATACCAACGGTGAGCCCTTAATCGGTGTAAACGTAGCTATCGAGGGAACTACACGTGGGGCTGCGACTGATATTGATGGATATTATTTTATACTGAATGTGCGTCCTGGAACGTATACATTGGTGGCAACCTATCTCGGATTTGATACCCAAAGAGTGACTGATGTACAGGTTTCGGTCGACAGAACAACTACCATTAATTATCAACTTGCGGAAACTTCGTTACAGTTGGGCGAGGTGGTTGTCTCAGCACAATCATCACTGATTGTCCCTGACAGAACGTCATCATCTGCAAAGGTTCGGGGCGATGATCTGGTGGTTTTACCTGTAGATAACTTCCAGCAAGCTGTTTCTTTGCAAGCTGGTGTTACCCGTGGTCAAGGTGGAAGCCTTCATATTCGCGGTGGTCGTTCCAGCGAGGTTAAGTATTATGTGGATGGAATCGCGGTTTCAAATCCGTTCAATTTTGGACTGTCCGTTCCTGTTGAAAATACAGCAGTTCAGGAAGTTGAAGTCATATCCGGAACGTTTAATGCTGAGTTCGGACAAGCCAATTCGGGTATCATTAACATCGTTACCAAAGAGGGTGGAGATGAGTTTGAAGGGACATTCATTAGCAGCGTTGGGTCGTATTTGTCGAACCAAAACGACATTTTTTACGAGATCAATGAGTCCAGTCTTACTGGAATACAATCTTATGAGGGTTCACTTTCTGGTCCTACATTCTGGAATCGTCTGAAATTTTTCACTAATGCCCGGTACACCAACAACGAAGGCTATCTATTCGGACGAAATGTGTTTACTCCAGCCGATAGTTCAAATTTTTCAGGTGCAAATCCATCTGAGTGGAATATCGTCGCTACTGGTGATTCTTCCATCGTGAACATGAACGAGACAGAGGGACTCACACTTCTCGGGAAATTGACACTTGATGTCACTCGTAATATGAAATTGTCTTATTCGGCAACTCGAGCTTTTACCAAAGCCAAGTTTTACCGGCATAATTTCAGGTTGAATCCGAACTACATGCCTACACAACGAAGTGAAAATCTGAATCACTTGATTACGATTAATCACATTCTATCCGACCGCATGTTCTATACCCTGAAATTGACTGCCAATATCACGGATTTCACGCAGTATGCCTATGAAGACCCGATGGACTCACGTTACCGTAATATTTTCGGCCGTAATATCCAGCCTGCATTCATGTTTAGCACAGGTGGTATAGACAACTACTGGCTGCAGCGGCAAAGCGAGACCTATGCGGTTAGATTTGATATTACGCGTCAGTTTGGTCGGACTCATTTAGTAAAAGGTGGAGTCGAGTATCGTACAAACATTCTCGATTACGAAGACTTTTTTATACAGGTGAATCCGTTTGTGTACGGTAGCTTTGATCCGGTTGTAAATCAGAATGACCCGCGTTTGTACCGTGCTTACCGCAAGAAACCCTTAGAAATTTCAGCCTATTTGCAGGACAAAATCGAAATCGAAGATCTCATTATCAACGTCGGGCTTCGATACGATTACTTCGATGCAAACAGTGTAATTCCCACGGATTTACGTGATCCGGATAATTCGTTGACCAATCGTCCTGAGTCTGAGGCTTTCGAGAAAGTCAAACCCAAGCAGCAGTTTAGTCCACGTCTTGGTTTCGCATTCCCAATAACTGCTTCCGGGGTCATTTACGCATCCTACGGACAGTTTTTCCAGATTCCTGAGTTTTCTAGATTGTATGAGAATCCATCATTTACCGTTCGTGGAGGTACTTTCAATACAGTTTTGGGTAACGCTGACCTCGAAGCACAACGCTCGGTACTTTACGAAATCGGACTCCAGCAAGAACTTACCCCAAATCTGGCTGTCGACCTGACCGTGTATCACCGTGATGTTCGATTCCTGCTCGGAACCGCGCTGTATTCCGCATACACTGGTGGGGACTCATATGGGGTTTATGAAAACCGTGATTTCGGTTCTGTTCGAGGTGTAACCACTGCATTCACCTTCCGGGATCCAGTTTCCGGCGTTACAGCGGGTCTGAATTACACCTTTCAGTCTGTTCGGGGTAATGGAAGTGATCCACTACAGGCATTCTTTGATGCCCAAAACAACGCAGAGGCAAACAGAATCCTGGTCCCATTAGACTGGGATCTTCGTCACAATATTACTGCGACACTTGCTATGCGACTCAAAGACTGGAATATCGGTGTGACGTCTGAGTACCGAACCGGGTATCCGTTCACTCCGACTGACATACTTGGTGTTCGCATCACCGAAAAACGCAATGAAGCCCGATACCGCCCTGAGTTTTTTGTTGATCTTCGTGCTTCCAGAGTCATTAACATCGGAGGTGTTACTGCTCAGCTGTTTGTCTACGCAGAAAATCTGCTCGGATTCTACCGTGGGGATCGATATCCAAACTTGCGCCGTGATGAAATTGAAGCCAGCCGTGCAAGCGGAATTGAGGCGGTCAACACACGTGAAGAGTTTGTTCGCAATCCATTGGTTCAGCCCACACCACGTTCTGTCCGTGCAGGACTTCAGTTTGATTTTTAACACACAATGCGATTCATGTATCAATATTTTTCAATCATGTCAGCATTTAACACATTTCGCATGCACAACCTAACCACGAACTTGGCTCTCAAATCATTTTTGACACTAAGTCTGGTTGCAGGAATCTCGTTATCTGTAGTTGCCCAATCAGGGGTTTATGTCGACCCGAATAAAAGTAATCGACAGTGGAGGTCGACTTTTAACGTGGCCGGAAACGATGTCGAATCTATAATCACCAACTACGGAACCATCGGACGTGGTAACGAGAGTATTAATCAGGCGGGTGTTTGGCCGCGTGGAACCGGACACGGTCACCTGCACGAAATGACCGGATGGATAGCCTCGAATGTTCGCTATCCGAATGGACAAACACAGGTCATGGTGAGCGATGGATACCGAGATGCTGGCGAGACTATTGATCCGGTAACAGGAATTGAATGGAAATTTCAGCCTGTCCCTGGCTATTTGAACCGCGATATTTCGAACCCTGAAATCGCCAATTCACAGAATCCAAACAGCTGGCCGGCCTCCTGGCCAGGACGCGATGCAACATGGGACGGTGCCTGGAACGGGTTCTTTGGTTTGAATCAGTTCAATGCCGACCAAGAGGTGTTTTATGTAATGGATGATTTCTGGAATCGGGAATATCCCTTTTATCCTGACAATAGAGACTCAACCAAGCGCGGAATGGGCGTTCAGGTCAATGTGAGGTTATTTCAGTGGAGCCAGGCCCTGGCTAAGGACATTTTGTTCATGCAGTATGAGGTTACCAATACTTCAACGACCAATTATACATACAACATGAACGATAACCCGATCTTTTTCGGGGGATACACCGACGTTAATCCATCTGGATCGGGTGCCAGCGACGATGCTGCTGCTTTTAATCGTCCGACAAACATTGTTTATGGATGGTCTGCAACAGGAGTCGGGCTTTGGTCACAGTTTCGCGAAGTACCACCGGGTTATATCGGCTGGAAGTACCTTGAGAGTCCTGGAATTGCGGTTGACGGTGTAGACAAT
>CAZJZI010000041.1:0-14717 GCA_964550435.1 uncultured Chitinophagales bacterium | reverse complement strand
TGACGAACGACGCGACAATGATGCCGGTGCTTATGTGTTTGGTCCTTGTGGAATTTACGCTGAGCCACAGTTCCGCTGGGAAGGGGACGAAAACTGTAATTGGAATCCAGAGACAGATGATGTGGGAATTGATGGTATTGGGCCATTGGATCCAAACTATCCGGGTCCGGATGCAAACGGCACCGAAGGCAATGGCCGTCCTGATCAGGGGGAACCAAATTTTGGACGTTTGGATAAAAATGAGTCTGATCAGATCGGATTGACCTCATTCTACGCTCCACTTTTTGGCACGGTAAACATCAATAACGAAGAACAGATGTGGCCACGCATGCAGCCCGGATTCTTCGATATTCCCCAACAGGCTGTAAACCAGTACTGGATTTTCGCATCTGGTCCGTTTACCCTTATCGCCGGACAAACCGAGCGATTCTCAACCAGTTTCGTTTTTGGTGCCAATCAGCGGGAAATGTTTAGAAATGCCCAGGTAGCCCAGCGAATCTACGACGCTGATTATCGATTTGCCCGTCCGCCACTACCACCACGGTTGACTGCAATTCCTGGCGATGGCCGCGTTGTGCTTCAATGGGATGCAGTTGCAGAATTGTCGTTCGACCCGATTTATTCTTTTGATTTTGAGGGATATCGTGTGATAAAAGCGACTGACCCGGGATTCAGAGATGCAAAAGACATTACCGATGCTCTTGGAACGCCTCGATACAAAGTCGCTATTGCCCAGTATGATTTGTTGAATGGCCTGACTGGTCCGCATCCGCTCCAGTTGGGTGAGGAAATAGAACAACCAACCGGGGTACATTATTATATGGGTGATGATACCGGCCTTCGTCACTACTACATCGACGAAGATGTAATCAACGGCCGAACTTACTATTATGCCGTGATTTCATACGATGCGGGATATGTACCTGAGTTCTTCGAAGACGGAATCTCGACGATCGAAAATGGCTTCCCAATTTCGCCGTCTGAGTCACCTGCATCGATTACGGTTACCAATGGCGTGGTGACATCCTTTGCACCGAACACCGCAGCTGCGCGTCCGAATACACAACCAAGTGACCTGGTTGAAGGGTCGCTTGAGACTGATGGACAGGATCGAATTACCAAAACCAGTGGAGTATCTACGGCTACTGTAAGAGCCATATCTGTTTCTCCACAACTGTTCGAGGACGAGCGCTTTACGATCACATTTGAAGATGAACCGCGTCGTGCTCCGGTTGAGTTGACAACAAAAACCTACACGGTTACTGATGATCTTGGAAATGTACTTATCGACAAAGAGCCGGTTCCTCAGACTCTTGCAGGAACGTATCAGTCTACCTGGACTCACGAGCTATTGCCAAAAGGATTTATTCTTTTGTTCGAGAATCAACAACCAAGCTTGTCGAACACTCAACAAAACTCCGGTTTTACCAACGACAGTGAGACAAATGTCTTTACAAGAGTGACAAATGTCCCTTCATTTACCTACCCGGATGGAGTCATCTGGCCTATTTCGGTCGTAGTCGAGTTTTTTGATCCAGCCGGTGAGCCTGTCGACACGCACTTCACCTCGACTACGGGACGTCTTCAGAACCGAAGTTTCTTCAAAGTGTATGAAGAGGGAACAGGAGAGAAGGTTAAGCATATCCTTGTCGAACCTACGGCTGCAAATCGTGGAAATGGGACGATTGAAGTTGGTGAATCAATCCAGCTAGCATTTAACGACGATCCAAACAGCACCCGCCTGACTCAGGCCTGGCAGATCAGTTTTGAGCGCCCGGTGAACTCTGAAGGCGTGGAATTGACCGATGAACAAGTTGTTTTACCCCAACTTGGCGATAAATTCATTCTTCGATCACGCATCCCATTTACCTCACGCGACAGTTATTCCTTCGCGAGTCGTGCTCGGGTGGCGAATCCAAATGCGGATGAGTCGCTTTTGGACGAAATCACGGTGGTACCGAATCCATACGTTGCCGCGACCATTACCGAAGGACGTCCGTTTCTACAAGGGAGAGGTGAACGCAGGATTGAGTTCCGAAACCTGCCAACCGCAAGTACAATTCGGATTTACTCTGTGAGCGGAACATTTGTGCGTGAACTTGATGAAAGCAGTGGATTCGCGGTTTGGGATCTAAGAACCAAAGATAATCTCGAGGCTTCGTTCGGACTGTATTTCTACCATGTAGAAGCCCCAGGTATTGGTGAGAAAGTGGGCAAGTTTGCGATTATTAATTGATGCGAATATGAAAACGATACTTAAACTCATTTTAGTTGTTTTGTTGGCATCGCCGGTTGTGGTCAATGCCCAATCAAAAGTAGGAACCACAGCAGGTGGCTTTCTTGAAATCGGAACCGGAGCCCGCGGGGTAGGTATGGGTGAAACACTCGTTGCCGCCAGTAATGATGTGAATTCATTGTACTGGAATCCAGCTGGAATCACTTCGATCAAAGGCGGTCAAGCCGGATTTCATCATACAACCTGGATTGCAGGCACATCCTTGAACTATGCTGCCATCGCCATGGAAGTACCAAACGTAGCCCATTTCGGAGCACAGGTCTATATTTTTGACTCCGGAGAGATGGAAGTAACCGACATCTTGTTTCCTGATGGAACAGGCGAGAATTTTAAGGTTCAGGATATCATGATCGGTCTGACAGCTGCCCGTCAGCTTACTGATCGCTTTTCCATCGGAGGAAGTGTCAAATACATTCAATCCACAATTTGGAGGATGTCGGCCAGCACCATCGGCCTGGACTTGGGAATGCAGTATGATACACCATTGAAAAACCTTCGACTTGGATTCAATATCTCTAATTTCGGGGGCGAAATGACGCTTTTCGGTGATAATACTTCCCGTAGAATCGATCTGGATCCATCGGCCGATGGTACGAACGACGGTATCCTGGCAAACCTGGCACTTCGGTCCTGGGATTTACCATTGACATTTCGTCTTGGATTCGCTTATTCGCTGTTGAACACAGATAATCACTCTTTTCTTGTTGTTACAGACGCATTGTATCCAAACAATAACGACGCCTACATGAACGCAGGAGTTGAGTATGGATTTGCAAAATTGTTATTTGTTCGAGCTGGAATGAACCAGCTGCTCTTAGAAGATGCAGAAGGGAATCTGCGTCTTGGATTCGGAATTCACCTTGCTGATCGAATCAAAGCCGACTTCGCCTGGTCTGACAGAGGCATACTCGGAAGTACCAACATGATTGGCGTAGCAGTGAATTTCTAACACGATATATGGGATATATGATAGTAGACGATACCTCAGAAAAACTGTATAATCAGGTCGCTGATGACCTGAAATCACGCATCCTGCGCATGGACTTCGGTCCGGAAGGACGACTTCCCAATTTTAAAGACCTAACCGAAGAGTATGGTGTAAGCATGTCGACTATCAAAAAGTCGATGCAACTGTTGAGTGACCAGAATCTGGTGGTGTCCAGAGTAGGAAGAGGCACCTACGCAAATATCAATTCGGTTTCGGCTTCACCAGTTAGGTCAAAATCACAGACAGATCACATCGGTTTGCTGATACGTGACCTGGATGGTCCTTATTTCTCTGGAATCTATCAGGGACTTTCTGAAACGGCTCGAAAGTTCGATAAACGTTTGATGGTTACTCTTTCGGTTAACGATCAGCAACAGGAAGATTCCATGTACCAAATGCTGATTGGACAATCAGACGGATTACTGGTTACAACGACTCGTAAATCGTTGTACGGGATTTCGATTTTTGAAAAGATGGTCAAGATGAAGTTTCCATTCGTGATCCTTCACGATGTGTACGACACTCCGACCTACTGCTTTGATGTTGACAATTACAAAGGTGGACGACTGGCTGCGCGTCAGTTGATGTCGCACAATATCAAGAAATTCGCTGTAATAGTCGGTGAAATAGGATATCGTGTGGATGACATGCGCCTTCAGGGATTCATTGATGAACTACGAGATGGTGGTGTCTCGATCGAACAGGATTGTTTTGTCCTGCGTGCTTCTTTGGGAAGTGAAACGACGGCATTTGACGAGGGATACAAACTTGGCATGAGTCTGGATATATCTCAGATTGGTTTCGAAGGTGTTTTTCTGTTCAATGATCTTTTGGCAATGGGGTTTCAAAAGGCCTTGATCGAACGCGGATATTCGATTCCAAACGACATCAAGGTCATAGGATTCGACAATATAGACCGGTGCTCTGAAGCGCGTATCCCATTGACTACCATATCGGTACCACGTCGAGAAATCGGACAATTGGCCTTGACCAAAGTCAACGAAATCATAGAATCAAAACTGGATTGTCAGCCGGAACGGGTGTTACTCGAACCTACGCTGGTGGTTCGTCATTCGGCTTAAAAAATGAAACAAGTAATCATTGTGCTGGTGATGTCTGTCCTGATGGCAGGCGTATTTTTATCTTGTGCTCAGCCTGAGCAAGCAAACGAACCTGTTCGAGAAATGCGCGGCGTGTGGATCACCAACGTCGATAGCGAAGTACTTTTTGACAGTACATCGATCGTTGAAGCAATGGATTACCTGGCTGATCGTGGGTTCAATCTGGTGTTCCCGGTTGTCTGGAATAAAGGCTATACGTTGTATCCAAGTGAGGTCATGGTAGAGTATTTCGGAGAAGAGTATCGTATCGATCCGTTGTTTGCCCAGCAGGGCAGGGATCCACTTGGCGAACTCATCAAAGCTGCTCACGACCGTGGTATGGAAGTTATGCCGTGGTTCGAGTTCGGGTTTTCCAGCTCCTATCAGGACAATGGCGGACACATTCTTGCTCGCTATCCAGACTGGGCTGCAAAAGACGTCAACGGTGGGCTATTGACAAAGAATGGGTTCGAATGGATGAACGGAATTAATCCTGAAGTACAGGATTTCATGCTGGCTCTTATCAACGAAACCATCGAAAATTACAATGTGGACGGAATCCAGGGCGATGATCGCCTTCCTGCAATGCCATCTGAAGGTGGTTACGATGACTACACTCGAGCACTTTATTTGGCAGAATCCGGACTAGAAGTTCCTGCGGATCCGCGTGAACCAGCCTTTTTACAGTGGAAAGCCGACAAACTCTCCGATTTTGGGGGTCGTTTGTATGAATTAGTTAAATCGCATGATCCTGAACTTATTGTTTCCTTGTCTCCAAGTGTTTATCCATGGTCGAAAGAAGAGTACTTGCAGGATTATCCAGAGTGGATACGCCGCAACCAGGTCGACATTCTACATCCGCAAGCATACCGTTATGAGATCGAGCGGTATAAGTCCACTGTGGAGGAGGTCGCGTTATATTCGGGATTGATACCGGACTCAACTGGAGGGAGATATGTAGAGCCTGGAAAAGTATTTGTTGCACCTGGCGTGTTAATCAAGGCCGGTCCGCGGTATAATGGTCCTGAATACGTCCTGGAAGCACTCAAAGTGCATCGCGAGCTCGGGCTCAATGGCGAAATCTACTTTTTCTATGAGGGATTACATCATGCCAACGAATTCCTGGCCGATTCCCTGTTCAAATATTACTATAACGTTCCAGCAGTACTTCCATGGCGTGAGACTCCGAAGTACACTAGAACTGCAGAATAACATCATCCAATTGTTTTGAAATTACATCTACCGATATACAATCCTAAAAAAACATGGCTTCGAAAGCTTTTTAAACTTTCCACAATATCAGCCGTTGTTTTATCTCTGGGTTCTGTTACCCTGAACGCTCAGACGACTACGCAGGGCGCAGGTTCAGATTCAACTTTTGTGGATCCGCATCCCTATTTGGCTCAAACCGAATTTGTTGAAGAAGTACGTGGTGTATGGATCACCAATGTGGCCAGTAATGTGCTCTACAACAAAGATGAAATTGCCCGGGCCATGGATTATCTGGCTGCCAATGGAATCAACGTGGTATTTCCTGTGGTATGGAATAAATCCGAAACCCAGTATCGAAGCCAGATCATGGAAGATCGCTTCGGAATCGAAATCGAACGTACCTTCGAAACCCAGGGTCGGGATCCACTGGCAGAACTCATCGTTGAAGCACACCGAAATGGTATGGAAGTCATTCCATGGTTCGAGTATGGATTTGCAGCCGCTTTTGGTGATGCGACCGGAGGACGACTTGTTCAGGCAAATCCACATTGGGCTTCTCGCGACATCAACGGAAACATAGCAGAACGTAACGGATTCTATTGGCTCAATGGCCTGCATCCGGAAGTACAGGATTTCATGAACAGCCTGATCCACGAGGTGATTGATAACTACGATGTGGATGGAATACAGGGTGATGACCGATTACCTGCCATGGCTTCCAATGGTGGATACGATGATTTCACACGCGAACTGTACGCCAGCGAACACAATGGAGCCCAGCCGCCGATTTTCGCAACGACCAATTCCTGGTTGATCTGGCGTGCGGACAAACTGACGAACTATCTCGGTCGATTATACCGCAGTGTGAAGGAAAAAGACGAGAATCTGATAGTTTCAATGTCGCCGAGTGTATACAACTTCTCGCTTGTAAACTATCTGCAGGACTCTCCACGCTGGCTCGATTCCATGTACGTCGACATGATTCATCATCAGATGTATCGATATGATGTGCCTGCTTATTTGCAAACACTTCAGGCAGCTGTGGGACCTCGACCGGGATCCACAGGCGGTTACGTTAAGCCCGAATATAGGGAAAAACTCTCACCAGGAATCATTGTCCGTGCCGGGAACCAGTTCGTGACACCAGCTCAGGTTCGTCAAAAAATAGCATATAACCGCGAATACGGCATCAATGGGGAAGTATTCTTCTTTTACGAAGGGATGGGAGCGGCAAACGATTACCTTGCCGACACCCTTCGAACCTATTTTTATGACAAACCTGCCATTTTACCGTTCCGTGAAGGACTCCGCCGTCGTCCACCCGGTACAATCGTGAACGAAACCGATGCAGCGGCGCAGCGCACCACCGGATGGCAAGCAGTGATTCCAACTCAGACCCCACGTGGATACCGCGGAGTGTCGCTTCGCGCTGACGCTGGATCCAATGCTGAAATCGGGTACACCATGAATGTGGAACACGAAGCATGGTACAATGTATATGCATATGTACCCTATGATCAGGCCAATGCGTCTATTGCGACAGAATCAGCCGTTTATACGGTATATTTCAACAATGGAACAGATTCTCTTACGACAATCATCGACCAGTCCGAGTTTCGAAACCGTGGATGGATGCACATTGGTAATGTGTATCTGGAAGAAGGAGCCCAGGAAGTTGTACGAATCCGTGCCTCAGATGCAACCGGAGGTGTTGTTTTTGCAGATGCAACCATGCTTCTGATCGATCGCAAAAAGTCACCCGATGTTGAAATTCCTGTTCCAACATCCATTGAAAACGCGGAAGAGCAACTCCCAACCGGAATATCGCTTCTACCAGCCTATCCAAATCCATTTAATCCAACGACTACACTCCGATTTGAGTTAAATACACCACTACCAGTCCGATTGGCAGTATATGATCTGCTTGGTCGTGAGGTCGCAGTTTTGGTAGACCAACTTATGCCTGCTGGAGTCCACCAATCCAGATTCAATGCTACCGGACTCTCCAGCGGAGTCTACATCACCCGACTCCAGGCCGGGAATCAGGTGTTGACCGGCAAACTCATGCTAATCAAGTAATCATCCAAATCAAATAGTATGATCCTGATCGATTACATCATCATTATCGGATACCTGCTGATCCTCATTGGAATCGGAATTTATCTGCAACATCGTGCATCCAGAAGCACGGACTCGTTCTTTTTGGGTGACCGCGGACTGCCGTGGTGGGCGTTGGGTGCCTCTGGAATGGCTTCCAATCTGGATGTTTCCGGCACGATGATCATAGCCGCATTGGTCTATGCCATGGGTGTTCAGGGATTCTTCGTGGAAATCCGCGGGGGAGTGGTACTTATTCTTGCCTTTTTCATGATTTTCATGGGGAAATGGAACCGCCGTGCAGAAGTAATGACCATAGCAGAATGGATGGAGTTTCGGTTCGGAAAGAACAAACAAGGTGAAGCAGCACGTATGCTGGCCGCCGTAGCTCAGCTCATTTTCGCGATTTGGGCAATTTCTTATTTCATACAGGGAGCTGGAATTTTTCTAAGTGAGCTACTGGATATTTCTCCTGACATGGCTGGCATTCTGATGATTACCCTTTGTGCCTTTTATGCGGCTCTGAGCGGACTCTATGGAGTAGTTTATACCGAGGTCTTTCAGGGCGTACTGATTCTGTTCGTGGTTATTTATGTGGTTGCCCATGTGATGATGAACATCACACTTCCAGAAGAGTTTATGGTTTCGGTACCTATGGGCGACGGCACGTTTACCCAGATCAAACAGAATTTGAGTGACTGGACCAACTTCCTGCCTCGTTGGGAGATGAATCTACCTGGAGAATATTCCCAATACAACCTGATTGGTCTTGCAACGATGTTCTATTTACTTCGCTCAACCATCGACGGGATGTGTGGATCCGGAGGATATATGATGCAGCGATTTATGGCCGCAAAAAATGAACGTGAAGTGGGTCTGCTAAGTGTGTTCTGGATCTTTTTATTATCATTTCGCTGGCCGTTTATCATGTCCATCGCCATCCTTGGTGTGGCCATCGGTGCCAATGGTACGGTGATAGAGAATCCAGAAATCGTGTTACCAACGGTGCTCATGGAATTATTCCCAGCCGGAATCAAAGGCCTGCTCGTAGCAGGACTTTTAGCCGCTGCGATGTCGACCTACGTGGCCATTGTAAACTCGGGAGCCGCATACTGGGTCAATGATATCTATCAACGCTTTTTGAAGCCCGATGCGGACCGAAAACAACTCATCTGGCACAGTAGAATGGCATCGGTAGCCATTGTCCTGTTCGGACTGGCATCGACGTATCTGTTTAGTTCACTTAACGATGTGTGGGGCTTTTTGACCATGGGCTTCGGTGTTGGACTCATTGTACCGCAATTCGTTAGATGGTATTGGTGGCGCTTCAACGGATACGGTTTCGCGGGTGGAACCATTGTTGGAATGCTGGTTGCAATTGTACTACGTTTTTCTGGACTCTTCGCCCTAACTGAAATCCAAATGTTCTTTGTCACTGCCTTAATCACCTTGGTTGCCTGTGTCGTGATAGCACTGATGTTTCCAGCTACCGACGCCCAAACTCTGCGCGAATTTTACGGTAAAACCCGTCCGTTCGGATTTTGGGGACCAGTTCGCGACGCCATCACCGACATGGACTTGGATGAAGTAAACCGCGAGAATCGTCGTGATATTTTTTCCACATTCATTGCTGTTCCATGGATGCTTTTTATGGGAATCACACCTATGCTGATGGTCACCAAACAGTGGGACTACTTCGCATATGCATCAGCAATACTGGTATCTCTGTCCGTCATTTTATACTTCACCTGGTACCGTCACCTCAGCAAGGAGGGACATAATCTATGAGATCAATCCACTTGAAATCACTCTTTTTTTCCACAATACTGCTGTTTTTGACCGGAATTTCAACCGCTTCGGCTCAGTTTGTCTATTCTTATCATGATACACCATCCATTCCCTGGTCACTCCCGGGAACCGTTGATGGAAGCGCTGGAATTGGCCAGTATCCAGGTAATGGAATCAATTTCATGACGCAGTATGCGGTCCGTTTCAGTCCAGAGGCCGGTGAAATGGTGTCTGGTGTAAACTTCTGGTTAGACAGTATTTTGAATGGTGTTGTAGATTCGACCGTTACCTTTGCTCGGCCGGAAGCTGCGTTTCAATGGCCTGTACCGTTCACACACGTACCGCAGCGTTTTTTTGCCCATGCCATGCGATTTACATCTCCCTTGGATAATACCTTGCTGGGAGTATCGGTCTTTGCCGGATCACTCACAGCTTCCCCTGATGGGTTCAACGATACACTCAAAGTGTCTATTCTGCGTCCACAGTCTTCCGAAACCTCGACCGTGAAATACGGCAATGAGAACTCAAACAACAGCGCAGCATGGAATTTCTACTTTCCGGTAGGAACTACCCGAACCGCCTATGCAACCCGGTTCACACTACCTGCAGATTCTGAACTTGCAGAAGTCGAGTTCTTTGTGGGAGGGATTAATAATAACAGCTTTCTCCCACCAGGTGACTCTGCCCCAAACGATTCACTCGTAGTTTCCATCTGGACCGCTACTGAATCAGGATTACCAAACCAAAAACTTGGCGAGATCACAACTGGACTTAATTTATTGGAGTCTGCTGCCTGGAACACAGTGAGTTTGTTGTCACTTGGTATACAAAATGAAACTCAGCGCGAATTGATCATCGCATTTCAGCTCAAGGTGGTCGGAACAGCAGATCACATGGGAATCTCCGCAGGAGCTTCATTCGCGACCCCATTAAATCGCTCACTTGTGCTTGAAAACGGCAACTGGGTGACTATTGCAGCTTCATCTGCATACAGTGGAGGTGGAGCTCGCGGTGCTGAGTTATGGATCCGGGCCAAGTATGTTCCAATTGGTCAAGGTGGACAACCACTTCCAGACGAGGAGAATCCAGTAATCGAGCCAATTTTCATTCCAATGACCCAAGTTACACCAGATCAATGGGTTGATATTGATTTGAGTAACACTGGTGTTTCATTTGATCAAGGAGAAGAATTCTGGGTCACATTTGAATTAATCAAAGTGGGAGATTCTGACACCTTCTCATTTATTTCCGGTAATCCGGAGCCTTCAGCAACATCCAGATCGGCTGCTAAAATAGATAATGGGGATGGTAGCTTTTATTGGAGTTACATGACAGACACCCAGTTTGAAAAAGAATATCACTTCCGAGTTAAGGCGGATTTTCAAGTGCCAGGTGAATCAGAAGTCACCGACGAAGTATTAATCATCTTCTATGATGATCAAGACGGGTTACCCGGAGAGTTTCTTGGGCTTCATACCGTTCCCTTGTTATCACTTGAAGTCGGGTCGATGAATTCCGTTGATGTATCTGAAAGGGAGCTCATGACATCTGAAAACGACATTCATGTGGCCATTTCATCGATTTTCGAAAACAATCAATTTGCTTTGGCAAGTGACGCTGGTAATACTGATCCAGCTCAGAACCGAACATCAGCGTACTTTTTGGCTGATCGGGCATGGAGAGCATTGGCACAGGTGGATGGTTCCCCGGGTGAAGTTAATATGGCCATTGAACTGGTAACCACACCTGCATTAAGCGTAGACGAATTGGATGATATGCCAACAGAATCCAGACTGATGGCCAATTATCCGAACCCTTTTAATCCAACAACTCAGATTCCATTTAGTTTAAGTCACTCTGGAGCTGTAAAAATTGAGATTTTTGATATAACCGGTAAGAACGTTGCAACACTAGCAGACGGACAGTTTTCAGCCGGATTGCATGTTGTATCATTCAATGCACAAACATTAGCTTCGGGGGTCTATGTGGCCAGGATGTCAACGGCAGAAAGAGTCCAGACTACAAAGCTTATGCTCATTAAATAATGTATGGTTACGAAAATTTTATTAGGTCATTTAACAACAATTAATTAGATTGTGAGGATACTAGATTTATAGGTCTAAAGATCATCCAATCTGCCAACCAAAAAAACAACAAGTCAACGTCACTATGAAAAAAACGATACAAAAATTCGCAGTAGCGGTATGTGCATTATTGCTAAGTACCTCTGCGCTTCCAACCACGGCATCCGCTCAGGATGTGCTTGATTCTCCAGTCTGGGGTATTGAAGCAACTGCTGGAACATGGTTTGCAAACGACAATAACACCAGAGGATTTGCATACAACCGTGCGACAAACAACTTATTGGTAGTTTCACGAACTGGTGGACTAGGAGTATATGTTCTGAATGCTTCCACAGGTGAACACCTCAAAAATCTTGATGTAACTGGTGTAGCTGGTGGAATTTTCCCTGCATCATTAATTGATGTATCTCCAATGGGACACATTTTCGCAACTAACCTGACATTGAATGCTACAACTGGTGCATTTAAAATCTATATGTGGGAAAATGAAGATGCTGCTCCTGTAGTACTTTACGAAGGATCAGTAAACGACACTGCCTTCCGTTTTGGTGACAGCTTCCGTGCTGACTTCACCGATGGTGGATCAGTATTATACGCTGGTGGTTCCGGTAACCCGAACCTTGCTAAATTTACGGTAGACCTGACTGCCAAGTCTGTTACTAACGTAACCGTGTTCAACTTCGGTGCCCCAAACAACGAAACCCTTCGTGCTGTTCGTGGTATCGCTCCGATTCCAGGTGCTGCTGCAATATGGGTAAATGAATTCGAATACAATCTTCGTAAAATGAACATCAATGACGGTTCATTGTTCGATGTTGTAGATGCTGCTGTTTTCCCAACTAAAGAGGCTCTTTGGGTCGATTATGTTAACATGTTCGATGCTGAACTTGCAGTTGTTTTCCCTGCTAACCTAACTGGTGCTGGTCAAACTGCTTCAATTATCGATCTTGAGTCTGGTGATGAAGTTGCTTACACAATGGGTGGACCAAACGGTAATGGTAACGGTGCTGGTGGAGCGATTTTTGATGGTAATGCTCAGCGTTTGTTCGTACTTGCTACAAACAACCATATTGCAGCATATGACATCAGTGCTTACTTCGGTCAACCTACTTCTACTGATGGGCCAGAAGAACTGCCACAGGTGTTCGCTCTTGAGCAAAACTATCCAAACCCATTCAACCCAAGCACACAGATCAGCTTCTCACTTCCTGTTGAGTCTGCAGTTGAACTGAGCATCTACTCAGTAACCGGTCAAAAACTGGCTACTTTGGTTAACGAAACCCGCGCTGCTGGTCAGCACACCGTTTCTTTTGATGCTACGAACTTGTCTTCAGGCGTGTACCTGTACCGTTTGACAGCCGGTTCTTTCTCTCAAACAAACCGTATGACTCTGATCAAGTAATCTGATCAAAGCCTAAAATTTAAAAGGGTTGGTTGCCATAGGCAGCCAACCCTTTTTTGTTATAAGTATCTGGTCTCTTCTCGCTTGTCCTTTCTTACTGCTCACTTCAACGAAGTTTAAGTTGAAACCTTTCAAACGGTTTTAGTATGTTATCAGCGAAGATGGCGAGTTCCAAACGAGTCATCGGTTCAGTAGGGGCTGAATAGTTGATCATATTTCTGCTTCTCCATTCTGCGAAATCAGGCAGACTATCCAGTGTGTTACCTCCCAGAATATGTTCCCAGGTCATGAGAAAACGTCCAACAGATTCTGCAGACATTACTTCGGTACTGGCAGCATTATGAAAGCCAAAAACTGGTATTTCACCACCTTCAACCAAGGTAGATACTCCCTCGTGTAAAATTGACAGGTCATTGGCCACAACAACACTATCGGGATAAAACCAGGTTCTGTTTGCCCATGCGACCGGTTGTCCAACACCACGCATGAGTCCTGTTAATCCAAGTCGTTGAGTTTCTTCAAAACCTACCTGATCGTTGCGTACATCTACAAATGGCATCAACCAGGTACGAGCATCGATCAGGACTTCCTGTAATTCACGAACAGATATATCTTTTGGCTCAATGTCTTTTTGTACAGATAACGCGGCAGCAACACCCGCAGCTTGTCCCAAAAGCATGACTACTGGTTGCAATCTGGTAGCTCCGTTCACAATATGCGTCGTAGAAATACTTTTTTCAGCAACTATCATCCCATTCATGTTCGCAGGTATCATAGTTCCATATGGCACATTATACGAAGGGATTTTTGGCAGATCTTCCGTGCGGGCATTCACCACATCCTCTCCGGTTTTTCGCTCGTGATGTAAATCAAGTGGATAGTCACCAACTGCGATTCCAAACTGATAGCGACCAGCAGCATCATCTGAATACGGGTTCAAAATATCCTGTGTGCGTAAGGTTGTATGGCCCACTATACGTCTGCTCTCACGGATGTAGGGAATGAACGGCAAGTTATCTGCCGTAGGGAACACATCATCAGCGATTCCCAGATTTTTGAATCCACCTTCGGTCTGAATGTGATATATCCACTGCAACGTAAAGTTTTTGGCCTTCACGAGCTCTTCACTACGCTTTCCCGGACTCCAGTCAAGCAGGTTTAAATAGTAGTCATTCCCGTGGATTGGCCAATTTATCATGAAATATCCATTGGGAAGCTCTCCGTAATTGAGCATATACAAATCATTGCCACTATCCGGTCCACAACTGACCACATTGACCGTTGGATCACTGGTCAGTTCTTTACAGGTTCCATCAAAAAGTGATCCGTCATACCCTTGCGGTCGTTCTATAGTTTTGTCGGCGTCAGGACCGAAATCTTTAAGTATTGCAACGTAAGTTAAATCCTGAATCCGGTCATTCCCTACTTCAGGTGCAAACTCATCGCCGTACTCTCCACGTGCCTCAAACCCATATCGATACCTGGCACCACTCAAAGCCACCGCATCACCATACTCATCAGCTGCGATGGTAACCTTTGCGAGGACTGTCACTCTCTGTCCATTCTCGTCAACAAACACTGCACCATTCACCCGATCTCCTTCAACCAATACCGAATCTACGCGGTACCCGTGTCGCAGATCGATGTTCTTTTCGGTCTCGATCATGGCCCTTAGAATCTGTTGTCCAATATGAGGTTCAAAGAGCGTATTACTAACCCAACCAGTTTCTACGGCCTCCGGTCCACCATA
>CAZJZI010000040.1:0-24041 GCA_964550435.1 uncultured Chitinophagales bacterium | reverse complement strand
AGCGGTTGAGCGGTTGAGCGGTTGAGCGGTTGAGCGGTTGAGCGGTTGAGCGGAATTTACTTAAATCCTGCACACTGGCCATTTCTTTCTTTCTGCAGGCCTAATGGCCAACTGGCCGTCGTAATCGTACGGTGAGACCCCGCTTTGCGGGTGCATCAACGTACGATTACGACTTTCCCCCTACCAACTTGATCGTTTGTGTTGCCGGTGGCTACAATAAAGTATACGCCTGTGGACACCTTCTGACCGGATTCATCCAATGCGTCCCAGTCAACGCGTCCGCCTCGTGTTTGAAACCTCTTGACCAGGCGCCCGTCGACCGTCAAAATATGAACCGTTGCATTATCAGATAAGTTTTCAATGACAATCCGGTCCCCGGAGTTGTTACGGTAGCTGTACGGATTCGGAAACACTCTCAACTCTTCCATGGAAGAAACCCCTTCACGCTCGAGCGTCTTGTAACGAACCAGGCTGTTGGTAGTCGCGATATATAAAGCACCTGACTGAGTGTCGATAGCCAGATCTTTTATAGTGTTCGATGGCAAAGGAGAGTTACTCATGGTAAATTGCCGAATCACCCTTCTGCCAGATTCTTCAATCAGATAAATCCCATCGCCGTCTGATCCAATCCACTTTTGATTGTTCCCATCCACCACCATAGATGTTACACGAACATCACGAAGCAAAACACGATCAAATGCAGTGGTGTCTTCGTTTATAAGCGGTTGTGCCCGGCGTTCCAGAGTCGTTCCGTTAATGACTCGTTCAGGGAATAAGAAACGTCCGATTCCGCGATCAGTCCCGACCCAAATCTCTCCCCTACGATCCTGAATAATGGTGTTCACCTTCTCATTCGGCAGACCACCGAACTCCAGATTACTTGTTAAACGGACGAACTGTCCTGTTCCACCTTCAGGATTGTCAGCTACCAATAATCCTCTTCCAGACATGGTGTTGGTCATGAGTGGAATCCATTTCTGACCATACGTGTCTACAAAGACCTCTCTGTAGAGGTTTCCAACTCCGACTTGTGGGATAATATCATAGACCTCCCATTCAAATGTTTCCCGATCAAATCGCGCCAACGGATTCTGAGTGTTACTCCAGGAAACAGCCCAAAAATAACGTCTATTTTCACGATCTGGAGACAATCCGGTCGAGACATAAAAGTCCGGTGCAGGGGTTATCCCCGGTAATCCCGCCGTTTGATTGTTGTATAATTCAAAATCACCCGACTCCCGGTCTAATCGTGCAATTCCATAGCCCCAGGTTCCCACAAAATAATCGTCACCGTAGGATGAAACATTGAAAAAACTGTTCAATCCCCGTTCACCTATGAAGGAATTGGTGTTGCGAAAATAGTGCTCCCAGGTATCATCCTCTTTGAGTATCGAAAATCCGGTATCATACACTCCGATGTCGAACTGTCCCGGTGCCGGACTTGTACCTACCAGCAATTCACCTCGCTCTGTGAAATGGATATTCTCGAATAAATTTAATCTTGGTCCATCAGGAACATAATATTCAACCTGGGTACCCGAAGTTTGACCGAATCCAAGTCCGGAATTTGACGTGCCAATCCAAACTGTATTTCCGCTGAGTAATGAACTACTGATTTGATTTCCATCATTCAGAGAGAAAACAGTCTGGATGTCCCGGGTAGTCGGATTAAATCTGAAAACTTGCTGTAAAGTTGAAACAACCCATTCAGACTCGGATACAACTCGAATTTCACGGATTCCAGAGGGGAAAACTGAATCCGTTGACCAATCCTGACCATCAAAGTAAAAGTTAATACCTTCTGATGTAGCAAATATCCGGTTCTGAGATGAAGCAACTTTGTTTACGGACCTATTCACGAATCCGTTTTCATTGTCAAATACTTCCCAATTGTCTGGAACCTTCAAATCACTGGACCGGTTTCCCCTGACCAATCCAAAATCTGTACCTAAAACGATGTTAGTATTTGAAATCCATAACGACCGAACTGGGGAGGCGGTTGAAAGTCTACCAAATGTGGTGTAGGTATCTACTACGAAATAGCGCTCTGTGTTGAACTGGACCAGACCAAAATCAGTCGCAATGTACAATACATCGCCTACCAAATGTATTGCATTGATTCGATTCGAGACAAATCGGTCATTTCTACGGATGTCGTCAAAATGACGGAAGTCAAAAGTGTTGCTATCAAACCGACTGATTGTCCCATCTGAATAAGACAACCAGATTATACCAGAATTAGAAGAGGCTGCAATGTCAGTGGCTTCAATGTCGTACTTCCCGTCCGCTTTATTAAATATTTTTGCCTCTCCACCTGGACTGTATTTGTAAAATCCACCTGTAGTAAGGGCATAAAGCTCTCCATTAGAGCCATCAATAATCTTTTTGACAGAATGATGAGCTGTGAATAATTCCCAGTGGTCATATGCCGGGTCCGGTTGTTCGGGAACAGCTGTAGTCATCTGACCTTGTCCAAATGACAGGTTGTTACCGAAGAACACAAGTGACGTTAGAATAAAAATGTACTGAAATTTGTGCATGGCACAGTTTACGCATCCGGCCTAAACATATCAATTCGGGTCTGAATTAAATATGCTTAAAACAATCGGGCTACAGAGAATCCCAAAAAGTATTCAGTTCCATTTAATTGTTTGGACGCATCAAAACGAAACAATCCGAACAACCCATTGACTGCCATACCCATTTCATGATGTTCTCCACCAACAAATACATTTCTGCTTGTTGGCATCCATGCATTGAAGTCGGATGACTCGATCACGCCATGAGAACCATGTATGATTATTCCGATTCCTTTTTTGGCAACCGAAAAGAGTCCAAGAACTTCGAATGGAATCGTCCTGAAATTATGTTCCCAGTGGAGTGCTGCCAGTGAAGTAGACTTGACTGGCAAGCCTCCTAATGTTTTGAATGCCCCAAATGGACCAAAATATCCCAGATTTGAGTCTACTCCATGCCATATATGTCTTGGTAACTGACCAAATGAGGTTCCGGCAGTCAGTTTAATATCGAGGGTGTTCGGCATGAATCTGCGTTTGTAGAACGTGTTGAACCTCCAGTTGATTTCGGAACTGAGACGGGTATAGTTGAAGTCACCACTTAATGATTCAAGACCCTGTCTGAGACTCAAACTGATGGACTGTGTTCCAACTACTCCAAACGGAACCTCATCGTCTCCGTATCGAATTTCCAGACCAGCATAAGAATCTGTTCCATTGTTTACAGTAGCATTTTCACGTTGAATGAACCCACCCGGAATCGAATAATTTGTGACTTTATCCATGCTTTCGACATCGACAAATCCACCAGAAAGTTTGATCTGAACATCAGAAATTCGTGGATTTAGTACCAATTTACCATTGAATCCACTGGACTTGAAATAATCGAAGTAGTCGGGAGCAGCAAGAATTGTGTTAAACGCAATCACGTAGGGATCAAACATTGACTGGTCAAATGTGTGAGAGGTCAATCTGGAATATCCGACAGAAACTTCGCGTAAATAACGATTCTTAAGTTGGAATCTGGATTCCACGTCGTAATCCCATTCTTTGTTACCCGTTGAATAAACTGCGCTGATACTTGGTTTCCATGCTCCTTTTAGCGGAACATCGTACTTCAGACCAAGTCGGCCCTCATCCACCCGATTATAACCAAGAACAGGAGACACCCCATTAAATGCACTTCCAAAAATCCGAGCTAATGGACCCGGTTCACGCTCCTCATCATCATCTGTTTCAATGAATCTGGCGAGTGCGCCTGTTGGCATGAACGCTTTATCTAAGGTTTGTGTGGAGTCAAGTGTTGCATAAGCCTGGGACTCCTGCTCATCTAGTGGTACCCTTTGCAACTGGATACGCGATTCGGAGGCAGTATAGGCTACGCCTAGTGTATCGACAACTACCCGGGAATCAATTTGATAAAGTGAGTCAGGCAACAATCCATTTACCTCGTAGTTGGTCAGCCTCGAAAGCTGGTTAAATGTAATCGCTGGAAACTGCAGACCTGGAAATCCGATTTTGATGGTCCCGTTGATCCTCACATCTACCGGTAACCAGAATTGTCCACCAAAATTTGAGAATTGCTGTTCGTAGGCTAGTCCAAACTCCTGAATCGGTGGCGGGAACATAACCGATTCACCCGGCTTTAGTTCAACTTCAATCAAAGCGAAATCCTCATCCAATACCGCGATCCGGCCTTCAAAAGTAGGTTGAAGCCTTCGTTTTGGACTAACGGAAATATCAAAAACGGTCTTGTCATCGAGTTGGCGGAATCCCTCCAACTTGAAATGATAGTATGACAACGCGTCGGGATGGGTCACACCGACCAACCGGAATCCTGATATAGGAATGTCATCATCGTAGAAGTTTGGTAGATTTGTAGCCGATGCAAAGTTCATGGTTGGATCGATATTCGAGCTTTGAGTACGTGAGGTAATCACTTCTCGGGTCCCTCTGCGTTTGTCCCAGTACACATTCGACAAGCTCTCTGTTATTGTCACAATTCCAGTATCATTCTCCAGACGTTGCCGAGAATAAGCCTCAGCCTGAAATGTATTCATTGCATCACGCCAGATAGGTTTACGTCGAATCACCTCGCGCATAATCTCGATCGCAGGATCCTCTCCAGTTACAACAACTTCTGTCATGTTAACAGCAATTGGTTCGAGGGCAACACGAATCGACTCAGTAAGCGCAGCAAGTTCGAGTGTTTGAGATGTGTATCCAATAAATCGGATGTTCAGCTGGACAGGCAAGTCTGGTACAAACAATTCAAATTCACCATCTGCATTGGTGATGGTACCACGATATGTCCCCGTGACATAAATTGAAGCCGCTTCAAGAGCCTCGCCAGACTTGGCATCAACAACTTTCCCACGAATAAGCTGCTGAGCAACAACCGTGTTAAAGCATGCAGTGAATAAAAGAATCAATAAGAATGATGATCGAATCAATACATGCGACATGAATAATCCCTGGTGGATGAATGAATTTTGTTCAACCGCGCATTTTACGGCAATCCGGTAGAGTTGTTATAATTTTTAGATTGCTTTATTCAAAAGTGATACTAACACAAAATTTGTATCTCTAACTGGTTCAATTTAAAAGAAATGCGAATTTCACTTACCCATTACAGGGCAATAAACACGCACTAATTTTGGCAAATACAGTTATATTTCGGTACCTGACACACTATTGACCCCTTAGTTCAAGTGGATAGAACGAGTTCCTCCTAAGAATTAGATTCCGGTTCGAGTCCGGGAGGGGTCACATACTCAAATAGGCATGAGCTTTTATGAGGTCGTTTTGAATGAGCTGGTGCCCTGCTTGCTCAATATTAATGGTCAGATTAGCTCCATAATCGGCGTAAAGTCCACTCAGTCTCTCAGACTCACCATGAGGCATCAACGGATCAACAGATCCAAATGACATCCAGACATTGCTTCCAGATAAATCCGGCTTTGTGGCAGGAACCAACGGAGTCATGGGACGAAGCAGAACTGAAGTCGCAAATAATCCGGGATGCAAAAAATTGATGGCGGTGATAATATTAGCACCATTTGAGTATCCCATGGCCACGGATATGCTCAAATCAAGGTTCTCATTTGCAGCGATCTCACTTATAAATGAGTGAAGTTCCGATGATCTGTTTATTATATCGGCTTCGTCGAAGACCCCTTCTGCCAAACGTCTGAAAAATCTGGGCATCCCGTGTTCACTGATATTACCACGAACACCAAGATAATTAACACCCGGTAGTAGTTGTTTGGCCAGAGGTAGCAGATCTCGCTCCGTACCTCCGGTGCCATGAAAATGGATCAAAACTCGTTTCTCGTCCTGACTGCCAGCTCTCTCAAGATGGTAATGATGGGGATGCGTAAAATTCATGTTTAAAACTCAGCTTTTTTGCACTCTGAACGGAGTTTGTCAAGCAAATCGTTCATGGTAACGGCCTCGTCTTCCGACAATCCCGAAGCGATGGTGTCCATTTGTTCGGACATGGCATCAAGGCGTTTGAGTTTGTCGAGACCCAAATCAGTGATTGTAATATCCACTCGGCGGCGATCAGACTCACAGTTTACCCTGTAAACCAGTCCATCACGGATCATACGATCAATGATGCGTGTCACATCCGAGTTTTTATCCAACATGCGCTCTTTTACCAGTGAATTCGTGGCGGGATTGGGATGTTGACCGCGCAGAATCCTTAAAATATTATACTGTTGCATTGTCAGGGACTCCATTTTCAGGAATTCCTGCATTTTTGAACTTATGGCATTGTACGTGTAAATCAAATTGATCAGCATTTTTTGTCGCTGATTTCTGAACTTGAACTGTTGGATTTCGTCTTCTAATCGCATATTTAAATCCTTTTCAAACGTTATGATCCGTAATGTGCCGGCTTTTCACGTGATGTAACAAACGCTCCGGTCACGATAACAGACAACGCGTATACTAAGTCATTTAGACAGTGTGCCGAAGTTATTTAATTGTTTAAACAACGAAATATACGAAACAATTCCGTAGATGCAAGGATTTGTTTATGAATAGTATAGAAGAATCTAGATCATCATCCTGATTCATCTAGAGACAACGACAAGAAATCCAGGGTGTTATCAACCTGATTTATCTGACGTTATCGATCCACGACTCGGTCTGGTGATCTTCCATCAGAACCAGCATAAGTTTTTCAGCTTCCCCGATCGATGCGACATTTCCCATACGGACTCTGAACCAGACATTACCTGAAGATTCATCTCCGAATTTCACAGAATAGGCATTTTCAAATCCACGGCTCTTCCACATTGAGACATGTTCTTCAGCTTTAGTCTCAGATCTCCACGAGCCTACTTGCACTGAAAAGGCGCCATCAGATACATAACTAATATTTCTAAGTTCTGCAGCTTCTCTGGCTTCTTCTTCCTGCTGACGTTGGACTGTTGCCAGGGAATCCATTCTGGCTTGTTCCATCTGCTCAACACGAACACGGTCAAGAGAATCAAGTCTGGCCTGTTCGCGTTGTTGTAACTCCTCTTCTGAAGGTCCACATGCCTGGATAGCAATAACAGTTAAAAGTGCTATCAGAAATAAGCCTTTGTTCGTTTTCATAATGTCCTCAAGTTTGCACAACTGAGAGAGCAAACACCCCATAATCCCAGCTGTAAGTTGATATTAACCTTTAATATATAAGTATTAACGACCTTAAATTACACATCATTGTTGAGGCAATATACAAAATCGACTTTAAATTACACATCATTGTTGAGGCAATATACAAAATCGACTTTAAAATTCACTTTATTAGTGAATGTAGTAGTTGGTAGTAGTATGTGGGTTGGGAATTATAAGAACCTACTCCCTACTCCCTACTCCCTACTCCCTACTCCCTACTCCCTACTCCCTACTAAACACCGCTTGCCGCTCCCCCGTTTTTTCATTTTTTTTCTTTGGAATAGTTGTTTTTTTTGATATACTACACATGCGCTCAAGTAGCGTCTCTCTTGATGAATAGTTAAAGGCGGTGCGTCTGATACACGTATCGCCTTATTTTTTGCCCAAATAGTTGTCAATGAATAGTCTTTTCTCCACCCATCAAACTTTTTTGAAACATCTGAAACACGGTTTCGTAAAAGCGCCCACGTATCAGTTTGTCTGAAATAAATACAATGTATTACCAAGTGGAAAACTTTCCTTGCTTTACGCTGAATGTTGTATATTTCTGCTCAAACAGAACAGGCCCGTAAATCAATCACAAAGTCATGAGTAGTTTTAACATTCGAACCCGAAATATCGAAGATTTCGACATCCTGGATCTGGATGGCGAATTAGACGCTCATACAGCACCGCATCTCGAAGATTCCCTCAAAAAGCTTATTGGCGATAATCGTCAGCGTATTATCGTGAATTGCCTCAAGCTCGAATATATCTCAAGTGCCGGACTCGGAGTCTTTATGGCTTATATCGAGGATGTCCGCTCTTTAGGTGGTGATATCAAACTCACCAACATGTCCCCTAAAGTCTATAATGTATTTGACCTCCTGGGTTTCCCCACTCTGTATGATATTCTCGACGATGAAAAGGATGCCATAGATAAATTCTGCTCCTAAATCCATACACCTTCAGAATTAGTGTCAGCTTTCAAAGAACATAGCATCCTGGTTACTGCATCAACCGATCAGATTTCGGATGTGCGTAATTTCGTTGCGAAACACGCTTCAACAGCTGGGTTTCCTAACGAGGATGTGGATGCAATTCGATTGGCAGTTGATGAGGCATACACAAACGTGATAAAACATGCCTATAATTTCGACAATACCAAACTGGTCAATATCAAAGTCGGATTTAATGGAAAAGAATTCCTGATTACGATCTCCGATGAAGGCCGTAGTTTTAATCCTGATAATTATAGCGAACCAAATGTTAAAGAACGTATTATGCTTCGCAAACGTGGCGGTGTTGGTGTTTATCTGATACACAAACTGATGGACCGCGTCGAATATCGCAAACAAGGCATCCAGAACGAGATAGTGATGTCGAAAAAACTTTAATCCTGTAAATCCACCCCGATTTTGTCTACAGGTAACGAACAGCTTGACGGTCGACACGCACGGTTTGAATTAAAAACCCTGCTCGACACATCCCGAATGCTCATCGAGTCGCACGACCTGGACTTCGTGCTGAATAATCTGCTTCTCATTTCGATGGGGAAACTGTTCTGTACTAAATCAGCTATCCTCTTGTGGAATTCCTCTGGTGAATATTACGAAGTCTCAAAAAACAAAGGGAAAACCGGGCTTTTTGAGGGTCAGCATCTGTATTTCGACCTTAGTGAATCTCTTGAAAAGAAGTCGGTCATCTACGTATCCAGAGACAATGACGGGTCTCTTCCTTCTCTTTTTGCCGAAAACGAGCTTTGTGTTCTGTTTAATCTGAAGACTAGTTCAGAGCACATTGGATATCTTTGTATGGGTGCGAAAGCCAGCAAAGAGGAGTTCAGCGCCCGCGAACTGGAATTCATCGAGAATCTGGTAAACATTTCTGCGGTCGCAGTATCCAATTCGCTTTTGGTGCGCCAACTTAAGAATACCAATCTACAACTGGATCGTCGCATTCAGGAAATCCATACTCTGTTCGACCTCAGTAAGGAGTTCAACGCTAATGTTGACCTCGAGCCTATTCTGAAAATTTTCAAGTTTGCTCTACTCGGACAGATGTTTATCCGTACGTTCTTCCTGCTACTCCAGCGAAAAGGGGAAACTCCACAGCTGATCGTCCATAGTGGAATGAAAGCAATGCCATCGGATGATGAAATCAAGCTTTTACTTCAATTAAAGCACACAGTTACCAGAACTGCAGACTCTCACCGACAGCGATTCGACTCTATTGCAGCCAATAATATTGAAGCATTGATACGACTGGATCTTCAGGATGATGTCGCAATCTTGGGTGTCGGGCAACGCGCCACAAATGAAACCTACGAGCCCTCGGATTTCAATTTCCTGAGTTCTTTGGGTAATCTCGCCATGTTATCCATCCAGAAAACATATCTACTGGAAGAACGTCTGGAAAAACAGCGTATGGATGAAGAGCTTTCTATTGCTCGAACGATCCAGGAAAAACTACTACCGAGTCCGAGAAAATCATTTCATAAACTCGGTATAGCTGCAATGAATGTGTCCAGCCGCCATGTCGGAGGCGATTACTATGATACTATCGAGCATGGCAAGAACATATACCTGGCTATTGCCGATGTGACTGGTAAAGGGATTCCCGCTTCGCTGCTGATGGCCAATTTACAGGCCATGTTACATGTTTTGACGCCAATTAGTGGCTCTTTGGCGGACGCAACGGGTAAAATCAACGATATTATCTACAAAAACACTCCGAGTGATAAGTTTATCAGCTTTTTCTGGAGTTGGTATGACTCTGAGACCCATGAGTTGCACTACGTTAATGCCGGACATAATCCGCCATATTTACTTCGAGAAGGCGAAAAAAACCCGATTTTACTGTCTGAAGGTGGTATTCTTTTGGGAGCTATGCAAACAATTATGCCCTACAAAAGTGCGACCATCCGACTTCAGAAAAATGATATCATTGTGATGTACACCGACGGTGTGACCGAGGCTATGGATGAAGCCGAACAGGAATATGGCGAGGAGCGTCTTTTTGAGTGTATGAAATTGAACAGATCGCTCGACGCTGAAGGTGTGATGGACGCCATTGTTGATGACGTGAAGCAGTTCACAAACAACAATTACAACGACGATATCACCATGCTGGTCCTGAAACAAGGATAAAAAAAGCCGGACAAATCGTAGTTCACCCGGCTTTGAAGGTCATTTCGTAAGAATTAATTCATCAAAGAGAGTCCGCTGTACCCAAAAGTCCAACCATTTCGCTTTTGTGCATCCTGATCTTGAGCCAAAGACACAATAGTCTGGTACATCCGATAGCGGTTCATGACATCCCGAACGTAGTTTGATGTCTCTATTCCCCGGGCAAAGCCGTGACGTGCATTCATGTAGTATTCAGGATGCATGAGTTTCATTAGCCCATCTTCAACATGTTCCCAGTTGTTTGGATCCTTATTTTGATCGATGGCAATCCGGCGAGCATCAGCGATGTGTCCCATACCTGAGTTGTATGTTGCCAATGCCATCTGAATCTTATTGGTTGAGTCTAGATAGGCGTAATGATCTAGATGTTCTTTAAGGATTCGTATTCCCTCACGAATATTAAGCTCTTCATCATAGAGCTCATAATCTGCGAATTCAGAGAAACGAGGTATCACCTGCATGAGTCCGACAGCGCCGGCCCAACTTTCAGCATACGGATCAAAACGAGACTCCTGAGCCATGACAGCCACAACCAATTTCCAGTCCACTCCCATATCTTCTGCTATCGGACGAACAAGTGAGTCGTAAGGAGATAACAGTCCAGCATACTCGGTTTTTGCAACCGGAGACCGGAAACGATGCACCATAATCTCGTTTTCGAAATACCGATGACGAAGCATATTCAACAACATGGATCGTTTGGGTTCTCCATCTAACTCACTAATTCTGAAATGCTCGGTCAGAAAGTTGTCCATGTGAGCTTTTAACTGAGTAGCGTTTCTACGGATACCCCAGGCCACTACGTCACTTCTGGACAGTGATGGTCCGGCTGTGATTCCTTTTACATAGATAGCAGCCGCATCATATAGGTTATCATCGGCAATTGTTGCTTCGATATCGCCGTTAGCCACTGCGGTGATGAGTCCTTCGGTATCCCAATTTTCGGGAACCAACTCAATATTCACATTGATCCCCTGTTTCTGAAGCTCACGGAGGGTGTAATAATATGAACTTCCACGTCGCACCGTCACTGTTAATCCATTCAGAGAATCAACCGACGCATAAGCACCTTCAAGGTGAGATGGAAGTACCAGGACCTGGTTCACCAGGTTGTACGGCTCACTAAACTCGATATATCGCGCCCGCTTAGGAGTAATGGAATAGTTTTGAGCTATCACGTCTCCATCGCCACGGTTCAGTACATCAATTGGATCTTCGTTCTCTTCCGGGATAACCACTTCAACACGTAGGTCGTGCTGTTTGGCGAACTCCGAAAGAAACTCATACTCAAATCCGCGTTCGAGTCCGTGGTGCAAAAAGTACGATACCGAACTATATCGTGTGATTAATCGAATTGATCCGCGCTCTTTAATTGCCTGAAAGTCGAGATCTGTCGGATCTTCGTACTGCAGAATCAGGCTGTCGGCATTTACCGAATCAGTAACTTTAACCCAGAGGGATGCACCTACTACCAACGTAACGAGTGCAATAATCAGTGTTAATCTGTACTTGTTTGGAACCATGCATTAGAAATTGCGTGAATGGGGTGAGGGAGTACGTTACCCCGTTGGATGAAGAACCTAAACGTCACGTTCTTCTGTATTTAGTTACCCTCTTTTACTTTTCCCGATTTATGGTCGGTAACGGTTTTTTATAATTATCCGTGAATAAACGTTTAATGTGATGATTTATTGAAAGAATCGAATAAGAACTAGTATTTGTTAAAGATAACGATTTTTACTGAAAGTCAAGTATGTGCGGGAGGTCAGGATAATGGTATACTCTGGAAGGGCTTTTTCTCTGATTTTCACCAAAAAAGCACGATATACAGGGTTTTCGGGAAAAATTATTTTAGAATTCTAATCTTTACTCAGGACGATTTCGACGAATTCGGACCCCTTCTCCCCCACCAGGTCATAAAAATTCCAACCATGATCACGGCCATAGCGATAATCGACGAAAGTATCGGAATTTCTCCGAAGACTGCTACCCCAAGGAGTGTGGCAAAGACCGGTTCGGCCAGGATGAGAGTGGAGAGTAGCGTAGCAGAAATAAACTTGACGGCATAGTTCATGGATCCATGTCCGATGATGGAGGCGCCTACAGCAAGTGCCAGTCCGGATAAAATGGTTTCGATAGGTTGATTGAATGAGGTTCCAAGAACCAACGCTAAGAGTATTGTGCCCAAAGCAGTGAATCCATAGACCGCAAACACGTAATCGAGCCAGGAGGAGGTTACGCGGATTTTTTGACTGATCAGGATGTAGAACACGAAGAAAACGGCAGCAATCAAAGCCATGGTGTTGCCCAACAGTGGATTCGAGAAGTTCTCGCTGGGACCGGAATCAAACACACCGAGCATTACGGATCCCGCAAAAGCACAGAAAACGCCAATCCAGCTTAGTACTGGAAATTTCTTTTTCAGAAAGGTGGATTCTACCAGAATCAGCATAATGGGATGTATCGTGACCAAAACCGATGCCGATGCAATGGATGTATAAAAAAGAGAGCCAATCCATAGTGTAAAATGTGCCGACAACGAAAAACCGGCAAGTGCTGTCCACATCAATTCTTTTCTGGTTCTATAAACTTTAGGGATGTCTTTACGAAACTGTCTTGCAACCCAAAAAGGAAGCAACATGAGAAAAGCAGAAACGGTACGAATGGTAGTGATGGCTACCGGATCGGCATTAGGACCGGACAATCGAACAATAATAGGGGCAAGCGCGAACATAGCCAGTCCGGCTGCAAGCATCAAATAGGTGTGGAAAGGTGCAGCCGTGACCGATTGATTACTCATTGTATTAGCGTATTCTATCCATCGACTGGACCAGTTTTTCGTCCTTCATGATGGCTGTTCTGGCAAGAACTTGAAATATCAGTGCTACAATTAGTAGAGCCGCTCCGGATGCGAAAGATATCGCATTTTCGGATGCTCCCGGTGTAAATACAACAGCAATTGACACTCCAAAAGCGATTAGCTGAAAAATCATGGCTTTTCCGACAGTTGCTGCCTGGGCTGGACGATCGCTAAAACGCATAATAGCCCATCCACTCAATACGATGGAGAATCCGATAGCAGCGATAAATCCACTGAGAATCCATGCTGCAGGATCAGCAAGTAGTTGATTAAAAAGTGGTGTTAACAGGGTAGCCAGTGTTAATAAGATGGCAAGAATCAGATAGACAGTTTGAATACGTTGGATCACGGTCTGAGTCGATTTATGGTTAGAAACTGTATTTAAGGCACAAATATACGGAATATTGCAGAGCCCGTGAGACATGAAATTTTGAGTGTATTTGGATGACTAATACGCTAACTTTATCTGGCTGATTTTTACTTAAATCCACCGGTAACAAACTCATTACGAACGCTCTTATTTTTGATTTAACCTGAATGGAAACCGACCCGAAACGGACCCTGCTCATTGAATTCCTGCTTTTTGGTGTAGCCTGCATCTGGGCACTGAATTTCTCGGTAGTAAAAATCAGTCTGGGCGAAATTGATCCAATGAGCTTCAACGCAATGCGTTTCTTTTTGGCCACATTACTTATGTGGACTGTAGTATTTTACAGAAAAGAATGGCGTCCGATTCGCAAAGGCGACTTGATACACCTCATCATATTGGGAGCTTTGGGCAACACGTTGTATCAATTGCTTTTCATCTTCGGACTAGAACGCACTTTTTCGGCCAACTCTGCGGTCATGTTGGGTACCATACCAGTTTGGGTGGCGGTAACTGCGCATTTATTCTCCGACGAGAAAATGACCCGATCCAAAGCCATTGGCGTCTCACTTGCGTTTACCGGTGTTTTGTTCATCCTGTTAGGAAAACCTGAACGCATCAGTTTCGGGTCTGACACTTTCATCGGGGATTTGCTTACACTAGCATCGGCTTTTGTTTTCGGATATTACACCGTTTTATCTAAAGGGTATTTGAAATACTATCCGCCGTTGCAGCTCACCACCATGTCTATGACCGTAGGGGGTATGTCGCTGGTTATTGCCGGAATTCCGTGGCTCGTTGAGCTCGATTACGCGAGCATATCCTGGGTCAGTTATGGAGGTGCGATATACAGTGGAATTTTGTCAGTAGGTATCTCCTATATCATATGGAACTACGGACTGCGTCAGGTAGGGGCTGTTCGCACCGCGACCTACCAGAATCTGGTTCCGGTATTGGGACTGATTTTAGGTTTCCTAATCCTTGACGAAAAAATGACGACCGTGCAATATATCGGTTCAGCCATAGTTATAGGTGGGATTATCCAGACCAGACGGAAATGATTTTTGACGGGGATAGCCTATTCTTTAAAATAGAGTTAACAATGCGCTGCGATTCCTAATTCCTGGCATTTCGAGTTATCGGTTATTTACAATAATGGCTATATTAGGCCTCTATTATTCAGAAATTGAAATCCACATGAGATTCAGATCTTTTTTCAGATTAACAATACTCACCGTATTTGTACTCGTAAGCCAACTGGCGTATGCTCAATCGAGCTCATCACAACGTTCTGGCTCTAGTTCGTCCAGTTCGAATACAATGTCACCAGGTGGTGATGGACTCTACTATGTTGATGAAGTAGGTATTCGTATTGCTACAGAGAGTTCACCTTTCGAAGGATTCGTTGATGAAAACCAATATATCATTGGTGCACAAGATATTATATCTGTTGAAGTTCACGGAACCATCCCAATGACATGGCGTGGAATGGTTGTGAATGCTGAGGGTTACCTGATTATCCCAACCATTGGAAACGTACATGTTGGTGATATAACGCTTGCAGAAGCCAAAGAGAGAGTAAAGCAAGCTATCTCAGAACGAATACGTTCCGACAAAGTGCTGGTAACGCTTGAGATGCCCAAACCAGTTAACATCCACGTGGTTGGAGATCTATCATCTCCAGGTCGATACACATTTCCTGCTCACTCGAGATTAGATCATGCTATTATAAATTTGCTCGTAGGGTTCACACTAACTCAGGAAGAGGATTCTGACGAACCCGTTTTACAACGACGTAGTTATTCCATCAGCAGCCGACCTATAGGCCAGCCCTTCCCTGAAGACGGACAACCTTTCGATTTAAGCCAATTCAACCTTCGTAACATGGTAATCAAGCACCGTGACGGATCTGAATTCAATGCAGATTTACTTGCTTATCTCAATGGTGGCGTAATCGAGTCAAATCCATATTTACGGGATGGTGATATAGTCATGATTCGTAGATCTGACAGACTTTCACCGAAAATTTCTATGTCAGGAGCGGTCAAATCAGGATTCGCATCCGATTTCAGAAACGACGACACCGTAGCATATCTACTAAACGTTGCCGGTGGATACGACATCGAAGCAGACTCTTCACATTTTTTTGTTGCCAGAATGATGGGCGATACCATAGAACGTATACGTGTCGAGGGCTCCGCAACTGCGAACGATTCCTTTGTCCTCCACCCAAATGATCGGATTATCATCCCAAGATCCGAAAGGAGCAAAGATAATCAATCGGTTTGGATATCTGGCGAGGTAGCAACTCCAGGTAGCTATCCTATAGTGGAGCACAAAACCTCAATACTTGATGTTGTCAATGCAACAGGTGGACTAACAAATCGATCGCTTCCAGCTGCAGTTTTCATCGAAAGGACGATGACAAATGATTTCTTCTACTCTTTTGGATGGTCGGAACAGCAAATGATGGAAAGAACCAGCGATCTGTTTCAGGATGGATTTGACTACCTGAGGTTGGAACGTGCACTGAGTACCAGATTCATTTTTGTTGATTTGCGAGATGAAGTAAGAGCGAAGCAAATTATACTGAAGAATGGTGATAGAATTCATATTCCGAACGATGAAAAAACGGTCTTGGTAATGGGCCAGGTGAATAAGACCGGTTATTATCCATATACCGAGGGTATGGGTGTACAGGAGTATATTCAAATTGCAGGTGGTTACTCGATTTCTGCTGAACAAGACAGAACCTTTATCATCAAAGCCGGGTCACGTGAGTGGAGAAAACCGGGTGAAACTCAAGTCGAAAGTGGTGATATCGTTTTCGTTGACCGAATCCCTACTGACGAATTTTTGGCGAATCGAACCTTCGAATTACAGAAAAATACAGCAGATCGTTCGTACGAATTGCAAAAAAGCCAACAACGTTTGACAAGATATCAAATTGCTTTTTCTACAGTAACCACGTTGGTCAGTGTGGTTCTCACGTACATCGCATTAAGTAACCAATAAATCATGAGTACTTCGTATCAACCCGTTACGTTCAGGGAAATCATTCGCGTTACTTTTAAGCGAATAAAGACACTGATTATCCTGCCCATTATCATCGCTGTTGTTGCCGCCGGTGCCACTTTAATGATGGACAACGTCTATAAATCTACAGCGAGTGTGCTCCCCGCTCAGGATCGTTCTTTTGGAATTGAGTCTCTGCTCGGCGGTCGCATTGGCGGACTTGCGAGCAGTCTGATTGGTGGCGGCCGCTCCGGTCCATTTGATCGTTATCTGGTTTTGTTGAACAGCGAGTCAGTTAAACTTCGTGTCATTGAAGAGTTCGATTTGGTGAATGTCTATGAAAAAGACACCCATCCATATCCAATGACCGAAACAAAAAGAGAACTGGACAATAACACTAATTTTTTGGGACAAGCTGAAGGTAATTTCATCATCGAGGTCTGGGATACCGATCCAGCCCGAGCAAAACGCATGGTTGAATTCTATCTGGAACTGCTGAATGATTTCAGTAACGAATTGAATATTTCTGATGCACGTGCTTACCGTGAGTTTATTCAACAACGATATGACCGTGCATTCGCTGATGTAGACTCCCTACGTAGCCGTATGGCTGCGTTTCAGCGTGAATACGGCGTTTACGAGCTTCCTGAGCAGTTAAAAGCATACTTCACTATCATTGGTGAAATTACAGCAGAACAGATCCAGGCTCAGATTGCGGTGGATATGCTTCGTAACACCGTTGGTCAAAACAGCACCGCTTATGCCCAGGCTAAGGAAAGACTGGATGTGATAAATGCCAATCTGGAAGACGCGTATACAAAGGCGAACGAGAATCCACTCTATCTGAATTTGAATCAACTGCCCGAAATCGGGATGGAATATTTTGAATTGCTCCAACAGGTCGAGTTGCAAACTGAAATACTTAAGTTTGTGGTCCCGATGTACGAGCAGGCATTGCTTGAGGAACAGAAAATGCTGCCTACAGTTACTATCGTAGATTATCCTCAGGTCGCTGAGCGCAAGGATAAGCCGTTTAGATCACTGATTGTAGTTGCATCACTATTATCAGCGTTTATTCTGATTTTCAGCGTGCTTGTGCTTCAGTACATGTACCTGAAAAACCGTGAGTATTTCAAAGATCTGGTCAAAGGTTAATTAGTATCACTGGGATTTATCCCATAAAAACAGCACTATGACCGAAGAGATCCAATCACAATCCTGGATATCACGAATTCGTCCCGAATGGGTCGCGTTTGGATTCATGGTGATTCTTCTCCCGTTCATTATTGTCAATATCCCGGGACTGATTTTCCCTTTTATTCTGCTACCGATTATTGCCATCGGCGCATTTCTGGTATTTAAGGACAAACGCCACATCGTATTGACCACGCTTGTCGCCAGTGTATTTGTTGTCTATAATGCACGTGGGTTAGATCTGGGTGAGCTAGGATACTATGCCATGTGGGCTGCAACACTTGCTTTTGTGTTCATCCCACATTTATTTAGTGCTCGACTCAAGGTGGAAAGTGCACTGGATAAGTATTACATCCTGTTTAGTATTACTGTTCTTCTGGCATTGTTTGTCGGACTCGCATTTAGCTCAACAGGAGCCGCACCCCTAACCGAAGTACTCTATTTTTACTCTGGAATCCTGTTTTATTTCGTAATTCGTCCACATTTAGATGACAAACACTTCCGCATCGGACTATTTGCCGTGTTCTTTTTCATTTTTCTGTACGTCATCCTTCGAACCTATCTCTCCTATCGATCTGCCATACTGAATGCCGTTCAGGAATGGGAACTCAATTTCGCCCGAGGTGCCGGAAATGAAAACTTCCTGTTGATCGGTGTGATTTTTGTGTCCGCCGCGTTACTATACGCCAAGAACGTGTGGCACAAAGGAGCGCTCATCATACTTTTTGTACTTACGGTTGGAGCAATCATAGTTACACTGACCCGTAGCTTGTGGGTAACCAGTGTTCTTGGCATTGGAATCGTGGGATTCTATGTGGGAAAATCGCAACGTAGACGACTGATCGGATATGTGGGGGTAGCTGGAGTCATTGCAACAATTGTCGCTTTAATCTACCTGGATGTGACCCTTTTCATCCTGGAGTTGCTGGCAATACGGTTTCAGTCCTTCACTCAGGGGCTTCAGGATATATCTGTAACTGACCGTATTTATGAGACTCAGCGCGTCTGGAACATGATTACTCAGAATCCAATTCTGGGTTGGGGATACGGAACCGAGTTTCAGAAATACGACGTGCTTTTCCGTCGTACCAGTTCATTCACGTCCTACATCCACAACGGATATCTTGCAATCTGGTTTAAAAACGGTATCATCGGACTTATCGCCATCCTGGCGTATGTGCTGACCCTTTTTATTTACGCGTTCAAGATTTACAAGAAAACCCGCCTGGTCACCATCAAAATTCTGATGATTACAATCATGGCATATATACCTACTGCTGGTTTGATGAACGTGACCTCCCCAGTAGTGTATTCCTACGAGGGGATGTTGCTGTTGATTGTGCTTGGATCAGTGGTGTCCTGGTATACCGTCAGACAAGAATCGTTTGAAAAAGACCGTCTGACATCCGAACAACTCGTCTAAGGTAGCTGAAACAGGCTCCGGAAATAATTCCAGGATTTTGTCAGATATCCCCTATCTGCGGTAAGCACTCCCTGAATGGCAAAAACTGGTACCCGTACTGCATAACCCGTGTAATGAATGAGGTAATACATCCATCGTTTTAACGGTGGATTATGTTTCTGGAAGTACGTCAGATTGGTTTTTGCGAGGTTTTTGACTGAGAAATAAGGCATGTCTTCTGTTGTGCTGCCTCCCAAATGGATAATAGCAGTCTTTGGATGATACCAGACGTGTCCGCCGGACTGTTTCAACCGCCAGCACAAATCGTTTTCTTCATTGTAAAAGAAGAACGTCTCATCGAATCCGCCTAACCGTAGCATTTCATCACGGCCCGAGAACAGAAATGCTCCCTTTACAACGTCAACCTGCATCGTGGTATCTGGATGCGTGTGATTCAGATGAAATTTGTTAAATGCTTTAGACCGTTTCGCCACATGATACACAAAAAAATACTCACCGAATCGATTACTAAGTGAATCGAAGTCAAATACAGAGTGTTGATGACTGAGATCTTTGTTGAGTAGCTTAGAGCCAATTATTGCGTTTCCACCGACTTCCTCGTAGAAGCGTATCATTTCAGAAAGGGTGTCCTCCAGGAAAAGCGTATCGTTGTTCAGGTACAGGATGTATTTCCCACGGGCAATCTCAAGTCCCTGGTTGTTTGCTGCAGCGAATCCCCTGTTGGTCTGATTCTGAATGAGAACGACATCCTTCAGGCCGTTCAGATACTCTCGGACATCCAGTTTGTCTGAATTGTCGACCACGATGAACTCCAAAGCGATAGATTCCGGAGTGAATCGTTGAACGGATTCAACGCACTCGCGGAGCATCACGCCCTTGTTATAGTTCACAATTATGATGGATACATCAATCATGGCACAAAAGGTACGGGATATTCCATCATTTGGCGACTAAAAAAGATAGCGGGATAAACGATCTTGGAGTTCTGTTGGAAGTACCTTAAATATTGCCTGGCGCTCGAGATCACTGAGTCCTTTGGTCCAGAATAGTATGGTAAGTAGAAGTGCAGTAACAATGGATATCGACACTGTGATGAGTGTTACAGGCAAATAGACAGATATCAATAAAGCTGTCGCGCCGGATGAAATAATAAATAGGGTTGTTCCATAGAGTTTGATTTTGACAATGAAAGCGATGAGAATAAACATCACTATCAACTCAAAAACAGCCCTGATGATGCGCGCAAGAGCAGCACCTTCGATACCATACAACGAAATTAGCCAGTATGTAAGTGGTATACCGACAATAAGCAGGCTTAAATAAGCCAGCACTCCCAACTCGGGTCGACCGACACCCTGCACCAAAGTCTGAACCACGTAGCAGAGTGCAATTACGAATACTGAAAGCACCAGGAGTCTGAACACAGGAGTTGCAACAAGAGCAAAGTCAGCACCCAACCATAGAGTCAGAAACATTTCAGCTGCCAGACTCAGGAAAAAGCATCCCACTGCGAATCCGAAGGCAAGAAGTTTGAGGGCCGTATTGTACACAATTCCAACAGCTTCTGACTTGTTGGCAGTGGCCAGGGTAAATGCTGGAAATAAAACTGCCACAACAGCCATCGGAATGATATCCATTTTCATCAGGACTTCCAGTGGGGTCGAGAAATAGGTAATGTCTACCATCCCGAGTAGTGCTCCAATGATGAAACGGTCCGCGACACCAATCAAGGTGGACAAAATGACACCTGTAACAATCCACTTGCTGAAATTGAACAGTGGACCGACTTGGGAGCGATCAATTTTAAATGGAATCCATTTCTTGTCATACACCTTTCGAACTTCCAGATATAGCTGAACGGCATTTAAAAATCGTACAAAGACCGTGGTGATTACAACCAGGATGAGTGAAGGTGAAATCATGACAACCGCAGCCGGAAGGATGTAGTTTAGCAATCCGTAGACAATACTGTAGATATTGATCACCTTGAAGCGTTGATGAAACTCCAGAATTGCCCGGACACCGGAAAGTGTGACAAGCACCGGATACGCGCAACCAATAACGATCAGCGACTTAATGGCATCATCATGATTCTGAGGATCGATTTTAAGCCACTCTGTAACTAGCGGAGTGCTGAGTATACTGATGAGTATTCCTCCCACAACTCCCAGAGCGATCATCATAGTCAATGCGGTACCGATAATGATGCGTTTTTTGTCTGGTGAAGCATCGGAATTGTCGGAAAGCACCTTTATGATTCCGCGCGGCAGACCCATATCAAGAATCGAAGTATATCCAACGAAGACCCAAACGATGGCCAGAATTCCGAAAAGATCCTTACCAAGATGTTCAATGATTATAGGAATCCCCACCAAAGCAGCGACCATAGGTATGGCCTTGCCCAGGATATTGAACGTGGTATAAACCGCTATATGTCTGGAGCTATATGGGTTTTCGTTCATGCTATCAACCATCCAACGGTTTGAATGAACCCATATTTAAACAAAAAAAGTACATACATGTGCTAAAGCTGCTTCGCATGATGCGTGACGGTGAAATATATGCATTTTGAGTGGGCAATTGTGCCAATATTTGGATAATTTTGAGGGTTAACACATTGTATCGACTGATTAAATCGGATCGAAAGTACTTATTCAAGCAAATTTCATGAAAAAAGCATTAGTTATCGGCATTACGGGTCAAGATGGTGCCTATTTGGCCGAGTTTTTACTGAACAAGGGATATGAAGTCCACGGTCTGAAACGCCGTTCATCACTGTTGAACACCGAGCGCATCGATCACCTGTATGAGGATCCACATTTCTCAAAGACCAAGTTTCATTTGCATTATGGTGACCTGACCGACGCAACAAATCTGATACGTTTGATCCAGGAAATCCAGCCGGACGAGATTTATAATCTCGGAGCGATGTCGCACGTGAAGGTGAGTTTCGATATGCCCGAGTACACGGCAAATGTCGACGGACTCGGAACTCTGCGTGTGCTTGAAGCGGTGCGATTACTGGGAATGACCCACAAGACCAAAGTTTATCAGGCCTCTACATCCGAGCTGTACGGACTCGTTCAGGAAGTCCCGCAAACTGAGAAAACCCCGTTTTATCCACGTTCTCCGTATGGTGTTGCCAAATTGTATGGTTACTGGATCGTGGTCAACTACCGTGAAGCATACAACATGTTCGCCGTGAACGGAATTCTGTTCAATCACGAGTCACCGGTGCGTGGCGAGACCTTTTTGACCCGCAAAATCACTCGTGGCGTCGGATCCATCGTGAATGGACTCAGTACCTGCATTTATGTCGGGAACCTGGATGCCAGCCGTGACTGGGGACATGCCAAAGACTACGTCGAAGCAATGTGGCTTATGCTGCAACAGGAAAAACCCGAAGACTTCGTGGTCGCGACCGGGATCACCACCAAAGTGCGTGATTTCATACGGATGGCCTTCGAAGAAGCTGGCATTACGGTTGAGTTTAGCGGATTTGGTGTCGAAGAAAAAGGTATCGTTACCGCCGTAAATACGAACGATTATCAGGTAAAAGTCGGACAAACCGTGATCGCGATCGATCCAGAGTATTTCCGTCCGACCGAAGTTGATTTGTTGATCGGTGATGCCACCAAAGCGGAGAAATTATTGGGATGGAAACCAAAGTATACCCTCCGCGAAATGGTAAAAGAGATGGTTGAAAGCGATATCAAACTCATGCGTAAAATCGCTCAACAAAACAGTATCTAATTTCGGACACATCACAGAGAGAACATGATCAAAACAGACCAGATTTACGTCGCAGGAAGCAATGGCATGGTTGGATCAGCCATTGTTCGAGCCTTGAAAGCCGATGGATACACCAATTTGCTAACACGATCTTCCAAAGAACTTGACCTAAGAGATCAGAAGGCCGTGATGGACTTCTTCAAGGCGGAGCGTCCGGACTATGTGTTTCTCGCCGCCGCCAAAGTCGGAGGAATACTGGCCAACAATACCTATCGCGGTGAGTTCTTGCACGACAACCTGGCCATTCAGTTGAACGTCATTGAAGCAGCCCGCCAGTTCAAGGTCAAAAAGCTCATGTTCCTGGGATCCAGTTGCATTTATCCGAAGTTGGCTCCGCAGCCGCTCAAAGAAGAATATCTGCTCACCGGACTCCTCGAGCCCACCAACGAGCCCTATGCCATTGCAAAAATTGCGGGCATCAAGATGTGTGAAGCCTATCGGGATCAGTACGGATGCAATTTCATATCGGTCATGCCCACCAATCTATATGGTCCGAACGACAACTTCGACCTTAAAAACTCCCACGTGCTTCCCGCGCTGATCCGCAAGTTCTACACCGCTGCCCAGGAAAGTCGTGACCACGTTGAAATCTGGGGCACCGGATCTCCGAAACGCGAATTTTTGCACGTCGATGATCTTGCACAAGCCTGTCTGTACCTGATGAAAACCTACGACGGACGCGACTTCCTGAACGTCGGCACCGGCGAGGACATCAGCATCAAAGAACTTGCCGAGATGGTCGCCAGGATTGTAGGATTCGGTGGAGAACTCCGCTTCGACGCCACCAAACCCGACGGCACTCCCCGCAAGCTCATGGACGTCGGTCGTCTGCACTCACTGGGCTGGAAAGCGAAGATATCATTGGAGGAGGGGATAAAGAGTGTGGTGGATGAGATTAAGGCTGGGAAGATTAGTTGGGATTAATTCACAGTGCGCAGTGCACAGTACACAGACTTTTGATTAGTGACGAGGGAAATTTCGCTCGTCGGTCGTCACTCCTCTCTTTACGTTAACTGCCTACTGCCTACTGCCTACT
>CAZJZI010000039.1:0-24936 GCA_964550435.1 uncultured Chitinophagales bacterium | reverse complement strand
CAAATCCATAAATATTGATAATGAGTCCGTCGTCACCATCCGGATTCAATGGATTCTCGCGCACTTCACGAATGTCAGCTCCGGGTACATCCTGTAGTTTAACTAAAAGATCGTTTGAGATTTCAAACTGGTCACGCCTACGATCACTTCTTGGGACCAGTTCAACTCTCACGGTTCCCTGATATCCACCCGGATTGTCTGCTCCCTCTACACCCCGCTTGTCACCGTAATCGGAAACAATCAGGCGAGCTTCAGGAACCTCACGCTCAATGATATTCTCGACCTGATAGATCGTGTTCTGAAGTTCAAAAAGATTGACACCTGGCTCTCGCTGTACATTCAGAACAAATGCATTCTCGTCCACAGGAGGGAAAAATTCGCCACCTAGAGTGAAATAAAGTGGGAGTGATGCGATAAACAGAAGTACTGCAATGATAATGACGGTCCAGCTGCGGTTCAGATTTCTTTTGAGCAAAGCCTGATAGTTGGTTTCCAAACGATCAAAAAGTTCACCCAGTTTTCGTTTTAACGCATTATCACGTTTTGGTTCATCTACTTTTGTCGATGTAGTTTCTACTTCGCTGGACTGAACCAGGGCACCAGGAGCAACATTTTCAATGGCATCTGCGTCGTCTTTCTTTTTGAAAAACTGCGAACTCATGAGCGGGATGATGCTCAAGGCCGCGAAAGTTGACATAACCAAAGCAAAAGAAATGGTCAGGGCAAGATCCTGAAACAGGAATCCGGCAATCCCGGGTACGAAAAGAATGGGCAAAAGTACCACCAGCGTAGTCAAAGTCGATACCACGACTGGAATCGCAACTTCTTGAGCACCCATTACTGCTGATTTTTTACCTGAGTGACCTTCTTCCCGGAATCGGAAGATATTTTCGAGCACCACAACCGCGTTGTCGACCACGAGACCAACCGCAAGTGTGAGTCCGGACAGTGAAATCACGTTTAACGTGACATCTGCTAGATCCATGATGCTAAATGTAGCTATGATTGAGATCGGGATCGAAACAGCGATAATCAATGATGTTCGGAAACTTCTGAGGAAGACCAGCAAGATAATCACTACCAGAATAATTGCCTGGACAGCCGTTGAGTACAGATTGTTCAGGGATAACTTGATGAAGTCTGCTTTGTTGGTGAGCACCTCAAGTTCGACATCTGATGGAAGTATACCCCGGATGCGGTCAATTTCGGTCATGAAATTCGCAGCAGTGGTTACCACATTCACATCACTTTGCCGATAAAGATTTATTACCAGACCTTCTTCTCCACGTACGTGAACATTACCTATGGGTTGGGCTACACCGTCTTCGATTTCAGCAACGTCTTGAAGCAGGATTGGAACTTCGTTCCTGATTCCGACAACGGTAGTCTTGATCTGATCGAGGTCTTTGAATTCGCCTATCGTGCGGAGTGAGTATACGATTCGACCTTCGATGAGCTCACCGGCCGGGACTTGAATGTTCTCCTGGCGAAGTCTGTTCGCAACGGTAGCAATATCAAGGTTGTATGCAAGCATACGGTCATTACGGATCCATATGTTGATCTGGCGCTCGAGTCCACCGGATGTTTCAGCAGCAGCGATACCCGAAATACGTTCGAAACGTTGTTCCAGCTGCTGAGTCGACAGTGTGCGGAGTTCACTGGAACTTCGGATATTCGAGCTCAGAGCCAGAACCAGAATCGGTTCCTGATTCGGGTCATAGCTGAAGACAATCGGTTGGTCGGCGTCCTGCGGAACAGCTCGGCGGGCAAAATCAAGCTGCTTGCGCACATCGGCTTCGGCTATGAACAGATCTGTTCCCCAGTTAAAATAAAGTTTTATGACCGAAGCGCCCTGGCTGGACAGTGAACGGATACGACGGAGTCCACTGACGCTCCCTACTTGTTCCTCAATGGGACGCGTGATCAGTGTTTCAATGTCCTCTGGAGCGACACCTTCGTAGGTCGTGTAGATCGTGATCGTGGGAAAGCTGACATCGGGATATAGGTTCAGGCTGAGCCTGGATAATCCGAAGAGCCCGAATCCGATCACGATCAGTGTAATCATTACGAAAGTGACCGGACGATCGACCGCAAGTTTGGATAAGTTTTTCATGAATACGTAGGGTACTGGTTATCTCGAGGTCGTTGAGTTCGGGCGCTGGGCAGCGCTTGAGTCGGATTGAGCGGGGCGGGCGGCAGGTGTTGAGGTATCGGGCGAGGAGCCGGGTGCGGCCTCGGATGGTCGGATACCTTGCGGAGCGCCAGTGCGGTCGAATCGTGGAGCACCACTAATGCGAATTCGTGACTGGTCTTCGAGGCTTGTTTGTCCGGTGATGATGAGTTTCTCTCCGGGTTGCAGACCACTAAGCACTTCGATGCGGTCGCCTTGTTGAATGCCGAGTTCAAGATCTCGTCGTACAGCAATGGTATCTCCCTGTGCAATGAATGCAGAGTAAGTGCGGCTGAGTCGAATCACGTTAGATTCTGGTTCAATGACTGTCTGAACGTTTTCGACCATAGCCGAACGGGGAATTACCACGACATTATTTTTGGTCTCTACGTTGATCCTGGCTTCTAACAGCATTCCCGGGAAGACACCTTCACCACGCTCAGTTAATGAGATCACAACTTCACCCAGTCCGGTTACGGGATCAAGCTCAGGGCTGATTCTCGAAACCATTCCTTGTACATTGAATTCGGTTCCACCTGTCTGACGCATTTCAACAGATTGACCGATACGTGTGTTTCGCCAATCATTGAGTGGTAAATTTAATCGGATCTCGTATCCAACCAGATTCGAAATCTCGAAAAAGGTCGTACCACTGCCCACTACATCGCCTGGTGAAGCATTTCGGCGGGTAATTACTCCGGTGACCGGACTCTTGACCTCGGTATAACTTAAATTCTGCATACTTGACGCCATTGCCGCTTGTGCAGATTGCAATTGAGCACGAGTTGCAGCGTACGTGCTTCGGGCATTGTCTAATTCAGCTTGACTAATAAGCTCTGAGCGAAAGAGCTCCTGTTGTCTGGACAGATTTAAGCTGTCACGATTTGCAGCGATTCGGGCTTGTTCAACTTGAGCACGGTCACGTTCCATTTGTTCACGAAATGTGACGTCATTCAATTTTGCAAGTGTTTGTCCAGCGCGAACGGTGTCTCCAAGGTCTGCATTGATGCGCAATACTCGTTCACTAACTTGCGGAGTTATACGAACATTGTCCTGTGCGCGTACAGATCCATAAGCACGAATCTGGTCTGAAATAGGAGATTGGGTGACATCACGAACTTCAACTGTGGTAGCACGGGCAAATCCACCTGGTCCGCCGAAGCCACCCATACCACCAGGACCACCTGAAGAAGCACCCCCGCAGGCCATTAACGTTGTTGATGTGACTACGGCAAGTAATGCCAAAAAACGATGCTGAACACTGAGATGTTTCACGAAAGTCTGATTAATGAATGTAAAGTGAGTTGATTCGACAAGTAAGTACAAATTTACCGCGTAAGACGTTCCATAACTTGCAGACGTTGATGCATTTACTTAGGTTTAATAAGGTTTTACAACACGGATTTAGTACCTTGAATAACCAATCTAAATGATCCTGATTTTAACTACGAAACCATGCTGATTCACCCGTTCAAAGCTCTGCGTCCACGCCAGGACATCGTCGATCAGATCACTTGTGTGCCCTACGATGTAATAGATACTGAAGAAGCCCGGATACTGGCAAAAGGTAGACCAGATTCATTCCTGCATGTGATTCGTCCTGAAATTGGATTGCCTTCAACAACCGACATCCATGCCGATGAAGTGTACCAGGAAGGTGCCAGCCAGCTTAACCGGTTAGTCGAATCAGGGGTACTCGAATATGATGAAGATCCTGCTGTTTATGTGTATCGACTTGAATGGATGGGCCAATCGCAGACCGGAGTTTTTACAGGTGTTAGTGTTGAAGAATATGATAAAGGGCTCATCCGGCGTCACGAAATGACGCGCCCTGACAAAGAAGATGACCGTACCCGACATATTTTGACTCAACGGGCTCATGCAGAGCCTGTGATGCTGGCCCATCAGCCAGACATGAATGTGGCATCTTTGATACACAGATGCACAGATTCAACACCTTTTTATGACATTACGACAGAAGACGGTGTCCGTCATACTCTTTGGAGATCAGATGACATCGACCCTTGGATAATTGCTTTCAAGTCTGTCCCGATGTTTTACGTCGCTGACGGACACCATCGATGTAAAGCTGCATCGCGGGCAACAGAAGAACTGCGTAAAGCTGATCATCGAAATGTCGGTGAAGCCGGATTTTTTCCTGCAGTGCTTTTTAGCACTGATCAGATGCAGATATTGGCATACAATAGGGTTGTCTATCATATCGAAGAAGCAGATTTACAGCGTTTATGGGATGAACACGAGGCTCTTGAAACTGGACAAGCAGTTCCCAAATCGAGGAACAAAGTGTGTATCTACTGCGACGGGCAATGGAAAACGGTCCGATTGAATCCACCAACACAGTCTAATGACGCTGTATTACGATTGGATGTATCATTGTTACAAGACCAGATTTTAAACCGATATTTCGGTATCGGAGACCCTCGAACAGACAAAAACATCGCATTTGTAGGTGGAATTAGAGGGACAAAATATCTTCAGGATCTAGTTGATTCCGGCCGGGCACGATTGGCCATTAGTATGTTTCCAACTTCGATTGATGAGCTAGTGGAAGTTTCCGATCAGGAGCGACTCATGCCTCCGAAGTCTACCTGGTTCGAGCCGAAACTACGATCCGGTTTTTTGATTCATACCTTCTGATTTCGGTTTAATTTCCCGACGAAACTCGGTATTTTGTTCGACGTTAGGGACGGAGTCCATGCATGTTTGAATCAACAAAAGCATTGGCAGGCTAATTACATATCATCTCACCTATTATTCAACTTTGGGAAACGAAACTATGTTCAGATCACACAATTTCAGCGCGGGACCATCCATGCTGCCAACTGCAGTTTTGGAACAGGCGCAGTCAGAATTATTAGATTACAAGGGTACCGGATCATCGATTATGGAGCTCAGTCACAGAGGTCCAGAGTACATGGAAGTCGATGCACAGGCAACAGAGCGTATCAAGTCACTTTTAGGGCTCGGAGATGACTTCGAAGTGATGTTTTTGCAAGGAGGAGCGAGTACTCAGTTCCTGATGGTTCCATATAACTTTTTGGTTGGCGAAGGACGTGTTGCAACCTATTTGAACACTGGAGAATGGAGCAAAAAAGCCATCAAAGAGGCTAAAATGCTCGGAAATGTTCATGTTGGATTCACCTCGGAGGCAAGTAATTTCAACCGGGTACCTAAAAACGGTGAGTTTTCTGTTGCGGAAGGATCCATTTACACACACTTTACATCGAACAACACGATTTTCGGAACCCAGTTCGCCGTTGAGCCTGAAACAAATGGAATTCCACTCGTTTGTGACGCTTCCAGTGATTTCATGTCCCGCCCGTTGGATATATCCAAATATGGGATGATCTACGCTGGAGCGCAGAAAAATGCAGGTCCGGCTGGAGTAGCGATTGTAATTATCCGTAAAGACTTTCTTGAGCGTGCCCGTGCAGAAGGAATGTCGACCATTTTGAACTATAAAACACACGTCGGAACCATGTTCAACACACCTCCGACGTACAGTGTGTACATCGTGAATCTGGTCATGGGCTGGATTCAGGAGCAGGGTGGGCTCACCGGCATTCAAAAGAAAAACGAAGCCAAAGCGGCTTTACTCTATGGTGAAATCGATCGAGACGATTTCTACCGTGGTACTGCTGAAGTGGATTCACGCTCGATCATGAACGTGACATTTACATTGCCAAATGAAGACCTTGAAAAACGCTTTGTCAAAGAGTCAGAAGCGTTGAACCTCGACGGACTCAAAGGCCACCGCAGTGTGGGCGGAATCCGTGCCAGTATCTATAATGCAATGCCTTATGAAGGTGTGAAAGCGTTGACTGATTTCATGGTCGAATTCCGTGCCAAAAACGGGTAATATTCCAATTTATATACGATAGAAAAAGGAGGTTTCGGCCTCCTTTTTTGTTGGTAGCTACCTGAAATTTATTCGAAAAATCTCATTTATTTTGAATGTCTTGCTCTGTAAATTAATTACGGTTGACAGCCGCTAGCCGAAGTAGCTCAGCTGGTAGAGCAATGCTCTCGTAAAGCATAGGTCGTGGGTTCGAGTCCCATCTTCGGCTCAAAAAAAGCCTCCTTCAGAACAGAAGGAGGCTTTTTTTAGTTTATTAGTGACTTTTTTCCTGAATTTTCTATTGAATTCACAGATTACACAATTTTCTCGTGTTCAATTCGTAGATTTGTAGCGTTACGTTTATGAAATCAATTAGCCTATGGGATTCTCTGTTACAAGATTCAGTATTGTTTCGGTATTGTTTTTGACCCTTTTTCTAATGTCGAGTTGTGCGGCCTCCAGAGGAACTGCAACTCGTGGTATGACTTTGGAAGTTGGAATGGCGAGTTGGTATGGCCCCAATTTCCACGGCAAATCAACTGCAAATGGTGAAACGTACGACCAAAACGAACTTACAGCTGCCCATAAAACATTTCCTTTCAACACCGTTGTCAAAGTCACAAACCTTGAGAATGGAAAATCGGTCACTGTTCGCATTAATGACCGTGGGCCGTATGTCGGTAATCGAATCATTGATGTGTCCCGTGCCGCTGCAGAAGAACTGGAGATGATTGGGCCGGGTACGGCTGAAGTACGTTTGGAACTGGTCAGTAGTGATGTTCCGGTCGGGCGGCAAATAGAACCTGAGATGTTCACGGTGCAACTGGCTTCATATACCGAAAGAATTCAAGCTGAAGAGTATGCCCGAAGGGTGGATGGCGCGTTTGTACAAAGCGCTTTAGTCAATGGAATTACCTACTACCGTGTTTTCTCCGGACGATTCCGGGACCGTGATGATGCCGTTCGACACCAACGTGTTTTATCGCGTAGAAATGTCGAAGGATTCGTTAAGCAAGTGCAGAATTGACGGAACTAAATCAATGGCTCCCATTGTTGTCGGTTGGAGTTAATTCACGTATTTAAACCCCTACATGAAGAAAAAAGTTATCATCATTGGCACCGGATTCGGAGCCCTCGGAGCCGGAGTCAGGCTTGCTGCACAAGGATTTGATGTTGAGTTGTTCGAAAAGAGAGATAAACCGGGAGGTCGGGCTTATGTCTATGAGCAAAATGGATTCAAGTTCGATGGAGGCCCGACAGTAATTACCGCTCCTTTTATGTTTGATGAACTTTTCAAACTGGCTGGCAAAAAGCGTGAAGATTATATCAAGTTTGTCCCATGCGATCCTTTTTACCGGATTTTCAATCACGAGCGTCGCATGTTCGACTACAATGGGGACGAAGCGTTTACTTTGTCGCAGATCGACAATTGGAATCCGGACGACAAACAGGGTTATCTGGATTTTATCAAGACCACAAAACCAATATTCCAAAAGGGATTCATTGAACTGGCCGACAAGCCGTTTCTGAATTTCACAGATATGCTTAAGGTAGCTCCTGACCTTATTAAACTTCAGTCCTATAAGAGCGTTTATAAATATGTGTCAGGATTCGTTAAAAACGATTTCCTGCGTCAGTGCTTCTCATTCCACCCGTTATTGGTGGGTGGGAATCCATTTGATACTACATCCATTTATGCAATGATCCATTACCTTGAGCGCGAATGGGGTGTCCATTATGCCATAGGTGGAACCGGAGCTATTGTCAAAGCATTGGTCAATTTGATTGAAGAGTTAGGAGGCAAAGTCCATTTAAACTCAGAGGTAGACGAAATTCTTACCGAAGGTCGTAAGGTCAAAGGTATCCGCCTCAAAAACGGGGCACTTCATAAAGCCGATGCAGTGATTTCGAACGCAGACGTTCCGTTCACCTATATGAGCATGATCAATCCAGCTGCTCGCAAGAAATATTCTGATGCCAAACTGAAGCGTATGAAGTACAGTATGTCGCTGTTTGTAATCTATTTTGGTACAAACCGACGTTATCTGGACACCGATCTGCGTCATCACAACATCATCCTGGGCCCACGCTACAAAGGCTTACTGGATGACATCTTTCACAAGAAAACTGTTGCCGACGACTTCTCATTGTACTTGCACATGCCAACCATCACGGATTCGAGCATTGCTCCAGAAGGACATGAGTCATTCTACGTACTTTCACCAGTGCCTCACTTAGGATCCGGTACAGACTGGACAAAAATGGCTAAAGTATACCGCGATCGAATCATGCAATTCCTGGAAGATAACTACCTTCCTGATTTACAAAAGCACATTGTAGCCGAGCATTACATTGATCCGCTTCACTTCCAGGGAACTCTCAATAGTTATCTGGGAAGTGCGTTTTCAGTTGAACCAATTCTGACCCAATCAGCCTGGTTCCGTCCGCACAACCGCTCTGAAGATTTCGACAATCTCTATTTCGTAGGGGCAGGAACCCATCCCGGAGCAGGACTTCCTGGCGTACTGTCATCATCAATCATCGCTGAAAACCTGGTAACCCAGGACCTTGGCTAATATTAATCCGTCTACTAAATCAGAAAAAGGGGCTAAATGCCCCTTTTTTGTTTGGTAAACGTCAGATCAGATATGAGGTCTTCGAATTTATAATTCAGACTTTTCAAAAATCAGACTCATGCAGGTGAGACCTGCTTCAGCTTTACCGAGCTCTGAGATGTCAACCAGGTCAAAACTGAATCCCGCGTTCTGAATCTTTTTGGCAGTTAGTGGATAAGCGCCATTTAGGATCAAATTCTCATCAACGCGAAGTACATTTGCCGCAAATGGCTCATTATGGGCAACCTCAATCAGTAGATAATCGTTAAATGGAGACGTTTCAATCCATGCTGAATTCAATACAAATGACTCGTCGTTTAGTGCTGTTACACCTGTTTTAAGATGCAGGCAACCACTTACTTCGACCGGAACAACCTGGTATCCAAATGGCGAAACGATTTCAGAAAGTGTTGATATTCCAGCTCTGTTTGTTCGTGAGGATACGCCAACAAATAGCTTTTTACCGACCCGCAGCACATCTCCACCTTCAATTGTGGCTGGAAGATGGACATGATGTACGGTATCTCGATATCTCGAGATAATTTTAGCCATAGAGTCTACTTCTGACCTTCTGCTAGCGGTTCCCATGGATGTGATTATGGCAATTTCATCGAGAATAATCGCTACATCTTCTACAAATACTGCATCTGGTGATTCAGGATTCACTTCATGCATCATAACATTTAATCCTGCACGACTCAGAGCCTCGGCATACAATGAGTGCTGTTTCAATGCTTCTGATAACTGAATTGGTTCACGATCCATGAACGTAAGTTCACATCGTTCAATTGCAGAAGAAGGTTTGTTTAATAGAGCTATTTTCATTTTTTATGTGTTCACAGATATTTATGCTTTTGAAAAAGCATAATCGACCGAATATACAATCAGAATCTTACAGATATACGCAACCAAATCCCAGTGACACTTCGATTCACATTTTTGGCAACTGTAATATCTGTAAGAATAAATATTATTTATGTAAGTCGTTATAAATTAATAACAAAAGCGTATAATAAAGTTTAATCTTGTGGTAAAAATGACTACTATGTTTAAAAGCTGATTAAAATTGACTTACTAAAATGGCAGCAAATAGCCACCTGAGAGAAGATTTTGGGATTGATGAAGCTGATCTAGAGCGAACTGGTACTACAAGAAGGACTCTAGTAGATTGTCGGATAAAACTTAAAATCATATCTGATATTAAGGGTTTTGAAGAGCTTCAAGAAGGCTGGATTGAATTAGCAGAGAAATCTGAGACGCATATTTTCCAAACGTATGAATGGAATCATGTTTGGTGGGAGCATTTCGGTGCTACTAAAAAGCTACACATAGTGGCTGTGTATGAGGGAGAGAGGGTGATAGGTATCGCCCCGTTGTTTGAAGATGATATCGTACTTCTTGGACGAAAAGTGTATTCGTGTCTCAGATTCATGGGTTCCTATGTGACGCAACCAAATGGAATTCCATTATATGGTGAAATCTCGTATTCAGACTATCTCGATTTTATCATTCGCCCAAAACATGAACTGTCATTTTATGAATCGATCGTGGCTCATTTTGTAACTATCGCAAATGATTTTGATGAGATAATTCTGGATGATCTTTCCGAAAATAGTCTTACGAACAGTGAAATAATACCTCACCTGGATTGCTGTCAATTCAAATTGCAGTACAGCACGGAAAAGGCATCGTCATGCCCAGTTATCTATCTCAAGCCAACATGGGATGGGTTTCTTGACTCTTTGAGTGTCAAAGATAGGTACAATGCCCGAAGATATCTTAATCGATCGAGATATGGTAAGTCTATGGCAGTTAAAATCGACAAAATAGTGGACGAATGGGAGCTTGCAAGTGTATTTACAACACTAAAAGAAATGCATCAGATTCAATGGAATAGCCGAGGATTCGCTGGCACATTTTCGGAAGACAGGATGTATAATTTTTTTGTAGATATCTCAAAAGTATTTTTTGAGAAGGGGTGGATTGAATTTTCTTTGGCCACTCCAATAGTTGATAAGACGAAGTATGTAGCGGTAGATGTCTGTATGACCTATAAAAACAAAGTATACTTAATGCACAGGGGCTTGGATGAAGATTCAACCTATAGAAAACTTGGTCCGGGGAACGTGTTGTTATTCGCCAGGATAAATGAAGCGATTAATGACGGAGTTAAAGTCTTCGATATGTTGCGTGGATCTGAAGAATACAAACTTCGATTAGCAACAAATATCATTCACACCAATAAGATTGTAATCAGATCAAATTATAGTGGTGGAAGACTTCGTGCAGGCATTATGAAAAAGTATATGAAGGGTATCAGATTAATTCGAAATGAGCGATCATATGCAATTATTGTATTTAGACGAAGATCTTTTTTTAATGGGTTATCGGAATACCTGAATTTCCTGCGTCGGCGCATCAATAAAAAAATGAAGTGGGATATATAATGGAATCAACAATTAACCCAGAGAAATCATATTCAGAATTATCTTTTAAGAAGTATTTGGAACACTTTGAGGGGAAATCGATTTACTACGCAAACGCGGCGCATGCTTTCTACGATGTGTTGATTGGACTTCAGCAATATCGTCCGAAGAAAAAACCGAACTTAATTATGCCTGTTTATATCCCTGCAAAATTGTACCGATTTATTCTTGCAGCTGGTTATGAACCTAAGTTTTACGATGTGCCTGACGATTTGAGTTTGAATCTGCAGGAAATCAGCGATTTAATCGACGATCAGACTCAAGCTGTTTTTGCGGTTCACTTTTTTGGCATACCTGTGGATATGGAGCCTCTGAAGGAGATTACAGCAAAAGCTGGTATCTATCTAATTGAAGATTGCGCACATACCATGAATGCCATTTACAAAGGTAGAATTCTTGGTACTACAGGTGATTTCACGTTATTTAGTACTCGCAAAATGATGCAGTTCCATTTTGGTGGAGTATTGGTGTTAAACTCGGAACCATGGGAATTTATACCATCCGCTAAAAAACGTGTGAATAGTCTTTTTTTCCTTTATCACTTACTTGGTTCTCGCATTAAATTCAATGTAAATAATATGTTTAGTAGATTTTCAATTACTCGAAAATTGAATCTACCCGGCACAGGATATATTGACTTTTCAGAAAAACATGGAGTTCGGGTCAAAATGATGGACAGGTTTTCTGAGTGGTTTTGTAAACGTGTTGATTTAGAGAAACTCACAAAAACAAGGCGCGACAACTTTGTGTACCTATTGAATAATATTGAGAACCATACGTTTTTTCGGCCAATAGGAATCGACCGTTACGCTTCTAAAGGATCTTCAGAACGCTACTTTTTAAATAATGACTTCACACCGTTTAGCATGCCTATTTTGATACCACAAGGTAGTCGTGATAACATGCAAAAAGCCTTACGTGATGCCGGAATAATTTGCTATATCGGTTGGCCGGAGGCCCCTTTTGGAGAGAAAGGCTTCAAGGGAGCAGAGGCACTGAAAAACGGACTTTTAGAATTGCCAGTTCACAAATTTATGGACTCGTCTCATCTTAAAAAGATAGTTGATTGCTTGAACAATCTTCCAGAAACCTCGGCTTTCAGCAATCCAAAAGAACGCCAATTAGCCAGAGTGCATTAAAACAATCTGGCTAATCACGTTCCGTGAGTTTATAAACTCAGTTAGCTACGTGCAAACAATTGAGCTTGAATGCCCAATTTACAATTTGATTTTCTACTTCAAAGATTTCTGGAGGTTGTCCCAGTCTTTGAGGAACTTGTCGAGGCCGATGTCGGTCAATGGATGCTTGATCAATGCTTCGATGACGCTCAATGGCATAGTGGCAACATCCGCTCCCATCATGGCAGACTCAACCACGTGAATCGGATTTCGTATCGACGCTACCAAAACTTCGGTTTCGAAATCATAGTTAGCGTATATGGTCACAATCTGCTCTATGAGATCCATTCCATTGGTTGAGACATCATCCAAACGTCCAACAAATGGAGAAATATAGCTTGCACCTGCTTTTGCTGCTACCAGGGCCTGAGTAGGGGAGAAACACAAGGTACAATTTGTACGGATACCTTCGTCACTGAAGGTGCGAATTGCTTTGATCCCATCTTTGATCAAAGGAACTTTGACTACCACATTTGGAGCAATACTTGCCAAACGACGACCTTCAGTCACCATTTCTTCGTATTTCACAGAAACTACTTCAGCTGAGACATCACCATCAACTTCTTCACAAATCTTGGCAATGTGGCCTTCAAAATCCCGTACCCCGATTTTGGCACAAAGTGATGGATTTGTTGTCACTCCATCCAGAATTCCCATGGCATTGGCTTCGCGGATTTCGTTAAGGTCGGCAGTATCGATAAAAAATTTCATAGAAAATCGGTTTTTATGGGGATTTGGTGTCAATTCTCCTCAAAAATACGTGGTTTTGAACCTTTTACCAATCCACAGGTTGTTGTAACTTTAAGAATTAAATAAAACTAGGCATATTTGGAGTGAAATTTTTCTTCCTGAAAGCCTAAAGAATAATTTTAAGTAAATATTTAGAACATGGACAATCAGTTTCAAAAGTTATCCGAAGACCAGCAACAACAACTTTTGTTCATGATGTTAGTGCAGCAACATGAGCAAATCGGACTCATGGGCCTGGGTAAAATTAAGAATCCAGCCACAGATGCCATTGAAAGTGACCTTAATGCTGCTAAGTATGCTATAGATACATTGGCAATGCTTGAAAAGTACACAAAAGGTAATATCGAAAAGGAACTGAGCTCGTATCTCCAACAAAAACTGAGTATGCTTAGACTCAATTATGTGGACGAAATCAAAAATGGGCAAGCTAAAAAAAGTGAAACACCAACACCATCGGCTCAAAATAATGAACCTGACGGTGTAGTCGGTGAATCTTAGTCTATCTCAAAAATTTGTACTAACCTAGGAATTCCGGTACGTATGGAACACATTCAAGCCTGTGGTGGCGTCGTGTATCGGATTGAGTCCGGAAAGATTCAGATTCTTGTGATCTTTCGGCGTGGATATTGGGACCTACCCAAGGGAAAACGTGAGGATGGAGAATCCTTGGCTATGTGCGCTGTGCGAGAAGTCAGTGAGGAAGTTGGGATTCCACTACCTATGATTGTTAACGATCTTGGAAAAACCACCCACTCTTATTCTTTTGACGGAATTCAGTATCACAAAGAGACGTTTTGGTATTCGATGGTAACCAGTTCTACAGAGTTTAAACCACAACTTGAAGAGGATATTGAGCTGGTCCAGTGGATGGATCTGGACGAAGCACAAAAGAGAGTGGGGTTTCAAAATCTAAAGACAGTACTAAGTAGGTTTTCCAAGGCAATGAATTGCCATATAAGTGATAAGAGATAAGGCACCCTTCTCTTCTCGCTTATTCCCCGTCTCTTATCATTTTTATTTCAGCATCGTAAATGCTGAAATAAAAAAAGGCGAAGCCCGTATGAGCCTCGCCTTCATTCACAAACCAATATTTACTTCGATCAATTTTGCAGACGGAATACGATAGGTAACTGGAACTGTACTTTTACTGCACGTCCACCTTGCATTCCAGGGGTAAAACGAACACCCTTTACAGCATCGATTGCAGCTTCATCACAACCACCGCCGATACCACGGATTACGGTAGGATTAACTACATTACCTTGTTCATCAACTACAAACTGTACAACTACACGGCCTTCGATACCAGCTTTACGTGCAATTTCAGGGTATTTTACCCGGTTGTAAATAGCTTGCATTCCTCCACGTGGTTCTGGCATACGCTCAACCACTACGAAAATTTCTGGTTCATCGTCTTCTTCAGCAGGAGGAGGTGGAGGTGGAAGATCCAGAGGACCTTCGAGGTCTAATTCGAAACCAAGGTCAAGAATTTCATCCTCAATAATCTCGTCGTTCGGTACTTCAACTGGTACTGGTGGACGTGGTGGTGGAGGTGGAGTTTCAACCTGCTCGGTTTGGATAATTTCTTCAATTTCTACGATTTCTTGTTCAGGAAGCGTGAAATCTGCTTTTTCTCCGCCTGAAAGCGGAGCACGGAACATGCCGATCATAGCGAGCAACGTTACTACCATTCCTACTTGGAAGTAGACTTGATAGTTTCTTCGCAAATCAGCTTCTGGTTTTTTTCTTTCGAGTCCCATAATGATCTATTGGTTTGTTTATAATTCGAGGTGCAAAATAACATATTCATATCCATTCGTCAAATAGGAATACCTCATTTACACCTGATTCAATTGTAAAAAAAGAAAAATTTTGACCGATGTCCAGTGAATCACATCATCATGTGACCATTTAAATCACTGATAAATCTGATTTTTTAGCAAATCTCGCTGAATATACTTCAGAACAGCCCAAGCAATTATACATCCAATGGTATTTGCAACTGCATCGGCTATACTTCCAGAACGATTGATTGGAGCCAAGTATTGCACAATTTCAATTCCTGTTCCAAATGCGAAACCCAGTATGGCGACCTTCCACATTCTTCCTCGAATGCGTTTCATATTGATTAGAATAAATAACCCGGTGAGAAATGTCCATCCTCCAAAAACTGCTAAATGTCCTAATTTATCGAAATCGAAGAGCTTGTACTCTGGAATCGACTCAGATGGGAGTAAGGTTAGCATTAGAATAATAGTCGTCCATATAAATATGAATACCGGGATTGATCGCTTAACAGCTTGATGATAGAAAATAGATGTGTTCATTAATAAGACTAAACTTTAGTCAGTGTTTCGGATACTGGTACCAACAACGTGAGCTGTACTGAGGTTAGTATGATAGCCAGAAGGGTTCCTGCTACTACTTGAGATGGAGTGTGCATTTCAAGTTTGACTCTAGACCACTGCACTATCATTATAGTCAGGAACAGACCAATAATAAGTAGGAACGATATAGTGGTACCACCAGGCCATCCCAGTGCCACTGGACCACTCAGGAAGTACAAGACTGTGGCCGTGGTACTCATAGCCATTGCATGAACACTGATTTTCCATTTCAGGTTGATAACAGCTGCAACAGTTGTGTTGTTTATGGATATCATGCAGAGTATGATGTAAATCAATCCATTCTGAAGGGGTAAGTACTGAAAGCAAACCAGTCCGGCCCCCATGCTCAATAATCCATACATGAAAGGCCTATGTCGCTCTTCTCTTACGCTCACATCCATCGAATCGACGGATTTTGAACGTTTAAGACTCACCAGTATTAGAAAAGGAATCAATACAAAAAACAGCAGTCCAACAGTATTTACCATCAAAAACCCACTAGTGGTTGACTCGAGCCTCGCCGAAGCATACCCAAACACTACCACAGGCAATATCAGCGGATTAAAAACCGCAGATATTATGGTTGCCCAGATTAAAGATCGGTCTGATGTTATAAGTCGTCCCGACATAGTACCTCGATTAATTAGGAAAGTCGGTGTAAATCTGCGTTAATAAGATCGGGCGAAAAGAACCATTTGCTCCGAAGGATTACCTGTCACCATGCAGGAACCAGGTACTTTGTGTGGATTATTCAATGGAATACATCGAATAGTTGCCTTAGTTTCTTCTTTTATTCGTGTCTCGGTTTCTGCTGTACCATCCCAATGAGCATATACGAATCCACCTTTTGAATCGAGTAACTCCTTGAATTCATCGTATGAATTTGCCACTGAGGTCATTGAATCACGACGATTTTTTGCCGTTGCGAAAAGATTTTGCTGAATTTCTTCGAGTAGTGATTTAATTCGGTCTGATACCCCATCTACATCAACAATTTCTTTTGTTTTGGTGTCGCGTCGTGCGATTTCGAGTTTACCATTTGAAGCATCTCGTGGTCCAACGGCTATTCGTACAGGGACACCTTCTACTTCGTATTGAGCGAATTTCCATCCAGGCTTGTAGTTGTCACGGGCATCGAATTTTACTCGAATGCCATCATTTTTCAGCTCTGAATAGATAGTATCGATATAGCTCATGACTTGAGTTCGCTCTTCTTCATTCTTCCAGATTGGTACGATCACAACCTGAGTCGGAGCAAGTCGAGGAGGCAAAACGAGACCGTCGTCATCAGAGTGCGTCATGATTAGACCACCTATTAATCTGGTTGAGACGCCCCAACTTGTAGCCCAAACATATTTCACCTGACCGTCTGAGTCCTGGAATGTCACGTTGAAAGCCTTAGCAAAGTTTTGACCAAGAAAGTGAGAGGTTCCAGCCTGTAATGCTTTCCCATCCTGCATCATCGCTTCAATACAATAGGTATCAACTGCACCAGCAAATCTCTCAGATTCTGATTTGACTCCGGTTATGACGGGCATTGCCATGTAATCTTCGGCAAAAGTACGATATACCTCGAGCATCTTCTCTGTTTCTTCACGTGCTTCAGCTTCGGTGGCGTGTGCAGTGTGACCTTCCTGCCATAGAAACTCCATAGTTCTCAGGAACAATCGAGTACGCATTTCCCAGCGAACCACATTCGCCCACTGGTTGATCAGAATCGGTAAGTCTCGGTATGATTGAATCCAGTCGCCGTAGGTGTCCCAGATAATCGTTTCTGAAGTCGGACGAACAATGAGTTCCTCTTCAAGTTTGGAGGTTGGGTCTACATCAACACCATTTTCAGTGTTGATCAGGCGACTGTGTGTTACAACAGCACACTCTTTAGCGAATCCCTCGACGTGTTGGGCTTCTTTTGAAAGAAACGATTTTGGGATGAAAAGTGGGAAGTAGGCATTCTCATGGCCTGTTTCCTTGAACATGCGATCGAGTTCGGATTTAATATTTTCCCAGATGGCGTATCCTGTCGGACGGATTACCATACATCCACGAACAGGTGAATGTTCGGCTAGGCGAGCCTCACGAATTACGTCGAGATACCATTGTGAATAATCTTTTTGCTGGGAGGTAATATTTTTAGCCATGGAAAACGAAGATCTTGGTTCGGATGATAAAATCGGTCAAAACGGCCAATTTATCGTGAAAAATGTCAAAATTAAGCCTAAAAATACGACAATTTGAGTGGAACTGCCGAACTTAGAATATCTTTTTTTATGAAAAGGATTTATTTCGGTAGAATATCTGCTTATATTTGGAGTCTTGTCCTTTTTAGGAATGGCGTGGTAGCTCAGCTGGTTAGAGCGTCGGATTCATAACCCGGAGGTCGGGGGTTCAAGTCCCCCCCACGCTACGATAAATGAAAGCTAAGGTGTTTTAAACGCGCCTTGGCTTTTTTCGTTTATGGGAAGGTTATTTTCTTGATTATATGAGATTTGTGACTTGTCTATCTGAATAGTGAGTCTGGTTGCTCTTGTCTCTTTTCTCTTGTCTGATATCTCTTGTCCCCCGACAAAGTCGGGTCAAAAAAAAAGGCGCTTCCCCTGTTCAGAAAGGAAACGCCTGTTTATCATCTACAGACGGCTATTACCCCATTTGCTTTGCACATGTTACAGCTTTTAACATGGGGCAACAATCCGATGAATTTCGTATTTCGCATCCGTATTTATACGGATATTTCATGCCGTAAAATCAGCCATTATTTACTCAACAAGCTGATTTTCAATAGCATATCGAACCAAACCTGCTGAATTCTTGACTCCAAGTTTTTGAATTAAATTGGCGCGATGCGTATCAACTGTTCGTGGACTGATAAACAGTAGTTCAGCAATCTCCTGACTAGTTTTACCATCAGCGATCTTTTGTAAGATCTCTGTTTCACGTTTTGTCAAGCTTGGAGTATCATTATCCTTACTATCCTGATTATACTGAGCCGAACGTACATATTTCTCGGTCATTAAGGTCGATATCGGAGCACTGAATATCTGTTTTCCTTGAGCAACAGTTCTAATTGCATTTAGCATTTCCCCGATTTCGGTGTTCTTAAGTATATACCCCGATGCTCCGGCACTCAAGACCTGATTCAAATACTCTTCATTCAGATGCATTGTCAGTATTAGAACCCTAGCATTTGCGTGATTTTGGACAATTGTCCTTGTTGTTTCTATACCATTCATTTCTGGCATGGATATATCTAGTAGGATTACATCCGGTCGGAGTTCATTGAATTGTTCAACTGCCTGAACCCCGTTCGAAGCCTCTCCAACAACTTCTATGTCTGGCGAAGATTTTAACACCGAACAAATTCCGTAACGAACAATATCGTGGTCATCGACCACCATCACTCTAATTTTATTCATAATCATCCTGCATTGTTAAGAAATCGTTGGTCTTATGCAACGGAATTTCAATGATAATCTCTGTACCGTTATCTGGTTGCGATTCCATCTGTACTCTTCCACCCAAAAGTTCCGCACGTTCCTGAATATTCATCAACCCACTACCTGCTTTTGACTTCGACACTTCTTTTATGTCAAAACCCGTTCCGTTATCCTGAATAACTATAAGAATATGCGAATGACGGTTATATAGTTCAATACTTGCCTGTGTTGCATTCGAATGTTTAACAATATTATTGAGCGACTCCTGACAAATCCGATAAATTGCTATTTCAATTCCAGGAGAGTAATGTTTTTCGAGCTCATACTCGCTAAATCGTACGTGTAATGCACCTAACCTACTATATTCATCACATAAATTCCGAATCGCAGGAACAATTCCGAAGTCATCCAGAACAGCCGGACGCAAATTCTGGGAGATATTCCGTACTTCCTGGATTGTGGTCGTAACCAATTCTTTGACTCTGGTTAAATTATCCTTCACAATTTCTGAATCAGAGTCCAGGTTCTGTTCAACTAGTACCAAATTCAGATGCGCAGCCGTTAGTAACTGTCCCAGCCCATCATGCAGCTCTCTGGCAATATTCCGACGTTCTTCCTCAATAGTTTCAACTTTTGCTGCCATTCTGGAACGCTGTTCAATAAGACGATTACTAATTTCTTCAGCTTTTTTGCGCTGAGTTATTATTTCATTGAATATGATAACTCCCCCAACCTTGTCATCCATCGTATACCAAGGTAGGATTTCCCATTTGACCCAATCTAATTTACCAGTGGGATGAATATAGATATCCTGCTCAAATTTGTCTGTGTTTCCTTTTAAAGCACGTTGATGAGATGCTATCCAATGTTGTGGCTGATTCGGCACAATTTCGTAGTGACTTTTGCCAATGATGTCGTTTTTTTCAATGTTGAAGTCAGCTACCCATCGGTCCGATACCAACAAGTATTTCATCTCTGTATCGAACATTGCCACAGCTATCGGAGTGTTGATCACAAACTGGGAGAAAAGTTGTTCTCCGAATTTCAGTTTGTCCTCATTGGCCACAAACTCAGACAAATCCGTTATGACATAGTAAAGAAACTCTTCACCATCAATATGAATACGAGAAACATGTACTTCAACATCCCGGAAATCTCCATCAGCGTGGCGGTGCTTTAATCGATATCTACCTGTTGAGAGATCAGAAAGTGCAGGTTTTTTGGTATTAATCTCTGCTTCGAAAGGATTCAACGCATTTACATGGAGTGAGATGAACTTCTCATAGGAGTATCCATAGTAGGCGACTGCAGCGTCATTTGCATCAAAAATATATCCGCTTCCAGCGTGAATCAACAGCTTCTTGGCAGGATTCTTACGAAAGAATTCGTTGTATAAGGCTTCGTTACGAAGCTTTTCTATAGCAGAGGTTACTGATTCCATGATCATCTATTGCAAATTGACTGCAATATATCATTTTGCGGGGGAATGGGCGAAGAAAAATCAGGAATATTTACTGAGTTTGGTTATGGATTTGCGTATTTTATATGCTTTTAGTTTCAGGGATGTTATCAGTTTAAAGGACACATTTCGTGGTGTAGGTACACATATAAACAATTGAGTTCTGATCTGAATTCTGAAGTAACGTAGAATCGAGTAAAACTATCACAAACATGTTGTTAAAACGCACCCATACTTGTGGGGAACTTAAAGCTTCCGATGCCGGAAGAACAGTAATTTTAAACGGCTGGATCGATACCCGCCGCGACCTTGGTGGAGTTATCTTTATCGATTTACGTGATCGATACGGGCTCACCCAAATCGTATTCTCTCCGCAGGATAACGATGAAGCGCACACATTGGCTGATAAACTCAGGACCGAGTACGTTATCGGTATTGAGGGTGTTGTCAAGAATCGCGACGAGGCGAACATCAATCCGAAGATGGCAACGGGAATGGTAGAAGTGCGTGTCCATAATCTTGAGATTTACAACGCTGCTGATACTCCGCCTTTTGAAATATCAGATGATATCAAAACCGGCGAAGACCTTCGAATGAAGTATCGTTATCTGGATCTTCGAAGACCTCAGATGCAACGTAATTTGATTTTGCGTTCAAAAACAGCTCAAATTACTCGAAATTACTTCGATTCATTAGATTTTGCTGAAATCGAAACTCCAGTTTTAATGCGTAGCACCCCAGAAGGCGCTCGTGATTATTTAGTACCCAGCCGTGTTAACCCAGGTACATTTTATGCGTTGCCGCAGAGTCCTCAGACTTACAAGCAGATTCTTATGGTGTCTGGAATGGACCGTTACTTTCAGATTGTAAAGTGTTTCCGAGATGAAGATTTACGTGCTGATCGACAGCCTGAGTTTACTCAAATCGACGTTGAAATGTCATTTGTAGACGAAGAATCCATCTATGAAATGGCCGAAGGTTTAATGAAATCTATTCTGAAAGGTACAACTGGATACGAGCTTCAGACGCCAATCCCACGTATGACTTACGATCATGCTATGGCGGCCTACGGTTCTGATAAGCCAGACCTTCGTTTTGATCTTGAATTTGTTGACTTCTCCGAGACTGTAGCAGTATCTGAATTCCGTGTATTTTCAAAAACGGTTCACGATGGAGGTGTAGTTATCGGATTTAACCTTCCAGGTTATGCACACCTCGGACGTGGCGTTATGGACCGCTGGACTGCTCGTGCCAAAGACGAGTTTGGTGCAAATGGTCTCATTTATGTCAAAAATAACACCGATGAATTATATTCAAGCGTCGGGAAGTTTGTATCTGAGGATATCACTCGCGCAATGGTTGAAAAGGCAAATGCCAAAGAAGGAGATTTATTACTGATTTTGGCAGGATCGAAAAGCACTGTTTATCAGCAACTTGGACAATTACGTCTGGCAGTAGCACATGAATATAATTTAATTGACACCTCGAAGAATGCGCTTCTTTGGGTAACGAAGTTTCCGTTGCTTGAGTTTGATCCGGATGAAAGCCGATGGGTTGCTATGCACCATCCGTTTACCTCCCCACTTCCTGAAGATGTTCATTTATTGGAGTCCGATCCTGGTAAAGCCCGTGCCCGTGCTTATGATATGGTCATGAACGGTAACGAAATTGGTGGAGGTTCCATTCGTATCCATGACCGAGCACTTCAGGAACGCATGTTCGAATTACTCGGTATTGGCGAAGAGGAAGCAAAAGAGAAGTTCGGGTTCCTGTTGGACGCATTCCGTTTCGGAGCTCCTCCACACGGCGGGATAGCATTCGGACTAGACCGAATCGTGATGTTATTAACGGGATCCAGAAGTCTGCGTGATGTAATCGCTTTCCCGAAAAACCAACGTGCTCAAAGTCTTATGGATAATTCACCTGATGTTGTTGATTCAAAGCAACTCGATGAGTTGCACATCATAATTAAGCCAAATATCAGATAAGAGAAAAGGGATAAGGGAAAAGAGATAAGAGATAAGAGATGAGGGATGAGGGATGAGTTAAAGTGGTCACTCATCCCTTTTCCCACTTCCTACTCACTTATTTTCAAGAATATTCTTGTACTTCACACCGGCCTTGTAAACGCGGTTTACGCCATTAAACGCGGCAATTCGATAGGCTTCTGCATAGGTTGGATAGTTCATCATGTTGCTGATGAAGTAGCGGATATCTCCGTTGAAAGCGATAACCGCCTGTCCAATATGAATGATTTCACACGCTGCTGCCCCAATTGCATGGACACCTAATAACTTAAATGTGTCTGTCTCAAAGACCAGCTTCAACATTCCTGTACTGTTATTAGCAACAGTTGCTTTGGTGAGATTATCGTAATATGCACGCCCAACGGTTACATCATGACCGGCATCTATCGCCTCTTGCTCAGTTAGTCCAACAATCGAAAACTCAGGAATGGAGTAAACACTGAAGGGTAGGGTGCTCGACATTTCTCCGATTGGAATCTCAAACATGTGACATGCCGCAGTACGCCCTTGCGAAAAAGATGCCGACGCTGATTGTGGATTCCCTATCACGTCACCAGCAGCATAAATGCTGTCTATATTAGTTTTGTAGAATTTATCCGTTTTGATGTAACCTTCATGATCAATTTCAAGACCAACAGTTTCTGCACCAATATTGGAAGAGTTTGGGATTCTTCCTGCGAAATGCAAAACATTCTCGGTCTCTATAACTCTCTTTTCACCTTCCTGGTCATGGAAATGGATTTCTGTGCAGTTACGGAGCTGATTGGTCCCTACTTTATCGATCCTTATTCCATTGTAAATGGTAATTCTGAACTGCTTAAGGCTTTCATCCAGAATTTCCTTGATTTCATGATCGAGATAGCTAAAGTATGAGGTCTCTGGATTCAAAATGGTGATTTTCGATCCCATCGATGCGAAAATGGTAGCGTATTCTATACCCTGTACCCCTGCACCAACGATAACCAAACGACGTGGGATATGTTCCAGTGACAAAATTGACTGTGTATCAAGAATTGTTTTATGATCAATTTTAAAACTTTTTGGCGGACGAGGCGAACTACCCGTAGAGATTAAAATTTTCTCAGCGGTATATTCTTTCTTTGTTCCTAATGCATCACTCACTTCAATGGTATTCGGACCTATAATCCGACCAAATCCTCGTAGTGTCTTGACCTGGTTTTTTATCAGATTCCGTTTTACTTCACTGTTTTCGTGTTGTACAACCTTATCCTTTATTTTTAACAATTCGGTCATCTGAAACATCAGATAGGGCTTTTTGTTGTTTACATCCCCAAATTGTTGCGTGTATTTGTGAATACTAGACGCTGCTTCCCTGAGAGCTTTACTTGGAACTGTTCCTGAATTGATCCAGGAGCCACCAAGGTGGTTCTCGTTCGCCTCAATAATGAGAACATTTTTATCGAATTTACTAGCCTGCATAGAGCATGAAAACCCAGCAGGACCACTTCCCAATATGATTAGATCGTAATCGTATGACATACTAACTAGTTGTGTTTAAACTTTTCTGAACACGAAGATTCATCCCTACCTCGTTGATATACAAAGATAGCAGATTCAGAGGATGTTTTCTTTGAAATTATTTCGCATCTTTAATTGTTATAACAAATAAACATAACTTTAATATTTAGTGATGGGTTCCTTTTTTCCACTCAAATCCAAGTACCATGGAGAGTGATTATAATTTTGAAAGGTCAATCTGTTATTTTAAATCATTGTAAGACATAACATTAATCATAAATAAACAAGGAAAATTTATTATGGCTTTTACACTTCCTGAACTAGCATACGCTTACGACGCACTTGAACCACATATCGATGCGCGTACCATGGAAATTCACCATACCAAACACCATCAAGCTTACATTAACAACGCAAACGCTGCACTTGAGGGACATGCAATGGCTTCTAAATCAGTTGAAGAAGTACTCCAAAATCTGGATGCTGTTCCTGCTGACAAGAAGCAGGCGATCATTAACAACGCAGGTGGACACGCAAATCACAGTCTGTTTTGGACTATTCTCGCACCGAATGCTGGTGGAACACCAACAGGTGATTTGGCAAAGGCAATCGACTCTACTTTCGGAAGCTTTGACGCTTTCAAAGAGAAGTTTGCAGCAGCTGCCGCTACAAGATTTGGTTCAGGTTGGGCCTGGCTTGTCGTGAACAAAAATGGCGGAATAGAAGTTACATCAACAGCAAATCAGGATAGCCCGTTGATGAACGGACAAACTCCTATCCTTGGCCTTGATGTTTGGGAGCACGCTTATTATTTGAATTATCAGAACCGTCGTCCTGATTATGTGAAAAGTTTTTGGAACGTGGTAAACTGGTCACAAGTAGCCGAATACTATACTTCTGCTAAGTAGTTAATCAGCACATGTTCTGTTGACTGAACCAAAAAGGCTGCCCGAGACATCTGGCAGCCTTTTTCATATGGTACTTTTTCTGATTTACTCGAGTCTGATGCGATTCCACTTTGTGTACTCGCCTCTTAACTGAAGCATCATTTGCTGCTCGATACGTTGAGCCTGACTTACCCGATTTCCGTAA
>CAZJZI010000038.1:23963-27242 GCA_964550435.1 uncultured Chitinophagales bacterium | reverse complement strand
ATCCATACAAAACACTACCCCCGATTTTTGATATACCTGAATTCGAGAATCAAGAACTCGACGAACAACTTCTTGGATTCATTTCAAACGACGGCGGAACCATTGACCAGGGTGGACTGGCAATGGCAGCATACAATTTTACCCGATTCACTACCCTCGGAGAAGTTGAGCGCAGTCGTCTACGAGATGGGCTACTTCGATATTGTGAACTCGACACCCTCGCAATGTGTATGTTAGTTCGAGGCTTGATGGAGTTGGGTGGTAGCTAATCATGCTTACTCCAAAATAGAATCAACTGCAAGAATTTGAATCTGAATACTATTATTAACACTAAATGCCCCTTATTTCGGCACTATATATTGTTAGACTTAATTCCGATGTTTAGTATAATTCAAAAAATACCTACTTCATTTAGAGTCGTTGTGAGTTTGATAAAGCTCGAGTTAGTGACGGTTTTAGAGGGCGATGAACATCTGTGGCGGACAAACCTCCAGGCATTTCTGGAAATGCTGACCATGACCGATGCGCTAAGCCTTCAAATGCGCGCCGTAATTCTTAGGTATTTTGGAAACTTCGATGAGGCAATCGATGTGTTGCAGAGCATCCGATTTCCCAGAGATCCACATGTCATCGACTTTCTCATCGACCAGTGTAAGCAGGGAAATCGAATGGTAGTTGAGATTGAGTAGGGTGCTAAAGCACCTGTTTGGGTAACTGCATTACTGTTGGTGCGGCTTTGCCGCGGATGGGCTTTGCGGTTGGGTCACTTCGCGACGGAAGGGAATCTGCTGGCCCATTGGCCTATTGACCTGATTTCCGTTTATTGTACTTTTTATCTCATCTTGATACATTGCAACGAGTTAGAATCTGTAAGAAATCAGGTTATTGCTATGAATACGACTCCAGAACATGACCGCCGAATGGCGGAGATGACGTTTGCGTCGGTGTATCCGCATTATGTGACGAAGATGGAGCGTAAGGGTCGGTCGCGCGAGGAGCTGCATGAGGTGATCCACTGGCTCACGGGTTTCGATGACTCTCAGATTCAATCTCTGATCGCCGAAAAGGTGACGTTTGCGGAGTTTTTTGAGCGGGCGACATTGCATGCGAATGCCAATCTCATCACTGGATCCATCTGTGGATACAAAATTCAGGACATCCAGACGCCACTGACGCGTAAAGTGCGTTATCTGGATAAACTGGTGGATGAACTGGCGAAGGGTCGACCCATGGAGAAAATATTTAGATAGGGCGACTGTGTCGCCGGCGAACGAGATAACGGGTGAACTAGTTTAGAAATACGTTCTCATGTTCTCTTGTTCTCACCTTCACACTCGTGAAGCGAGTCAAGTGGTGATACTGCTTGCCGCTAGCGGCTCACAGCTTTACACACACATTTAGGAACAAAAGTGGTTGTGGATTACAAGATCTAACGCTTTATTTGAGTGTGTCTGCAATGTTATGGTTGTTTAGATACAATTAAATAATTACTTTTCACGTTAGTAACGCATCACGTATCTATTCATCGATTATCATTGAGTAACATGGAAAAGTTAGCAAATATTCATCCCGGTGAGGTGCTTCAGGAGGAGTTTCTGACTCCCTTAGGCATTACTGCGTATCGCCTGGCCAAGGAAACACACATCCCGCAAACGCGTCTGTCTGAGATTCAGAAAGGCAGACGTCGGATTACTGCGGATACTGCTCTTCGATTTTCGAGATATTTCGGTACTAGTCCCCAATTCTGGCTAGGCCTCCAAAATGATTTTGATCTCGAGGACGAGAAGGCCAAAATCGAGTCGGAGCTGTCATCCATTACACCGTTTCGAGATAAACAGGAAATTATTGCGGCTGCGCCGCAGTGAACGAGTGAACGGGATAGGCTGCTTTGCACCCGAGAAGGGCGGCTTCGCCGCTGAGAACGGGAGAACTATTGATCGATGGCTAGCTGTTTCTATAGTTCTATAAATGACTATAGATAATCGTGTAAATAAATTTCCTAAAAGTTCTTATTATGCAATAGTTTTAGGAATTCTATAACAGAAGCATATGCAACAAATAGTACGTAAACAATACTTGGATACACTTCGTGTACTTAAAGATAAGAACTTCATTAAAGTTGCGACGGGTGTTAGACGTTGTGGAAAATCAACATTGATGACACAGTTTCAGGATTTGTTGCAAAAGGAAAATAGCAAGGTTTCCATTTTAGCCATCAACATGGATATGCCTGAGTTTCGCTTTTTAGCAGAGAAAAACTGGAAAGATATCTACGACTATATCATCAAGCATCTCAAAAAGAATGTGCGTAACTATGTCTTTATCGACGAGGTGCAAAACGTTCCTGAATTCGAAAAACTACTTGAAGGCTTGTTTGTTCACCCTAATATTGACTTGTATGTTACTGGGTCAAACGCATTTTTACTATCGAGTGAACTGGCAACGTTACTAACTGGTAGAGCATATGAAATACACGTATTACCATTTTCTTTTGCTGAATTTGTTGAATTCACTGGTAAAAATTCAAATCTTGACCGTGCTTATGCAGAATATGTGCAAACTGGCGGATTCCCCGAAGCTGTGCGACTTTCGGCAGATGGAAATCATTTTTCAAGTGACTATCTGCTCATGGTCTTCAAAAACATTTTTATGAATGATATATCTAAACGATATACAATTTATGCTGAGGAATCATACCAGGAGGTAGTAAACTTCCTGATAGATTCAGTGGGATCTAATGTCTCAGCTGGGAATATTGCCAAGGTACTTACAGCAAACAAAAAGAAAATTGACAACAAAACGGTTTCAAAGTACATAGATACTTTGGTTGAAGCCTATTTGTTTTATCGAGTTAATCGATATGATATCAAAGGCAAACAACACCTAGCAACACTAGAAAAATACTATTTAGTCGATATTGGTTTTCGCAATGCTATACTTGGAAAAGAACTAACAACCGATTCAGGTCATTTACTGGAAAATATAGTGTTTCTTGAGTTAAAACGAAGGAACTATCAAATATGGATAGGTAAAAACAACCGTTTAGAGGTAGATTTTGTTGTTCGGGATAGAAAAGGGTTCACTCAATACATACAAGTTTCGCAATCAGTACAGCATCCAGCGACCTTAGAGCGTGAGTTAGCACCACTAGAGAATATCCAGGATCATCACGAGAAAATCCTGATCACTATGGACTATGATGCAGGTACTTATAATGGGATAAAAAAGATTAACGCTATAGATTGGCTTTTGAATTCACCGGTATAAAAAAGCGGAGAA
>CAZJZI010000038.1:0-23863 GCA_964550435.1 uncultured Chitinophagales bacterium | reverse complement strand
GGGAGAACGGGAGAACGGGAGAATAAATGTATGAAAAGTCTTCTGTGTACTCGTGCTCATCTTCACACTCGCGAAGCGAGTATAGTGATACCGCTCGCTGCTCGCTGCTCCCCATTCTTTACAATTCCTTAATGTAACTTTTCGGGGGATTTTTTGTTAAAGTGATTGCTTAATCCAGGAATTAACATCTTCATCCAATGACTACTTCTGTTTTGCAGGTCGATTCAATTAGTAAGGGATTCTCAACGGTGAAGGCCGTGAAAAATCTCTCTTTTTCGGTCCAGGAGGGCGATATTTATGCGTTTTTGGGTCCAAATGGCGCCGGAAAAACGACGTCACTTCGAATGCTGCTGGATATTATCAAGCCCGATAGCGGACATATCGAATGGCGGCTGAATGGGCACGCTAGTCCTGTCCCGAGTGCAGCTCATGTGGGATACCTTCCCGAGGAACGTGGACTGTATCTGGATATTCCAATCCTGAAGTCGCTGGTGTATCTGGCATCGATTCGGGGTATGGATCCTTCCGAGGCAAAAAAATCAGCGCTCGAGTGGCTCGAACGACTCGGTCTGGCCAACCGGGCGAAGGAAAAACTTCAGGTGCTTTCCAAGGGCAATCAGCAAAAAATCCAGTTCGTGGCTTCGATCCTGCATAAACCGCGTTTTGCCGTGCTGGATGAGCCGTTTTCGGGGCTGGATCCGCTGAACCAGGAGATTTTTATCGAATTTATCAAAGAAATCAATGCTCAGGGCACGACGATTCTGCTGAGCGCCCACCAGATGTCGCTGGTCGAGAAGATCGCCAACAAGGTGCTGCTGATAAATAACGGACAGGAAGTCTATAACGGATCCCTCGCAGGTATCTATCAGTCTTTTGGCGATAAAATCATGATGGAACTCGAGCTGGCTTCCGCTATCGATGAGTCGACCTTCGCCGGACTGTCCGACGTCGAAAGAATCGAGAAGCTCGACGATCGCCGCGTGAAAATCACCTTCGGAAACCAATCTACAATGAAACAGGTCCTGCAGGATCTGACCCGGATCGATGGAATTGTCGATGTGACGAGCCACAAACCCGACCTGCACGAAATCTTCCTTCAACTAGTTAAGAACCAATGACTATGAACTATTTCAAACAAGTCATCACCGTCACGACCTGGGAGTTCACCCGCTTTTTCAAACCCAAGAACGAAGTACTCGGCATCGTGGTGATGATCGGTGTATCGGTCCTATTTTTCCTGGGTACCACGTTTGCCTTCTCGGGTTCCAGCGATCGTATCGAAGTGCATGTAATGTCCGGCACCGATTCCACCCTGACCACCCTTCTTCAGGAACAGTTTGACGTCATTGAACTTCCTGTCACCGAAAAACAGACGTTCATTGATGGAATTACCGCAGATAATGACCGTGTACTGGTGAATGCCAACGCCGATGAAATGGTCTTGTACGCCTACAAACGCTCCTCGGATCTTGATCCGGTGCGTGAGCAGCTCAATGCCTATCACAAGCAACAGGAAATGCAGCGTATCGGATTGTCTGACGAGGCACTGGAGGCCGTGCTGGCGCCTGCTCCCGTGATGATGTCTTACACGTATACCGACGACTCGGGTCACAAGGTCGTGTTGTCGTTATTTTTCGCCGGACTCATGGTCATGGCGGTGTTTTTGAGCTTTGCTTATCAATTTACTGCGATCACGGGCGAAAAACAGCTCAAAATCACCGAACAGATCGTCTCCGCCATTAGTCCACAGGTCTGGATGGACGGCAAAATCTACGGTATCACCCTGACCGGACTGGCATCCATGGTCACCTACACCATTATGGGAATTGTGGGCGGCGTCATCATTTTTCAGTTCACCGGACTACCCGCGTCAGCCATCCTCGACTACATCGACCTGCCCGCGATCCTGTTGTACATCCCCTTTGCGCTCCTTGGAATCCTGATTTGGAATGCTGTGCTGGCAGCCATTGCCTCCGTGATTACCGATCCAAATAACTCCGGGAAAGGTGCCCTGATGATGCTTCCGGTTGTTTTCGTCCTCATTTCCTTGTTCGTGTTACACGATCCAGACAACGGATTCTCCCTCTTTTTATCCTGGTTTCCTCTGACCTCGGCCAGCGCCATGCCCATCCGATGGGCGACTACGGAAGTAGGCATGATGGAGGTCGTAGTGTCCTTCGTACTATTGATGGTCACCTTCTACTTCCTGCGTAAACTCGCCGCCAAGATCTTCCGGGTCACGATACTGATCAACGGAAAAGAGCCTACATTCAGCGAAGTATATGCGATGTCGAAGAAGGCATGATGCGACTTTGTCGCGTTTGGGCTGCGCTGCGGTGGGGTGACTACGTCGCGGAGGGGCTACTTCGTAGCGGTGGGGCTGCGCGGAGGTGCTTCGCGGTGGGGTGACTACGTCACGGAGGGGCTACTTCGTAGCGGTGGGGCTACGCGGTGGGACTGCGCGGTGGGGCTTCACAGAGGTGCTTCGCGCTGGGGCTGTGCGGTGGGGGTGACTACGTTGCGGAGAGGTACCGCTATCCCGCTCACCCGCTATCCCGCTATCCCGCTTGCCTACTTACTCCTTCAATAACATACTAGCTACCCAGGCTCCGACGAAGCTGGGTGGAAGGGCGATGACAACGACAATCAAGAGCTCAAATGGAGCAAGATTATGGGAAGTTGGATCTGAAATTCCATCTACAATAATTCGTAGCAATGCAGAGAGAACGAATCCGGTGGTTACCAAAAGCGTCGAGTGTTTTGTCGACTGCTTCAACAGTTGTACGCCCAGAAATCCAGCAACCACAGCTATGATTCCCCAGGTTGTAAGAAAACGTGTCCCAAAGAAATCAATTTCTCCGTATGGAACCGGCCAGTAGACCGCTCCGGCTGCTAAAATGACCAACACAAGTAAAATCAAACCTTCTTTGCTTTTGAATGCTTCCAACATAACGACTCCAATATTAAGTTACCGGTAAACACTTATTATTTTTGAAGAAGTTAAACTCTTACGATAAGATTTGAAAATATATATTGGGTGCTGAAGCACCTGTTTGGGTTGCTTCGCAACGGTGGTGCTACTTCGTAGCGGTGGGGCTGCGCGGTTGTTGCGCTACGCGCCGGAAGAAAATCCGCTCAACCGCTGGCCTGCTCGCCCGCTCAACCGCTTACCATTTTTATACCCAATAGGGTGTAATATGTGAGCTATCAAAAATTTTATACCCATAAGGGTGCATTTTGGTAATTTTGTCTTATATTACACCCAAAAGGGTACAATTATGAATATTTCAGAGTTTGTTAAGCACAAAAGAAAATTGGTTCAGCTTACTCAGCCTGAGCTCGCAGAAAAAGCAGGCGTTGGACTCCGTTTCGTGCGTGAACTGGAGCAGGGCAAGCCCACACTTCGACTCGATAAGGTGAATCAGGTTCTTCAACTTTTTGGATATGAGATGGGTCCTGTTCCAATGAGCAATAAAACCAACACCCAGATCTAACTCCCAATGCGAAGAGCGTCAATTAAGTATCACGAAAACATTGCGGGATGGCTGACTCAGGACAGCGACGGATATCATTTTGTCTACGATGAAAAGTACCTTGCACTACCTTCAGCGAAACCAGTGAGCCTGACACTTCCACTTCAAAAGGAAACTCACGCATCAAAAGTGCTCTTCCCGTTCTTTGATGGACTGATCCCCGAGGGTTGGTTGCTCGACATCGCTGAGAAAAACTGGAAGCTTAACCCACGGGATCGAATGGGTCTTTTATTGGCGTGCTGTAAGGATTGTATTGGTGTAGTGAGTGTTGAAGAGGTCCTGAAAGAAGGTGACTCATGAGTGCATGCCTTTTTTGCTATCAACCTTTAGATAGTGACTATCAGGATTTTCATCCCGGTTGTTCAAAGAAGATTTTTGACGACAAAGTCGCTCCAAAATTGCCCTATTCTGAGGACGATTTTGAGCCTTTGGCTAAACAAGTTGTTGAAAATAGAATCACTGTTCCGGGGGTCCAGCCTAAAATATCCCTTCACATCAAGGGCGGGTATATTGAAGGGTCTGTAGATAGATTTACTATTGTCGGATTATGGGGAGGATACATCTTGAAGCCACCAACACGTGTTTATCCAGAACTTCCAGAAGTCGAAGATGTGACGATGCATTTAGCTCAAATTGTTAAAATCAAAACGGTCCCCCATAGTTTAATCAGACTCAAATCTGGAAACCTGGCTTACATGACCAGGCGGGTGGATCGAGTCAAGAAATCAAAGCTTGCTATGGAAGATATGTGCCAGTTGACCGAGCGATTGACCGAGGACAAATACCATGGGAGCTATGAACAAATTGGCAAAGCAATTTCAACATATTCATCCATGCCAGGACTCGATCTGGTGAATTTTTGGGAGGTTGTTGTGTTTTCATATCTAACAGGGAATGCAGATATGCATCTAAAAAACTTTTCGCTGCTTGAAAGTCCTTCGATTGGGATGATTCTATCACCTGCGTACGATCTTGTGAATACGTTTCTGGTGAATCCAGTAGACAATGAGGAACTGGCTTTGACGTTGAATGGCAAAAAACGAAAACTCCGCAAATCAGATTTCATTTCTGCCATGACTGGCAGTGGATTAGAAGAGAAGCAAATTGAAAATATTTTCAGCAAATTTCTTGAATCTGTACCGAAATGGAATGATTTCATTGATTTGAGTTTTATGTCAACTGAGTACAAAAACCGTTACAAGGAAATTATTTCAGATAGGGTGCATCGAGTTTCATGAAATACATACTGATTTTTTCGTTGAGCCTGTTGATGCTGTCTGGATGTGAGTCCGACTCGGATGCACATTCGGGGTCTTCCTCAATTACTGACTCACTTGCGACTTCCACGCCTGTTCGTCCGTCATTACCATTGGTCACGGCTGATGTGGTCATGGATGCGGTTCCCGGTGTAGCCGGACTGACTTCGTTTATGGTCTGGCACTCGGATTCACTGCAAATGGAGTATTATCGTCCTCCGATGCGACGAAATCGCCCGATTAATATCAAATCTGCCTCCAAAACGGTCATCGGGGCGTTGATTGGCATTGCCGTTGACAAGGGATACATCTCATCGGTGGATGATAGTACATCGAAATACCTGCCAAATTACTTTGCTCAGGCGCCCAAAGATGCCCGGCAGGGAATGACCATAAAAGACCTGCTAACCATGTCCAGTGGACTCGAGTCGACATCCATACGCCGTTACGGGGCATGGGTGACGTCCCGCGACTGGATACGCTACGCCCTGAACGGAGAACTGCAATCGCTCCCCGGCACCGATATGGACTACAGCACCGGCGACTCTCACATACTTTCGGCTGTGCTCACCGAAGCCACGGGCATGTCGACGCGCGCCTTTGCCGAGCGCTATTTGTTCGGTCCCATGGGTGTGAGCATCGGCGGGTGGGACCGTGATCCACAGGGATACTATTTCGGAGGCAACAACATGGCATTGAGCCCGGCCGGACTCCTCGAATTCGGAAAACTCTACCTATACAACGGACGTCATCAGGATCTCCAACTTCTGTCGCCCGACTGGGTCCGTGACTCCCAGACCGCCTACTTCGATCGTGTCAGCTACAGCTCGCGTGGTCACAACTATGGCTACATGTTCTGGAACAACACCTTCGCGGGATACGAAGCGTGGTTTGCCTGGGGCTATGGTGGACAATTCGTGTTTCATTTTCCAGAGCTCGAGGCCGTGGTGGTCGTTACCGGTAATCCTGACACCCGGACCCGTGGGTTTAATGAGCGGGTCTATCAGCTCTTGGAAAGTACTGTGGTTCCGTATCTGACGCACGAAGTAATAAACTAGGGGTGCAGCGGGCAGGGTGCAGAGGGCAGGGTATCACCGCGAAGCACCACCGTTGCGAAGCAACCCAAACGGGTGCATGGCACCACAATATGTAATCACTATTTGTAAATGTCATCAGCTTTGTAGATTATATAACTTAGAGATAATTCATTGTTTGGGGTCACTTTAAAATCGTTGTATGTCAATAAACACGAATCCTGTAGAATCCGGTAGTGGACAATTTGAAAAGAAACTGGGGAACATCGCATCCTACCTGCCCCTTGGATACCTGTATCTACTGCTCATCGGAATAGCAAGTGATACCATTTATTACGGACATTTAGGGGTAAACATTATTAGTTACTCGACTGTACTTGATGTACTGTTAAGTCCCATAACCCGAATTGCCGATTCGCTTGTTTTTGCAGTTGTAATTCTTGGCATCATACCATTTAGTACGTTTTATCTAAATTTCATCAAGTGGGTATCATCGAAATCAAAGAAGAGTACTATCGGGGTTCAGTTAAGCAAAGTGCCGGTCACCATTCAGGTCATCCTGTTGTCTGGTTTTATGATTTTTGCGGCATTTATGGGATATGGATTCGGAGGCGGTTTGGTTAAGAAAGATATGCTTCAATCGGGTACACTTAAACCGGACGCGATTATTGAGTTTCAGAACGGAAACATCGTAAACGCCCACATCATCGGGAACAACAGTGGCTTTATTTTTTATGTATCCGAAAACGAAAAGTCCGTAACTGTCTCGCCATTACAGGCCAATGTGCTACGGATTACGCGGGAATAGGGTAAAGGGAAAGAGAAGGGATAAGAGAGAAGGGATAAGAGTGCAGGGCCATACGCTAGGCTAACAGTTTGGCGACCTGGGGGATCTCTTTGATTTGTTTGATAGAGGATGGATTAAGTGGTTTTTCTATGAATCCGACGACATTTTGATAGTTCTGGGCTTTGATTTTGTCCACCGGATCAACAGATGAAGTCACCATCACAACAATGATATTCCGGTTGTCGACGTCCTTCTCGTGGAGTTTATCCAACAACTCCCAGCCGTTCATAATCGGCATATTGATGTCCAGAAGCACAACAAACACACTATCTCCCGTGAATCTATCGACCAGAAATGTCAATGCAGACTGTCCGTTGTTGCATCCAATCGGAGCCTCATGTAGACCTTCTTTTTGGACCAGCCGCTTGTGTAACATCTGAATAATCAAGTCATCATCAACGACAACGATATGTACATTATTAGGTTCCAGAATTGCCTCCAATAGAATTTAAGGATCGAACACTATCTGTTTTGTTGGCGATATACTTGATAGTACCATCAATTTCGTTACTGGCTGCAATAATTTCATCCAGAATGTGCTTTCTGGACAGCAGAGTAAAGTCACCTTCTATGAGCAATCCAACGAGTCCCATGATTTTTACTAACGGAGCACGCAGTTCGTGAGATTGGGTCCAGGCAATTTCTTTTAAGGCGTCATTCTGCTTTTCAATCGTCTCGTAGTACTCCTTCATCATCGTAATATCTTCTTTAACAGCTACGAAATACTGAAAATCTCCATTCTCATCTGATATGGGTGATATAACGGCTTTTTCCCAGAATACTGTCCCATCTTTTTTGCGATTCTGCAACTCACCGGTCCAATCCTTGCCCGAAGTTATGGTGTTCCAGAGTGACTCATAATACTCCTTTGATTGTGCTCCAGACTTCAGGATTCTCGGATTGTTTCCGATAGCCTCTTCATACGTGTATCCCGATACTTTAGTAAAGAACGGATTTACATAAATAATTTCACCAACCGAATTGGTGATTACGATTGAAACGGCACTTGATTCAATAGCTCTGCTGAGCAATTTCAACCGTTTTTCCAGAGCGACCGCTGCCGTCTCGTCGTGAATGATGGCATGAATAACCTTTTTTCCTGCCCAGTTGACGACGCTACTGAACATATCGACATTAGCTATACTTCCATCAGCTTTACGGTGTTTAAAATGAAAATTAATTCTTTTGGCATTGATAGCCTTCTGAATTTCTGCTTCAATTTCACTCTTACTAAGAATATTGATATCTCGGATATTCATGGATGTCAACCTCTCGATCGAATATCCATAAAAATCGGAAGCCGCTTTATTTGCGTTGAGTATTTTACCGTTATCCGGGTCCACTACCAATTTTACGGCCGCATGGTCTTCAAATAAAGACCTGAACATTTCTTCGCTTTTTTTGAGACTTTCCTGGGCATTCTTTTTCTCACGGATGTCGTGTGTCATGCCCACGATCAGCTTTTTTCCGAGCCAATCTATTCCGTAGACACGAATTTCAACTGGGGTTGTAGTCCCGTCCTTACTTAAATGCACACCCTCAACAACCGAAGTCTGACCCACTTCATAACTATCAAAAATGGCTTGAACCTGCTCTCTCGAATTCCCGACTTCGATATCAAAAACAGTCATATTCAGTAGTTCTTCACGAGAGTACCCCAGATTCTGACATGCTTTATCGTTCACATCCAAAAATCGTCCAGCTGTATCATGAACGAATAACGTTTCAAGAGCGCTATCGACTAACGTTTTATACCATAGTGCATTTTTAAAGGATTGGTCGATTTCATTCTTAGCATACGTCACATTTTCGACTTCAAGCCAGACATGGGAATCTACCTTCGCAGCGCGCATCTTGATCCAGTCTATCGAATCTTCATCTACAGATCTGACTCCAAGAATCATGGGACCGGAACATTCAGATGTCGTAAATGATTGGTGTCCAGGAAGTTGGTTCCATTTTAACCGGGTACCATTTGTATCATAAACGAAGGTTACCGTGTCTTGGTCTGTCAATGACCGGGTCGCCATCTCATCTCCTAATATTCGTCTGGCTACATCATTTGATGTCACGACTACCCCCGATGCATCATATTCGATGAACCCTAAACCGAGTGATTGAAAAGCTGCCGGTAGACTCATTGTGGTTGGACCCTAAATTACACAGACAAACCCTTAGCTTTTATGTTAGCAAATCGGCAACTAGTTTGCAACAAAAATAATCAACATATTTAAGTCAGTTTATATTTTTGTTGAATGTGGTTTTGAGGGAAAAGGGAAGAGAGATGAGGGAAGGAGAGAAGAAATGAGGGTTCAGAGAATTCGATTTTCTCTTGTCTCTTAACCCATATCGTTCCAGGAATTATACTCCTCGGTGCACAGAGCTTACAGAGTTGTATTCAATAACTCTGCAACCTGTGGAATTTCTTTAATCTTCTTGATTATTAAAGGACTCAAAGGTTTTTCTACAAATCCGACAACATTTTGGTACTTTTGCGCTTTGATTCTATCCACCGGATCTACCGAAGAGGTCACCATGACAACTACGATTTTTCTTGATGTATCATCGTGCTCGTGGAGTTTATCTAGCAACTCCCAACCGTTCATTACCGGCATATTGATGTCCAGAAGTAAAATACATTTACTATCTACCGTGCATGTGTTCCCCATCAATTTAAGTGCTGACTCACCATTGTCACAACTCTGGGGTGATGGGTGCAACCCCTCTTTCTGAACCAAGCGCTTATGCAACATCTGAATAATCAGATCATCATCAACAATCAGTATATGGATGTTATTAGGTTTCAGAATTGCCTCCTTTTGAAGTAACTAGCCTAACACTATCTGTTCTTTTTGCAATATATCGGATTGTTCCATCAATCTCGTTACTGGCTGAAAGAATCGCTGTTAAGATATGCTCCTTCGAAAGTATTTCATAATCTTCTTCAATAAGCAGCATGACTAGCCCCATAATTTTCACCAACGGTGCACGTAACTCATGTGACTGAAGCCAGGCGATATCACGTAACGCACTGTTTTGAATTTCAACCGTCTCGTAGTACGTTTTCATCATGGTAATGTCTTCTTTGACCGCAACAAAGTATCGAATTTCACCCTTTTCATCCGCTATTGGAGAGATAACTGATTTCTCCCAATACAAGGTTCCGTCTTTTCTTCGATTCTGTAATTCTCCTTTCCAATCCCTGCCTGATGTAATCGTGTTCCAAAGAGCCTGATAAAACTCCCGTGACTGAGCGCCGGATTTCAGGATTCTCGGATTGTTTCCCAAAGCCTCCTCATAAGTATACCCCGATACTCTTGTAAAAAATGGATTTACATAGATGATTTCACCTGCCGAGTTTGTAATTACAATTGATACGGCACTCGATTCAACTGCTCTATTTAGCAGACTCAATCGTTCTTGTATAGCTTTAGCAGAAGTTATATCATGAATTATGGAATGTAATACTTTCTTCACATCCCAATTTACGATACTGCTAAATACATCTACATCAGCTATACTTCCATCAGCTTTACGGTGTTTAAAATGAAAATTGATTCTCTTTGCTTCAATAGCATTCTTAATTTCTGCAGTAATCTCTTCTTTACTAAGTATATTTATATCATGTACATACATTGATTTAAGTTGATCAATGGTGTACCCATAAAATTCAGATGCAGCATTATTAGCATTTAAGATTTGACTAGACTCAGGGTCAATAACCAATTTTACAGCGGCATGATCTTCAAACAAAGACCTGAATTTTTCTTCACTTTTCTTCAGATTTTCTTCGGCATTTTTCTGCTCACGAAGATCATGTGCCATACCGACCATGATTTTTTTGCCAAGCCACTCTAAGGCAAAGACCCGAATTTCGACCGGAATAGTTGTTCCGTACTTAGTGCGATGAACGCCTTCTATTACAGCTGTTTGACCAACGACATAGTGTTCAAAGATGTTCTGTATCTGATCTCTGGTATGTCCTACTTCTATATCGAAAACCGACATACTCAGTAGTTCTTCGCGTGTGTATCCCAAATTCTGACACGCTTTGTCATTCACATGGATAAATCGTCCCTGAAGGTCGTGCACAAAAAGTGTTTCGAGCGCACTATTAACCAACGTTTCATACCAAAGGGCATTCTTGAAGGAATTGTCGATTTCATCTTTGTCATATGTTACTTCCTCTACCTCTAACAACACGTGTGAGTCTACTTTTGTCGCTCGCATTTTGATCCATACTATTGAACCTTCATCATCAGCTCTGACTCCAAGAATCAGCGGTCCGGAACGTTTAGAGGTTGTAAATGCTTGATGTGCAGGAAGTTGGTCCCATTTTAACTGGGTGCCATTCGTATCATAAATGTAGATTGATGGATCATTGTCAAAAAGTGATCTGCTTGACAACTCATCGCCCAAGATGCGTCTGGCTTCATCATTTGATGTCACGACCTCTCCTGATGCATCATATTCGATGAACCCAAGTCCAAGTGACTCAAAAGTGGATGACAGACTCATTTGTTTTGATTCTCTTTTTGCATAGACAGACCGATAACTATTATGTTAGCCAAACCCCAATTCGATTCCAACTAAATTAATTTAAACTCGAGGTTAGTTAAAAGACAAGTTGCAAGTGATAAGGGAAATGAGATTATACTATAATCCCCCACCGCGAAGCACCATCGAGTAGCACCAACGCGAAGCATCACCGCGGCAAAGCCGTACCACCAGTAACTCTGTTACGCAAACGGGTACGTAGTACCCCAATATGTAACGAAGTTACGCCAACAGGTGCGAAGCACCCTATTGAGTAGCCCCACCGCGAAGCCCCACCGCGAAGCCCCACCGCGAAGCCCCACCGTCGCAAAGCGACCCAAACAGGTGCTTTAGCACCCTATTTAAAATGAAAATCCTGCTCCTAAGGTGTAGAATGTACGCTCAGCATCGTAGCCTTTCATACCGGCTTGAAAATGGAATCCAGAGAAGTTCAAAATGGCTCCAACTTCAAACACAGGCTCGTATTTGGTCTGATCTGTGTTTCGTATCCACTCGGTCTGCTCAAAAGATCCACGCAAATACTCGTCAATTTCCCACTGTTCGGCATTGTATGCAACACCAGCACCTGCATACATCCAAAATGGATATGCGATTTCATACGTGAAACCAACCAGTCCTTCACCATTGATGGTTCTGCGACCTCCACCATCCCGATAGGTATACGTTGAACTTGCTCCGTCCAGATTGCCATTGTCATTTACCGTGTAGGGATCATAGTTAGTGAATAAGGCTTCATTGGCTCTCGCTGTGATGTAGAATCCTGCCCCGCGAGTGTGCAGGTTCCCCATGGTTATTCCGTACGTGCTCAGATCGTCGAATGTAAACGATATATATGCCTGACTCTGACGACTCCAGTTGACCATCTTTCTATTGGCAGAGTTTCTCTTGGCGGATAGGCCACCCTGATCTACGCACACACTTTGCGCACGTGAATAGTAATCCACTGCCGAACTCTGTGCACCTACGGTTTTACCGGATGCATTCCGGTCACCCAATCTGACGTACATATCACACAACAAGCCACGGGCTTCCCCAATCTGGGAGTCACCCGGAAACTCGTTCATGAAACGATTCAAATGGATCTCTGCCTGTGGAACATTTTCACTTTCTGCGAAGGTACGACCATTGAAAATGAGTCCCTCTCTGACCATTGACCGTGCTTCTGAAGCATACTTTTTGTTGGTATTTCCGGCCAGATAGGCGTCATAGGACGCAATAGAGTGCGTGTCTGTGGCCGTAACCCAGGCGAGCTCGTCTTCGGCTTCTGACTTGAGTCTGGACGCGTCCGGATCATTTGCGCGCACGCGTAACGCCGTATTGAACTGGCCGATGGCCTGCTGATAATTCCCTCCCATCAACGCCGCATTTCCGTCCCTCATGGCGTTGGTGTAGGTGTAATAGGCAATCATTTCGGGAGTTGCGTTAATTGCCCGTACTGCCTGATTGGCCTCGGGAACAGTTCTTAAGATTGGATCCCCAAGTATCTCGAGCGCTTCTAGATAGCGTTTTTGTTGCACGTACAACTGGACCGCATTCAGAGCAAAATCGACTTGTGATTTGTCCTGCATCCACAGGTCCCGCCATTCATCTGCGGCTACGGCCGCGTTTCCGGTCTGTTCAATGGACCCAATCTGGGAGGCAGCCGTTTCCAGACTTTCGTTGTAATTGATCTCCTCGGTGAGTTTAGTCACCATTCCCTGAAGCTCTTCATCTTCGAAATCGGTGGTCAATGACAGATACTCACGTGCTTTCTCGACGTCACCAAGTCGGAAAAACGCCAGTGCAGTGTAATAGTATCCATCACCCGAGGTTGGATCTTCAATTAATAGATCACTTGAAATCAACAGTACTTCGTCCCACAGGTTCTGACTGATTGCCTGCTGAAGTTTGGCATTCAAGTCGGGAGTTTCATCCTGAGCAACGACCGAAAATGTACAGGTAAACAGGATTATGCCAAGTAGAATGACATTTCGTATCTGATTGAGCATGTGTAGGTAATCTCGTGATTAATTGATTGTGTCGAGGATGTTGTTGAAACGGGTTTTGGTGTTGGAACGCTGCGCGGCCTGAATGTCAGAATCTGACAGCCCGTTGACGTGTCCGTTGAATGCCTGTTGATACAAGGGTGCCTCGCGATCGCACCCGTAGTAGGTACCCATATTTCGGTTGTTTTCCATGGCCTGCACACAGGAGTAGGAGTTATCCCATATCGTGGCAACGGCTGATCCGGTGTCTGATCCATAGCAGGATGCACCGGCCATTTGACAGGCATTTAGCAGGCGAATACGTTCACGTTCGAGCACTCTGTCGTACTGAAGCATGTAATCGTTGTACTCATTGATGCGCTGTTTTGTGAGTGCATCGTTGTTCTGGAGTCCGGTGACTCGCGCAGCAATGGCATCGTTCAGGATTTTGTCGCGCGTTGAAAATGCACGTCGCACAAGTTCCTCAGCTGTGGACTGTTTGGCTGGAATCCCAACCCGTATCTGAAAACTCTCCTGGTCGAGTCGAAGTGATTCATCCCGGTTTGCCTTTCTGCGGGACTGATAGTCGACTTCGAGCTTGTTGAGTTCATTATCGATTTCGGAGAGACGCTGATCCAGATCTTTTTCTTCGGCTTCCAGATCAACGATTTCCTGGGCGGTCCGGAGGTTACGGTTCAAAAGCATTCCACGTACTTCGGTATATCGGGTATTCAGTGGATAGCGGGTGTTCATCAAGAAATTTCGTCGCTCGCTATAGGCATTTTCAAGGGTAGTCAGTTCGGAGTTAAGCTGAAGCACACGCTGATTATTCTTCTCGATTTTGGCGTTTTCTTCTTCTACAATCTTGTTTCGGGTCGTATTGATCGCCTCTGAAAGTTCTACCTGAAGGTCTTGAAGGCGGACTCTGGCAATATCAATCCGAAGCTCGAAAAAGTGTTTTTCGGCCACAAGTCCCATCAGATTGCGAGCCCAAGGTAACGTCATTGACTCAGCTCCTTTGACCACATTTTCCCGATATACCTGACTTAATCGCGTGATTTCTTGTCGAAGTCGGTCATTTTGGTTTCTGAGATTTTCAATTTGTCGCGCCCAGTCGTTGCGACGTCGTACGAATTCATTTTCCCCGTACTGGAACTGTTGAAGTGCGCTTTTCTTAGCATTCAGATCGGAGTTATACTGGTTTTCGATCTGGTTACGGAGCTTATTAAGCTCCTCTTGTAACATCCGATTGTATTCCTGCATGGCCTCTGAGGTGGACACCCGATACCAATGGTCGACGGGACAGATCGGTGGCGGACCACCAGCGCCACATGTTCCGGGATTATGCTCCTTCCATCCGGATTGCGCAGAATTTCGACGGTTGGTCCACAGGGTGCTGTTTTCCAGTTCGGCACGCTTGTCTGACATCCTGTTTGCAAGTTCAGAGGATCGATTGTTCTCCAGATGAAAAACTTCACTCGACATTTCAGCCAGTTTTCTGCTTTCCTGCTGAATCGATTCGTTCATGAGTCGACTCATTTCGGCAATACGATCTTCATTTTGTGCAATTTGCCTTGCCTTGGACTCTATTTCAGCCAGAGTTGAAGCCCCTGGACTTGCAGTTGGAACGTCAGAACTGAATAACGTGGCTATGACGAGCACCAGAATGCTGATGACCGGCTTAATCGAAAAATTCATTTAAGAAAAATGGGTGCTGGTTAACTGAAGTATGAACAATGACCTGGTTATAAACGCGACTAAATATCGATACCAAAATCTAGATTTACAATACTGCTTCGCTTCGCGAAGCGTAAACAGCAAACGGTAACCAGTAAACAGCCCAAGAGTGTCTATTTCGACATCTTATTCAATTACTAGTACGAAGGGCGGTTTACTGGGTACAGTTTTCAGTTTACCGGTAACATGTTTTAAGCTAAATTGCGAGCATCGAACAAAGTCAAACCCAATAGATTATGAAATATATACTGCGTCTTGCTCTCTTATCCCTTTTCCCTTTACTCTTCTCAGGTAATACTATGGCACAATACGACCGCGAATATGGACCATTTATGTCACGATCCGAAGTGATCGGTCAACATGGTATGGTAGCAACAAGTATTCCACTTGCAGCTCAAATAGGACTCGATATCCTGAAGGCCGGAGGAAACGCCTTTGATGCTGCCATCGCGACCAATGCGGCTATGGGACTCATGGAGCCGACTGGAAATGGGATTGGAGGGGACCTTTTTGCGATAGTCTGGCATGCAGAAACAGGTAAAATTTATGCTTTGAATTCCAGTGGACGTTCACCTATGGGATTATCCTACGATCAACTGAAGGCCGAGCTCGAAGCGCTTGGTTCCGAGACGATTCCATCGATGAGTCCACTTTCGGTGTCTGTTCCCGGTGCAGTTGATGGATGGTTCGAAATGCATAAGCGATTCGGATCCCTCCCGATGGACCAGATTCTGGCACCGGCCATTTTTTATGCCGAAAATGGATTTCCTGTCCCTGAAGTTACTGCGAACTACTGGCGTGGCGGAGCTCGCAGACTCGTTGATCAGCCTGGTGACTTCCGCAAGGCGTTCACGATTGATGGACGCGGACCTGAAAAAGGGGAGATTATGCGGAATCCGGATCTTGGTAATACCTATCGCATCCTCGCTGAAAAAGGTCGCGATGCGTTCTATGAAGGTGAACTGGCCGAGGTCATGGAGACCTACATGCGTGAAATCGGTGGTTATCTGCGAAAAGAGGACTTTGCAGCACATACATCCACCTGGCATGATCCTGAAAGCACTACATATCGTGGATACACGGTTCATCAAATCGGGATGAACAATCAGGGTACAGCCGTGCTCCAGATGCTCAATATTCTGGAAAACTTTGATCTGAAATCCCTTGGATTTAATACCCCTGAAACGCTTCACCTGATGATTGAAGCCAAGAAGCTGGCGTTTGAAGACCGTGCAAAACATTACTCGGACCCGGATTTCTATGCCATTCCGATGGACTCACTGCTCAGCAAGGAGTATGCAAAAGAACGGGCAGCACTGATTGGTGACCGGGCTCAACGGCGCATCACATCAGGTGTTGAAGCCCTGAAGGAAGGTGGAACTATATATCTCACCACGGCCGACAAACACGGAAATATGGTATCGTTCATTCAAAGTAATTTCCGTGGGATGGGTACCGGATTGGTTCCACCGGGACTCGGATTTAGTTTTCAAAACCGCGGTGAACTATACTCCATGGATCCAGAGCATCCGAACGTGTATGCTCCCGGAAAACGTCCGTTCCACACTATTATCCCAGGATTTGTGACCAAAGATGGCAAACCGTTTATGACATTGGGTGTCATGGGAGGTGAGTTTCAGCCAATGGGACACGTTCAGATCTTGACCAATGTAATCGACTTCGGAATGAATCTTCAGGAGGCTGGCGATGCGATACGGTGGCTACACACCAACTCGACCGAGCCGACCGATGCATTTGGAGATTTTCTGACTGATGGCGGCCGGGTACAGTTTGAGTACACTATTGATCCCTCAACAGTACGAGCTCTGCGAGCCAAAGGACATACTGTGCAGGTCGGTGGCGGATTCTATGGTCGTTACCAGGCGATTCGGTGGGATGACAAGCTGAAAGTCTACTTTGGGGCGTCAGAATCCAGAACCGATGGCCAGGCAGTTGCTTATTAAAGCGGCGAGCGGCGAGCAGCAAGCGGTAGTTCTTTAAGTAATCGGGAATGGGAAGTAGGAAGTGGCGCACAAGGGTCAGGAAGTGTAGAAAGGGCAGCCAGAACTATTTTTGATAATACTGATCTTTCTGATTTTTCTGAACTTCGTGCGCTTAATCCATAAGGTATTTTATTCTGGAATAGAGACCGTAAATACCGATCCTTTATTCAACTCCGAGGCTACTTTAATATCTCCGCCATGCATTTGAGCTATTTTGCGACAGGTAGCAAGACCCATTCCTGATCCTTCATAGTCTGATTGGTTGTGTAATCTCACAAACATGTCAAAAATGTTGTTAAGGTACTCTTTTGGGATTCCGATTCCATTATCAGTAAGGTCGATTTCCCAAAATTTATCCGTTAATCGTGCAGTAATATGGATTTCGGGAGGGGAATCTGGTTTATAGTACTTCAGAGAATTAGCAATCAAGTTTTGAAATAACATCCTCAAGGCCGTCTTGTTACCATTAACGACAGGCAGTTTGTCCCATGTAATTTTTGCCTTTTTATCATCTATTACCGCACGCATCAACGTAGTAATGGACTGAATCAACTCTTCAATTGAGACGTTTTCAAACGAGGTATTTTTATCATCTATTCGTGCGTAATTCAGAATATCCTCAATCAATACACTCATTCGTTTAGCGCTGTCTACAGAAATATCGACGTATTTAGTAGCCTTATCATCCATCATAGAACCATACCTGGATTTCAACATCGACATGAACTGACTGATCATGCGAAGAGGCTCTTTCAAATCGTGTGCAGCCACAGATGCAAAGCGTTCTAATTCTTCATTTTTTCGAATCAGCGCTTCCCGTGCATCAACGATATCCTGAATTGGGCGTCCTTCTGGAATGATTGACGTTACATTCCCCTTCTTGTCTTTTACGGGTTTCAAATTGAATAAAATCGTCTGAGGATGTCGGTTTTTATCCCATACCTCGACTTCATAGACAATGGTCTCTCCTTGGGCTGCTCGTTCAATCGCATTACGCAGTTGGTCCTGAGTCTCCTTACTAATTTGCCACCAGTAGCAATCCCAAAATTTCTTCCCAACTACATCGTCAGGTTTCAGATCAGCAAATTCAAGAGCCGTAGAGTTTGCTTCAATAAGTGTTCCATCCGGCTCAAGAAGCCCAATGAATTGGAACATGGAATTGAAAATCCCCCGAAAACGACGCTCTTTTTGCTCCAGCTCCTGTTGAAATCGCTTCTGCTCGGTAATATCCTGAATCTGGGCGATAAAATGCTTGGGTGAACCATCCTCGTTTGACACCCTTGAGCCTGTTAGTAGAATCCAGACGATTGCCCCGGATTTGGTGATATATCGCTTTTCCATGTTATAGGAATCGATTTCACCCCGGAATAGCTTGCCTGCATTCTAAAGATCCGATTCAAGGTCATCGGGATGTGTGATATCCTGAAAAGTATGTTCTTTTAATTCGTCCTCTGTATACTCCAAAAGACGACAAAGACTTGGATTAACGCGCATAAAACGGCCATCAAGACTCACCAATGCCATACCGATTGCGGCATATTTAAATGCGTTACTAAAATCAGATTCCTGAATGAATTCTTTTGGCATGTAGTATGTTACATGTGAGTTCTCTCAAAATCAAGATGACAAGTTAAAGAAATGAGACAACTATATCTTTTTTAGGGAGTGGGGAGTGGGTAGTAGGGAGTGGGAAGTAGGGAGTGGGAAGTAGGTTGGGATTACCCACTTCCTACTCCCCACTCCCTACTTCCCACTCCCTACTCCCCACTCCCTACTTCCCACTCCCTACTACCAACTACCAACTACCCATAACCCAAAACCCACAACCAAAATGCAAAACTACACTAATCACACCCGTTGGAATCCACTACACCATTTCATCCTGAGTCCGTTGACGGTCATCTTGTTGATCATGGCAATCGTTGCCTGGTTCCAGGGTTATGGATCATTCTTTGATACATTCGCTGCCGTTGGACTCGTACTTACCGCGTTAGTTGCGCGCCTGTATGCACTCATCCTTCAAGACCGCGTAATCAGACTTGAAATGCGCCAGCGCTACTTTGAACTGACCGGAAAACGTTTTGCCGATACTGAAACCAAGTTAAGCCTGAAGCAAATTATCGCACTACGTTTCGCCTCTGATGAAGAATTGCTTACATTAATCGACCGGACGCTGAAAGAAAACCTGGCGCCGAAACAGATTAAACAAGCAATCAAAAACTGGGTCCCGGATAACAACCGGGTCTGATAACCGGAGTCAAAGTATGGGTCATCGTTTAAGTGAACGTGTCGAGAACACATCGTTTGGGTCTACTAACTGGACTAAAACATCTGAAATGAGCGATAAAGCAGACAAATATAGATATATTGCTATATTACTTTTTATATCTCTTTCTGTATCCGCTTGTCAACTTCAGACTACATCAAACGATGATCCATTAGCGGGACATGAATGGCGATATACTACTGAAGAACTTCGGTTCGACGGACCTTCACCCTGGCCGGAAATCCGGAAGGAACGCATTCAAACGTTGCTTCCGGTAGCGATGGAACGAGCAGGAGTTGATGGGTGGGCGATTGTGTGTCGATCAAACGATAATGATCCACTGGCACGTCACGTGGGCTGCGAGAATGCCGTATCTCCTGCGGTTGTGTATTTCGAGAAACGCGGTTCGGAAGTGTATTCGATGATATTTAGTCCGCCAGGTGAAGCTACTGCTCTTCAGGAAATAGCCCTGCATGACACGGTAGTGGTTGTTGGACGCTCGCCAGGTGCCATTGCCGAAGCGGCTGCCTATATCAACACCAATCTCAGCGGAAAGCTGGCACTCAATTTCAGCTCAAGCAACGAAATTGCCGACGGACTCAGTTTTTCGCAGTATCAGGCACTGACCGGTGCATTGACCGGTCGCGTTCGGGCAGAAATTGTTTCCAGCCAGGATGTAGTGTATGAGTGGTTGTCTGTAAAGACTCCCGCTGAAGTCGACATCTTGCGAAGAGCAGCTGAACTGACTGTTCGTTTCGAGCTTCTGGCCTACGCTCAGGTTCAACCCGGAGTGACGACCGACGCCGATGTGGCACGTTTCCTGAAACAGCTTATGCAAGAGCATGGCGTCAAGGATGCCTGGTCGCCGGACCAAAATCCAGCTATTAATTCTGGCATCGATCGCGGACACTCCCACCCGACGGACAAAGTAATCCAGCCCGGGGATGTCATTCAAACCGACTTTGGTATCCGTGTTTACGACATGTGGGTGACCGACATTCAGCGCTTCGCGTATGTACTTCGTGACGGCGAGACTGCACCGCCCAACGACATACAACGATACTGGGACGTCGCCAGACAGGGTAACAGAATGGTACTTGATGCAATGGCTCCGGGCGTGACCGGCGTTGAGGTCGATCGTGTCCAGCGCGAATGGATGCGCGAAAATGGCTCCATGGAGGTCATGTGGAACACGGGGCATCCGGTTGGTTACGTTGCACACGACGTGGGACCAAGCCTCGGTGGTGCTCAGATCGGACGCGAACCTTCAGCTACTGCATTCAAGCCTCTGGTTCCAAGCAATGTGTTCGCCTACGACGGATTCTACATGTGGGAGATCGAAGGTGGTACCAAAACCATCTCCGTAGAAGAGATGGCGGTGGTTACCGAGAATGGCGCCGAATATTTGGTAGCGCCACAGGAAGAGTTGGTTCTTATAGATTAAGGTAGTAGGTAGTAGGGAGTAGGTAGTGGGATTCTCAATTCCCAACCAACTCCCTACTTCCCACTACCCACTTCCTACTCTAATGAGAAAACGGCCTCTTTCGTATCCCTCGAATTGGTTCCGATAAATACGGTGAAGGATCCAGGTTCGGTGCCAAAGGTGCCGTCTTTGCGGTAGAAGGATAGCGTTTCTGCGTCAATAGTGAACGTCACGTCACGGCTTTCGCCCGGCTCAAGAGCGATTTTCTCGAAACCTTTGAGTTCACGTACCGGACGTGACAGCGATCCGACATGGTCATTGATGTACATTTGAACAACTTCCTCACCAGCGCGCTGTCCCGAATTGGTAACGGTGACCGTCGCGGTTATGCTTCCACCCGATGGCATGGTTTCAGCGGATAATGAAATCGCTGAGTAATCAAAGGTGGTATAGCTCAACCCGTATCCGAAGGCATACAGTGGCTCGTTCGGAATGTCGAGGTATTTTGTTGTGTATTTACTATCTGCAATGAAAGGTCGACCAGTAGGTAACATGCTGTGATATATCGGAATCTGTCCTACGTGATATGGAAAGGTCACTGGAAGTTTTCCCGATGGATTATAGTCACCAGACAACACATCAGCCAATGCATTTCCAGTTGTTGTTCCCAAAAACCAGGCCTGTACAATCGCGTCGACGTTCTCCTGGAGCCAGTTGATGGTTAATGGACGTCCACTCATGATCACGGCCACAGTCGGTTTACCCAGACGATTGACTTCCATAGCCAGTTCCTCCTGATTTCCCGGAAGATCGATTTCAGCACGACTTGAAGCCTCACCCGACATCCAGTACGCTTCGCCTAAAGCCAGCACAACGACATCGGCCTGGCGAGCGATGGTCAATGCTTCACGGAATCCATCCCGGGTTGTGCCTTCAATTCCGGTCCCTTCCGCGAACAGCACACGTGCATTCGGATATCGCTCACGGAGTCCTTCGACCAGGGTTACGGACTTCGACCAGTCACCGGCAGCTGACCAACTACCGATCATGTCGCGCTTGTTGTCACCCATCGGACCAACCACAGCTATGGTTCTGACATTGTCACTAAATGGCAATACGTTTTCTTCGTTTTTGAGTAACACAACAGATTTGCGAGCCATGTCACGGGCAGCTTCAATGTTTTCCGGCTTCATGATTTCAGCCTTCTCACGCTCTACATCGCTGTAACGGAACGGATCTTCGAACAGGCCAAGCTGGTATTTCACACGAAGTATACGCTCCACTGCACGATCGATTTCGGACATTGAAACTCGTCCCGCATCAAGCAGATCTTTGAGGGTCAACTGGAAATACCCGTCCTGCATGCTCATGTCGATACCGGCTTTAAGGGCCAACTCACTGGCATGCGCTTCATCCTCGGCAACGCCATGATACAAGAGTTCCATGATCGCGGTATAGTCCGTAACGACAAATCCATCGAATCCCCACTCATCTCGCAGGATATCGGTAAAAAGGTACTCGTTGGCGGTCGCTGGAAGTCCATTCAGGTCGTTGAACGCGGTCATGACCGAAACGGCACCTGCATCAAGCGCCGCTTTAAATGGAGGGAGATACACCTCACGAAGCTCTCTTTCGGACATATCCACACTGTGATAATCTCGTCCGGCCTGGGCTGCACCATACGCCACAAAGTGCTTGGCTGTAGCTGCCAAGGTGGTCAAATCCTTCAGATCATCGCCCTGAAATCCACGCACCCGCGCTTCGGCGATGCGTGATCCCAGGTATGGATCTTCGCCGGCACCTTCAATGATGCGTCCCCAGCGCGGATCACGAGCAATATCAACCATCGGAGCGAAGGTCCAGTGAAGTCCTTCAGCTGCAGCTTCGCGGGCAGCAACACGAGCGCCTAGTTCCATGGCTTCAAGGTCCCAGCTGGCTGCTTCGGCCAGAGGCATCGGAAAAATCGTCCGATGACCATGAACGACATCGTAACCAAAGAGTAACGGGATACCCAATCGGGTCTCGTTGACAGCCATTTCCTGCAGTTTTCGGGTGTATTCAGCTCCATACGCATTAAAAATGGCCCCAACAGCACCACTTTTGATGTCTTCCAGGTACTCGGGACGCATGAACGCACCCGTTTGATCCATGTCACTGGTGAAGAGTGTCAACTGACCAATTTTCTCCTCGATGGTCATTTGTGCCATCAAATCGGCAATTTTTCGGTCCATATCAGCATCGCCAGACGAGGTGTTGGTAGCGGATGTACAGGATACGACCATCACTGTAATGAGCAGCATCCACATCCAATTCATTCGTTTCATAGGGTACTCCATGTTATGATTTAGTTTCATTGTTCTTGTTCAAAATCGAGCAAATCCAGGGCACGTTGCACTTCCGGAGCGGACATGAACAAATCCCAGAGCAGTCCGGTGCGGTGGTTTTCGACCATGATGATGATCGGTCCCTGATCGATGGCCAGGTAGGAACGTGCCCACCAGGCCTGGGTCGGATTGAATGCGTCGTAGAAGCCGTATTCTCCCCAAAGCTTGTCTCCAAGCACGTAGTAAAAATGTCTGAGCGCCTGCATAGACTCTTCGGGAGTAAATGGCATGGATGAGAGCGCTGCGGTCGGGGTTATGGTGCCGTTGTCGCGTGTTGGCTCATGTGCGAGGTATCCGCTTGGATTGTCACTGGCTGTCAATCCCCAGCTATCGGCACTGTATCCGACATACTTACCCGGATTAGCGATTGCATGAGCACGGTTAATCAGCGTATGTGCACGGTTTTGGGTCCAATAGTTTGCATATCGATCGCTAAGGTTGCGCGGATCCAGCCCCAGGAATGAATAATGTGCAAAGAACAGAGGCCCTCCGTAGTCAAAACCGACAGGCAGTACAACACCATAAAAACTTCTGCCGTTACGGATGCCTCCGTTCGATGCCCAACCGTTGTGATATACCGCGGGATCAATACCATGATTCTCGGATGAGGCCGCCAGGAGATAGGTAATGAGCGCTTCGTTATAGCCTCTGATCTGCATGTTCATTGCCCAGTTTTTGTCCGGTGACCAGTGCCAGTACAACACATTTTGTCCGTCACGAGTGAACCAGTCCCACTCTATGGTGTCGAGTAATTCGTTAATAGTGGATGCGAGTGCTGCTTCGGTTGGATTCCCCGAATCCAGGTACTGTCGGACGGTGATGAGTCCCTGGGCCATAAAGGATGTCTCGACCAGATCGG
>CAZJZI010000037.1:0-28165 GCA_964550435.1 uncultured Chitinophagales bacterium | reverse complement strand
AAGAACGAGCTAGTATTAAGCTAAGTGAAATTCAGAATAGACAGTTCTAAAACTACTTTGCTCCCCCTCCTGCACCACCTCCAGCAACTCCGGCTGATGCACCTGATCCAGAAAAAGATGTCGTAGACGTAACTACTGAGGAGGTTACCTGACTTATACTATTTACAATAGCACTAGTCCCATAAGCTGGATTTCCGGTAAAATGCATCCAGTATACTGTATTCTCATCCACATCAAGGTGTGATAGGACAGATTCTAGTTTTTTTCCAGTTATTGCAAACGCTACTGCATAAATCATGTGTGTATCCTTGGAAATAGTTCCAAAAGAGCTTTGACTCACCAAACGCTGTTTCGCAGCCATTTTCAAGCCGTTTCGATAACTTTTGAATTTCAGATACAGTTCTTGCCCATGTGGCTTATAACGCTGTATCGCGTAGCTCATAAGTATCATCACAAAACCAAGGAGTCCTGCGATCGCAGGCTCAGGAATTTGAACCATTACAAATAGAACAATCGACACAACCATAATCATTAATTGAGAAAACATCGAGTATTTCATCCCTTTAATCGATTCCCTATCGATTAAATCCAGTGCTTTTCCTTCTTGAGTAACCAGTTTACTCCACTCCATGTACCAGGATGAAATTTTGGTATTCGTAGCGGAGAATATTTTATCAAGTTGATTGTCTTCATTTATACGTGTAGTAATAAAATCCAATAAAGATTTTTCAGAACCTGAAAGTTTTGAAGTATCCGGTTGTATCTCATTTAGTTCCAATACTACAATTTGTTTCTCTTTTTTAAATACTTTTGTGGTTGCTGTTTCTTCTTTGATCACATAGAAACCCTGCCTTGCCAAATCAAAGAGTGTGGCCGCCAATGCATTAGGGATGACATTTCTGCTGTAAATCAACCAGGATGCCAGTGCAGGTTTAAGATCAGAAGGTGGTCGAAAAGATACTTCCGGAATCTGCTGAGCTGGTTGATGTCTTCTTCCGAATCTACTGTAAAGTGTATAAAAGAGTGTTAGACTAAATACTATAAGCAAAATACTAGATCCCCTTACGTAGGGGGAGGCAGCAACTTCCCATGCTTCATTTTGTTGTCTCTTCAACTCTCGTTCATTTTCCTCATTTATTACCTGTGCTAAGGTAAAATCAGGATGAGTGACTGGAGTCGTTATCATTCTAGTCGGAAAAATATAACGCACACTGATTTCATTAGGTTTGTTCAAGCGTTCAAGGGATTCGAGTACAAATCCGTTACTAACAAAATTTATGCTCACTTTCTCGGTTGATCCATAAATCCAACCATTAGCCTCTCCATCATGGTTATCAGGAAGAATCAACTCAACGTCCAAAGATTGAGTAGCCCTCTCCCAATCATCACTTAAATAAATCCAGAAAAACTCAGAATGCTCAGGTCCTACTACAATTGCACCATCTAAAATGTAACTTATTACAAAAATACGTGTCTCATCTTCAGCTTTATAATTCCAGATAACATCAATCGATCTGTTTCGCTCGTCGATATAATATGTCCCTGGCAATTCAGATTCGCTAAGTATGTAATTCTGACCATCCTCATTGACACTTATTTCTGATATCTGATCAAATCCACTCCTGCTCAATTCATAGTTAGCTTGAGAGTATGATCCGTCGAAAGAATATGTACGATACTCAGTTATCTTGACTTGTCCGTTTTGTAGAATTTCAGCAATAACACGAACTTTATCGATGGTATAGTTCTTGGCAACGGTTACATAGGGGAAAGACAGCAATAGAGCAGTCCCTAACATCGCGAAAAGTACAATTTTACGCATAGAGTGACCTGGATTTAGCTTTATTAGAACGTTTGTTTGACCAATCTACGAAACAATACAGGCAACGGTTACACTACCAATTGCCTGTATAAATGTCAATATTTAAATAACTGATAATTATCTACTTATTAGCGTACCGCTTAATGTACCAGTCAATAGTGATTCCAAGTTCACGATCGAAGTGCTGCGTGTTCTGCCAACCAAGTTCTTGCTCAATTTTTGTTGGATCTATTGCATATCTCATATCGTGACCCGGCCTGTCGGTGACGAAACTGATTAGATTCGAGTATTTTCCTTCAGGTCCATCACCTACTTTTTCATCCAGGATCGCGCATATTTTTTTAACCAATTCGATGTTAGTCCATTCGTTGTGACCACCGATATTGTACGTTTCTCCACATATTCCTGAATGAAAAACCATGTCTAAAGCTCGGTTGTGGTCCCTTACAAATAACCAATCACGAATATTCTCACCTTTCCCATAAATTGGAATGGGTCTTCCCGCTAACGCCGTACGAATAACAGTGGGAATTAATTTTTCGTCGTGTTGATGTGGCCCATAATTGTTTGAGCAGTTTGTTGTAACCACATTCATGTGATACGTATGAAAGTATGCCCTCACCAACATGTCACTACCCGCTTTTGATGCAGAGTACGGAGAATTTGGTGCATAAGGTGTTGTTTCTGTAAAAAAGCCCTCAGGTCCAAGAGTACCATACACTTCATCAGTTGACACATGTAAGAATCTACCAACCTCAAACTGACCTGTTTCTTTCCAGAATTGACGACATTCTTCAAGCATATTAAACGTTCCGACGACGTTTGACATTACGAACGGTTCTGGTCCACTAATTGAGTTATCAACATGAGATTCCGCAGCTAAGTGAAATACACCTTTAGGTTTAACTTCACGAATAAGTTCTCTGACAGCTTTTCTATCTACAATATCAACTTGTTTGAAACTATATCTCGCAGAATCTTTAACCGCATCTAGGTAGTTTAAATCTGATGCATAAGTTAATTTGTCTACATTTACTATGTGATAGTCAGCGTATAGTTCATGTAAATGTAGTATTAAGTTAGAACCAATAAATCCTGCACCACCCGTTACAATAATTGTCTTCATAAGATCTATCATCTTGATTAGTAGTATGTTGGCTTGTCTGCTTCAGGCAGATCTGTAAGATTAGGTAAGTTTTTATCACGATCTGAAGTTATCGGTTCAATCTCCTGCCAAGATAAATTCAGCTGTGGGTCCAAGGCATTAATTCCACGTTCCGCAGAGGAATCATAGTAGTTACTACATTTGTACATAAAATCAGCTGAGTCAGACAGTACCTGAAATCCATGAGCGAAACCTTCCGGTATGTACATTACACGTCTGTTTTCTTCGGTCAAAAGGCAGCTAACAGATTTTCCGTACGTAGGTGATCCTTTTCGCACATCAACAGCGATATCAAGTACTTCACCTTTAACTGCCATAACAAGTTTCGCCTGTGGATTGTGGAGCTGATAGTGCATTCCACGCAACGTCCCTTTTCTGGATCGTGAGATATTATCCTGAATAAATCGTGTATCTATGCCATTCTCCTGTAACCATGACACACGAAATGATTCAAGGAAATAACCTCGTTGATCTCCGAATATTCTGGGTTCGAAAATCAAAACCCCTGGTATATCAGTTTTAATACAATTCAAGATGTAGATATTATTTCGTCAATGATTTTGTGAAGCGATTCCTTCCAATACGGTAGATTGAGATTTACCTCTTGAACCGTTTGAGAGCAATCGAGTTTGGAGTACGACGGTCGTAGAGCTTTGGTAGGGTATTGACTCGTCGGAATCGGTAGTACATCCACATGTACATTAGTATAACTAAAGATTTCACTCGCAAATTCCGCCCAATGTATAAGTCCATTAGAACTTACATGCCTGGTTCCTGATATGTTGTTCTGAAGAAGTAATTGTGTAAATCTAATCACATCAGGCACGAAAGAAGGAGAACCCAATTGGTCATTAACCACTTTCAATTGTTCTCGGGTCTCTCCAAGTTTCATCATAGTTTTAACAAAATTTGATCCATGTGCCCCACATAACCAAGCTACACGAATAACCAGGTGGTCACCTAATGCTTCCTGAACCCGCAATTCTGCTTCCCACTTTGACTTTCCATAAACACTTTTAGGCGCACATGGTGCATCAATTGGGTATCCGTTTGGATACATAATTTTGTCATTCTCAATTCCAGAAAAGACGTAGTCTGTGGAATAATAAATCAATGGTACGTCATTGTCGGCTGCGAATCGAGCAATTTGTCCTGTAGAATCTCTATTTACAAGGAAACACATTTCCGATTCAACCTCAGCAAGATCAACTTTAGTATATGCACCACAATGGATAATATATGTAGGCTGATACATTTGCAACCAGTCCATTACTCTGTCGGGTCGAGAGAGGTCTAAGGAAATTCTGTCTGGTGATAACACGGTGAACCCTTTAGAACGCAATTCTTCTAACCATTCAAATCCTAGCTGGCCTGTTGCACCAGTTAATAGAATTATATCTTTACGTTCCGGTAGTCTCACAACTCAGACTTGTATGCTAAGTCATTGGCAATTTTATAGGAATCTGGAGTACCCGCATCTGTCCACCACCCATCAAGGATAGAATAGGTCATCTCACCGGTCTTAATGTAGTGGTTATTAACATCTGTAATTTCAAGTTCACCACGTCTGGATGGTTTCAGTGTACGTATGAAATCATACACTCGTGCATCATACATGTAGATTCCTGTTACACAATAATTTGATTTTGGTTCAGACGGTTTCTCTTCAATACTAATAATCTGATCACCATTGATTTCTGCAACACCGTATCTGGAAGGATCGTGAACTTCTTTGATCATAATATGAGCACCATGTCCACTGTAGGACTGTATTGCATCACTAAGTGCGAAATTGAAAATATTATCCCCTAGTATCACAGTAACCGAATCTCCACCCGCGAAATTCTCAGCCAATCCCAATGCCTGTGCAATTCCTCCCGCCTCATCCTGCACTTTATATGTAAATCGACATCCAAAATCTTTACCTGAACCTAGCAGATTCACAACATCACCCATGTGATCAGTACCAGTAACAATCAGTATCTCCTGAATACCCGCCTCGATGAGTCTCTCAATCGGATAGTAAATCATGGGTTTATTACCAACCGGTAACAAGTGTTTGTTGGTTACTTTTGTCAAGGGGAATAACCGTGAACCGGTTCCACCAGCAAGGATCACACCTTTCATTGTGTCTGTATTCTATTAGATTAATACGTCATTTGGTTTTCCAAAAATACAGAACTTTTCCCTATTTACCTTATGCATAACAATGATTATAAGCTTTAGTAATTAATGGAATATGAGATAATTATGGTAAATTGTCGCCCATGCGGTTTTCACCAACAAGATCTAAATGATTCTGCGACAGCGAACATCTCTGAAATCAATGAACACGTTCGGCATGAACGTTTTCTGCCCTTATTTTGCAGACATCCGTAAAGTAAGTGATCTCGATCAAATCAAAGAGTATCCAGCATTTACGAATGCAAACTGGGAAGTATTGGGCGGTGGAAGCAATGTTTTGTATACATCCGACCGAGAAAAACCAGTAGTCAAAATTTCAATTCCTGGTATACGTGTTTTTTCTGGTCCAGGTAGTGATGTCCTTGTCAAAGTTGGAGCGGGTGTTGTTTGGCACGATTTGGTGATTTGGTGTCTTGAGAATAAAATTTACGGTCTTGAAAATCTCAGTTTGATTCCTGGACAAGTTGGTGCTGCACCCATTCAGAATATTGGAGCTTATGGAGTAGAACTCAAAGATTCATTTGAGACACTGGAGGCTTACGCAATTTCGACGGGAAATAAGATTACAATGGATGCGTATGACTGTGGTTTTGGGTACAGGAGTAGTGTATTCAAATCGTACGAGAAAGGTAAATACATCATTACAAGCCTGACGCTCAGGTTATCTAGAACACCTCAGTTACAATTGGACTATGGGGATATAAAAACTACGTTAGCTGAAATGGGAGTTAGAAATCCGACTCCAATGGATGTGAGCAAGGCTGTGATTGCTATCAGGACAAGAAAACTTCCTGACCCATCACAAATAGGTAATGCCGGAAGTTTTTTTAAGAATCCTGAAGTATCTCTTGCTGAATATGACGCATTAAAAAACCAAAATTACGATCTCCCATCTTATCCGGGTTCGGTTAAAGGTAAGGTAAAGATACCAGCTGGATGGATGATAGATAAATTAGGATGGAAAGGTTACAGGGATCAGGACGCTGGCGTTCACGATCAACAAGCTTTAGTACTGGTGAATCATGGGAATGCTTCTGGAACACAGATTTTGGAACTATCCATGCGAATACAAGCTTCTGTGGAGGAACAATTCGGGATTAGACTTGAGCCTGAGGTGAACATTCTATAGCACCTACCCGTCCGGAATCCTACAACTATTTGAAAATAAAAAAGGGTGTCTGATTAACGTCAAACACCCTTTTTTTAGATATTGAGATACAATTAGAGCAACATAGTTGCAGGAGTCTCAAGAAACTTACGAACAGAATTAAGGAATTCAGCACAAGTTGCACCATCCACGACTCTATGGTCACTTGATAGGGTAACTTTCATCCGTTTTCCTGGTACCACTTGTCCGTTTTCAACAACAGGCACATCGCGTATCGCACCCACAGCTAATATTGCAGCATTTGGTGGATTGATGATCGCAGTAAACTCTTCAATTCCGAACATACCCAAATTTGAAATTGTGAATGTACTTCCTTCCCAATCTTTTGGTTCGAGTTTCTTATCTCTGGCACGTTTTGCAAGGTCACGAGTTTCTGCAGATATCTGAGCTAGGCCTTTGATGTCGGTATTTCTAATAACAGGCGTTACGAGACCGTCCTCTATTGCTACAGCAATTGCGACATGAACTCCACCATGCTCTTTAATCACGTCACCAAGCCAGGAACTGTTCATCTTCGGATGCTGACGCAGTGCTTTGGCACAAGCTTTAACAACCAGATCATTAAACGAAATCTTGACATCACCTGAAGCGTTCATAGCTTCACGTGCAGCAATCGCAGATTTCATATCAATATCGACAGTCTCATAAAAGTGCGGACTCGTAAACTTACTCTCAGCCAATCGTTTTGCAATCGTTTTGCGCATCTGACTGATACGGGTTTCTTTGTCCTCGGCATCAACATTGTATGTTGGATATACTACAGACTTCGTTTCACTTGCTGATGGAGCACTCGCAGAGGATTTATCAAAGCCTTCGATGTCAGCTTTTACGATTCGGCCATTGGGACCTGAACCTTTAACAGTTGAAAGTTTAATACCTTGTTCTTCAGCCATTTTACGAGCCAATGGAGACGCTTTTACGCGGCTATCTTCCATTTCTGAGACTGCTTTGGACTCATCTATATCACCAAAAAGTGGATCAAATGCTTTTTCCTCATTTTTGGATGATTCATCTGATTTTTTCTCTTTTTCTTCAGTTTTTGAGGATTCTTTTGGTGATGATCCGGAATCACCACTTAGTAGGGAGCTAATATCTTCACCTGGTTCCCCAATGATAGCCATTTTACCACCAAGAGGTACTGCTTCACCCTCTTTAGCCATAATTTTAAGCACCGTTCCGCTGTCGAATACCTCGACATCCATCGTTGCTTTGTCGGTCTCGACTTCAGCGATGATGTCACCCGAACTTACCTTATCCCCTTCTTTTATGTTCCATTTTGCAATGACACCTTCTTGCATGGTATCACTCAATTTGGGCATGTCAATTACTATTGCCATAATAGATTCTGATGTTAAGTATTCGTTATTTCGTGTACGTTACAGATTTTACTGCATCAATTACCTGCTTGGCATTTGGGAACCAAAGATCATACAGGTTTTTTGCGAAAGGTGCAGGTACGTCAGGTAATGTAACACGCTGCACGGGTGCATCCAAATAATCAAAAGCATCTCTTTGAATTAAGAACCCAACTTCTGATGCAACACCCCCGAATGGATGAGACTCATCCACTAAAACGCATCGATTGGTTTTTTTAATTGAATTAATAACCAAATCGATATCAAAAGGTTTAATCGTGCGTGGGTCTATAATCTCACAATCTATCCCTTCCTTGGCCAATTGATTGGCAGCATCAACGGCAACGTGATACATCTTACCATGAGCTACCAGGGTCACGTCGGATCCTTCACGCTTGATTTTACCTTTTCCTAGCGGAATCAGATATTCCTCATCTGGAACTTCCTGTTTCATTCCATACATCTGCTCCGACTCACAAAATATGATTGGATTACCGTCGCGAATGGCACTTTTTAATAGTCCTTTGGCATCATATGGTTCAGATGCATAAATGACTTTGAGCCCCGGGAAGTACGCATAAAAACTTTCAAATGCCACTGAGTGAGTTGCACCAAGCTGTCCGGCTGCTGCATTAGGTCCTCTGAAAATAATCGGCATGTTAACCTGTCCGCCGCTCATGTATCTAATCTTTGCCGCGTTATTCAGGATTTGGTCAACTCCTACCATTGAAAAGTTGAACGTCATGAACTCTACGATTGGGACTAACCCGTTCATTGCTGCACCGACTCCTATACCAGCAAAACCAAGCTCGGAAATTGGGGTATCTATTACCCGTTTTGGACCAAACTCAGCTAGCATACCTTGGCTAACTTTATAGGCACCATCATACTCAGCAACCTCTTCGCCCATGAGAAACACGTTTTCATTACGACGCATCTCTTCTTGCATTGCCTGGCGAATGGCCTCTCTAAACTGTAATTCAGGCATGTTTTTCTCCTGCTTAAACTGATTTAAAATAATTACTTATGATCATGGATAACGAGGTCGTCTCCACTAAATATATGCTCGTAGAGCTCAGATGGATCCGGAAATGGACTCTCATCAGCAAAATCCACTGCTTCGAGGACCTCTTTTTCAATTTCATCCATTATTGCATCAATCTCTTCTTTTTTGGCCAATTTCTTATCAAGAATGTATGCTTTCAGCCGTTCGATTGGGTCTGTGATTCGGAATTCTTCAAGCTCTTCTTTAGTACGATAGTTACCTGGATCCGACATAGAGTGACCACGATAACGATAGGTTCTTATTTCGAGGAACCAAGGATTGGAATTCTCACGAATATCAGCGACTACCTCTTGTAGTTTGTCGATTACTGAGAAAAGGTCCATCCCGTTTACAACAGCATGCTTCATATCATAACCCAAAGCACGTTTGTATATATCGGTTGCAGTGTGACGATTGGCAGCAGTACCCATAGAGTACCCGTTATTCTCAACTACAAACAAAACGGGCAACTTCCAAAGCTGAGCCAGGTTGAATGCTTCGTGCAATGCACCCTGATCAACGGCACCATCACCAAAAAATCCAGTGGAAATTCGGCCGTTTCCTTTATACTTATTTGCAAATGCTAGTCCAGCAGCAACTGGGATGTGAGCTCCTACAATACCGTGACCACCCCAAAAATGGCGTTCTGCGTTGAAATAGTGCATTGAGCCACCTTTACCGCGACTGCAACCTGTTACTTTGCCAAATAGCTCGGCCATAGCTGCTTTTGCAGATATACCACGTACAAGTCCCCAGCCATGATCACGATAGGCTGTAATGATGTCGTCATCAGGATGTAACACATGATTTACCCCGCTAGAAACTGCTTCCTGTCCAATATATAAGTGAAGAAATCCACCAAATTTTCCTTTTTGATACATCTGAGCTGCACGTTCTTCAAAACGACGTTGCAGATACATCTCACGGAACAGATGCATAACGTCATCGGTACTTAGGCCCAGTTTTTTATGGTCTTTCTTGGTAGCAGCCGGCAAATCTGTGCTTTTATAGACAAATCCCGTCGGCGTAAATGATGTAGCTGCTGTTTTGGACATAGATAATACTTTCTGTTATTGTCGGGACATTGCCCGTTCGTTAAAAAATAACTAATGCGAGTTGTTCTGGGTTGCCCCGTTTCCTCACAAAAAACGGTTAGAATATACCGATTTTTTAGATAGGAAACAGATGAATACGGCATCAATGCATTCTATGCGAGGTCAGACTCCTAACTTGTTTACATCATAGATTTAATGATTGATTCAACGGCAGCCAGAGCTTCAGGAAGTTTTTCGGGTTGCTTACCACCAGCAGTCGCTAAGGTAGGCTGACCACCACCTCCTCCTCCAGTTAGTTTTGCAATAGCGCCAACAAGCGCGCCGGCTTTTAAGCCTTTGGACTTAACCAAATCTTCGGTTACAGTGGCAACCAGGCTTACTTTACCGGCTGAAATATCTGCCGAACCTAACACGGCAACTGTACCCGTGCCACGCTCCCTAAGAATGTCATATCCAAGTTGTTTAAGCGTGTTCATATCAGCGTCATCAACAATACCTGTTACTAGGCTGATACCGTCTGAAATTACCTTAGATGATTGCAAAATCTCCCGAAGTTGTCCAAAAGCTTGCTGCGCTTTGAACTTCTCGAGCTCTTTTTCTAAAGCCTTTTTCTCGTTGAGCAGGGCATCCATTGTCGCAACAGGATCTTTACTACTTCCGGCCATTTGGACCAACCGTCCCATGCGCCGCTTCTCGTCTCGTAATAAAACATCTGCCGCCTTACCTACTACCGCCTCAACCCGCCTAACCCCACTGGCAGCAGACGACTCAGAGACAAATCTAAAGTATCCGATCTCCCCTGTCGCATTTACATGGGTTCCGCCACAAAGCTCAATCGAATACGTTCGATCAAAGATCACTACGCGGACCTTTTCACCATATTTTTCACCAAATAACATCATGGCTCCCATTTCCCGGGCTTCATCAATAGGTACGTTATGAAGTGATTCAAGTCTGATGTTCTGCTGAATTTTGGCGTTTATTTCACCCTCAATAGAGTCCAAAACGTCTGTTTCCACACCTTCATAATGAGAAAAATCGAATCGCAATCTATCCGCCTCTACAAGGGATCCTTTTTGGGCAACGTGTTCGCCTAAATGCTTGCGCAGAGCAGCATGCATGAGGTGTGTAGCACTATGATGTTTTTGTATTTCAATGCGACGGTCTTTGTCAACAACGGCGTCCCAGTTGCCTGATAAGTCTTCAGGTAACTGGTCTGTGACGTGGTAGAATTTACCTTGTGATTTCTTGACGTCAATCACTCGAATTACTTCTTTTCCGTTCGTCAAAATCCCGGTATCACCAACCTGACCTCCACTTTCAGCGTAAAAAGGAGTACTATCTAACGTAAAAAGAAACCCTGACTTGTCTTTTTTGTATTGTCGAATCACAGATCGTGACTCCAGTTGTGTGTAACCAACAAATTCAGAATCATCACCATCAGAAACTACAACCCACTCTTCACGATTACTCATATCAACCGAGAATTTACCAGCCGCACGAGCACGATCTTTCTGTTCTTTCATGAGTGTTTCGAATCCAGCTAAATCTACAGTTAAACCCTTTTCACGTGCCATGAGACTTGTCAAATCTATCGGAAACCCGTACGTGTCATGCAGTTTGAATGCATCGGCACCATCAAGAGCTGTTTTTCCATCAATCATTAATTCAAATAGCTGAATACCTTGTCCAAGTGTGCGTAAAAACGCTTCTTCTTCAGCGCGAATTACATTCACTACATACTGTTGCTGTTGAATAAGTTCCGGGAATACATCGCGATAGGTATCGACAAGTCCAGCAACCAGTTTATGCATGAACGGTTGTTTCATTGAGAGTTTATCCCAACCATAGCGTATCGCCCGGCGAAGGATCCTTCGTACTACGTATCCTCTACCGTCATTCGATGGAGATGCCCCATCAGCAATAGAAAAGCTTACAGCCCGAATATGATCGGCTATAACTCGCATAGCGATATCTGATGTATCTTGATTACCGTAAGGGATACCTGCCATTTTACTTACTTCACCGATAATTGGAGTAAATACATCGGTGTCGTAATTCGACATTTTACCTTGAATCACTGCACAAACACGTTCAAATCCCATTCCAGTGTCGACATGTTTAGCCGGTAACTGTTCAAGTTTACCACTAGGTAAGCGGTTAAACTGTATGAATACCAGATTCCAGATCTCTATGACACGTGGATCCCCTATGTTTACCAAATCTTTGCCCGGAATTCGTTCTCGTTCTTCGTCTGGACGCAAGTCAACATGAATTTCAGAGCATGGACCACAGGGACCAGTTTCGCCCATCTCCCAAAAGTTATCTTTCTTCGAAAACTTCAGAATATGATCATGAGGGATTGAAGTTTTGGTTTTCCAAAGCTCAAATGCCTCGTCATCTGCAGGTAGTCCATCTTCTTCATCGCCCTGAAAAACAGTTGCATACATTCTGTCTGGTGTTAATCCCCAACGCTGAACAAGCAATTCCCAAGCCCATTCAATAGCATCTTCCTTAAAGTAGTCGCCAAACGACCAGTTTCCCAGCATTTCGAACAAGGTGTGATGATAGGTATCATGACCCACTTCTTCTAGATCATTGTGTTTCCCACTTACCCTAATACAGCGCTGAGTGTTTGCCGCACGCTGCCAGATTTTGTCATCTTGAACATAACTAGGTTCCTCACCAAGGAAAATTGGTTTGAACTGATTCATTCCCGCGTTTGTAAACAACAACGTTGGATCATCTTGTGGCACAACAGGCGCACTTGGTGTGATCGCGTGGTTTTTTTCACGAAAAAAATCTAAAAATTCCTGGCGTATCTGAGCAGCAGTTTTGCGTTGCATGAGTTAAATGATGGTATTTTTTCTAAAAAGTTCTTTATACAGGTCGTAAAACCGACTCATAAAACGAAGTTCATCCCTATAAGTACAAACCTCGTATAGCTCCATAAAATAACAATTTTAAAGCACAGATTACATTCAGAATCATTGAAAGCACCCAATTTCTTATCATTTTGAGTCAGGTACAATGAATTCATAGGTAAGTCTCTTGTGAACATTTTTCCTTACATTGATCGGGTAAGCCATAATCCTAAAACTTGCAATACTATCAAATATGTTCTCTGACCAGATTCTGGCCACCTATCGTGATCGATTTCCACACCTGAATCAGCCGCACTATTACTTGAATCACGCTGCATTCGGAGTGCTCTCCCAAACTACTATCAGTTCAATGAACCGTCACCTCATTGCAAGAAGTACGGGTGTGATTGAGTCTTTTTTTGAAGACATCGAAATCATTGAAGAAACACGGGCCAAACTTGCCAAGCTGATCAATGCACCATCCCCGGACAACATCAGCTTTATCACCAACACCAGCGAAGGTCTCAACATCATCGCTTCCGGTTTAAAATGGAATCCACATGACAGAATTCTGATAAACGATGCTGAGTTCCCTTCAAACGTTTATCCATTTACAAATTTAAAACCTAAGGGAGTACAAACAGATTTCTTAAGATCTACCAATGGTTTTGTCACAGACGACCAACTTATGGAGGGACTTCTGCCCGAGCACAGAATGTTGTCGGTGAGTGCGATACAGTTTTTGAGTGGATATCGTATCGATCTTGAAAAGCTCGGAAGTGCAACTTCTGCAAATAACACGTTTTTTATTGTTGATGCTATACAAGCCATTGGGAATGCACCCATAGATGTCCAGAAGATGAATATTGATGGGCTGGTCTCAGGAGGTCTGAAATGGATGATGGCGCCGATGGGAGTCGGATTCATGTATGTGTCCGACAGGCTACGAAATCAGATAGATCAAACTTATGTTGGCTGGTTGTCGGTCGAAACACCGTGGGAATTATCAAATTTTGAGCAAGAACTAAATCCGACGAACAGACGATTCGAACTTGGTGGCATCAATGTACCCGGAATATATGCGCTTCATGATTCGGTGGACCCATTCCTGGAACTGGGTGTATCACAAATCAATCAGCATTTGATCGAGCTGACCGATGCCATCGACTCTACAATGAAACCTTTCGGACTCAAAAGATTTACGGTAGATGACTCTAAATTCAGATCCGGTATCATCACCTACGATCTTCCCTTTAACGTAGATGGAGAGGCCCTCATCAAGGCACTTAAACAGCGAAAAGTAACCCTGTCTCACAGACAAGGAAAACTCAGATTCTCTCCACATTTCTACAATACTTCGGAGGATATTCAACATGCAGTTGATATATTCGGCGAAGTTTACCCTACTTTCGTCTAAGCCAACTCCGGATGAAACAACGCATCCTACAGAAAATCAATGATTGGCTCATAGCTCGCTATGGTGAGTTCAGAGCATTGCGTATCATCGTTTTATTGATTGGAATCAAAGATTTGATTGTGGCAACGTTCTCGAATTGGATTGACGATGATATTCCGCTACATGGTGCTGCATTAGCATTTTACACCATATTTTCTATGGGGCCACTGTTGATTATCATTATAGCTGTAACTGGATTTATATTCGGCGAACAAGCCGCTACAGGACAGGTAGCCGCATTTTTAGATGAATTAGTTGGTATTGAAGTTGCGACTTTCGTCGAATCCATCATCAAAGGCGCAAGTCAAACATTCAGTAATGTGATCGCTACAATTCTGGGTATCGGAACTATACTTTTTACTTCTACCACTGTAATAACACAACTTAAAAGCTCATTAAATACCATCTGGAATGTGGAAACTCGTGAGGGAAACACACTCCGACAGTTCTTTATATCCAGGTTTACGTCATTTGTTTTAGTACTGATTTTCGCGCTAACGTTAGTATCTTCTCTACTTTTTGACGCCATTCTAAGGATTATCGATTCTGAAGTCTCAAATTTTCTTCCTGAAGAAATTGCTTTGATCCAATGGGTAAACTATATCGTTTTTGTAGTCGCTACGGTTGTACTTTTTACAGTCATTTTTAAAATGCTCCCTGACATAAAAATTGCATGGATGGATGCAATGATTGGTGCAATGGTGACAACATTGCTTTTCATGGCTGGACGATATTTCATTACCATTTACATGGGCTTGGAATCTATTGGGAGTACATACGGGGCTGCCGGAACATTTGTTGTTATACTCATTTGGATCTACTACAACTCCTTAACCGTGTTTCTGGGTGCTGAATTCACGCACCAATACACTATTAGGTATGGTAGCGGAGTGACTCTACCAAACCATGCCAGATTCAAAAGTCGGATAAAAACTTGATTATCAGAACCGAATTAGTACACTTCTATGTGCATTCTTTCGGATGACTTCACAGAAGATTTCAGTTCTTCGTAGGTCCAGTTAAGTGGGTTCTTGTCTTTCAACTCGTCTTTAACCGTTATGTAATCCCAAAGTCCTTGTTGAGCCAATATCTGATAGATACCTGTTTCCATTCCTTTAAGTCCACACACATAAATCAGGGTGTTAGGTTTTCGTAAGATTGGTTCAAGTAGTTCACGGTTATCTAACAATTGATATTGAACATAATGTTTTGTCCCATCTGCACGAGGATTCTCACGTGATATGGATGTTAAAAAGTGGAAGTTCTCAGTTACTTTATCCAACGATTTGAAATAATCTCCATAAAGGATATCGGTCCTGTAGGGACTACCAAAGACCAGAGCTATCTCATTCTTCGAATTCTTTTCCATTAAATCCATGACCATACCCCGAAATGGAGCCACTCCTGTTCCGGTAGCAAAAAACAGATAATTGTAGTTCTCCGGATTTTCAGGAAGTATAAATCTTTTCCCTGATGGGCCTGTAACTTTGACCATAGAACCGGGTTTTTGATTGCATAGGAAATTACTACATACTCCGGTAAACAATTCCTGTGTCTCCCAATTCTCGTCAATAACTCGCTTAACAGTTGTAGAAACGAGCTTCCCTTGGCCATCTTCACCTCTGGATGGTGAGCAGACAGAGTACAAGCGTACTTTATGTGGCTTGCCGTTTTCATCAACTCCTTCGGCAACAACACCTATTGATTGTCCAGCATGGAATTTACCTTCAAGCGGTGTCCCGGTGATATCAAAGGTTATGTGACGTACAAAATTTGGCGATGCAACAGCGGTTGCAATACGGCTTTCAACGATTGGAACTTCAATAGGTTCCTTTGCTCGGACTACATTGATTTCAAGATCCGGATATATGATTTCTACTGACTTTTCTGTTTCCATAATGATATTTCAATACCGATTGGTTAATGTTGCGACGCAGACCCCAACCACGTCGTGATTAATTAATAATTTCATCCCCTAATTGGAGTAATTTATTGATTAATCGGGACTGTAAAAACCAGATTCGACAAAAATATCACCTTCTTCTGCGTGGTTATTCGCGATAACGTAGACCCAGGCCATTTCGTAAGACTCTTGACCTTCACATTGGATAGGATACATTACTCTATCATACTCTGACTCATATCCGGGACTGAAATCCTCAAACAGATCAATAATCTGCATTACCTGTTTGTAGTCAGACAAAGTATATAACTCACCTTTTACCCATCCTGCTGAGAGCTGAGGTGCATAGTCTTCAGGGATTGAAAATTTTGTTAATGCAGCAGCGTCTTTTGTATAATCGTGACTACCACGAGCTGCGATATATTTACCGGGTACAGTGATATATGGAATTCCGTCTTCTATACGAGTATATAATCGGGCATTTACCCTAGCCGGGAACATGGAATCGAATTTACTTGAAAGTAAATGATGTTCAGACATATCAGAACGAAGTGTTCCGTAAATAAATAGTTTAAAAATATGCATTAGGTGCTAATAGAGATTGTGAAACAAAAAAGTCCTGACCGAGAAAATAACATTCCCGATCAGGACTCTCAATAGTGGAGGTGGAGGGAGTCGAACCCTCGTCCGAAATGGCGAACCTATAAGCTTCTACACGCTTAGCCCTGCTTTAGGTTTAACTTATGGGTTGGCGACAGAGCCCGCGTCCATAAGCGAGGTTGTAAAGTTTTGCATCACCCTCACAGCCATCAGATGATGCTATCCTGTCAAGTATAACGCTCTATAACACGCCGACAGGCGAGCACATCATAGAACGGTATGGGCACTTAGGCAGCCATACGGTATTCGTAATTGTTTGCATTTACGTTTTGAATCCCGAGTGTTTTTACAAGATACTCTCGAGGAAAACTCGACATGCAGCCTACGATCCTACGCATTCCGTCGAAACCAGGTACACCCCCGGTTTAGTTTCAAAGAACAACTCAAATATACGGCATTCTAAAGACTTAAACGTGAAAATATCTTGGTTATTTTACATAAAACATGCGATTTTGCCCTAAATTTTGTGTAAAATTGGTGTTTGCAAAAACTATAGTTTGCTACTAACACAAATAACCGCATTAGGGATGAAAATTGCTGTATTAGGCGCAGGCGCTGCCGGAACCGCCATCACCAGATTCTTGAATCAGGAAAAATCTGTTACGTCTATTAGAGTTTTAGACAGAAACGGAAACGCATTAGACGAGCTTGAAGGGTCCATTAGTAGTAATAAACTCCGTGTCCATCGAGTTTCAATGGACAAGGAGATGTCAGTCGCGGGATTGCTTAACGGCGTTGATTGTATTATTTCAGCGTTACCCTACAAACACAATTATAAAGTCGCAAAAATTGCGCTCAAATCTGAAATCCCATACGTTGACTTGGGTGGAGATGATGAAATCACACAAAAGCAACTAAGTCTAAGTGATCAAGCACGGGAATCTGGAGTTTTCATGGTTCCTAATGCAGGATTTGCTCCCGGACTGGTAAATGTATTGGCCATGCACGGTTTCGACTCATTCGATTCGGTCGAATCGATTGTGATTCGGGCAGCGGGACTTCCAAAACAACCGGTACCTCCTCTTAACTATCATTTGAGTTTTTCGCCTGTTGGCTTGGTTAATGAATATCTCCATAAAGTCACACTTATTGAAAAAGGCGAACTCATTGAGTTGGATGCTCTGGATGGATACGAAACATGCAAGTTAAAGGCTCACCCTGAACTAGGTCCACTGGAAGCCTTTTACACGTCAGGAAGCTCAACATTCATCGCAAAAGAGTTGGTGGGGAAAGTTAAGACCTTCGATTTTAAAACGCTTCGTTATGCTGGTCATCGCGATATTATAAAAGCTTTTTTTGAACTTGGATTCAATTCAGCCCAAATTATCGACATCCGAACAGGACTAACTTACAGAGACCTGTTCATACGTCAGTTGAAAAAACATCTTCCGTATACAAAAAGTGATATTGCAGTAGCCAAGATCAATCTAAATGGTGAACGTGATGGGAAATCAATCACTAGAGAATACGAAGTTTATCTTGAATCGGAGCAGGATGCGGTTACTTCGGCTATGATGACCGTAACTTCACTTTCGGCTGTAACTACAGCGTTAATGCTTGCTGAAAATCGTCTTAAAGGTTCGGGTGGAGTGTTTACACCAGAGACTATTTTGCCAAAAGAAGAGTATATTGAGAGGATAAAATCAAGTGGTATTAATATCTCAGTCAGCGAATACGAAGATTGACGAGGAAAAATCACTTTCAGATACTCAAACTTAACGCGACTAGCAGAGTCTTCCCATGAATAAGTTATTTGTCATTCTTGGTCTGGTTGTCTTTTTACTGATGATTGGTGTTTTTGTTGTCACTTTTAGTGGATTCTTTAGAACGTCACCAGTAGATCAAAACAGAAATCAGGAACCTGGTTTTCAAGGGCAGATCATTGGAACTGTAAAGTATCATCCCGCGGTAAAAGGTAATGAATTACAAGAAAGAAATGTCATTGTTTGGCTTCCACCAGATTATGGCGTTGATCCGGAGCAGTTCTATCCTGTACTTTATATGCATGATGGCCAGAATATTTTTGATCCTTCGACCAGTTATATCGGAATAGATTGGCAAATTGATGAAACAGCGGACAGCCTCATACGTGCCGGAGAGATTCCACCTATCATTATTGTTGGAATATTCAATACAAGTGATCGTACATTGGAGTACACCCCGGGCGAGAAGGGGGATTCTTACATGGATTTTGTAGTCAATACTGTAAAACCACTCATTGACTCCAATTACTTGACATTGCCTGACCGTGACAACACATTTGTTGGCGGATCTTCGGCTGGTGGAATAATCTCGTTCATGTTGACATGGGAGTATCCAGAAGTATTTTCCAAGGCGATATGTATGAGTCCAGCATTTAGAAATCCGGATGGTACCGATTATCAATTTAACTACATCACAACCGTGCAGAATTCTGAAGAAACACCGAAGGATGTTTTCTTTTATTTAGATAATGGCGGTGTAGAATTAGACGCCTTGCTCCAGCCCGGCATTGATGAAATGTTGCTTGCACTCGATTCGAAGGGATACCGACTGGATCGTGACTTTGTATTCATTAAGGATAACGAGGCCACTCACTCTGAAACTGCATGGGCGGAACGGTTCCCGAATGCCTTGAAACTCATCTTAAATTAAGCGACTACATTTTCATAAAAAAAGGGGAAACTGATAGGCAGTCTCCCCTTTTAATAGGGTCATTTATTTTTTCTCAATAGGAAGATGAAATAGTATAAAGGACTATTACAATAGATCCCTTCACACTTTGTCATCAACATTTACAGGATTCGAATCTATTTCTTTTTGTTTGAATCGCGATCTGCATCTACATCAGGCTTCGGTTTATCAGTACCTACGGATGCGATTGAATCACGCATCTCGGTGTCTGCAATTACATTTTTCATATTGTAGTAATCCATAACACCAAGATTTCCATTACGGAAAGCTTCTGCAATAGCTTTTGGGACTTCCGCCTCGGCTTCAACTACCAACGCGCGCATTTGCTGAGTTTTAGCACGGTTTTCTTGTTCTTCCGCAACCGCCATTGCACGTCTCTCCTCAGCTTTTGCACGAGCTACTTTTAGATCTGCTTCAGCTTGATCGGTTTGTAGTTTTGCTCCAACGTTGTCGCCAACATCAACGTCAGCAATATCAATAGACAGAATTTCAAATGCAGTTCCACTATCCAACCCTTTGCTCAATACAACTTTGGAAATATTATCGGGATTCTCCAAAACTGCTTTATGGTCAACTGAAGAACCAATCGTTGTAACAATACCTTCACCAACACGAGCGAGGATGGTTTCTTCAGTGGCACCTCCGACTAGTCTCTCAAGGTTTGCTCTGACTGTTACTCTAGCAGTAGCTCTAACCTGGATACCGTCTTTGGCAAGTGCAGTAATGGGAGGTGTTTCGATTACTTTTGGGTTTACAGAAATCTGAACGGCTTCAAAAACATCTCGGCCAGCGAGGTCGATAGCAGCAGCGCGTTCAAACACTAAGCCAAGATTCGCTTTATCGGCAGAAATCAATGCTTGAATGACTTTATGGACATTACCTCCAGCCAGATAGTGAGCCTCTAACTTCCCAATACCGATGTCTAAGCCTGCCTTACTGGCGGTAATAGCAGCTTTAACAATAGGACTAGGTGGTACTTTCCTGAGTCGCATACCTATAAGGTCACGAACTATCGACACCTTTACGCCAGAGAAAAATGCAGTTACCCACAATCCTAGTGGTACAAAGTAGAAGAACAGAAAAATACCGAAGATAATCGCAAGAATTAATCCTGCTCCGAAATATGCTTCCATGATTTATTTAGTTATTTGGGGTTTAATTAATGAAAAATGTAAGTTTGGTGTTTATCCATCAATTCGATTAACAACAACTCTACTGGATGTTGTATCTACTACTCGAACTCTGGCACCTTTTTCTATGAAGTCGCCGGCTGTGACCACATCTATGCGTCGATCTTCAATAAGTACTGTACCTGATGGACGGAGTGACGTCATAGCGACGCCTTCCAGTCCAATAAGGTCATCTTTAGATGCAGATGATGTGTAACCATGATCCCTATCGGTAGAGTCGGCCAAAATGAGTTTGCTGAAAAGTTTGTTTTGTGGCATATATCGTATCATTGATGCAATCATTGCTATTCCAAGTATCAACGTGATGGCCATGGTCCAGATTGCTTGTGAGATTTGGTGTAATTCAGGATAAGAAAGTCCAATGTTACCAATCAATGATGTAGCCATACTTATGATAACTAACGAAATTCCAATTAGACCGGCAACTCCAAAGCCCGGTATTACAAAGACTTCCAAAACTATCAGTACCACCCCAATAAAGAAGAGAACAATCTCCCAGCTTTGGGCAAGTCCCATAATGTATAGTGGTGCAAAGAATAACATTGCTCCAATCCCTGAAATGATTCCGGGGAATCCAACCCCAGGTGATTGAAGTTCAAAATACAGACCTCCAAGCATCATGAGCATAAGCAAACTACTGACAACCGGATTCGCCAAAAACCGAAGTACAGATTCTGCCCAAAGTTCCTGTAAATCAACCATTTCTTTCTGTTCCCATCCCATTTCATCGAGAACCTGGTCCAGTGTAGAAAATTTACCATCTGCAAGTCCCAGCTCAACTGCCTCATCGGTGCTAAGAGTTAGAAGTTTACCAGCCTCAACAACCCCTTCAACTTCTATAGTCTCGTCCACCATAGCTTCCGCTATTTTTGGATCTCTACCTGTTGCCTCAGCCGTTGAGCGCATCAATCCTCGCATGTAACTTTGCATTTTCTCAGCAGCGTATTGTCCACTACCATCAACCACTGTGGCAGCTCCAATAGAGGCACCCGGTGCCATATAGATTGAATCGGTAGCGATAGCGATAAGTGCCCCAGCAGAAGCAGCGTTTTTATCAATATACGAGATAACAGGCAAGTCAAAATCTAACAGGTTTTTTCTGATTTCATCGGCTGCGTCAACCAATCCACCGAAGGTATCAATATAAAGCACAACTCCAGATGCTTCATTGCGCTCTGCTAAAGACAATCCACGTTGCAGGTACTTGTGCAATCCATTATCAATTAAACCTTCAACGTGTATTAAGTAAACAGCTCCTGGTGCGGTTACCGGCTCTTCTAACTGCTCAGTCTGTGTTGCACCAGCTATGAAAATCCATGCCGTAATCAGACTCAGTATGCCAAGCTTGTAAAACGAAGCGCGAGTTGTGGATTTTTGATTTAACCTGTTCATAGTGTTTTCATTCAAATTGTTTGTCTGAGCAATGTAGCTTTTTTTGGTCAATTTTTCAGCAACATACCGATTATTGAAACGTAATACTGCACTATGTGGTTTCACTGATATCTAACATATCTGAACCAAAAAATAATTCATCTACAAAAATTTATTTATGAAACAGCTTCTCAGGCTGCTAGTGGTAGTTAATATTCTCATTTTAGTATCTACAGGGATAATCAAGGCACAGAATAGAGCGACTGTTAGTGGATTCGTGACCGATGCTGCGTCACAGGAAACACTGATTGGAGCTTACATCATCGTCAAGGGAACCACAACCGGCACACAGACAAACACCTCTGGATTCTACACTCTTTCAGGCCTGGAGCCAGGCAGGTACACATTACAGTTTACTTACATAGGATTTCAAACTATAGAGCGAGAAGTCACTCTTTCATCGGGGGAAAGGTTAAGACTAGATATATCAATGTCGGAAAGTAATGTGTTCTTAGGTGAAGTTGTTGTAAGTGCGGATGCTGAAGAACGTGAAGAAGCGCGAAATATCGGAACTGCACAAGTCTCAACTGCCCTTATAAAACAGGTGCCTGCAGTACTTCAGGCTGACGTTTTCAGATCTGTGCAATTACTACCTGGTGTAAAAGCTGCATCTGATTTTTCGTCCGGTCTGTACATTCGAGGTGGCGGACCCGATCAGACACTGATTCTGCTCGATAGAACTACTGTTTACAATCCAACTCATTTTTTCGGCCTTTTTTCTACATTTAACCCGGACGCTATAAAAGATGTTCGTCTGTATAAAGGGGGATTCCCCGCCGAATATGGTGGCAGATTAGGATCTGTGTTGGACATCTATAACAAAGATGGTAACCGTGTGAAACGTTCAGGCGTTGTAAGTTTGGGTATGCTATCATCTCGTGCAATGATTGAAGGACCTTACAAACGTGGCTCATACATGCTAGCGATTCGACGTTCAACTATTGAACCTGTCCTTGCAGTCCTAAGAAATTCATTTGATACACTGCCTGATAGCTTCTATTTCGTTGATATCAACGGAAAACTCAATTTCGATCTGAATGAAAACAATCGGTTCAATCTAGCTTTCTATGGTGGTGAGGATAATGTTGATTTCCCATTTGCGGATGATTTGCGCTTTAAATTACGATACGGTAACAGAACCTTAAGTTCGACCTGGACTAGTATCCGGTCTGAACAGTTATTCACGACGTTTACTGTCACAAGTTCAAACTATTTTAACACTCCGAAGTTCAGTATTGGTGGCACTCCAATTACCAGAGAAAACACAGTGAATGATTTTTCTGTGAAGAGCGATCTTGAGTGGTCTCCATCATCTGTTCACACAATAAAGACTGGCTTTTGGACCGGGAACCTGACTCTTAAACTAGCTGACTCGTTCGACAACCAGGAATCATTCAGATCCAGGATTCAGACACAGTATCTTAACGTTTATGTTCAAGATGACATTCAAATCACTCCTCAGTGGGCAGTCAATGCCGGAGTAAGATTAAATTATTTCACAAAAGGCGATTATTTACGATTGGAACCACGTGTCAGTACTGAATTTTCGCCAGATACATGGTTAAGACTTCAGGCTAGTTATGGTCGATATTATCAATTCTTGACTCTCATCACGAATGAAGCATTTTCTGGATTCGACACGTGGCTGACAACCGATACCGGAGTCCCACCATCTTGGGGCGACCAGTTTGTTGTTGGTGCCAAAATTTATCCATTTCAGGGCTACAACTTCGAGTTAGAGGCTTACTACCGTGACATGAACAGCCTTTTTGAGTTGGACCCGCGAATTCCAGATGTGTCTGGTGTAGATTATGCTGAGCTTTTCAGATACGGCAAGGGATATGCATACGGCACAGAACTTGTACTTGAGAAAACTTCTGGTAGACTTAATGGTTTTATTGGCTATACATGGTCCGTTACCAGAAGGAGATTTGATGGATTTAACAAGAACAACTTCTACCCTCCTAAATACGATCGAACTCACGACTTCAATATCGTTGCAAACTATCGACTTTCTTCAAAATGGAAAGCAACAACAGTATTCAGTTTTGCAACAGGACAAGCGTATACACAAGCACTCGGTAGAACTGAAATCAGCGATCCGTTTGGAACTAGTCCTGGCAGGCCAATCATCGTCGGTAGAGTCAATGCATCCAGACTTCCTGATTATCACAGATTAGACATTGGATTTACCCGTGAAGGTAAGTTTTTCAATTGGGGAACGAGCGAATTCCAGATACAGATTATTAATGCCTATTCGAGAAGAAATATCTGGTTTTATCAGTTCGACCTTGAAGACAATCCGGCTACAAGATCCGAAGTACCCTTACTTCCAATCCTACCTACGTTAACCTACACTGTTCAATTCTGAGATCAACTATGAAAAAATCGTTTGTACTCATTTTTAGTATTACTTTTTTGAGTTCATGTGAACTCTATGAACAAGACTCTTACGTTGAGCAAGTTGTTGTCGAATCTTATCAAATAGCCATGCAACCACTTAACGACGTCATTCTGACGCGAACTGCACCAATTTTTGAGGAGTACAACAAGGAAGAGCGTAGTATTAATGACGCTACAGTAATTGTTAAGGAAGTACTACCATCCGGTCAGACATCACAGGTAATTACATTTGTTCGAACCGGACAAGGAACCTATAGCCCCTCAGAGCCAGGGATTACAGTCAAACCCAGACACAGATATGAACTAGAAGCAACGATCCCATCCATGGATGCACGAGTAACAACTTTTACGGTCGTTCCTGACACCTTTAGCATCAAAGGAATCAACTCGACATCTTTAGTCTATCAGGGTGAAGAACAGTTTGTGTTGATTCTGACCCCTTCATATTTCCCGGGAAGGCAATCGTATTATGTATTCACAAACGAAACTTTGGATCCGGAGAATGCTGAATTCACTCGTTTTTATGCAGACGCTGATGGAGACAGAGAAGATTTTTATCGAGTTTCATCTGGTATAATCAACCAGACATCAACTGAACAAAACGGGGATGACGTTGAGCTGACATTTCCATGGATTGGAGTGGCATTTTATGGGCCAAACCGACTTCGGGCATCTGCAATTGATGACAATATGTATGATTACATCAGATCCTTGCAAATTCAGGGGGGTGGAAGTACTCTGTCTCCGGGTGAAATTGAAAACATCATATCCAATGTAGATGGCGGAATTGGTGTATTTGGCAGTTATTCTGAAGTTTCAATCGAAATCGAAGTACTCAAGTGAGGTATCAGGCGCTTGCTATCTGCAAGCGCCTGGATGCGTTAGTTTAGCTCGATAATAAAGGCCGTCATTCCTGGTACCTTGATATTTTTCAAATCGGTAATACGCTCACCACTGATTATCTCTATCCCACCTGAAAAGCCTTCCAATAACTCACTATATCGTCTATAATCTAACGTAACAGAGTCCTCACTAGCATTAATAGCCACCATGACCCGTTGGTCTTCGTTATGTCTGAAATACACGTAAGTGTTGTTTGCAGGGATGAAATGAGTTAGTCGCCCATTATGAATTGCAGATGCATTTTTACGCCAGTTGGCAATTTTTTTGACATAATCAAAGGTTTCATCAACCGGAAACCCACGTTCGAGTCCCAAAGCAATACGACCAGATTTCAAGAATGCATCATGTGTATCGGAATCCCATCCTCCAGGGAAATCGTACCTTTTGTTCGGATCCATACCCTCACCTGGCATCAATATCTCAGTACCATAATAAACTTGAGGGATACCGCGAGTCGTAAGGATGAAAGCAATTCCCATTTTAGCTTTTCTTGGGTCTTCACCGACCGTTGAGAAAAATCTGTTCAAATCATGATTGTCGAGAAAAATGACATTCAACAATGGATCTGAGTACAGAAAATCCTGTCCTAGTAAGTCGTATAATTTCGACACGCCAGTTTCCCACCCAAATTCTTCAGTGAATGCCTGATTAACAGCTCTGTTCATTGGAAAGTCGGTAATACTTGGTAAAAATGAGTTATACCCATTTTTATCAGGGAAATCGCGTTGCCAGTATGCGGTGGTTGGGACATTGCCAGCCCATGCTTCACCAACGATATTGAACTGTGGGTATTCTTCCAATACCCTTCGCGTCCATTCAGCCATATATTCTTTGTAAGGATAAGGATGGGTATCCATTCTGATCCCATCTATACCTGAATATTCAATCCACCACAGGGTATTCTGGATCAAATAGTTAACAACAAACTCATTTCTTTGGTCTAAATCAGGCATTTCATCCACAAACCAACCCATAACCATAGCATTCCGGTCAAAATCACTTGCATAAGGATCCATTACTGTTCCGGTACGGAAATTAGTATTGCCGTGTATAGATTGATCATGAACCCAGTCTTTAGATGGTAAGTCTTTTACAAACCAGTGTTCCGTTCCCACATGGTTATGAATCATATCCATAATGACCTTCATACCTCGACTTTGTGCACTTTCGATCAACATTCTAAATTCTTCATTTGATCCAAATCTACGGTCGACTTTATACATATCCGTAGCAGCATAACCATGATAGAATCCAACCCCCTTTTGGTAATCAGCAGGCATGTCGTTTTCGAAAATTGGGTTCAACCAAATAGCTGTCATCCCCAATTCATGAATATAATCCAGGTTATTTTGAATTCCTTTTAGGTCACCACCATGACGACCATAAGGTTGATCTCTGTTGGATTCTTCCAACATCCCGGGAATAGTGTCGTTTGTGGGGTCACCATTCGCAAATCTGTCAGGCATTATCAAATAAATAACATCAGACGCATCAAAACCTTGTATTCTAGTGCTTGAGTTAGATTTTTCGAGTAATGGATAATTGACAATTTCGGTTTCAGTTCCGTTAGTAAATACCAGGGACATGGATCCAGGCTGTGTATTTGCACCAATTTCCAAATTTATAAAGAGATAATTTGGATTCTCAGGAATTTCAACTGATTTCAGTCGAACACCCGGGTACTCTAATGAAACGACGCTTTCGGAGATGTTTGGTCCGTAAACAAGTAGTTGAAGTTCTGGATTTTTGAAACCAATCCACCAGTTTGCGGGTTCTAGTTTGTCAATTTGGATAGTCTGAGCCAATACTGGCAAGGTGCAAAACAACGTAATAAAAAGGGCGGTCAGAATTCGATTTTTCATGATGCTGTTAGTAAAATTGAGTATTTTTGCACTATGAATTTAAACAATATGGTTCAATTTTCGTTAGTTATTTCGCTGTTATTGTGTTCGATATTTTTAGTGACTACACAACAGGTTGTGGCTCAACAGAATAACGAGGGTTATAGAGATACCTTCTCCATTGCACGATTACAATACAGAGGTGGCGGTGACTGGTATAATGATCCGTCAGCTTTAACGAATCTAATCAACTTTACGAATAGAAGTCTACCCGTAAAGATAAATCCTCGTTTCGATGATATACCTGTCGGTAGCAGGGATTTATTCCGATATCCTTTCGTATTTATGACAGGTCATGGCAATGTAACCATGAATACATCAGAGATTCAGAACCTCAAAAGGTATCTAGATCGAGGTGGATTCCTTTTCATTGATGATGACTATGGAATGGATGAGTATGTCCGCCCTTTGATGAAACAGCTTTATCCAGATGAAGAGTTAATTGACTTACCTTTCTCTCATCCAGTATTCAACCAGGCATTCAAGTTTGCAAATGGTATACCCAAAATTCACGAGCACGATAACAAACCTCCACAACTTTTCGGGTTGTTTTCGAATGGAAGACTAGTAGTGCTTTATGGATATGAATCTAATATCTCAGATGGCTGGGCAGACGCAGAAATACACAATGTAACTGAGGAAACACGCATTAAATCTCTTCAAATGGGTGCCAACATTCTTATGTATGTACTCACAACAAGTAGAATTTTAAATTGATTAATCCCCTGTATAAAGGTTTATTTTCAGCGGAATAATCAGGATATTTGAGCATCTAATTACATTCTAACTACTACCACAATGATCATTCCGATTGCCAGCGATCACGCCGGATTTGCTGCTAAAACCGAAGTAAAAAAAATACTCGAGTCACAGGGGTACCTGACCATTGATTTTGGAACTCATAACGAAGACTCTGTTGACTATCCAGACTATGCGGTTCAGGTTGCGAGTGCAGTCTCATCTGGTGAATACCCCAAAGGAATCCTG
>CAZJZI010000036.1:0-29226 GCA_964550435.1 uncultured Chitinophagales bacterium | reverse complement strand
CTAAGCATGTCACGGACCGCTTTATGTGACTTGAAGTGTGTCAAAACATCGTAGATTTTCTTGTCCTTGGCCATATTCTCGCGCATACTCTTGATGTTGAGTACGAGTCCGATCGATACGGTGTCTTTGTTTGTATATAGGAACCCGCCGCCTTCAATACCATCACTGGCATATCCGATGAATTCATTAGTCATTCCAGCATTTCCTTCAAGCTGGAACCGGTCTTCGAGCACTTTTTGGTCAAATCGGATGACTTCCTTGACTCCGGTAGCCATGCTGTCGGCTTTGACGTAGTTGTCTTGAAGACCAACCTGACGAGTGAGAATATTGTTGACGCCCTCTGCAATAATAACCGAATCGGAGAAGAATTTCTCTTCACCCGCACGGATTCCAACGGCTTTCCCATTCTCCATCAGAACTTCCTCAACCAGAATGTTGGTAGCCACGAAGGATTCATCGGCGTGGGCACTTGCTGCAATAGCTTCTTCTACCTTACCGGCCAGCCAGTTGTCGAACTTGGAGCGAAGTACAATCAGACCTTTGTATGGTTTCTCCTCGAAATGGTCGGACTTGAAATCGATTGAAAACGACGAAGTGTCGTCGAGGAAGGTCAGACGGCGATGGTTCACGTAACGCTCGAATCCGGCATCCTCTTCCCAGTATTCTGGAACCAGGTCATTCAGACGACTTCCCCACAGTACGCCACCGGAGACGTTTTTGGCTCCACTGAACTCTCCACGCTCAATGAGCAGGAATTTCATGTTGTTTTTAGCCAGTGTGAGGGCTGCACTGAGTCCGGCGATTCCACCGCCTATGACTATACAATCGAATTTATCGTCCATCGGAGGGTTGTTTTAAGCGCTTTGTTTGACTTTGCGAATTTCCTCGGTGAGTAGAGGCAGGATTTTGAACAGGTCTCCCACGAGTCCGTAGGTGGACATTTGAAAGATCGGTGCGTCGGCGTCTTTGTTGATCGCAACGATCACTTTACTGTTTGCCATTCCTGCGGTGTGTTGTACTGCACCAGAAATTCCGACAGCAAAATACAGCTGTGGAGACACCACTTTACCGGTTTGTCCAATCTGAGCAGTAGCAGGGAAGAGCCCTGACTCGACCACGGCGCGAGATGCTCCGATGGCAGCTCCGAGTGCTTCGGCTAGGTCTTCGATCAGCTTGCGACCTGCTTCATCCTTGACTCCACGTCCTGCCGCAACAACGACCGTAGCTTCAGATAGATCCACTTTTTCGCCAGCGCTGGACAGTATTTCTCGCAGTACTGCTGAGAAATCTGATGGCTGGAAGTCGATGGTTTTGACGGTTGCAACTACCGGTGATTTCGATGCATCGTAGGATCCGGATCGTACTGATATTAGGGTAAAATCGGCTTTCGCCATATTCTGTGACAGCACTTTGGCTGCCATGACCGGTCGTAGTGCAGAAACTCCATCAGCAGTCAGCTCAAAGTTTGCCACATCTGGGAGTACGGCCGCACTAAATTTGGCACCAAGTGCTCCGAGAACGTCTTTTGTTGCTTCGGTTGAAGCACATGCAAAAACAGACGGTTTGGCGGCTTCGATGATGGCGGAAAGAGCCTGAATCATAGGAGCGTTGAGGTGTGATTTAAAGACCGGATTTGAAATCGCATAGATCGTCGATGCACCATAGGACTGGATTTCGTCGGTGTAACGACTGGCGTCTGTGTCGATAACAGCAGCTGCGAGTTGGAGTCCTTTTTTGGATGCCTGTTCGCGGGCATGACTGAGGACCTCCAGGGAAGATCGCTTGATTTTACCTTCCGAAGTGGCCACTAAAACTAAAAATGTACTCATAATAAATAGGTATCGGGATTAAAGGACTTTGGCTTCGTTTTGCAGCAGATTGATCAGGTTGCTGACGAGTTCTTCGGCGTCGCCTTCGAACTTTTTACCTGGCTCGCGAGCCGGCATATTTTGAAAACTCAGTGTCTGGGTCTTTACCACTGCGGTTTTGAGTGCGTTCACGTCGAGTCCGAGTGAGGCAAGGTCGTAGCTTTCAACCGGTTTTTTCTTGGAAGCCATGATCCCCTTAAGACTTGGGATTCGTGGGTTGTTCATGTCATTAGAGCAGGTTACCAGACAGGGTGTTGGAAGTGAGATCAATTCCTGTCCTGTGTCGCCCTGTCGTTTTACGATGAGTGTCGAGCCCTCGACTTCGAGACCGACAGCGTTCGCAGCGTATGGTAAGTTCAGGTGGGTTGCGAGCATGGATCCGGTTAGGCCCGCGTCGGTGTCCTGAGATTGTTTACCAACGGCAACGACGTCGTATAACTGTTTTTCGAAAAATGCCTTCAGGACTGAAGCGAAAGCAGCTGAATCAAGACCTGAAGTATCCTCTATTACGATATGGTGACCATTATCGGCTCCCATAGCCAATGCTTTTCGTATAGTTTCTTTGGCTTTGTCAGGTCCAATGAGTACAACATCGACGCTTCCGCCATGTTTTTCGGTCAGGACCAGCGCTTCTTCTACTGCTGAGGCATCGTAGGCATTGATCACCATACGATCAGAGTCCATCGACAATTCTCCGTTGCGGATCTGAATAGGAGCTGATACGTCAGGGACTTGTTTAATACAGACGATGAATTTCATAAATAATAGTTTAAAACGTTCTGGAACCGCTTTTCTGCGGTAAATACATCACTTTTCGAGACTCGTGAATTTAAGGAAGAAAACAGTAAACTGAAAACGGTAAACAGTAAACGGCCATGCATTTTTATTTGAGCACCTCTTCAATCCAAAGCTGCCCTTTCTGCACGCCTGTACTTTGTGAGCTTAACCGATAGTCTGTTTACTGGTTTCGCTCGTTTCACTCACGATGTACGACCAAAGACTGCTTGGCTACGCCACTTGTGTTTGGTCTTCCATTCTGTTTTCAGTTTACTAAGACCTAGTGAGCAAACTTGTACCTAAGTCCGAGTTCTGCTTAAATTGGGACAAAATTATGAATCTTAATCTAACTCAAATGGTCATAACCAACACATCGCAACTGAATTTCAAGCTAGCTGACATCGAATCCATGCCGTTGCCGAAGGGGGCGCTGATGGTCACCCCTGAGCATTTTACAGTCGAGTATGTCATTAATCCGCACATGGAAGGGCATATTGGCAATGTAGATCGAGCAAAGGCTGCCGACGAGTGGAAGCAGGTACGTAATGCGTTTGTGAAAAGCGGAGTGCAGGTTCATGATATAGCTGGTCAACCAGGTCTTCCCGACATGGTGTTTTGTGCAAATCAGAGCTTGCCTTACGTGGACCAGAACGGAATTAAGCATGTGTTAATGAGTATCATGCATGCTGATCAGCGTAAAGATGAAGTTGCCTTTATTGAACAGTGGTATCGTCAGAACGGCTACGTGATTCATCATCTCGATGATGCCCGTATCCGCGATTTCGAGGGAATGGGAGATGCCATCTGGCATATCGGTAAACGCCTGATTTGGGGTGGATATGGATTCCGGTCTTCCTTAGAAGCCTATGAAGTTGTATACGAAACATTTGGAGTTCCAGTAATAGCTTTGGAGTTGTTGCATCCGGCATTTTATCACTTAGATACTTGTTTTTGCATGTTAAATGAGGATACAGCGCTCATTTATCCAGGAGCATTTACACACGAAGGTCTCGAGCTTATCCGTGCAATTATTCCAACAATAATTGAAGCTAATCAGCATGAAGCTGAGGAGTTGTTCGCATGTAATGCTACTTGTCCGGACGGGAAGAATGTGATTATTCAATATGGTTGCACCGATGTGAACGCCAAGCTTCGGGCAGCTGGATTCATCGTTCATGAGGTGTCTACCGACGAGTACCGTAAGTCCGGAGGTAGTGTGTTTTGTATGAAAATGATGGTGTTTTAATCGGCGGCGAAGCCATCGATCAAAACAGTAAACGGTAAACTGAAAACAGTAAACTGCCCTGCCGTTTACTGTTAACTGTTTACTGAATTCTGAGTACTCAAAACCTTGCACTGTCAGTAAGTTTCTCACAAAAGCAATTTACTCTGTTAAATGAGTGCAGGGTTATAATTTTTTATTATTTTGGCGGCTATGGAAAATACAAGTTTAAAAACTCCGCCGCCGCACCAGCCCTTGGGCAAAAAGACGGCTTTTATGCGATTTCTCGACACCGTAGAGTGGCTCGGAAATCTGCTACCTCATCCAGTGACCCTGTTTGCGCTATTTGCATTCGGAATAGTAGTTCTAAGTGGGGTAGCGGGATACTTTGAACTTAGTGCCATTGATCCGCGTCCGGAAGGCGCAAGGGGCCGTTCTCCTGATGGACTCATAACCGCTGTGAGCCTCATGAATGGCGATGGATTACGACGTATTGTCGAGAATCTGGTCACAAACTTTACATCATTTGTCCCACTTGGAACGGTGTTGGTTGCGTTGCTTGGAGTTGGAGTTGCAGAGCACTCGGGACTCATTAGCGCTGCCATCCGTGGATTAGTACTCAAAGCAGCTGCGTTTCGTCCATCATACCTCGACAAGTCCAGTTATCCAAAATTGAGCTCCAATTTTGTTGGCAGTGCACTGCTGAATGTGGTGATTTTAATTCAGAAACTAGCCAATTTTTTACTTTCTCCTAAAATCCTGGTCACGGTCACGATTGTTTTTGCGGGAGTGGTCTCCAACACGGCATCAGAAATGGGGTATGTGGTCTTGGTCCCATTGGCAGCAGTCGTTTTCTATGCCCTTGGTCGACATCCACTTGCCGGTCTGGCTGCTGCATTCGCAGGCGTTTCAGGTGGATATTCTGCAAATTTGCTTATTGGGACTGTGGATCCACTGCTTGCCGGAATCACTCAGGAAGCGGCTCGTCTGATCGACCCAGGATATATGGTCCATCCTGCAGTGAATTGGTACTTCATGATTATAAGTACTTTTTTGATTACCATAATTGGTAGCTATGTTACTGTAAAAATTGTTGAGCCGAAGCTGGGTAAGTACGATCCAAAAATTGCAAGTGAGGACTTGAGTGGAGACTCCAGCATGGATCCACTGACAGAAAAAGAGCAAAAAGGTTTGAAACGGGCAGGTTTAGCGACACTTGGTGTCAGTGCTTTGATCTTCTTGTCGGTTTTTCCTGAGTGGGGTGTTTTACGTAATCCCGACACTGGTGATGTGCTGAATTCACCGTTTCTACGTGGAATGGTAACCTTAATTTTCGTCTTTTTCCTGATTCCAGGTTACGTGTTCGGTAAAGTTACTGGTGCATTTACATCTGATCGGGATGTGATTGAGGGGATGGCAAAATCCATGAGTTCACTTGGACTTTACATCGTACTCGTATTCTTTGCGGCTCAGTTTGTAGCTTTTTTTGGGTGGAGTAATCTCGGTCCGATTGTGGCGGTGAAAGGAGCTGATTTACTGATTGCCTTAAATCTTACCGGGCCATTGGTGTTCATTCCTTTTATTGCGATGTGTGCGGTTGTAAATCTTTCGTTAGGGTCAGCATCCGCTCAATGGGCAATCACTGCACCCATATTTGTTCCCATGTTGATGTTGATTGGATACAGTCCTGAGGTCATACAAGCAGCCTATAGAATTGGAGATTCAACAACAAACATCATTACTCCAATGATGAGTTATTTCGGACTAATACTTGCCTTTGCTACCCGATACGACCGTAAACTGGGTATTGGTACAATTATAGCGACCATGCTTCCGTACACTATTTTCTTTCTCATCGGTTGGGTAGCATTATTTTACTTATGGGTATTTGGGCTTGGAATGCCGGTTGGTCCAGAGGCTCCAACATATTACATTCCATAAACATATGTACCTCACTCTACTGTAACTGAGCATGATACCTAAAGACCAACTTGTAGTCGTGATTCGTTCAGCTGGAGAGCGAACGGAACAGTTGTGTAAGAAACTACTGCTGGGGGTTGTAGATGCCAGCCAAATAAATATTATTCGAGAGGTTCCATTTGAAAGTGCTCTGCGAAAATCATTTTTTATTGGTACTAAATCAGACTCAAAATGGCTGTTGGTTATAGATGCTGATTTACTTGTATTACCCGATTCAATCAGAAAAATTGTAGATGAAGCTAATGCGGAACCCGATGATGTATTTCATATTCAAGGTATAATATTCGATAAGTTTTTTAGGGACTACCGAAAAGCTGGACCTCGTATTTACAGGGTTAACACATTAAAAAAAGCAATGGATTTGATTCCAGTAGATGGTGAAGAAATCAGACCAGAGTATAGTACCATTAAAAAAATGGAGTCTGAAGGATTCAGGTCAAAATCATCAGAGGTTGTATTTGGGGTACACGATTTCGAGCAATATTACACTGATATCTATCGTAAGTGTGTAGTCCATGCCTTTAAGCACAAGTCTGAGATTGATATTTTAATAAAGAAATGGATTGAAAAAATAGAAGATAATGACTACAGGATTGCACTATCTGCTTCCGTTGATGCATTTCTATCTTATGAATCTGTAAGTATAGATAAAAGGCTTTTTGAGGACGGAAGTAAACGGTTATTGGATCGAATTGGCCTGAATGAGAAAAGTGAAATCTTTGATAGTGATAAAATAATGCAAGAATTGATCCAAATACTTGATGAAGCTGGTTCAATTCCCGATTATATGAAAATCGATGATGACACTAAACTGAACAAATCCAGATCAGATTTCGCTAGAAATTTGATCCGAGAGAAAGGTGTTTTTGCCGCAACTAGATATATGATGGGACAAGTTATTGTTAAACTAGGAGCAGTAATCCGGGGTAAAGCACACTAATTTAGGATATTTGTAGTGCATCCTAGATTTAACTTTTATTTTATCTGGCCAATCGGTAATTTAGCCGAAATTATCAGGTACCCAACACATGAGCAAAGTCGGTATACTAAAAGAATTCTGGTTGTTTCTGAAAGTCAGAAAGAAATTGTGGCTTGCTCCTATCGTTTTCATACTACTTTTGTTGGGGCTTTTAATTGTTGTCACAGGGAACACGGCCCTTGCACCATTCATCTACGCATTATTTTAAACAGTGACGCATAGACAAAGAAATTCCACCAAAATCCGACTCTCGATAAAAAGGGTAGTCGGATTTTTTTTGTCTTTTTGTCGTATTCAATCTAAAGCAACTCATTGGTTATCAATGGGATATTCTGCTTTTTCAACAGGAATGACATCCAAACACAATCCATCATAACATGCAAGAACGATCCAGAGCCATCCTGGCACTCTCAGACGGAACGGTAGAAAACGGATATGCCATAGGGCATTATGGCACCACTGGAGGAGAGTTGTGCTTTAACACGAGTATGTACGGGTATCAGGAGATTTTTACTGACCCAAGCTACTACGGACAACTCATGATGATGACCTATCCGCACATTGGAAACTATGGAGCGTCATCCCGTGACGATGAAGCCTCAAAAGTGATGGTTTCTGGAGTTGTTGTAAGAGCGTTTTCGTTTGACTACAGCAATCCAATGGCAGATGAAAGCCTCAACGCTTTTCTGAAAAGAAATAAGATTGTTGGAATCACTGGAATCGACACGCGTAAATTGGTTCGACACATCCGTGAAAAAGGGGTGATGAATGCTGTGATTTCAAGTGATAATCTGGATGCTGATGCCCTGGTTGAACAGGCCAAAAGCTGGGTCGATATGAATGGGCTGGAACTGGCTTCCAAAGTAACACGGAGCGAGGCCCAAACACTGACCCATGATGGACATCACTTTAAGGTTGCTGCATTCGATTACGGAATCAAGCAAAATATTATCAATAGCTTCACTGAACGTGGTTGTAGCCTACGTGTTTTTCCGGCTCAAGCTACTTTTGAAGAAGTTATGGAATGGAATCCGGATGGATTTTTCTTTTCAAATGGCCCTGGTGATCCAAATCCGATGGGTTATGCCATTGACCTCGTGAACAAGGCAAAAAAAACCGGTAAACCCATGTTCGGAATCTGTCTAGGACATCAACTGATGGCACTTTCTGAAGGAATCCATGTTTCGAAAATGTTCGTTGGACACCGGGGCGCAAATCACCCGGTTAAGAACATGAACACTGGACTCGTTGAAATCACTACTCAGAATCACGGATTCTCGGTTGACCCAGATTCTATAGATTCTTCAGTAGCATCGGTTAGTCATATCAATCTGAATGATAACACAGTTGAAGGTCTTGAATTCAAAAACTTCAACGGATTCAGTGTCCAGTATCACCCGGAAGCATCACCGGGTCCACATGATTCCCGTTATTTGTTCGACCAATTTATCGAGCGCCTAAAACAATCCAAGTCGAAGTAAATCATCACTGCCCAAAAACGAATACATTATGCCGCGTAGAGACGACATCCACAATATTCTGCTTATCGGATCAGGACCTATCATTATCGGTCAGGCCTGCGAATTCGATTATTCCGGAACCCAGGCGTGCCGATCGCTTAGGGAAGAAGGTTACCGGGTTGTACTGATCAATTCGAATCCGGCCACGATCATGACCGATCCAATGATGGCCGATGCGATATATCTTAAGCCTCTTACGACACAATCAATCAAAGAAATCTGCGCAAAAGAGAAAATCGACGCAGTCCTACCTACTATGGGTGGTCAAACAGCACTGAATCTGGCACGAGATCTTCATCATCAGGGATTCTGGGCTAAGAACAATATCCAGATCATTGGTGTAGACATAGACGCTATCGACATCACCGAAGATCGTCAGCAGTTCAGGGATTTGATGGAGAAAATCGGGGTCGATCAGTGTATTAGTTATGTTGCAAAGTCCCTTCTCGACGCTAAAGAAATCGCGGTCAAACTTGGTGGCTTCCCTCTAGTAATCAGACCATCGTTTACGATGGGTGGAATGGGTGGTGGAATCATCTGGAGCGAGGACGAATTTGAGCGCAAAGTACTTCGTGGACTGGAACTGAGTCCGATTCACGAAATATTACTTGAGGAGTCTATTGTTGGGTGGAAAGAGTATGAGTTAGAGCTCCTACGCGATGATAATGACAACGTAGTAATCATTTGCGGAATTGAGAATCTGGATCCGATGGGGGTCCATACCGGAGATTCTGTAACCGTTGCGCCTTGTCAGACACTCACTGACAAGCAGTTTCAGTTACTTCGTAATGCTGCTATCATGATGATGCGGTCTATCGGTACTTTTGCCGGTGGGTGTAACGTTCAGTTTGCATTTGAACCCGGCACTGACCGTTTTGTAGCCATTGAAATCAATCCACGTGTGAGCCGGTCATCGGCTCTGGCATCGAAAGCAACTGGCTATCCGATTGCAAAAGTAGCTTCCAAATTAGCTGTCGGATACACGCTAGATGAGCTGAAAAACCAAATCACAGGCACTACTTCGGCCTGTTTTGAGCCTTCAATCGATTATGTAGTAGTAAAAGTACCACGATTTAACTTCGAGAAGTTTCCCGGGGTCGATGAAATGCTCGGAACCCAGATGAAAGCAGTTGGAGAGGTAATGGCGATTGGCCGAAACTTCCCGGAAGCATTGAATAAAGCATGGCAGTCGCTTGAAATCGGACGAGCAGGACTCGGTGCCGACGGATACGAGGTGCTCGATCGAAAGCGCGTGCGAGAACGCCTGATGAAACCCTATTGGGACAGATGCCTCCAGATTCGGAATGCTTTCAAAATGGGTGCGTCTATTGAGGAAATTCATGATGTCACGCGTGTAGATCCATGGTTTTTGCAACAGATCCGATACATGGTGACCCTGGAGAATCACTTGGAAGGACAATCACTCGACACCCTGAACAAGGAAGATCTCTATGAAGCCAAGCAAGCAGGATTTTCTGACAAACAAATAGCATGGTTACTATCTCAAAGTGCAACTCCGGTAACGGAAGCACATGTCAGAAAGCGTCGCCATGAACTTGGGCTCAAACCCTCTTTTAAACTGGTGGATACATGTGCAGCCGAATTTCCTGCGCAAACCCCATATTACTATTCCGCTTATGAAGGCGAGAATGAGAGCTATATAACTGATAAGAAGAAAATCATGATTCTTGGAAGTGGACCAAACCGAATCGGACAAGGTATCGAGTTCGATTACTCCTGTACACATGCCGTTTTGGCTGCCAAAGAAGAAGGATACGAAACGATCATGGTAAACTGTAATCCTGAGACCGTATCTACTGACTTCGACATCGCTGATAAACTCTACTTTGAGCCGGTCTACTGGGAGCGTGTACTCGATATTTTCGAGCACGAAAAACCCGAGGGTGTAATCTTACAGGTCGGTGGTCAAACAGCACTTAAACTTGCAAAATACTTTCAGGCATCTGGTATTAAGATCTTCGGAACCGAATATGAAATGATGGATCTGGCCGAGGACCGAGGAAAATTCTCTGAGGTATTGGTCCAATGCGGCATTCCGTTCCCTCGCTATGGTACGGCCATGGACGTAAAAGGGGCACTGGAGCAAGCCGAAATAGTTAAATATCCGGTCTTGATTCGTCCAAGCTATGTCCTTGGTGGACAAGGAATGCGAATCGCAGTGAAGCCCGAAGAACTCAAAGAGTATGTCGAAGAACTCTTGACAACACATCCTGAGAATGTATTCTTGATCGATCACTACCTCGATAAAGCCATTGAAGTCGACTTCGACTCCATTTACGATGGGGAGCAGCTGCATGTCAGTGGGATTATGCAGCACATTGAACCAGCCGGTGTACACTCTGGCGACTCGACTGCAGTTCTGCCACCGTATAGTTTAAGCGATGAGATCATCAAGACACTTGAAGATTATCAGCTTCGAATTGCGAAAGCTTTGAACGTACGGGGTTTTATCAACGTCCAGTATGCAATCAAAGACAACAAAGTTTATGTGCTAGAGGCGAATCCACGCGCAACACGGACTATCCCGTTTATTGCCAAAGCAACCGGGCGTCCGGAGTCTGCCATTGGTGTTAAAGTTATGATGGGTAGGAAGCTCAGTGAATTTGATCTGAGCTCGTCTTTGACATGTTATGCTATTAAGGAGCCGGTGTTCCCGTTCGATAAATTTCCAGAAGTCAAAAAAGAACTGGGACCCGAGATGAAGTCAACGGGTGAGACGATTTACTTCCTTGAAGACTTTGACGATGAGCATTTCAGGAAGCCATACGAGTTTAAGAATTTATATTTGAGTAAATAAGTCTCCTGGACTTATTTACTCGTGGGTACAGGCTTCGCCTGCGTTAGTGGGCTATGCCACGGCTGGAGCTCGACTGCGCGAGCCGATGGGTAATTCCTTCGCATTCAGGGTAGGTGCATGGTCTGATTTTGGAGGCCGAGTTTTTTCTGCGAAAAAAATCGGCCTCCAAAATTCATACCACTTCATCAAGGTTCAGGCCAAGCACTTCTCTCGTCCCTTATCGCTTTTCTCTTATCCCTTGTCTCTTATCAAAGATTGCAAACTGAAGACTTTGATTCTTGCCCGAATTTTGATAATCTCCGTGCAACACCAATAATCCTGAAAATAACGGGTCACCAGACAATGCGTGTCGATGTCTGTCCGGCCATTAACAATAAATTTCTTTATACAGAGGTCAATAGCGTATGGCAAATCAGCAATCGCTTGCTTCTTCAGGTGGTGATAACCTGGGAAGGGTAATACTAATTTCAACTTCAGCTGCCATTGGTGGCTTTTTGTTTGGATTCGATAGTGGTGTGATCAATGGAACGGTGGACGCTCTTCGCGAAGCGTTTAATTCCGACGCCGTAGGTACCGGATTCAACGTAGCTTCGATGCTGCTGGGATGTGCAGTGGGGGCATTTTTTGCCGGAACACTTGCCGATAAATTCGGACGTAAAATGGTCATGATCGCTACCGCATTGACATTTATTGTCAGTGCCTGGGGATCAGGAATCGCTGGTACATCTGCCGAGTTTGTCTTTTATCGTGTATTGGGTGGACTGGCCGTAGGTGCTGCCAGTATTCTTGGCCCTGCTTATATCAGTGAAATTGCTCCTTCCAAATACCGTGGACGATTGACATCACTTCAACAGTTGATGATCGTTTTAGGTCTTTTTGCTGCTTTTCTGAGTAATTACTATCTGGCCGACGTCGCTGGCGGCTCGGCGGCTACATTCTGGCTTGGTTATCAAACATGGCAATGGATGTTCTGGATGGAGATGATTCCAGCTGCAATTTTCTTTGTATCTCTGCTTTTTGTACCCGAGTCTCCAAGATACCTGGTTGCCGCGGGTCGTTCAGAGGAAGCACGTAAGATTCTGGCCCATATTTCACATCCAAACGATGCGGAAGCGAAAGTTGCCGAGATTCAGGCTACTCTAGAGAAAGACCGCAAACCACGGCTCAGTGATATCCTGGATAAAGTCTCCGGAAAACTTCACCCTGTAGTCTGGGTCGGAATTGTATTATCCATTCTCCAACAGTTCACCGGAATCAATGTGGTAATGTACTATGGCGCAACACTTTGGCAAGCTGCTGGATTCTCAGAATCTGATGCCTTGATGCAGAACGTGATTATCGGTGCTGTGAACGTTTCATTTACTTTCCTGGCCATTGCCTTAGTCGACAAACTGGGTCGTAAAGCACTACTTCTGGGTGGCGCTTTGGGTCAAGCAGTTATGCTTGGCGTTATGGCAGTGATTTTCGGATCTGCAGAGATCGATGCTGCTGGAAATTTGATTCTCAGTGACACAATGGGACTTTACGCCCTATTAGCTGCAATGGGTTACATCGGATTCTTCGCAACTACCTGGGGTCCGGTTCTTTGGGTAATGCTCGGTGAAATGTTCCCAAACCAGTTCCGTGGTGCAGCCCTTGCTGTGTGCGGAATCCTGCACTGGACATCCAACTTCGCAATCACCATGAGCTTCCCGATTATGCTCACTTCCATTGGACTCGGTTATTCTTACGGAATCTATGCTGCATTTGGCCTTCTGGCTTACTTTGTAGTCAAGAAATTCGTGACTGAGACAAAAGGTAGAACCCTAGAGCAGATGTCTAATAACGGATAGATGAAAGTAGGTAGTGGGGAGTTGGAAGTAGAATCATCCACTACCCACTACTCACTACCCATACTTATTCTAAATAATACCAGAGCTCAAATCTTCACATAGTCTTCATAAAAGCTTCGTTAATTAGCGACCGTACTATTACGATCACGAATTCCGACTACTATTTATGAAGAAACCGAAGTTAGGCGTTGTTTTAATGAACCTCGGTGGACCAACGTCCGAGGAATCTGTAAGAACTTTTTTATACAATCTTTTTAGCGACGAAGATATTATCAAACTGGGTGGTGGCAATGTTCAGAATGCCCTAGCCAAAGTTATTTCAAAGTTTCGCTACAAAAAAATCGCCGAAAAATACCGCGAGATCAGTGCTTGTCCCAAGGGTTGCATGGGCAGTAAATACTGTCTGAATCGCCAGAATAAAGTCGTTTCTGACTGCTGTTCGCCTATTAATCCACTCACAGAGCTTCAGCGTCGTACTCTGGAAAAGGCTCTAAAAGAGCAATTGCCAGATTTCGATGTAACGGTTTATACTGCAATGCGTTACTGGCGTCCGTTTGCTTATCAGGTGATAGATGAAATGCTTGAGGATGGTATAGATCATGCAGTATTACTTCCGTTGTATCCGCATTTCTCATGGACCACTACCGGATCCAGTTTTCGTGATTGGGAGAACATACGTCACGATTTCGAGAAGACCGGGAAAAAGCCGAACTGGCAAGAATACACCGTTAAGTCCTACCACCTAAATCAGCCTTATCTCGAGTCATTGAATGAGAGAATTGACGAAGCATTGACTCGATTCTCAGACGAAGAACGCAAAAAGGTTCATCTCATTTTTACAGCCCACGGAACCCCGATCGCAGAAGTTGAAAGTGGTGACCCGTATACCGGACAGATCGAGGAGACCGTTGAAGCGATCATGCAAATGCGCGCCAGCAAAGAGAATTATTGGCTAAGCTACCAGTCACGTGTTGGTCCATCTAAATGGACCCAGCCCAACACTGAAGACCTTGTAATTCGATTGATTGAGTACGGAATTAAGCACTTTCTGATGATTCCAGTGGCATTTGTGACTGATCACATCGAAACATTACATGAACTCGGAATAGAATTACCAGAAGAACTGGAAGAAGAAGGGCTTCATGTCGAGAAACTTGAGGTTTCTGGTGGGCTAAACGACCATCCGAAGTTTATTCAAGCATTGGTTGATGAAGTAAAATACCGCATTGAGCACGTCTCAACTAATGAACTTTCTTCCAAAAGTGAGAAGTCGGCTAAGAACAAAAAAAGTGGAAATGGTGAGGTTGTAGTAGACAGTGAATCCGCTGTTGTACAACCTGTTGAGGATAAATAAATAAGGATAGTTCCCGAATTATGGAAATAATCCATTCGGATATGGACGATTTTGTGGTGGTTGGCATCAGTCATTGGTATGCCGATTTATCGGTGCGTGAGCGTTTTGCTCTGAATGCACAGTCACAGCAGTTACTGCTTCAGGAGGCAGAAGCCATTGGTATGCGCGGTGTGATCGTGCTGAGTACCTGTAACCGGACCGAGTTGTTCACTCGAAGTGATCGCGCTGAAATGCTGATCGGATTGATGGTTAAGTACTCTCATGGATCTCGCACCGAGTTTGAGAAGTTTGGCTTTGTTAAGCGGGGCGAAGAGGCCATCAGGCATTTTTTTAGAGTGGCCGTAGGATTAGATGCCCAGATTTTGGGTGACTTACAAATTATCAAGCAAGTAAAACAGGCATATGAACATGCCGGAAACTACAATATGCTCGATGGTGTGATGCACCGCTGTATACAATCCGTATTTAGGGCACATAAGCGATCACGTACCGAAACGAGTCTCGGTTCCGGGGCTGCAACAACAGCGTATGCTGCGGTTCAGGCTGCCAAGCATGAGCTTGGTTCCCTATCTGGCAAGCGTGTTTTGCTCATTGGAACTGGTAAAATCGGGAAGGTGACCTGCATGAATCTGATTAATATGGGTGTGAATCAGGTTACTCTTATCAACCGTAGTGAGCATAAAGCACAACGTCTTGCAGATAAATTCAATGTGGAAGTAGCTCCTTATGAGTCACTCGTAGAGAAAATGTCGGATTCGGATATGGTGGTTGTTGCGACCGGAGCACAAGAACCTATTTTGCGTCCCGGACACATTGAAGCGATGCGACTAGCTGGTAGTCATCAACCCCTTCTCCTCATGGACTTGTCGGTCCCTCGAAATATCGATCCTGAGGTAGGAGATCAGCCGGGAGTTCGGTTGATCAATATGGACATGCTCAACGATCGTCTGGACGAAACGTACAAAGAGCGTGAAGCAAATATTCCATTAGTGGAAGATATCATTGATCAGGAACTCGATGATTTCAAGCGGTGGTTGACCGAACAGAGAGTGGTTCCTACCATCAAAGCTCTGACCCGTAAACTTGACGATATCCGTCGTGCTGAAATGGAGAGATATACATCACGTTTTGGTGCTGAAGAAGCAAAACATGCCGAAAAATTGACCCGACGGATCGTTAACAAAATTCTGGCACTGTCTATCGACCACCTCAAGGATCAGAGTCCGGAATCGGACGAAGTGACTCGTGTGGTGCAAGACATGTTCAAAATACGGCCGGAATCATGATCAGAATCGGAACCAGAGACAGTAAACTGGCCGTCTGGCAGGCCGAACACGTTGCGTCTGCGTTGCAATCGACTGGAAATGAAACCGAGCTTATCTATATCAAAACTGAAGGTGATTTAGTGCTTGATACACCGCTGCCACTAATGGGTGGGAAAGGGGTCTTTACAAAGGCACTAGACGATGCGCTTCTCCGCGGCGATATTGATATTGCGGTACATTCGCACAAAGATATTCCTACCCGTCTGCCCGTGGGACTTAATGTTGCCGCTGTATTTGAGCGTGAGGATCCACGTGATGTGCTTGTTTTACGCGCAGGTGTTGAGGTTTCGGAGGAGGAGCTTGCCGATGGCATCGGGACTATCGCAACGAGTAGTCTGCGCAGGCAGGGGCAGTGGTTACACCGCTACCCACAGCATCAGGTTACTGATATTCGCGGTAACGTACAGACAAGACTGCGGAAGGTAGACGAAAGTGACTGGTATGGAGCGATTTTCGCGGCTGCGGGACTAAAAAGACTTGGGCTTGAAGACCGGATTTCGATGTATCTCGACTGGATGATCTGTGCTCCTGCTCAGGGTGCCGTGGCGGTGATGGCTCGGGCCGGAGACAAGGAAGTGATCGAAGCTTTACGTCCACACCACCATCTGGAGACTGCACTCTGTGTAGCGGCGGAGCGACAGTGTCTGAACAGGCTCGAGGGTGGATGTAGTGCTCCGGTTGGAGTGTATGTGCGTCCCGACGGTGAGGAGTTTGTGTTGTTCGCCAATGTGCTGTCCGGCGATGGAGTTGAGTGTATCGATGTTGAACTCCGCCGGGCGCTGGGTTCTGTCGACGATGCCCGTCAACTGGGTCGCGATGCCGCAGATGCTTTACTCGCTTCCGGAGCGGCCAGACTCGTAACGGAGTAACCTATGAAAATGGTGTTCACCAGAGCGTTGTCGGAAATCGATCGTGAACGTGCTAGGGAACGGGGTATAGATTGTGTAGTGTTTCCGTTGATCGGAGTTCAACACTCCGGACTTGAAGCGATACTGAAACGGTATCCTGATTTCTGGTCCCAGTTGGAATCCGCTAAAGCTGTAGTTTTTACCAGCGGTAATGGGGTAACGGGACTCTTAGGTGAGGTGGATGATACACAAAGTGAGTCTATTCAAAAGCTGGTCTCAATGTTACGCAAGAAACCTGTGTACACTGTTGGAGAGTCTACAGCAGATGTGATTGAACCCTTTGGTATACTGGCGCGGTTTCCTGATGATTATAACGCTGTTTCACTTGCTAAAATGATGCTCTTGGATGGAGTTCATACCCGGATTGTCCATTTTTGTGGGGATTTCAAACGTCCGGAGCTAGGACTGGCGATGAAAGATGCCAGAATTGCGGTTGCGGAGATTGAAACCTACTCGAAACGGGGCTTGCTGAAGGGTGATGATCCGAGTCTGGATAGCATACGCACGGAGCTGGGCACGGCGGCAGGGGTTGTGTTTTATAGTCCGAGCGCAGTCATGGAGTTTTTTTCGTACGGACTTGATCGCGGGTTTTTGGGTAAATGGTATGCTATTGGACAGACTACAGCCACGTCGCTACAAGAACGGGGTATAGATGTCCTGATTCCAAGGGCACCAATGACCGAAGTATTACTCGATTTTATAGCCAAGCACGTTTAGTAGTGTGTTATGGTCTGGATTATTGTGAATTATTGAATTAAAACAGGATTTTATCATGCAAAATGATTTGTTATTGAAGGCGCTTCGAGGGGAGCAGGTGTCGCGGCCTCCGGTATGGATGATGCGTCAGGCTGGAAGATATCTGCCCGAATATCAGGAGTTACGTGGCAAATATTCATTCTTTGAGCGCGTAGAAACACCTGAGCTGGCTGCTGAAATCACCATGCAACCTATTGAACGATTTGGTCCGGATGCAGCAATCATTTTCTCGGATATTTTGGTGATACCACAGGCTCTTGGCTTCGAGGTAACCATGAATGAAGGTGAGGGGCCAAGGCTTCCTAATCCGGTGCGAACTGCAGAACAAGCCCTTGCAGTACAGGTTCCTGATACTGCAGACCGACTTCATTATGTTATGGACGCCCTGCGTATTACACGTCAAAGGCTTGACGGTCGTGCCTCACTGATCGGGTTTGCCGGTGCTCCATGGACGATTCTCTGCTACATGGTAGAAGGCAAAGGTTCCAAGGACTTTTCGCGCGTCAAGCAATTCTGCTATACCCACCCCGATGCAGCAAGACACCTGTTGGATGTTATCACAAAATCGACCATTGATTACCTTAATGCACAGGTGCATGCAGGTGCACAAGCGATACAAGTATTCGATTCATGGGCCGGATTACTCAGTCCTGAGGACTTCTCAGAATGGGCATTCCCGTACCTGAAAACCATTAGTGAAAAGGTAGTTGGAGCCCCGGTTATCTTGTATCCAAAAGGAAGCTGGTATGCACTCGAACGACTGGCGACCTGTACCAATGCCTCAGCCATTGGACTCGACTGGACCGTCACTCCAGAGTATGCACGTGAAGTCACTCGCAACGAAATAACGTTGCAAGGGAACTTTGATCCCAGTAAACTTATGATGCCTCCAAAAGACATAAAATCAGGGGTAAAACGGATGATTGACCGATTCGGTGTGCAACGATATATCGTTAATCTTGGACATGGAATACTTCCGAATATTCCAGTCGATCATGCCCGCGCCTTTATTGAAGCCGTAAAAGAGTACTAATATCTGCAGACTATGAAACACCAGTTCATTGATTTTATCCATGATTTGCAGGATCGTATCTGTGCTGCTATCGAAGCCCAGGATGGCCGGGCCAGATTTCATGAAGATCTTTGGAAACGAAATGCCGGTGGTGGTGGAAATACTCGTGTTATTGCCGACGGATCTGTTTTTGAAAAAGGTGGAGTAAATACCTCTGTGGTACACGGAGAACTTCCGGAGTTGATACGCGATCGGTTTGGTGTGGATCAGGGTTTTTTCATGGCTGCCGGACTTTCTTTGGTTATCCATCCGGTCAACCCGAATGTTCCAACGGTTCATGCAAACTACAGATACTTCGAATTATATGACCGCAAGGATGGAGATATACGCGATGCCTGGTTTGGTGGTGGCGCAGACTTGACACCCTATTATCTTTTTGAGTCTGATGCGCGCAATTTCCATCGTGAACACAAGGATGCCTGTGACAAAATCGACTCCACTCTTTACCCGAAATTCAAACACGACTGTGATTTGTATTTCCATAACTCACACCGTGGTGAGTCCCGTGGTATAGGAGGTATATTCTATGACTACATGCGTCCGGTCGATGTACCCCTGACTGAAAACAAGCGGCATACTGGCAACGGATACCCCGATCTAACCTGGGAACAACTGTTTGGACTGGCTCAACACAATGGACAAGCCTTTATCAATGCATATATTCCGATCGTTGAACGGAATAAATCAGTCGCATGGACAGAAGAAGAGCGCTACTGGCAGGAAATCCGCCGTGGACGTTATGTCGAGTTTAACCTCATACACGACAGAGGCACTTTATTCGGATTAAAGACCGATGGTCGGGTCGAAAGTATTCTAATGAGTTTACCACCACGAGTGCGCTGGGACTATGATTTCCAGGTTCGACCCGGTTCACCTGAGTCAACACTAGTAGAGGTACTGAAGCATCCACGAGCGTGGTTGTCCTGACCCGGATTCGTTGGGTTGCACCTGATTTTTGACTACTTTAAGTCAGTTTCACCAGAATTTATGTTTGTGCGTAATTCATGATACCAATACCCGACTATATCCAGCAAAGTGACCTCCAGATCGTGCCCATTGCACGCTCAGAGACTATTCCGTCGTCGTGGTACACCGATCCACGACAGTTATGGATTGAAAACAAAGCGATTTTCTCAAAGGAATGGCAGTTAGTCGGTCATGAAAGTCAATTTCCTGCCGCAGGCAGCTCAAGTTGTGTTACTATTGCGGGGAATCCGATTATTGTACTTCGAACAGAATCAGGAGAACTACGGGCTTATTTCAATGTCTGTAAACACCGAGGAGGACCTTTGTCTGTTAAACAGGGGACTAAATCGATGCTTCAGTGCCAATATCACGGCTGGACTTACAGTTCTGATGGTTCACTCAGAGGGGTACCTCATTTCAATTACGTAGAATTGTTCGACAAAAAAGACTTTGGATTACGACCAGTTCGTTTGGAGGTCTGGCAAGGCCTTATTTTTGTGAATATGGATGACAAGGCTGATACACTGTCATCCAAAATGCAAGGAATATCTGAACGAATCGCCCCAATCGACATTGCTGAAATGCGTTATCACACCCGTACTGTTGATATAATCAACTGCAACTGGAAGGTATATGCTGATAATTTTCTTGAAGGATATCACATTCCGATTGTTCATCCTGAACTGGCTAAGCTACTCGATTATAACCAATATGTAACTGAAACAGCTGATAACTATAGTCTTCAGTATAGTCCATTCATTAGCAACGGTACCGATAATCCATATCAGGCCGAAAACGGCGAAGCGTTTTATTACTTTCTGTTTCCGAACATAATGCTCAATATCTTGCCTGGCAGACTTCAAACCAACGTGATTGAACCTGTCGGACATGATATATGTCGAGTGATATTCGACTTCTATTATACGAATCCCTCAAAAGCACTTGAAAGTGGCCTGATCGAGTCCGATATGAATTATAGCGCCGATATACAGCGCGAAGACATTGAAATCTGCGAGCAGGTCCAGGTCGGACTCACTTCTGATGCCTATGACAAAGGCCGGTTTTCGGTAGAACGCGAGCTCGGAGTCTGGCACTTTCAGTCGCTGATTAAACGGAATCTGTCTGTACATTTTAATACTATTAAAGAAACTCAAACTTCCTGAATCATGCATATTCGTCCAAGAAGACTTCGTTCCAGTGCGGCAATACGTGCCATGTCTACTGAGACGACACTCTCAGTCGACAATTTAATTGCCCCGGTATTCATCATCGAGGGATCAAATTCCAAAGAAGAAATTGCCTCCATGCCGGGATATTTCAGATACACACTTGACCTGGCCGTAGGTGAAGTAAAAGAGCTCTATGATTTGGGGATCAAGTCTGTTTTGTTGTTTTGCAAGGTTTCCGATAATCTTAAAGATAACAAGGGAACCGAGGCATTGAATCCGAATGGACTCATGCAGCGAAGTATCCGTTCAATAAAAGAAACAATACCGGAAATATGTGTCATGACCGACATCGCACTGGATCCGTTTTCCAGTTTTGGACACGATGGTATCGTTGAAAACGGGGAGATTGTGAATGATGCTACGGTGGAAGTATTGGCAAAAATGTCGGTCTCTCATGCCGACGCAGGGACAGACTTTGTGGCTCCATCTGACATGATGGATGGTAGAATAGGCGCTATTCGTGAGGCTTTAGAGGCTGCCGGCCATGTAAATACCGGAATCTTAGCATATAGTGCTAAATATGCATCGTGTTTTTATGGTCCGTTCCGGGATGCACTCGATTCTGCACCTGGATTTGGTGATAAAAAGACCTATCAAATGAATCCAGCGAACGTGCGCGAGGCACTACGCGAGACTCTGCTTGACGTAGAAGAAGGAGCCGATATTGTTATGGTCAAACCCGGAATACCCTACCTCGACGTTGTGAGAGCAGTTAAGGAAGTGGTCGATATTCCAGTTGCTGTTTACAATGTGAGTGGTGAATACGCCATGATTAAGGCTGCTGCCAAAGCGGGTTGGCTCAATGAAGATCAAGCGATTATGGAAACCATGCTTGGGTTCCGACGTGCCGGAGCTGACCTGATTGCTACTTATTTTTGTAAAGATGTAGTTCGAATACTCGCATCACGAACAAGAGTAGGCTAGGGGGCAAGCAGGCAAGCAGTTGCAACTTTCACTTGGCAAAGCCAACGTTCACTTGCTCAACAACATTCACTCGAATATCCATTTCCCATTACCCATTCCCTACTACCAACTACCCAAAAATGAACAATAGACTCTCATTTCGGACATTTCTGAAAGAAATCCGGTTCCCGTATCTCTTTGGGACATCGATTTTAATAATCGGATTGATTTTCGGGGCTTTCGAAATTTATGAGACGCTGTTTGTTTTTGATGTAGACTTACAGACGATACGAGTGCTTCATTTCAGCAGAGGAGCTTTAACCGCTTTTGCCCTACTCACCTGGATCGTGTGGACATTGTATGAATATCGGAAAAAGTACACTGCCGCAATTCAGAACCAGGGACTCCAATTCATGCGAATCATCAACCATGCTTCTGAATCGATAGTGGTCACTGATGAGAATCATGTTATCACGTTTTGGAATGATTCTGCATCAACCATGCTTGGGTGGACAAACGAAGAGGTGGTTGGAAAAAAACTCTCAGATGTGATTCACATTCCGGTTGCCTCAAAATTTGCCCGACATGGGCAACAAGAAATCGAACTGGATATCGTAAACAAAGCTGGACAAAGATTGTTCGTAGCTCTGACTATGACCAGCATCCCTAGCGATGATGGAAGTCCGGAGACCTATTCGTACATGATGCGAAATCTGACCGACAGAGCGATTCGACTAGCTCAGATGGAACGTTCCGATCGTCTTGCAAGTCTTGGTCACATGGCAGCTGGTGTGGCTCATGAAATAGGGAATCCTTTGACTGCAATTTCATCTATTATTCAGCTTCTTCAACGTAGAATCGATGATAAAACACAGTTAGAGCAGTTGGGAAGGGTAAGAGAAAACATCAACCGAATTACCCGAATTGTTCGTGATTTAGTAGACTTTTCAAGACCCAAGAGTCCAGAAATGTCACTCATGAACGTCAATGACACCGTAACTGAAGTAATCGGGTTATTAAAACATGATGCTCGCTGCCGGGATGTCCGTTTTGAACTGGACCTGGACCCAAAACTACCGATGATTACCGCTGTTCCCGATCAGATTTATCAGGTTTTTCTAAATTTTATTTTGAATTCGGTTGACTCTTGCGAGGAGGTTCCCAAACCTGAAGTAAGTGTCAAAACAGAGTGTGAACGTGAATCTGTTGTAGTGCATGTACATGATAACGGTGCAGGAATACCTCCCTCGATAAAGGAACGCATTTTTGAACCTTTTTTTACGACTAAAGAAGTTGGTAAAGGAACAGGACTGGGACTTTCTGTGAGTCATAATATTATTACCCGACTTGGAGGATCTATACGAGTAGATTCTGAACCGGGGAATACTACATTTATAGTCAGATTCCCTAAAGCCGGTTAATCTTTGTTCCATTAGGATATTATTCCGAAATTGGCACACCCCAAGACAGGATACTAAATCCTGCAGAAAATATTAAATCTACTTACTCATGAGTACACGCATCCTGATCGCTGATGATGAATCGTCCATTCGAGATACAATCGCCGAGTTTTTGTCGTCAGAAGGATTCGAGACCCAGACTGCGTCTGATGGTAATATTGCATTAGAGATTATCAAAAACGGAAGTATTGATATTCTTATTTCGGATGTAAGAATGCCTGGGATGGATGGTATTGAGCTGATTAAGCAGGTGAATTCATACGCTTCTGACACCTTGGTCATATTGATGACAGCTTTTGCAAGTGTTGAAACGGCAATTCAGGCTTTAAGGAGTGGTGCGGCAGATTACATGTTAAAGCCACTCGACCTTGATGAACTATATCTGAGAATAACAGCCATCCTGGAACGTCGCTCTCTTATTCGTGAAAATAAATACATGCGCGAGGTCATTGATCGCTCATTCAATTTCAGTTTCATCATCGGTGAGAGTCCGGCGATGAAGTCAGTTTACCGAATGATCGATAAAGTTGGACCGACAAAATCGACAGTTCTTGTTACTGGTCCATCAGGATCTGGAAAAGAACTGATCGCCAGGGCGGTACATCAGCGTAGTGAACGGAAAAACAGACCTTTTGTAGCGATTAACTGCGGATCCATACCGGAAGCATTGTTCGAGTCAGAGCTCTTTGGTCATAAAAGAGGGTCTTTTACTGGTGCTGTGAGTGATCACGATGGACACTTTGTTCTTGCCAACAATGGTACTCTTTTTCTAGATGAAATTGGGGAGTTGCCTTTATCTATGCAGGTGAAGCTACTTCGTGTACTTCAGGAAGGCGAAGTTCGTCCGGTTGGTTCTCAAAAAGGGTCTAATGTTGATGTGCGAATCATTGCTGCGACTAACAGGAATCTTGAAAAAGAAGTTGAAGAAGGGCGTTTTCGGGAAGATTTATTTTATCGTTTGAATATTATCCGCATCAATGCTCCCTGGCTTGAAGAGCGTAAAGAAGACATCCCGTTATTAGCCAGATATTTTTTAGACCGATACAACAAAGAACTCAGTACGTCTGTCAAAGGAATCAGTGCTGAAGCGATGGCAATGCTTATGTCGCATCAGTGGAAAGGCCAGGTACGTGAGCTTGAAAACGTGATGGAACGTGCGGTATTACTGACCGATAACGACTACATTCAGCCTGAAGACTTACCATTTGATAGTTCAGTTTCGCCCAAGTCTGATTTTCTTTCCGATGACTCTTCCCTTAACAACGTGGTCGCCGCATTTGAGAAACAATATATTCAGCACATGCTCAAGAAATTCGAGGGGAATCGAACGGAAACAGCCCGGGCACTGAATATTGATCCGAGTACGCTCTACAGAAAAATGGAAAAGTTGGGAATTGAAGAAGAGAGACCAGTCGATTGAGCTATTACTGACGTTTCATGTACTTAGAGATCATGCCTGGATCCTTTAAAGTCAGGATCACATCAAAATTCACGATCATTTCGTCATCCACTTTGATAAGACCTAACATAGGCGAGGGTGGTTCGAGTCCAAAATCGGACATTTTAACCACATGTGACCCAGTTATTCTAAACTGATAAGTACCAATGAATTGACCGGAGATGATAATTTTTTCTTTACGGGTATTTCCAGAAAGTGTCAGATTTCCAACTGTTTCAATTTCCATGGTTTGAGGGAGCTCATCATCGGTACAACACATAAGTTGGCTACTGAGGAGTTTATACTCGATAACCGGAAATTCATCAGCATTCAGAGTTTTTCGCATGTCTCTGTTAATGGGTGCTTTTCCGCAATTAAGTTGTTTAACCGGGATTTTCACATGTAATTCGATGTCGCCGTGTGGACGACCTCCGCCTGACCTTAGTATCTGAACATTAATGTCATGGAGGACTCCCGTACTCTCGATAATGCCCGCCGCACATCTGAAATCAACAACATTTGCCGATCCATCCAGCCAGACTCTTGAAGCCGGGTCAATAGTTATAGGAACCCGTTCGATAATTTCAGATGCAGTCTTCACCGTCTGGCTATTCGCCTGACCTGAAAATGATTGAGCCCGGACCTCCATGGAGAGAAGTCCGAGCACAATCACCAACCACAATCCTGAAAAAAGGAATCGCTTCATTTGGATAAACAACTTCTGTGCCTGGTTGAAATTAGATTCCACGTAGTATAAACTGCCCTGTGGAATCCGGATACCGAATTTAACCGATATCCGGGCAGAATCAAAAGAACTACTGAGCTTTGGCTACACCAGGTTTGCTGGTAACAACTTCAAAGCGAACTTTGACTTCATCGCCAGATTTGATTGTACCGAACATTGCGGTTGGAGGAGACATATCGAATGTTGTCATCAACATCACTACTTCACCTGTAAATACCCAGTTGCCTGAGCTACTATCAAGGGTAAATGGAACTTCTACAGTTCCAGTAGAGCCTGCCATAGTGAGAGTCCCTTTTGTGATTCCACCATTTCCATCTGGATTCATAGTGATATCGGTAGACTTAAATGCTATAGAAGGATTCTTTTTGGTATCAAAAGCTTCATAAACTTTTTTGTCCATTCCAGATTTGCCACTTTTTAGTGACTCAGCCTTCATAGTCAGTTCAACTGAAGTAACTGATCCGGTAGCGTCGACATTTAATTTACCATCAACTTCGTTTGATTCGATAGTCCAGTCGTGAATAGAAGAAGTACCATCGACAAAGAATTTTGTCGTGTTATTGAATACGAGGTTCTGTTGTGCCTGGGCAAAACCGGCAATTAAGATAAAGATGCTGAGTAAGATAGAACGTTTCATAATAATTATTAAATGAATTGAGATTGGTTTACCCAGTTATGTGCAAATACCGTGCCAAAAAACTGACCGGTTGGATTCCGGTCAGTTTTTTGGCGTAACGAGTAAACGGTAAACAGTAAACGGAAGAAGAGTTGGGAGCAGCGAGCAGTTCTTGGCAGAATCGAATTATTGGCACAGTTGATGCAAGCGCAACATTTTCCCTCGTGCTTATCTAATGAATTGTACCTCTATAATGGAGCAATACCGATTATAGCCTAAAATCAAAACTCTCTGTTCTTAGCTTAGGATTCCAGAAATTAAAGAGGTAAAAACTGCTTGCGGCTCAAAGTTCGCTGCTCTCTGCTCCCAGACCTTCAGTTTACAGTTATCAGTTTACACCCCGAGCTATCAGCTCGGGGTGATGTATTGCAATAATGCAAGACTTTTTTGTCTGAAACTATTGCAGACTTGCAAGTCTGAAATATGAGATATGCAAAAATGCATGTAATGATGCCAGAATGGGTCATAGTGATAGATTTTGGCGCTTTAGCACTTGAAATACTGCGTTTATGCATATGTATCACAAGGGGTAATCGCCTGATATTGTGCGCCTGAGCTATTGCCAAAAGTTTGTGGATATATATAAATAGGTATAGAAATGTCTTGTGCCACTAATTTGATCTAAGAAAATAAATGATTTTTTTATTGCCCATAAAAATGTCATTTAAACACAATAGGGAACTATTTACACACCTTTCGCCAACTATATTCGGATTAATTTGTCTTTTTATTAAACTTTGGCACGGCAATTGCTATGTACTCTGCGAACACAAAAAATTTTCAACAAAAAAAACATCCATATCGGATAGGTATCAATAACCAACTACAACTTGAGGAATCAACAATGAAACGTTCAATTATTACAAAACTCATCTTCGCGCTGACCTTCCTTGTAGGTTTCAGTGCAGTAGCGCAGGCTCAGATCCTTCGCAACATGTCGTATTATCGTGCCCAGGACAAAACTGGTATTAACGTATTTGAAGCACCAAAAGTAGAAGGCGAAGCTTTCGACGGTGTTCGTGTACGTATAGGTGGATCCAACACACTTCAGTTTCAAGCTATCGAGCAAGAAAACACTCCTGGTGGAATCTTAAGAATTGGCAACAACTTTAACCTTGCTACTTCAAACTTTGACATCGATGTTCAGTTACACAAGGGTGTTAGAATGCACTTGCGTACCTATTTGTCTTCTCGTCACCATCCAGAACCATACGTAAAAGGTGGATATCTGCAAATCGATCGTTTGGATTTCATCCAGGAAGATTTCATGAGCGACCTTATGGACAAAGTGACTATCAAATTTGGTCACATGCAGATCAACTATGGTGATGCTCATTTCCGTCGCAGCGACAACGCCCAAGCTTTCTTCAACCCATTCGTAGGTAACTTCTTGATGGACTCCTTCACAACTGAAGTTGGTGGCGAAGTATACTATCAAAGCAATGGTTTTCTTGCAATGGTTGGTATGACAAACGGTAAATTGAATCAATCAACAGTTCGTGCAGCTCTCAACGCTCCTGTGTACAAGCCAGTATTTGTTGCAAAAGTTGGTTATGACAAACAGTTCAATGAAGATCTACGCTTCCGTATAACTGGTTCCCTCTACACAACCAGTGAGTCTGGAAATAACTACCTGTATACAGGTGACCGTGCCGGTGCCCGTTACTACAACATCCTGAATGCTGCAACCAGCGAATTCCGTAACCCACGTATCAATCCTGAATTTGCTAATGAGATTACAGCAATCATGATCAACCCATTCGTGAAATTCCAAGGACTTGAGTTCTTTGGTGTGATCGAAACTTCAAGTGGTAAACGAGCTGCTGAAAGTGACACCCGTACCTTCAACCAATATGCTGGTGAACTCCTCTATCGCTTGGGCGAGAACGAAGACTTCTACATCGGTGGCCGTTACAACCTGGTAACAGGAACAACTGCAGCTCAAGAAGAAGTTGACATCTCCAGAATCAATGTCGGTGGTGGTTGGTTCATGACCGAGAACATTTTGACCAAAGTGGAATACGTGACCCAAAAATACGAAGGCTATAGATCTACCAGCCTATTCAACGGTGGTAAGTTTAGCGGATTGATGCTCGAAGCAGTGATTAGCTTCTGATAGCCCAAAAGACACATATACACCTCAAAAGCCCCGGAATGAAACCCGGGGCTTTTTTTAAAAACAAAATTCCGGAATAAAACCCGGTAACCAAATCCAAGACCACTCAAGCATCCCAATCAATCACTTAAATCTGACCTCATCATGAAACCGCATCGAATCTTATTGATCGAACCCAACCGGGACATTGCGGATCCACTTGCAGAGTTGCTCCGCTCGATTGGAAAAGAAGTCAAAGTGATACAAAATGTAGATGTACTTATAAGCAACACGGCCTTCGACCAGTATGACATGATTATCGCCGATACTGATAATTTTTGCTCCTTTAATTATGACCTTGCCAAGCGTCGACGTGAGGGAGAAATCAAGCCTCTTTTGTACATTATCGGATGTTATTGCATGCAGGATCGAACCAAGCAACTGGTCCAGCTCGGCATCGATGGTATCATGATCAAACCTATCGAATTCGACGCCATGATGTTCGACATCGAACGTGTACTGATGAAAGCTACTCCTGAACTCAATGGTGTAAACTGAGTTCATTATCTTCAATCTGACTTAGTTTTTCGTTAACTTTGGCGATTATGAATATTGCCAAAAGTAAAGCCCTTTTTTCACGGGCAACCGAACTTATTCCGGGTGGAGTCAACTCCCCGGTCCGTGCGTTCAAAGCCGTAGGCGGAACGCCCATTTTCTTCAAAAAAGCCGCTGGTGCTTATCTTTTTGATGAGGATGACAACAAGTATATCGACTATATAGGCTCTTGGGGTCCGATGCTGCTGGGACATGCGTATCCAGCTGTAATTGAAGCTGTCCAAAATGCAGCAGCCGATTCAACCTCATTTGGTGCGCCAACTCGTCGTGAGGTCGAACTGGCTGAGTTAATTCTGGACATGATCCCAACAGTGGATCGTATCCGTATGGTAAACTCGGGAACAGAAGCCTGTATGAGCGCTGTTCGCGTGGCTCGTGGATACACAAAACGTAATAAAATCCTGAAATTTGAGGGAAACTATCACGGTCATGCTGATAGTTTTCTGATCAAAGCCGGTAGTGGAGCACTTACATTAGGGACACCAAGTAGTCCGGGAGTAACCCCCGGAACCGCCGCAGATACGCTTCTGGCCCGATATAATGATCTGGAACAGGTTCGAAGTATTTTCAAAGCAGAGGGATCTGAGCTTGCTGCTGTAATCCTTGAGCCTGTGGCTGGAAACATGGGTTGTATTCCACCTGAACCTGGATTTCTGGACGGATTGCGTATGCTGTGCGACGAATATGG